>NZ_JBNPUE010000007.1:0-275901 GCF_051168015.1 Bradyrhizobium sp. HKCCYLRH3061
ATTTGGCGATGCTCAAGACCGCAGAAGAATCCACGCCATGCACCATGTCCAGTCTGTCTGAACCGGACAGCCGTGGGACAAGCCCGGCCATGACGATGGGGAAGCAAGCGTGCGCGTCATTCAGGTCGCGGCATACGCGTTCGCCGTGGCGCAGGGCGCCGAAAGCACGAGGAAGAGCCGGCAAAGCGACCTCCTCTTCAAAGTGCAACCTTGAGAGCGGCCAGCCCTGCAACCGTCAGCTGCTTGTGCCGCGCGCCTCAGTCTGGAATTTTCATCCGTGGATCAGCCGCTACGCGCCGCTGCCGTGACCGGCACGATCCGCCGGCCACGCCCCACTGCTGCCCGCATGATCAGCACCTTGAGGCCTGCTGAAAAAGGGACGCCTCGATGACTCTCGATATCCGTGAAATGGAGCTCGCCGAGACCTCGCTGGTCATCGACTACTTCTATGCGTCGAGCATCGAGCAGCTCGACCTGATGGGCATCGATCCGACGCGGATGCCGACCAGGGCGGTCTGGAGCAGCCTGTTCAAGACGCTCTACGCGACGCCGCTCGCCGAGCGCGCGGCGCTGCTGGTGATCTGGCGGCTCGACGGCCGGCCGATCGGCTTCTCCAGCTGCGACCGCATCGTCTTCGGCAATCGCGCCCACATGCATCTGCACGTCACCGAGCCGGAGCTGCGCGGCCGCGGCCTCGGCGCCGCATGCGTCAGCCGCAGCGTCGACCTGTATTTCGAGAAGCTGCAGCTCAAGCAGCTGTTCTGCGAGCCGCACGCCTACAACACCGCCTCCAACCGCGCGCTGCAGAAGGCGGGTTTCCGCTACTTGAAGACCTACAAGACCGTGCCTGGCCCGATGAACTACCACCAGGCGGTAACACGCTGGATGATCGAGCGGTGAGGCGGGTGCCGCTCTGCAGCATGGAGCGTGACGAGGATTAGAACGGCTCGTCCTGAGCGGTATGCCGGACGTGCAAGATGATCACTTCGTCCAACGCGGCGTCGACAGCATAGAAGATCCGGAAAGGGTAACGCACCACGGACAAGACGCGAACCTCCGGCTCATCGGTGATATGTCCGGCCAAGGGAAAGTCCGCGAGAATGGACGTCAGCCGTTCGATACGTGCAACGACCGAAGAGGCGGCAGCCGGATTGCGCTCGTGAATATAGGAAAAGATGTCCTCGATCTCGGCAAGCGACGAATGAGACCATCGAACTCTCATGCCCGATAGCGGTTGAACATGGCCGCGACTGCTGCGTCATCGGCGAGCTTCCGCTCCCGCATCTCCTGCAATCCGCGTTGGACGGCCTTGCGCTCATTATCGCTCAGGCGATACGGACCGAGGTGCCGTGTTTCGATATCTTCCAAAGATCGCACGAACTCGGCCTGGGCCTGATCCGGCCAAGCCGCAACGCGCTCCAGGAGCATTTCGAGAGCTTCTCGGGTCATGAGGTCATTATAGCAGAATGCGCCGCGTCTCGCATCACAGTCGTAGGCGGCCGCCAGCAATCGCGAATATCGGTTTTGCCCGTCGCGTTACCATGTCGCAGCTGTCAGGCCTTGTGCCGTCGGGCAAATCAGATCGATGTTTCCGCCCGTCCCGCCTCGCTCACGAGGGGCGCTTCGCGGTCGTCACGAACGTGGAGGCGGGATGCGGTGGACGCGACGTGGCGCAGTGAGCTCGGTGCTTGCGGACGAACGTCATGGCGCGGACGGTCAAGTCGCATGGTCCTGACATCCCGATGCTGATGCCAAGCTGGCGGTGATGATCCGCTGGCGACGGGGGCAAGAAAGCCCGGTCCCCGGGGAGAGTGCGAAGCAGCCGTTAAAACCATCGCGCAGGGAGGGCCGGGTCTGTCCGGCTGAACCTGTGGTTCCTGCCGCCTGCATTCTTTTCGCAGGCGGGCCACGGGCCTCAGTCGGGGCCCGGCCTTCCCTGCGCCCTCTGTTGAGAGAGGGCGAGAGAGACATCAATGCTCGGACGCGAAACGCGGGTGCGAGGATGAGATGCTGTGTCTACAAATTCAGTCGCCGTATCTGTACCCCCGCTCAATCCACGTCATTGCGAGCGCAGCTCGAAATGACGGCGTGCGTGTTGATGAGCGATTGCGCTCAACAATCCACTTCTACAACGGCAACTCCCCGTACTCCCGGTTGGCGAGGCTCGCCTCCTCCAGATCGAGGTCGCGCTCGATGCGGCGGCGGGTTTCGTCGGTGATCTGGCCGTCGCGGAGCATGGCGTGAATGCTCTTGCGCTCGACGCCGATCAGCTCGCGGGTCAGCTCGATGCCGAGCGCGGAGGCGTCGTAGTCGTCGGGGTTGAGCGCCTCCGGCAGCTGGTTGACGCGCACCTCGTGCCTCGCGCGCAGCAGCCGCATGACCTCCTCGGAAATCTCGCGATCGCTGGTCATCATCTCCAGCGACTTCAGCGCCCGGTCGAGCGCTTCGCGGCGGGCGGCGATCTCCTGCTCGTGCTCGCGGACATGCTCGGCGCGGCCCTCGCGGCCGACGCCGAGCCAGCGCACCACCAGCGGCAAGGTCAGGCCGAGCCCGATCAGGGTGAAGAAGATCACGCCGAAGGCGATGAACAGGATCTCGTCGCGATAGGGAAACGCATCGCCGCTCGCCAATGTGAGCGGCAGCGCCAGCGCGGTCGCGAGCGAGACCGTGCCGCGCACGCCGGTGAAGCCGATGATGAAGGTCTGCTGCCACGGCGGCAGCGGATCCCTGGCGCGCAGGGAGGGGCTCAGCACGCGCGGCAGGATGGTGGCCGGAAAGGTCCAGGTGAAGCGCGCGATCACGACGATCGCGACCACCAGCGCGGTGGCGATCATGATCTCGTCGAGCGGGAAGGCCTTCGACTTCTCGTAGATCAGCCGCATCTGGAAGCCGGTCAAGAGGAACAGCATGCCCTCGATCAGGTAGACGACGAGGTCCCAGAAGAACACGCCCTGGAGGCGGGTTGCGGAGGAGATCCAGAGCGGTCCGTTCCAGCTCATATAGAGGCCGCAGGCGACCGTGGCGATCACGCCGGAGCCGCCGACATGCTCGGGGATCCAGTAGGCGAGATAGGGTGTCAGCAGCGACAGCGTGATCTCGACCTGCGGATCCCGGGCGTAATGGCGGGCGCGCAGCATCAGCCAGCCGACGCCGATGCCGAACGCGATCTCGCCCACCACGATCAGGGCGAACTCGCCGGCCGCGACCGGAAAGGAGAAGGCGCCGGTGGTGATGGCGGCTACCGCGAAGCGATAGAGGATGAGCGCCGTCGCGTCATTGGCGAGGCCCTCGCCTTCGAGGATGACCATCACCCGGCGCGGCAGGTGCAGCCGCCGGGCGATGGCGAGCGGCGCGACGACGTCGGGCGGCGCCACGATGGCGCCGAGCAGGAAGCCGAGGCTCCAGGACAGGCCGAGAAGATAGTGGGTCGCGATCGCCACCATGGAGGCGGTGAAGATCACGCAGCCGACGGCGAGCAGCACGATCGGCCGCAGATTGCGCTTGAACTCGCGCCAGCTCATCGCGACGCTCGACGAATAGATCAACGGCGGCAGCACCACCAGCAGCACCAGCTCCGGCGGCAGCGCGAAGGCGGGCATGCCCGGCACGAAGGCCAGCGCGATGCCGGCGAGCATCAGCAGGATCGCCGGCGCCAGGTTGGCCCGCCGTGCAAGAAGGGCGGTTCCCGCCAGCACGGCCAGCAGGATCAGGAATATCTGAAAGTGAGCTTCCATGGCGGGGGGCCTGGCGTCCTTGCGCCGGCCTCAATCCCGGAGGTCGTAGCGGTAGGACTTCGACACGATCTGCCAGCCGTCCTTCAGCTTCATCGCCACCAGGTAATCGGTGAAATAGCGCGGCGGCAGCTGGCAGCGCACCTTGATGAAGGCGGTCTTGTCGTCCGAACGGTCGATGGTGACGATGAAGTCCTCGCGCGGCTTGCCTTCGCCCTTGGCGGAGGGGCGCTTGCGCACCCAGGCCAGCCAGTCCGGCACCGTGAGGATCTTGAGCTCGCCGTTGTCGACCCAGCGCAGGTCCGCGGTGGGGTGGAACACGGCGCCGAGCTTGTCGGCGTCGCCCTCGTAGAGCGCGTCGAAATAGCCCTGCACGACGGCCTCGACGGTGGAACGGTCTGCGCTCATGGCCAACTCCCTGGGGAACCGCGGACAAACAAGGATCGCATTTTCGATGCAAAACGGGGCTTGGCAAGCCATGAACTGCGGATGATGCTCCGTCGACAGAAATATCGTGGCCCAGGCGGGATGTCCCCGGACCGAACCTTGCGTGATCCCGGTCACAAGCCGAACGGCCGCAATCTGCTAGCAGTCCGAGCATGTTTCCCAGGCTATGGGGTAGGTACGATGTCGTGGTCAGTTCGATTGGGCGGTTTTCTCGTGGCGGCAGCGCTGCTGCTGGCCGGCCACCCGGCGCTCGCGGAGAAGCGGGTGGCGCTCGTCATCGGCAACTCCGCCTATCAGAACGTGCCGCAACTGACGAACCCGGTCAATGACGGCGCGGTCATGACGGCGACCTTCAAGAGCGCGGGCTTCGATGTCGTCGATTATCGGCGCGATCTCACCGCGCGGGAGACGCGCCGGGCACTGCGCGATTTCGCCGATGCCGCCCGCGATGCCGATATCGCGGTGGTCTACTACGCCGGCCACGGCATGGAGGTCGAAGGGTCGAACTATCTGATCCCGATCGACGCCCGGCTCGAGCGCGACACCGATGTCTACGACGAGACGCTGTCGCTCGACCGCATTCTGGTTGCCGTCGAGCCGGCGAAGAAGCTGCGCCTCGTCATTCTCGATGCCTGCCGTGACAACCCGTTCACCCGCAACATGCAGCGGACGGTGGCGACCCGCAGCCTCGGCCGCGGCCTCGCCAAGGTCGAGCCGACCAGCCCGAACACGCTGATCGCCTATTCCGCCAAGGCCGGTTCGACGGCGCAGGACGGCGACGGCAAGAACTCGCCATTCACGCTGGCGCTGTCGCGGCACATCGCGACGCCCGGCCTCGACGTCCGCAAGGCGTTCGGCTTCGTCCGCGACGAGGTGTTGAAGGCGACCGCCAACCGCCAGGAACCGTTCGTGTACGGCTCGCTCGGCGGCGAGGACGTGCCGCTGGTCCCCGGCGTGCCGCGCGTCGTGACGCAGATGCCGGTGACGCCGCCGCCGAACCCTCAGGCCGACATCCGGCGTGACTACGAGCTCGCGATGCAGGTCGGCAACAAGGGCGCGCTGAACGCCTTCCTGGCGCAGTACCCCGATGGCTTCTATGCGAGCCTCGCCAAGCTGCAGCTCGAAAAGCTTACCGCCGAGGAGAACCGCGTGGTCGCCGCCGAGAGAGCCCGCGCGACCGAGGCCGAGCGGGCGCGGCTCGCCGCCGAGGGGGCCCGCAAGGAGACGCTCGCCAAGGCGGAGGCCGAGGCCAAGGCGGCCGAGCAGGCCCGTCTGGCCGCAGAAAAGGCAACTCAGGTCGCGCAGCAGCAGGCGGCCGAGGCCGAGAAGAAGCGCGGGGAGCAGCAACTCGCGGCGGTCGACAATCCGCGCGCGGCGACATCGCCCGGCACGCCGACGGCCGCAGCGCCGCAGCAGGGGCCGCAGGTGGCCGCGCTCACCCCGGCCGCGCAGCCCGCCGATCTCACCAAGTCGGTGCAGCTCGAGCTGCGCCGGGTCGGCTGCCTCACGGAGGATGCCGATGGTGACTGGGGCTCAGCCTCGCGCCGCTCGCTGTCGCAGTTCAACCGCTATGCCGGCACCAAGCTCGACACCCAGGCGGCATCGGCCGATGCGCTCCAGGCGATCAAGCTCAAGCAGGCGCGGGTGTGCCCCCTGGTCTGCCAGCATGGCACCAAGCCGGACGGCGACCACTGCACCCGCATCGTCTGTGCCGAAGGCTCGTTCGTCAACGACGACAATGAATGCGAGAAGCGGCGCGACCGGAAGCCGGTCGCCAAGCGCGACAGCAGCGGCGACGAGGATGTGCCGTCGCGCCGCCGCGGCCGTGCGGCACCGGACGCCGGCCTGCCGATGCCGGCTCCCGGTACGGGCGTCGGGGTGGGGATCGGAGGTGGTGGCGGTCTCGGCATCGGGGCGGCCCCGGGCTACACCAGGCCGCAGACGCAGGCGGCCCGGCCCGCGAAGTCGGGCGGGCAGATCTATTGCGACGCCTATCTGTGCCGCACCGTCCGGCCCGGCTGCCGGCTCGAATATCGCGGCGGCGGCGGGCCGGCCAACAATGCCAGTGTCGAGGTATGCAACTGATCAGGAGGAGATCGCGCTGGCGGCGATGTTGACCATCAGGGCGACCAGCGCGGTGTTGTAGACGAACGAGATGATGCCGTGGACGGTCGCGGTGCGGCGAATGATCTTGTCGGTGATGCCGACGTCGGAGACCTGGGCGGTCATGCCGATGATGAAGGAGAAGTAGACGAAGTCCCAGTAGTCGGCGTGCTCGTCTTTGTCGCCGCTGGGGAATTGCAGGCCCCCAGGCTTGGCGCCGCGGTAATAATCATGGGCGTAGTGCAGGGCGAAGGTCGCATGCACCGCGGCCCAGGACAGCGAGACGGTGAGCAGCGCCAGCGTCAGCGCCGGAGCATCGCGCTTGGAAGCGCCGAGCTCGAGCACGATCGCGGCGATGCTGGCGAAGGCGCCCAGCGCCGTCACCATCAGGATCACGAAGCGGCCGTCGTCCTGCATGACCGCCTTGCGGCGGATGTGATGATGCTCGCTGCGCAGCATCATCACCGCGACCAGCACGAGGTAGATCGCGGTGAAGATGTCCCAGCCGATCAGCAGCCGCGTGATCAGGCGGAGCGCCGGCGGCAGCAGGAAGAACGCGACGATCGCGAGCCCCAGCGATATGAAGGTCCGCGGCCGCGCATAGATGACGCGCAGCGCAGCCGGCAGCCTTGCAAAGCGGGCGAGGTCCGGATCGTCAGGATGGACTCCGGCCAACGCCTCGCCTCAGCTCTTGCGTTCGGCGACGAAGTGGGCGGCCGCCCGCAGCACGTCGCCCTTGGCGCCGAAGATCGACAGCGCGGCATCGCCGCGGGCGAGCAGGTCGCGGACGCGCTGCCTGGCGCCCTCGATGCCGAGCTGGGTGACGAAGGTGGTCTTGCCGAGCTCGGCGTCGGCGCCGGCCGGCTTGCCGAGGGTCGCCGCATCGCCCTCGACGTCGAGCAGGTCGTCGGCGATCTGGAAGGCCTCTCCGAGCGCGCGGCCGTAATCGTCGAGCGCCTGGTACTCGGCCGCCGAGGCCTGACCGAGCAGGGCGCCGGCGATGCAGCCGAAGCGGAGCAGGGCGCCGGTCTTCATCTGCTGAACGCGGGCGACGTCGACCGGGCCGCTGTCGCCGAACCGGCCCTCGCCGGCGAGGTCGAGGATCTGGCCGCCGGCCATGCCGCCGACACCGGCGCAGCGGGCCAGCGCCCGGGTCAAAGCGAGGCGGACGCCGGCATCGGGATGGATCTCGTCGCGGGTGATGATGTCGAAGGCGATGGTCAGCAGGGCGTCACCGGCCAGGATCGCGGTGGCGTCGTCATAGGCCTTGTGCAGCGTGGGGCGGCCGCGGCGCAGATCGGAATTGTCCATCGCCGGCAGGTCGTCATGGATGAGGGAGTAGCAGTGGATGCATTCGAGTGCGGCGCCGGCCATCAGCGCGCCCCGGCGCGGGACGCCGAACACGGCGGCGCTCTCGACCACCAGGAACGGGCGCAGCCGCTTGCCGCCGTTCAGGCTGGAATAGCGCATCGATTCGATCAGCCGCTTCGGCCTGATGATCTCGTCGGCCATCGGCGCATCGGACAGGAGCTCCCCGAGCAGCGCTTCGGTCTCCTCCGCGGTCTTGTCCAGGCGTTGGGTGAAGTCGGTGGCCGTCGCAGTCATTTAAGAAGAGCTCCAGGGAGGCGAAATTCGCCGACAATCGTTGATGGCGGCGACTTCGTCAATTGCCGGGGCGGTGGCGGCTTTCAGCCGCAACGGCGGAAAAAAGCAGGAAACCACATCGAGATGTCGGATAATCCCGGCCAACTGGCCGCCCCCACGGCGGTCCCAACCGAGCGGCGCCTGCCCTTGCGTACCGTCAGAACCCTCCTCGTGATCGCCGTGCTGGTGCTGCTCGTGCCCTACGCGCTGACGCCGTTCTATGCCGTGGGTCACCCGGTCTCGACCCTGATGCTGTGGCGGACGGTGACGGGGCAGCCCGTGACGCGGCACTGGATCGACCTCTCGGCGATGTCGCCGTATCTGCCGCGCTCGGTGGTGGCGGCGGAGGATGCCAAATTCTGCAGCCATCACGGCATCGACTGGGGCGCGCTGCGCGAGGTCATGGACGATGCCGAGGACGGCGAGGTCAGCCGCGGCGGCTCGACCATCACCCAGCAGGTCGCCAAGAACCTGTTCCTGTGGCAGGGCCGCAGCTATGTCCGCAAGGCGCTGGAACTGCCGCTGGCGCTGTGGATCGACCTCGTCCTCGGCAAGCGGCGCATCCTCGAAATCTACCTCAACATCGCCGAGCTCGGCCCGTCCGGCCAGTTCGGCGCCGAAGCCGGCGCGAATTACGCCTTCAACCGCTCGGCCGCGGGGCTCGGCCCGCGCGAGGCGGCGCTGATGGCCTCGATCCTGCCGAACCCGGTCCGGCGCAGTGCCCGCACGCCCGGCCCCGGCGTGAGACGGCTGTCCGCAACCTATATGATGCGGGCGCAGTCCTCCGGCCTGCAGACCTGCTGGGGGGAGCGGCGGTAAGGTCCGAGCGGCGCAAATTTGGCCAAAAATGCCTCGGAGAGCCCTAGCCATGCCGCACCCCTTCCTCTATAAGCGCGGCCTTGATCGGCATCCGGGCTCGCCAGCTTCATGGCTGCAGCCGTCCTTTGCGGACGATGCCTTGCAAAAATACCCTAGAGGATACCGATATGGCCGTCCCCAGAAGAAAAACTTCGCCGTCGCGCCGCGGCATGCGCCGCTCGGCTGACGCGATCAAGAAGCCGACCTATGTCGAGGACAAGGATTCCGGCGAGCTGCGTCGTCCGCACCACCTGGACCTGAAGACCGGCATGTACAAGGGCCGCCAGGTCCTGAAGAAGAAAGACGCCTGATTGTCCGCGCGGGCCGCTTTCCAAGCCGCCCGAATTCGGCCATCGATGGGGTTGAAAGCGGTCCCGTGCGACGTGATTCGCCGGGACCGTTGCGTATCTGTGCCGCGTGATCCCGTCTCGCTGTCATCTTCTTCGCACCGATTGATTTTGCGCCGGGCCGCCGCCCGCGCCATCCAAGGCTTCAACCGATGTCCATGGTCGGTTTCCCGCTGCTGCTGATCCCGCTGGCGATCTACAACATGATCGTCTTCCTGATGCCGGGGGTCGCCTTCAGCGAGACGCTGCTGCGCCTTCAGCTTCCGTCCGGCGAGCTCTGGACGATCTCGCTCGGCGACATGCTGCTGGCCCTGGGCGTGCTGCTGCTGCTGCTTGAGATCATCAAGGCGGCGAAGCCGAACGGCAAATATCTCACCGACCACCTGCTGTCGTTGCTGGTCTTCGGCGGCGCCGCCGCCGAATTCGCGATGTGGCAGAAGTTCGGGAACTCGACCTTCCTGCTGCTGACCCTGCTGGCGATGGTCGACTTCTTCGGCGGAGTCTCGCTGCGCACCAAGCGCGCCGCCCGCGCCGTCGTCGCAGCCCCCGCGCCCATGCCACCAGCGCCGGCCGAAGCGACCGTGCCTGATCCGGAGCCTGAGCCGATCGAAGAGCCGGCCAGAGAAACGGTCAAGGAACCGACCAAGGTGGAGGTTGAGCAGGCGGAGGTTCAGAAGGCGGATGCTGCCGCGCCCGCCGTTGAAGAGCGGAGCGATGCCGTGCCGGCGGCTGCTTCGGTCGCCGAGTCCGTGCTGCTCGATCGCTCGGTCCCCCGGCCGGCTCCCGCGCCGACGACTGGCTGGGTCGCGGAGGCAAAGGAGACCGAGACCGCTGCACCTGACGCTCCAGAGCCGGCCAAACCCGACACGCCGAAGCCCTGAGGCGCAGGAGCGCGCTTAGATCATTTCTCGGGTCCGGCCGCCGGCACGCGTGACCGGCTGAAGCCTCGCCGCATAGGCACTGTGGACGTCGGCAGCGGCCGCGCGCCTGAGCGTGCGGGTCTGCGGCAGCTGCTCGGCGGTCGCGATCAGATGGGTCACGAAGCCGGCATCGGGGCGGGCTGCGCGAATGATCCGCGCGCGACGGTCATGGCTCGCATCGCTCGGCAGCAGCGTCACCGAGCGGGAGGTCTCCTCCAACCCGTCCAGGCGACCGCCGTCCTGATCAATCGTTAACATTGTCCAACCATCGCCGGCGCGATTGTCACGTTCTGGGACGCCGGTACCTTTCGCCCCTCGATCTCGCAAAAGCAATGCCGTCCCAAGCGTCGCTGGGCGCTGCATGTTCCAAACATGGTTGACGCGTCTCGGACACGCGCTCGTCGCCTCGGCATGCTCTCCGTTAACCAGAGATGCGTAGTCTGATTCGCGAAGTCGGCCGCCGCCGCTCGCGCGGGTACGCGTCGGCCGTTCCCAAATCAGCGCCGGTCCTGCCGGCCTGTGCCGAAACGAGGCGACCTTGACATCCGAATTGCCACAGACCGCGATGATCCTGGCGTCCCTGGGCCAAGCCGCCTTCGTCTGGGACCTGGCAAGCGACGTGATCGTCTGGAGCGATCACGTCGGGGCGGTGTTTGCCGATGTTCCGTTGCCGCAGCTCTGCAATGGGGCCGAGTTCAGCAAGCTGATCGAGCCGAACCGCGGCATCCGCACTGAGATCATGCTCCAGACGGCACCGCTATACGGCGCCAGCGGCACGCCGTACCGGATCGAATATGGCGTGCGCACCCACGCCGGGGCGCCGCTGATCTGGGTCGAGGAAACCGGCTGCTGGTTCGCAGGCTCCGACGGGCGGCCGGCCCGCGCCCAGGGCATCGTCCGGATCAACAACGAGCGCCACGCCCGCGAGGAGCAACTGCTCAAGCTGTCACGGCACGATCCGCTGACCGGCGAGCTGAACCGGACGCATCTGCTGGCGACGCTTGCCGAGGTGATCGAGGAGGCGCAGCGGTTCCGCTTCTCCTGCGCCTTCATGCTGGTCGGCATCGATCATCTCGCGCGCATCAACGACGCCTTCGGCTTCGACGTCGCCGACGGCGTCGTGCTGGAGATCGCGCAGCGCATCCGGGGCCGGCTCCGTGGTGGCGACACGCTCGGGCGGTTCTCGGGCAACAAGTTCGGGTTGATCCTGAAGAACTGTACGATGGACGACATGACCACCGCCGCCGAGCGCTTTCTCGCGACCGTGCGCGACGAGGTGGTGCCGACCAAGTCAGGTCCGGTCGCCGTCACCGCGACGATCGGCGCAGTGAGCGTTCCCCGTCACGCCCGCTCGGTCGAGGAAGCGGTCAACCGCGCCCATGAGACGCTCGACGCCGCCAAGCGCCGCCGCATCGGATCGTTCTCGACCTGGCGGCCGAACGTGGAGCGCGACGCGCAGCGCAAGGTCAACATCCGCGTCACTGACGAGATCGTGACGGCGCTCAATGAGCGGCGCATCGTCACGGCGTTCGAGCCGGTGGTGAATGCCAACACGCTTGCGCCCGCCTTCTATGAATGCCTGGTGCGGATGCGCCAGGATGACGGCCGGGCCTTGCTGGCGCCGGACGTCGTCCCGGTCGCCGAACGGCTCGGATTGATCCGTCTGGTCGATCACCGCATTCTGGAGCTGGTGGTGGCTGAGCTCGCGAGCACGCCCGACGTCACCCTGAGCCTCAACATCTCGCCTGAGACCACCATGGATCCGGACTGGTGGGCCTCGATCGAATCCATGATGCGCGCCCATCCTGGGGTCGCCGAACGGCTGATCGTCGAGATCACCGAGACGGTCGAGATCCAGGACGTCGACGATCTCCGCGGCTTCGTGACGCGGCTGAAGGATCTCGGCAGCCGAATCGCCATCGATGATTTCGGCGCCGGGCACACCTCGTTCCGCAATCTGCGCAAGCTCGGCGTCGACATCGTCAAGATCGACGGCGCCTTCGTGCAGAATCTCGTGCGCTCGGCTGACGACCGCGCCTTCGTCCAGACGCTGGTCGAGCTGGCGCGACGGCTGCAGATCAAGACGGTCGCGGAATGGGTGCAGGACGAGGCGTCGGTCGCGCTGCTGCGCGACTGGGGCTGCGATTACATCCAGGGCCGGGTGATCGGCCTCGCCTCGGTCGATCGGCCGTGGATCGAGCACGGCAGGGCAGAATTGCCGGCGGCGAGCTGATCAGCCGCCGGCCTCCAATCGCGGATCAAGCGGCAAGCGTCAGCCTTGCTGCTCGTCCTTCTTCGGCTCCGACATGCGGTCGAGCCGGTCCTGCATTTCCTTCATCTGGCGGCGCAGCTCGTCGATGTTGTCGTCGGCGGCGGCAGCAGCGGGCTCGGCGGCCTTCTCCTCGGCGCGGACCGCACCAGGCGCGAACGGCTTGAACATCGAGAAGGTCTGCTGGAACAGCTCCATGTTGCGGCGCACCTGCTCCTCGAGCGGCGCGAAAGGCGTCCCGCTGAAGGTGTCGGCGATCTGCTTGCGGAACTTCTCCTGCTCCTTGGTCAGTGTGTCGATCGACTGCTCCAGGTATTTGGGTACCACCATCTGCATGCTGTCGCCGTAGAAGCGGATCAACTGGCGCAGGAATGTGGTGGGCAGCAGGTTCTGTCCCGCCTTGTTCTCCTGCTCGAAGATGATCTGGGCGAGCACGGACCGGGTGATGTCGTCGCCGGTCTTGGCGTCGTAGACCAGGAAATCCTCCCCGTTCTTAACCATCGAGGCCAGATCTTCGAGGGTCACGTAGGTACTCGTCCCGGTATTGTAGAGCCGCCGGTTCGCGTATTTCTTGATCGTGGTGGGTTGGTCAGATTTCGCCATGAGCTCACACATGCAAACCGAGAACAGGGAACCCGGCGGCGTCGCCGCAGGGCGAAGAGCTACGCAATGCAATAACGTAATCACTTTCGGGCGAGTTCGGCTACGGTTTTGTGCGGAACGGTTAATCCCGCAGCAGAATTCCTGCTCACGAAACCGCCAAGCGTGCCAATTTGAATGCGCTGCAACAGGAATCGCTGATGCCGCCAATTGACATGTCGCAACGACGTTAACAGGATGAAGTGCGAAGGTTGCGCATCTGCCAATCCGAGGCTTGCGGACGGCCGGCGCGACCGTGAACGAAGAAATTCGGTTTGATTTCAAATACGCCCGATCTCTCAAGCCCTCGTTTCCACGTCCAAGATCAAGAACCCCAGGAGATGCTCATGTCAGACGATGTCGTCATCGTCAGCGCCGCCCGCACCGCGGTTGGAAGTTTCAACGGTGCCTTCGCCAGTGTCCCGGCCCATGAGCTGGGTGCGGTGGCCATCAAGGCCGCGCTGGAGCGCGCCGGTGTCGAGCCCGGCCGCGTCTCGGAGGTCATCATGGGCCAGATCCTGACTGCGGCGCAGGGCCAGAACCCGGCGCGCCAGGCCTCGATCGCCGCCGGCATTCCAGTCGAGAGCCCGGCCTGGGGCATCAACCAGCTGTGCGGCTCCGGCCTGCGCTCCGTTGCGCTCGGCTATCAGGCGCTCGTCAATGGCGACTCCGACATCGTGGTCGCCGGCGGCCAGGAGTCGATGAGCATGGCGGCGCATGCGCAATATCTGCGCGCCGGCGTGAAGATGGGCTCGCTCGATCTGGTCGACACGATGATCAAGGACGGCCTGTGGGACGCCTTCAATGGCTATCACATGGGCAACACCGCCGAGAACGTTGCGAAGCAATATCAGATCACGCGTGCGCAGCAGGACGAGTTCGCCGTTGCATCGCAGAACAAGGCCGAGGCGGCTCAGAAGGCCGGCAGGTTCAAGGACGAGATCGCGCCCGTGACGGTGAAGAGCCGCAAGGGCGACACTGTGGTCGACACCGACGAATATCCGCGTCATGGCGCGACGATCGAGGCCATGGCCAAGTTGCGCGCGGCCTTCGAGAAGGACGGCACGGTCACAGCCGGCAACGCGTCGGGCATCAATGACGGCGCAGCGGCCGTGGTGCTGATGACCGCCAAGCAGGCGGCCAAGGAAGGCAAGACCCCGCTCGCGCGGATCGTGTCCTGGGGCCAGGCCGGCGTCGATCCGAAGGTCATGGGCACCGGCCCGATCCCGGCGTCGCGCACGGCGCTGAAGAAGGCCGGTTGGAACATCGCCGACCTCGACCTGATCGAAGCCAACGAGGCGTTCGCCGCGCAGGCCTGTGCCGTGAACAAGGACCTCGGCTGGGATCCGGCCAAGGTCAACGTCAACGGCGGCGCGATCGCGATCGGCCATCCGATCGGCGCATCCGGCGCGCGCGTGCTCGTGACCCTGCTGCATGAGATGCAGAAGCGCGACGCTAAGAAGGGCCTCGCGACGCTGTGCATCGGCGGCGGCATGGGCATCGCGCTGTGCGTCGCACGCGACTAAAAAGCCGGCAGTGACTGCGAACCGTTCAGCCTTCGCAATCGCGTCCAGCTCAACTAAAGATCAACGCCCGGCGATCTCGCCGGGCGTTTTGTTCTTGATGTCCGTCAAACACGTCGCATAATCGACCACTAAAAAAATGGAGTTGAGCGAGCATGGATGGTCGTGCGGCAAGGTGATGGTCGCGCGGAGGTTCATGATCCAATAACAACGGTAGGCGCGGTGGCAGCCAGAGGTTGTCCTGTGCGATCAGTCATCGAGGGAAGGATTCGACATGGCACGTGTGGCGTTGGTGACGGGGGGAACGCGCGGTATCGGAGCGGCGATCAGCAAGGCGCTGAAGGCGGCTGGGTACAAGGTCGCGGCGAATTACGGCGGCAACGATGCCGCTGCGGAGAAGTTCAAGAGCGAGACCGATATCCCCGTCTACAAATGGGACGTCAGCTCGTTCGAGGCCTGCGGTGAGGGCATCAAGAAGGTCGAAGCCGATCTCGGTCCCGTCGATGTCCTGATCAACAATGCCGGCATCACCCGTGACACCGCCTTCCACAAGATGACGCTCGAGCAATGGAGCGCGGTGATCAACACCAATCTCGGCTCGCTGTTCAACATGACCCGCCCGGTCATCGAGGGCATGCGCGCGCGCAAGTTCGGCCGCATCATCAACATCTCCTCGATCAACGGCCAGAAGGGCCAGTTCGGCCAGGTCAACTACTCCGCGGCGAAGGCCGGCGACATCGGCTTCACCAAGGCGCTCGCGCTGGAGACGGCCAAGGCCGGCATCACCGTCAACGTGATCTGCCCAGGCTACATCAACACCGAGATGGTGCAGGCGGTGCCGAAGGACGTGCTCGAGAAAGCCATCCTGCCACTGATTCCGGTGGGGCGCCTCGGCGAGCCCGAGGAGATCGCGCGCGCCGTGGTGTTCCTCGCGGCCGACGAGGCAGGGGCCATCACCGGCTCGACGCTGTCGGTCAATGGTGGCCAGTACATGGTGTGATCTGCGCCGGCGGCGTTGCCTCCGGCCGCCGTCTGCGGCTAAGGAAAACGTGATGCCCGCGCTCGCCGCGGGCATTCACGTCTTGGACGCTCCCCGCACGGACGCAGGCGTGGGTGGCCGGCATGAGCCGGCCGTGACGGAGCCTGCCGCCTGATGTCCCAGCGCACTGCGACCCTGATCGGTCTGACCGCGATCCTGATGTGGTCGCTGCTCGCCTTGTTGACGGTCGCGACCGGCACGATTCCCGCCTTCCAACTGGCGGCAATGACCTTCGCGATCGGCGGTGCGGTCGGCCTGGCCAGTTTGATCCGTCGAACGGACGGGCTCCAGGTGCTGCGGCAGCCGGTGGCGGCGTGGGTCGTGGGCGTGGGCGGGCTGTTTGGCTACCACGCGCTTTATTTTCTGGCGCTGCGCTTCGCGCCACCGGCCGAGGCCGGGCTGCTGAACTATCTCTGGCCGCTGCTGATCGTGCTGTTCTCGGCCTTTCTGCCGGGCGAGCGGCTCGCGGTTCATCACGTGATCGGTGCCGGGATCGGTCTCGTCGGCACCGCGCTGCTGTTGCTCGGCAATGGTGCGAGCTTCGCTGCGAGCCAGTTGCCGGGGCTTGCGGCCGCCTTCGTCGCGGCGTTCGTGTGGGCGATCTATTCGGTGCTCTCGCGCCGTCTGAAGGCGGTGCCGACCGATGCCGTCGCCGGCTTCTGCCTGGCGACGTCCGCTCTCGCGGCCCTGGTCCATGTTGCGGTCGAGCGAACGGTCTGGCCTGACGGTCCGATGCAGTGGCTCGCTGTTGCCGGTCTCGGCATCGGTCCGGTCGGTGCTGCGTTCTATGCCTGGGACATCGGCATGAAGCGCGGCGACATTCGGGTGCTGGGTGCGGCGTCCTATGCGACGCCGCTGTTGTCGACGGCGTTCCTGATCGTTGCCGGCTACGCGCGGCCGAGCGCGACGATCGCCGTGGCGGCGCTGCTGATCGCCGGTGGCGGTCTGGTCGCGGCCAAGGACATGTTCCTTCTGCGCAAGCGCTGAGCGCTCGGGTGAAGGGCGAGGTGAGCGGAGTCAGGCCTCGCATGCGAACTTCGGCGGCCCAATCCGACGGTTATCCTTGATGCGCACTTAACCGTGCGCAAAACCAGCGCGCCGGCCGGTAGCTCACAACCGTCGATTACAGTTTGACGCGTTCTGCACCTAACCCGCCCTTTACCCGTCCTGAGCGATAGTCCCTGCGAAATGGTGCTGACAACGGGGCGGCAATGCCGGACGTGAGACGTTACATGGCCCGCGCGGCGGAGTTGTTTCGCGTTCCCGCCGACAATCCCGAGCTGACGCGTGCGCAGTTCCAGGCGTTCTCCAAGCAGGTGCCGCTGCTCTATTTCATTCTCATCACCAATAGTCTGGCGCTCGCCTACACGTTCCTGCCGGTGGCGCCGGCGTGGCTGACGATTTCAGTGCCGGCGCTGCTGTCGACGATTACCGGCGTTCGCATGCTGTGGTGGCTGCGGCAGGGCGAGTCCGCCAGCAGCGACGCCGAGGTGCTGCGCAACCTCCGTGTCACCAACCGGATTGCCGGTCCGATCGGAGCGCTGTTCGTCGTCTGGTCGTTCGCGTTGTTTCCCTATGGCGATCCGTTCGCCAAGGGGCAGGTCGCGTTCTACATGGCGGTCACGGTCATCGGCATCATCTTCTGCCTCATGCATCTGCGCTCCGCGGCGCTGATCGTGACCCTCGTGGTCATCGTCCCCTATGTCGTCTTCTTCATGTCCACGGGCGTTCACGCGCTGCGGGCGATCGCTGTCAATCAGCTGCTCGTGTCCGGCGCCATGGTCACGGTGCTGTTCATCTACTACCGCGATTTCGCTGCGCTGGTTGCCAGCCGCAAATCGCTGCTCGCGGAGCAGGCCGCGACGCAAGCGCTGTCGGATGAAAACTTCCGGCTCGCCAATCTGGATTCGCTGACCGATCTGCCCAATCGCCGTCGCTTCTTCTCGGAGCTCACGCAAGCCTTCGCCGAGGCCGAGCGGGACGGCACGCGGCTTGCCGTCGGCATCATCGATCTCGACGGCTTCAAGCCGATCAACGACACCTATGGGCATACGGTCGGCGACCGCGTGCTGATGGAGGCCGCGCGCCGCATCCGCGACGCCTGTGCCGGCCATGGCGGCCAGGTCCATCTCGCCCGGCTCGGCGGCGACGAGTTCGGACTGGTGGTCGCCGGCAATCCAACGGACGACGATCTGCTCAACCTCGGACGGCAGATCACCGACCTCATCAAGCTGCCTTATCAGTTCGACACGACTCATACGGGCCTGTCGTGCTCGACCGGCTTTGCGCTGTATCCGCGCTCGGCCATGGTTGCGGATGCGCTGTACGAATGCGCCGATTATGCGCTCTACCACGCCAAGCGTCGCGCCCGCGGCCAGGCCATCATCTTCTCGACCGAGCTCGAGGCGGAGATCCGCAGCCGCAGCGTGATCGAGCATCTGTTGCGCACGGCCGATTTCGACGCCGAGATGGATCTGGCGTTTCAGCCAATCATGGACGCCACGAACGCACGCACCACCGGCTTCGAGGTCCTGGCGCGCTGGCACAGTCCCAAGCTGGGCACGGTGTCGCCCGCGAGCTTCATCCCGGCCGCCGAGCGGATCGGCGTCATCCGCAGCCTGACGCGTTGTCTCCTGGTCAAGGCGCTCGCCGCGGCGCGGACCTGGCCGGACGACATTCGCGTGTCGTTCAATCTCTCCGCACACGACATCTGTTCTCCGGACGGCGTTCTGCCGCTGCTGGCGGTCATCCATGCCAGCGGTGTGCCGCCGCGCCGCATCGAGTTCGAGATCACCGAAACCGCCGTCACCTTCGATTTCGCTCGTGCCGAGCAGTCGATCGCGGCATTGAAGGCGATCGGTTGCGGCATCTCGCTGGACGATTTCGGCACCGGCTACTCGTCGCTCAGCCACGTTCACCGGCTGCCGCTCGACAAGCTCAAGGTCGACCGCAGTTTCGTGAGCGACGTCAATGCCAATCCGATCAGCCACAAGATCATCAAGTCGCTGACCGGCCTCTGCGCCGACATGGAAATTTCGTGCGTAGTCGAAGGTGTCGAGACCAAGGAGCAGCTCGACAGCCTGCGGCGTCTGGGCGCGGACTACATCCAGGGCTACTACTTCGCCAAGCCGATGCCGGCCGATGCGGTTTCCGGCTTCCTCGCCCAGGAGCGCGAGCGCTTCGCCGAGCCGGCCGCGAAGGTCGTCGGCGCGAGCGCCTGACTCAGACCTCCGGCTCCCAGCCGGGCGGCGCGAGTTCGAATCCTTCGAACATGAAGCCCGGCGCCACCGTGCAGCCGACGAGCGTCCAATCGCCGCTGCTCTCGGCGGCCTGCCAGGCATGGGCGGGCACCACCGCCTGCGGTTGCTGGCCGGCTGCGAGGTCGATGCCCAGCGTCGTCGTTTGCGGCGCCTGGCCTTCGGCGGCGATCCGCAAGGTCAGCGGTGCCCCGGCATAGAAGTGCCAGGTCTCGACTGCATCGACCCTGTGCCAATGCGAACGCTCGCCGCGCGCAAGCAGGAAATAGATCAGCGTCGATGCGGCGCGGCCGGAGGCGTCGACGGCCGGATCGCGAAACGTCTCGCGAAAATGTCCGCCCTCCGGATGCGGCTGCAGACCGAGACGCGCGATGATGTCGGCAGCCGAGAGCGTAGCCATCGTCCTCAGCCCTACGACTTGTTCTTGCGCTCGCGCAACTCGCCGAACACCTGCTCGGCGCTCGCGCCCTTCATGCGCAGCCGCAGCGCGACGGCCGGATCGTCGGCGCGCAGGAACACGTTGGTGTTCTTTTCGTCGCCGAGCAGCGACGGGATGGTCGGCCGGTTGGCGGCACGGAGCCGTCCCACCTCGTCGGCGCGGGCTTTCAGTGCCTCGTTGTCGCCGTCGACGGTGAGGGCGAATTTGACGTTCGATGCGGTGTATTCGTGGCCGCAATACAGCCTGAAATCGTCCGGCAGGGCGCGCAGCTTGAGCAGCGAGTCCCACATCATCGAATAGGTGCCCTCGAACACGCGGCCGCAGCCGACCGAGAACAGCGTGTCGGCCGCAAACAACGCCTTGTCGGCATCGAACACGTAGGAGACGTGGTCGAGCGTATGGCCTGGCGTTTCCAGCACGCGCGCGAGCAACTCGCCGATCTTCACGACATCGCCATGGGCGACTCGCAGATCGACGTTGGCGATCGCCGTCGTCTTGTCGTGCGGCGCGACGACCCGGCAGCCATATTTCTGCTTGAGCTCGGCGACGCCGCCGACGTGGTCGTGATGATGATGCGTGATCAGGATGTCGGTGAGCGTCCAGCCTTCGGCGTCCAACTGCCGGACGATCGGTCCGGCCTCGGGGGCGTCGATCGAGGCAGTCGCACCGGTCGCAGGGTCATGGATCAGATAGCCGAAATTGTCGGACAGGCAGGTGAAGGCGCGGATGTCGGCGGCCATGATGTCTCCGTCGGCGGGACCGGGCGAGGCACGATGGTCGCGCTCGCGATGCCAGAAGGTGGTGGAGGCGGAGCCCGGGCGCGGCGTTGCGGGCGGCCTCCGATGTGCCGGGCAGAGATATGGCGTTAACGCTGGAGGCGCAACGCAATATTGGGCGCGCGGCGGCGCGCGCCCGCATGATACATTGACGTCATGGACGTGATCGATCTGCGAAATTTCTATTCGGGTCGCCTCGGGATCGTCGCGCGGCTCCTGATCAACCGCGGTATCCGCGCGCGCTGGCCGAGCGCGGCCGGGCAGCGGGTGCTGGGCATCGGCTATCCCACGCCCTATCTCGGCTTGTTCCGCGAGGATTCCGAACGCTGCATCGCCTTCATGCCGGCGGCCCAGGGGGTACTAAAATGGCCGACGGCACGGCCGACGCTGGCCTCGCTGGTGGACGAATTCTCGCTGCCGCTGCCTGATGCGGCGGTCGACCGCATCCTGATCGTGCATGCGCTGGAGATGTCGGACGACCCGGCCGGGCTGCTGCGCGAGATGTGGCGGGTGCTGGCGCCGGCGGGACGCATGATCATCGTGATCCCGAACCGGCGCGGCGTCTGGACGCGGACCGACAACACGCCGTTCGGCCATGGCCGGCCTTATTCGCGCTCGCAGATCACGCAGCTGCTGCGGCAGACCTGGTTCACGCCGACCGGCTGGGGCGAGGCGCTGTTCATGCCCCCGGTTGGCGGCTGGTTCCTGAAATCGGCGATGGCCTGGGAGCGCGTCGGCGCGGCGCTGTCGCTGCCGTTCGCCGGTGTCCACATCGTCGAGGCGACCAAGCAGGTCTACCGGGTGATCCCGGCGCGCCGCGAGCGCATCCGGCTGATCCCGCGGCTCGAACCGGTGCTGGCGCCGTCGCCGTCGGCCCCCGGATCCAGTGGCTCCGGTCGCCGCGAGGCCGGTCCGCCGTCGCGCGAGGGATGATCCCGGGCCGTTCTCCTGCGCGCCTCCCGCACAAAAAAACGGGTGGGCTCTGAGCCCACCCGTTTCGTCATGATGGAGCGTAATCGCTATTCGCCCGGATTGAGATCCTCACTCGGCGCCGGTGCAGCAGCGGCCGCTTCAGTGCGCGGACCATGCGGACGCCGGCGGCGGCGCGGATAGCGCTCGGCAGCGCCCTCGAAGGCGGCCGGGGGATTGGCGATCTGCGGCTGCGGACCGGTGATGAAGGACGGCAGCCGATCGACGCCGCTGTCGGCGATGACGGGCTGGGGTTGCGGCTGCGGCTGATACTGGACGGGCTGCGGACGCTCGCGGTGCTCGCGCGGCTCCCGCTCGCGATGCTCCCGCGGTTCACGGTGCTCCCGCGGCTCGCGGTGTTCGCGCGGCTCGCGATGCTCACGCGCTTCGCGATGCTCACGCGGCTGCTGCTCGCGCTGATAGGGCTGGTTGTCGCCGCGCTCGCGCTGGCCGCCTTCGCGGTCGCGCATGAAGGGCTGGGGTTGAGGCTGCGGCTGGGCCGGAACGAAGCCGGGCTCCTGGCCGAAATGCGAGAAGCTCTCGCCGTCATCATCGAGGTCGTCGACGGTCAGGTCCTCGGTGTTGCGCGGCTGCTGCGGCTGGTTCTGGCGGAACTGCTCCTGCGCGGCGGCAATCAGGCGGAAATAGTGCTCGGCGTGCTGGTAGTAATTTTCGGCGGCAACGGGGTCACCCGAGGAGCGGGCGTCGCGGGCAAGCTGGACATATTTCTCGGCGACATGAGAGGCTGTGCCGCGGATCTTGATGTCCGGCCCGTTGGACTCGAACACCCTGGTCAGCGGATTCTGGCCGCGCCGGTTATTATTGTTGTTACCGCTGTTCCGGTTGCGCATCCGCTTGTTGTTCTGACCGTTTCTCATGTCCTGCCTTTATTCCAACCCTGCGTTAGGAGCACCGATTGTCTGAGCACTGATTGTTATGCACTGATTGTTATCGGAATACCGAGAGCGTATTGAAATACCTTCGCCGGGCTCGGGCGCCTCGCGCGCGGTCCAAATGGTCCCATCCGACCCATGTCGGTTCCGACATGCCGGTTTGATCCATGCCGATGTGATCGACAGCCGATTCTCTCGACAAAAGCGCGTTCAAAACGCGTTCCCCACCCGCCAGCCCCTGGGACCGGCGAACCACGTCATTCAGCCAGCCAAGGCGACATGCGCCACGACCACCCAGTTTGCTTAGCGTAAGACCTCAAGTGCAAAGTCAGGCTTTCGTTCGCTTTGCAGTCGCGGGCTGCGCAGCCATCCGGCTCTCGCGCTCAGCAGATCTGCGTTCTGGAACCTATCGCCCGGCGTGGCTCTCTGGCATCTGACCGCGGCGGTGTTCCGTGAATACCGCTCGTCGTGGCCTGCACCGGTGCTGTGGATGGAACGTAGTCGCTCCCGGGGGATATTCCAAGAGCTTTTTCCGTATCCCCGGACCTTTACCGGAGCTTTTTTAGGCCCATGACGGTTCGGGGAATACCGGCCAGATCGGCCCGGATCGTGGAGGAATCGGCCGCCAGGCCAGCCCTCACCATCAATGCAGCGACGCCGTCACTCTGGCCAAGCCCGACCTCCACGATGACAGCGCCGCCCGGCCGAAGCAGGGCCGCTGCCTGCGGGATCAGCGCGCGGTAGGCGTCGAGCCCGTCCTTGCCTCCGTCCAGTGCGCGCAGCGGATCATGACTGCGCACCTCGACGTCGAGCTCGCTGATCTCGGACGACGGAATGTAGGGCGGGTTCGACACGATCAGGTCGAAGCCAGCGGACAGCGCTGCTGCATAGGAGCAGGCGACGAAGCCGGCGCGGTCGGCCAATCCGAGCGCGCGCGCATTGTCCCGCGCAGTGGCCAGCGCACCGACGCTGATGTCGGTGCCGACGCCATGGGCCCGTGGCAGCTCGGACAGCAATGCCAGCAGGATCGCGCCGGAGCCGGTGCCGAGATCGGCGATGCGCAAGGGGCGCGTCAGGGCGCCGCCGGCGGCGAGATGCTCGAGTGCCAGTTCGACCACGGTCTCGGTGTCCGGCCGCGGCACCAGCGTATCCGCCGAGAGCTGCAGCGGCAGGCCCCAGAACTCCTTGGCTCCGAGGAGGCGCGCCACCGGCTCGCCGACCAGCCGGCGTTGCACCAGCGCTTCCAGACGCTGCGCATCCGCGTGGGATAGCTGCCGTTGGCCATGCATTACGAGACCGGTGAGGTCGAGCTGAAGCGCATGGCCCAGAAGCAGCCGCGCATCGAGCTCCGGCGAATCGAGACCGGCGGCCGCAAAGCGGGCCGCAACCGCGCGCCGCGCCGAGTCGATGTTTGCGCCGGCGATGATCTCGGTCATCGCCAGCGCTCTCTCCACGGGTCATCCCCGCGAACGCGGGGATCCATACGCCGTGCCGTTGCGAGGCGGAAGGTCGGAGTTGCAGCCTTTGCCAGCCACGAATGCCTGTGGTGATGGGTCCCGGCGTTCGCCGGGACGACAGCTGATGTGCCGCAACACGGTCGCGCTTCGGTTGGCAGCGCGCAGGCGCCGCTCACGCCGCGGCGCCCTGCGCGGCAAGCTGTGCCGCCTGATGCTCCGTCGTCAGCGCGTCGATCAGTTCGCCCAGCGCTTCGCCCGCGATCACCTGCGGCAGCTTGTAGAGCGTCAGATTGATGCGGTGGTCGGTGACGCGCCCCTGCGGGAAATTGTAGGTGCGGATGCGCTCCGAGCGGTCGCCGGAGCCGACCTTCTCCTTGCGGTCGGCGGAGCGCGCGGCGTCGACCTTCTGCCGCTCGGCGTCGTAGATGCGCGAGCGCAGGATGTTCATCGCCGAGGCGCGGTTCTTATGCTGCGAGCGGCTGTCCTGCATCATCACCACGATGCCGGTCGGAAGGTGGGTGATGCGGATCGCCGATTCGGTCTTGTTGACGTGCTGGCCGCCGGCGCCCTGCGCGCGCATGGTCTCGATGCGCAAATCGTCCTGCTTGATGTCGACGTCGACATCCTCGACCTCGGGCAGCACGGCGACCGTCGCCGCCGAGGTGTGGATGCGGCCCTGCGTCTCGGTATCCGGCACGCGCTGCACCCGGTGCACGCCGGATTCGAACTTCAGCTTGGCGAAGGCGCCGCGGCCCTGCACCTCGGCGATGATCTCCTTGTAGCCGCCGACGGTGCCTTCGGACGCCGAGATCACCTCGACCTTCCAGCCCTGCAGGGCGGCGAACCGTTCGTACATGCGGAACAGATCGCCGGCAAACAACGAGGCCTCGTCGCCGCCGGTGCCGGCGCGGATTTCGAGCACGACGTTGCGGTCGTCCATCGCATCCTTGGGCAGCAGCGCGACACGGATCTTCTGCTCGAGCTCGCCGCGGCGCGCGATCAGCTCGTCGCGCTCGGCCTCGGCCATCGCCCGCATCTCGGCATCGGTGGCGGGATCGGCGATCAGCGCCTCGGTGTCGGCGAGTTCTTTGACTCCTGCACGATAAGCCTTCACCGCGTCGATCAGCGGATTGAGCTCGGCGAGCTCGCGGGTGATCTGCACGTAGCGGTCGGAATTGACCTGGCCGAGCAGCTCCGCCTCGAGCGAGGCGTGATGCGCGAGCAGGACATCGAGTTTGGCTTCGGGAAGCGACGACATGTTGCAATCTGATCTAGGAGCAAACGATACGGACGGAAGGCGG
The DNA here is from genome assembly GCF_051168015.1 of Bradyrhizobium sp. HKCCYLRH3061. Taxonomy (NCBI): domain Bacteria; kingdom Pseudomonadati; phylum Pseudomonadota; class Alphaproteobacteria; order Hyphomicrobiales; family Nitrobacteraceae; genus Bradyrhizobium; species Bradyrhizobium sp. HKCCYLRH3061. Next base: position 24,613 of record NZ_JBNPUE010000007.1, read on the forward strand.
CCGGCGCGACGGGCCGGCTACAGCGCGAGGCCTTCGCTCTCGGCGAACTCGGTCAGCTTCTGCCGCATCGAGAAGCTGCCGGCCGGCGCGGCCAGCCATTCGGCCATCTTCGTCGCCGCCTTGCCGGCGTCGAGTTCGAGGATCATCGCCTTCACAGGGCCGTGCGCGGTGGCCGACAACGACAGCGAACGGTAGCCGAGCGCGATCAGCGCCAATGCGCCGATCGGCTTGGAGGCCATCTCGCCGCACAGTGACACCGACCGTTTCGCCGCCTTGGCCTTGTGCACGATCTGCTGCAACGCCCGCAGGATCGGCGTCGACAGCGTGTCGAAGCGCTCGGAGACCTTGGCGTTGCCGCGATCGACCGCGAACAGGAACTGGAACAGGTCGTTCGAGCCGACCGAGATGAAATCGACCTTCGAAAGCAGCTCGTCGAGCTGATACAGCAGCGCCGGGACCTCGAGCATGGTGCCGACGTCGACGCGCTCCGGCAGCGTATGGCCGTGCTGGCGCAGATAGGTCAGCTCGCGCTCGACGATCGCCTTGGCCGTGTCGAACTCGGCGACTTCCGAGATCATCGGGAACATGATGCGCAGCGAGCGGCCGCCGCCGGCGCGCAGCAGCGCCCGGATCTGGCCGCGCAGCAGGCCCGGACGGTCGAGGCCGAGGCGGATCGCGCGCCATCCGAGCGCCGGATTCTCCTCGATCACGGTCTCCATGTAGGGCAGAGCCTTGTCGCCGCCGATGTCGAGCGTGCGGAACGTGACCGGCTTGTGGCCGGCGGCGTCGAGCACCGTGCGATACAGCGCCAGCTGGTCGCTGGAGCGCGGCAGGCTGGCGGACACCATGAACTGCAACTCGGTGCGGAACAGGCCGATGCCGGCGCTGCCGGTGTCCTCGATATGCGGCAGGTCGATGACCAGGCCGGCATTGATCATCAGCTCGACCGGCTGGCCGTCCTTGGTCACGCAGGGCTTGTTGCGCAGCTCGCCATATTGCGCCTGGCGGCGGGCGCGGAAGCGCACCCGTTCGGCATAGGCGGATTCGATCTCGGAGGACGGCCGAACGTAGATCGAGCCCGACGTGCCATCGACGATGATGGCGTCGCCGGGATCGGCGATGCCCGGCGCGTTCGGCACCTCGCCGACGGCGGGAATGCCGAGCGCACGCGCCACGATCGCGACATGCGAGTTGGCGGTGCCTTCCTCGAGCACGAGGCCGCGCAGCCGTTTGCGGTCGTAGTCGAGCAGCGCCGCCGGACCCATCGCGCGCGCGATCAGGATGGCGTTGTCGGGCAGGTGCTCGCGCCGCGGCGCGTGATCCTGGCCGACGAGCTGGCGCAGCAGCCGGTAGCCGAGATCCTCGAGATCGTGCAGGCGCTCGCGCAGATACGGATCGGTCGAGCGCAGCATGCGGGCGCGGGTGTCGGACTGCACGCGCTCGACGGCGGCTTCGGCCGTGAGGCCGGTCGCCACCGCCTCGTGCAGCTTGTGCGACCAGCCCTGATCGTTGGCGAACATGCGATAGGCTTCGAGCACCTCGCGGTGCTCGCCGCCATCGGCGACGTCACCGCGCTCCAGCATGCGGTCGAGGTCGGCGCGCAGCTTGAGCAGCGCGGCGTCGAGCCGCTTGATCTCCTTGGGCAGGTCCTCGGCGATGTAGTTGTTGATGACGACGCGCGGCTCGTGCAGCACGACATGGCCGAGCGCGATGCCATCGGAGAGCACCGTGCCGGTCTTGTGGATCGAGTGCCGCGCCGCCGGCTCGGCGCCGGGCTGGGCGAGCGCTGCGAGCTCGCCGGAGGCGATCATCTCGGCGAGCACCATCGCGGTGGTCTGCAGCGCCTCGACCTCTTCCTCGACATAGGTGCGCTTGGCGCGGTTCTGCACCACCAGCACGCCGAGCGTGTTGCCGGCGCGCAGGATCGGCACGCCGAGGAAGGAGTGGTAGATCTCCTCGCCGGTCTCCGGACGATACGAGAAGGCGGGATGGCTCTGCGCGTCGTTCAGGTTGAGCGGCGTGGCCTCGCTGGCGACGAGGCCGACAAGGCCCTCATGCGCGCTCAGCACGGTCATGTGCACGGCGTCGCGGTTCAGACCTTCGGTAGCGTAGAGCTCGAGCGTGTTGTCGACGCGCAGCACATAGACCGAGCAGACCTCAGCGACCATGTTGGCCGCGATCAGCACCACGATCTTGTCGAGCCGCTCCTGTGCCGAGACCTGCTCCGCCATGGTCTCGCGAAGCCGTCTGAGCAGGACGCGGGGGCCTCCCGACGCGCTTCGCATGTGGCACAATCCCCCTTCCTGGGGCCAGCCCGGCACGCGGCCGGATCTGGCGCTAAACTCGCGGCATCGAACAGCTTTCTCGATTCGGCACTATCGCACGCTCAGAGTGCCGGCCCGAACCAGAACAACCATCACTGGAGCACAGTTTGCGGCTGCCATCCTGCGATGGCGTATAGCGAATTAGGGCTTGTTTTGCCAAGCAAAACGCCTGCCACCGCGGGCGGCGTCAACGGCTTTCGAACGATCTTCGGCCCGTCCCGCTGTCACATAACGGGACAGGTGTGGTCGCGGAGGAGGATTTTCTAGGCCTGGTCCAGTCCGTAGAGCGTATGCAGCGTGCGGACGGCGAGCTCGGTGTAGGCGGCGTCGATCAGCACCGAGAACTTGATCTCGGAGGTCGTGATCGCGCGGATGTTGATGTTGCGGGCGGCGAGGGCGGCAAATCCCTTGGCGGCGACGCCGGCATGGCTGCGCATGCCCGAGCCGATCACCGAGACCTTGGCAACGTCGGTCGCGGTATCCAGGCGCTGATAGCCGATCTTGTCCTTGGCCGCCGTGATGGTCTCGCGCGCGCGATTGTAATCGGTGGCCGGCACCGTGAAGGTGAGATCGGTGGTCTTGCCGTCTTCCGAGACGTTCTGGACGATCATGTCGACGTTGATGTTGGCATCCGCCAGTGGTCCGAAGATCGAGGCGGCAACACCCGGCTTGTCCTCGATCTGGCGCACCGAGATCTGGGCCTCGTCCTTGGAGAAGGCGATGCCGGTCACGACGTGATTTTCCATGATTTGTTCCTCGCTGCAGATCAGCGTCCCCGGCGGCTGGTTGGCGTGCGGGTCGATATCCTCGGGCTTGTCGAATGAGGAGCGGACAAAGATCGGCATGTTGTGGACCATGCCCAGTTCCACCGAGCGGACCTGCAGCACCTTGGCGCCCTGGGACGCCAGCTCCAGCATGTCCTCGAAGGCGATCTTGTCGAGCCGCTTGGCCTTCGGCACCACCCGGGGATCGGTGGTATAGACGCCGTCGACGTCGGTATAGATGTCGCAGCGGTCGGCCTTGATGGCGGCCGCGATCGCCACCGCCGAGGTGTCCGAGCCGCCGCGGCCGAGCGTGGTGATTCGCCCGGTTTCGGCGTTGATGCCCTGGAAGCCGGCGATGACCGCGACCTCCTTGCGGTCGCGAAAGCGCTGGATCAGCTCGGAGCCGTCGATATCGACGATTCGCGCCGAGGCATGGGCATCGCTGGTCTTGATCGGGATCTGCCAGCCCTGCCACGAGCGGGCCTGGATGCCCATGCCCTGCAGCACGATCGCCAGCAGGCCGGACGTGACCTGCTCGCCCGAGGCCACGACGGCGTCGTATTCGCGCGCATCGTGCATCGGCGACGCCTCGGTGCACCAGGCGACCAGTTCGTTGGTCTTGCCCGACATCGCCGAGACGACAACGGCGACCTCATGACCGGCATCGACCTCGCGCTTGACGTGGCGCGCGACGTTGCGGATGCGGTCGATGTTGGCGACGGAGGTGCCGCCGAATTTCAGCACGAGGCGACCCATGACGACGCGCTCATTCCCATCAGGAGGATAAGTTGACCGGCTGAGCGCGAAACCGGAGGCGCGCCAGCCGAAACGCGCGTATACATAGCGCCGCGGCTGGGGGCAAGACGGTTCCTTGTGGTGACAGGGTCAGGTTACAGGGTCAGGTTAGAGGCTTGGAATGGCGCGTTACATCGACGAAATCCTGCAACCCGGCGAGAAGGTGCTGTATTCGACCAATGCGCACTGGATGTTCTACCTTCCGGCGATCGGGGCCTGGATCGTCGTGTTCGGATTGCTCGTCCTCACCCGCATGACCGTGAACGACAATCTGGTCATGCTGTGCCTGGCCACCGCCGCCGTCATCGCCATTGTTGCGCTGTATTGGACGGTCCGGGCCTGGTTCCATCGTCTCACCACCGAGACGGACGTCACCAATCGCCGCGTCGTGCACAAAACCGGTTTCATCAAGCGCCGTACCTTCGAGATGGCCCTCGACAAGGTCGAGAGCGTCGACGTCAACCAGACCATCATGGGACGGGTTCTCAATTACGGTGATGTCACCATCTTGGGTGTGGGCGAGGGCAAGGAAACCATTTCGACCATCGCGGAGCCGCTGGCGTTCCGGAACGCCATCACGGCGCGTTAGCCCGGTACGGCGCCGCAGCTTCGATCATTGAGTATTCAGCGATGACAATGCCTCAGGATTCCCGCAGCTCTTCTGTTCCCTCCGGCTCGACCGTCGATCCGGCCGAGATCGCGAAGTTCTCGAAACTGTCCGAGACCTGGTGGGACCCGAAGGGTAAGATGGCGCCCCTGCACAAGATCAACCCGCTGCGCCTGACCTATATCCGCGATGCCGCCTGCCGGAAATTCGAGCGCAACGCCAAGAGCCTCAACTGCCTGTCGGGGCTGCGCATGCTCGACATCGGCTGCGGCGCGGGATTGCTGTGCGAGCCGTTCACACGGCTGGGCGCGCAGGTCGTCGGCGTCGACCCTTCGGCCAGCAACATTGCCGCTGCCAGGCTGCATGCCGAGAAGGGGCATCTGTCGATCGACTACCGCTGCACCACGATCGAGGAGATGGACCCGCGCGAGCGCTTCGACATCGTGCTGGCGATGGAGGTCGTCGAGCACGTCACCGACGTCAGTGCCTTCCTCGGCCGCTGTGCCGCGGTGCTGAAGCCGGGCGGCATGATGGTGGTCTCGACCCTGAACCGCAACTGGAAGAGCTTTGCGCTCGCCATCGTCGGCGCCGAATACGTGCTGCGCTGGCTGCCGCGCGGCACGCACGAGTGGAGCAAGTTCGTCACGCCGGACGAACTGACCAAATACCTGCTCGACAACCGCCTGGTCATCACCGAGCAGAGCGGTGTCGTCTACAGCCCCTTCGCCGACCGCTGGAGCCTGTCGACCGATATGGACGTGAACTACATGGTGGTCACCGAGCAGATGGTCTAGCCGGCGCGGTGTGCCCGGCTGCCGCTCCACAACCGGTGTCGATGGGGTGCGATCCCGCGCCACGTCCGGCGATTGTCGGCGTCGGCCGCGCTCACGCCGTCCGATTCGCCAGCCCCACCGCCCATAGCGCGAACGCATAGACGATCGCGACCTCATCCAGCCGGTTGAAGCGCCCGGAGGCGCCGCCGTGGCCGGCGCCCATGTTGGTGCGCAGGAGGACCGGCCCGCCACCGGTCATCGTCGCGCGCAGCCGCGCGATCCACTTTGCCGGCTCCCAATAGGTGACGCGCGGGTCCGTCAGGCCGGCCATGGCCAGGATCGCCGGATAGTCCTTGGCCGCGACGTTCTCATACGGCGAGAAGGACAGGATGGTGCGGAAATCCGTCTCGCTCTCGATCGGGTTGCCCCATTCGGGCCATTCCGGCGGCGTCAGCGGCAGGGTGTCGTCGAGCATCGTATTCAGCACGTCGACGAACGGCACCTCGGCGACGATGCCGGCGAACAGCTCACCTGCGCGGTTGGCGACCGCGCCCATCAGCATGCCGCCGGCGCTGCCGCCATGGCCGACGATGCGCTTCGCGCTGGTGTAGTTGGCCGCGATCAGCGCCCGCGCGCAGGCTGAGAAATCGTCGAAACTGTTGGTCTTCTTCTCGCGCTTGCCGTCGAGGTACCAGCCCCAGCCCTTGTCGGTGCCGCCGCGGATATGGGCGATGGCGTAGACGAAGCCGCGGTCGACCAGCGACAGCCGGTTGGTGCTGAAAGACGCCGGCATCGCATGCCCATAGGAGCCGTAGCCATAGAGCAGCAGCGGCGCCGAGCCATCGGCCTTGAAGTCGCGCCGGTGCAGCAGCGACACCGGCACCTCGGCGCCATCATCGGCCTTCGCCATGATGCGCGTGGTGACGTAGTCGGCCGGATCGTGCCCGGACGGAATCTCCTGGCGCTTGCGCAAGGTTTTCGCGCGCGTCACCATGTCGTAGTCCCACACCTCCGACGGCGTCGTCATCGACGAATAGGCAAAGCGCAGGTTGGTCGTATCGAACTCGTAGGAGCCCATCGCGTCGAGCGAATAGGCGCCCTCGTCGAAGGCGATCGCGTGCTCCTCGCCGGATTTGAGGTCGCGGATCACGATCGACGGCAGCGCGTTGGCGCGCTCCAGTCGCACCAGGTGCCCGGTGTAGAGATCGTGATCGAGCACGTAGATGCCGGCGCGATGCGGAATGAGGTCGCGCCAGTTGGCGCGCTCGGGCGCAGACAGCGGCGCGGTGACGATCTTGAAGTCGATCGCGCCATCGGCATTGGTCAGGATGAACAGCTCGTCGCCGCGGTCGGCGATCGAATATTGCACGCCGTTCTCGCGGGCGGCGATGAGCCGCGGCGGCGCCTCGGGATGGTCGAGATCGATCAGCCGCTGCTCGGAGGTCTCGTGATCGCCGCCGGCGATGACGCAGAACCGGCCCGAGGTCGACTCGTGCACATGGGTGAACCAGCCAGTGTCCTTCTCCTCGTACACCAGCACATCGTCGGCCTGCCTGGTGCCGAGCCTGTGCCGCCACACCTGCATCGGGCGGTGGTTGTCGTCGAGCTTGACGTAGAAGAAGCTTTTGCAGTCGCGCGACCACACCGCGCCGCCGTCGGTCTCCTCGACGATGTCGGCGAGGTCATCGCCGCCATCCCAGTCGCGCACGCGGATGGTGAAATATTCCGAGCCCTTGGTGTCGGCGCTCCACGCCACGCGCTTGTGGTCGTGCGAATGCCGGCTGCCGCCGAACTTGAAATACTCATGCCCGCGCGCCAGCGCGTCGCCGTCGAGCCCGATCGTCTCCGCCCCGCCGTTGCGCGGCGTCCGGCAGAACAATTCGTGCTGGCCGCCCTCGCGGTACTTGCGGAAATAAGCGTAGGGCCCGTCCGGCGACGGCACCGAGGAATCGTCCTCCTTGATGCGGCCGCGCATCTCCGCGACGAGCTTCTTCTGCAGCGGTGAGGTGTGGCCGAGCACGGATTCCGCATAGGCGTTCTCGGCTTCGAGATAGGCGCGGATATCAGCATCCAGCAGCGACGGATCGTGCAGCACCTCCTGCCAGCGCGCGTCTTTCAGCCACGCATAGTCGTCCTGCACGGTGATGCCGTGGCGGGTGAAGCTGTGCTGATGGCGCGGCGCCACCGGCGCTGTTTTGCTGCTGTCTGTCATCTCGTCCTTTACGGGGTCACGCTCTCGCCGAGCCATTGGATCGCGGCGTCGAGGCCGCCGCGGCCGTGCGGGATCTTCAACGCCACCAGCGCCATTTCGATCACGCCGAGCGTGCCCAGCACCATCGGCGCGTTGACATGGCCCATATGGGCGATGCGGAACGCCTGGCCCTGCAGGTCGCCGATCCCGGTGCCGAGCACGACGCCGCACTGCTCCTTGCAGTAGGTCTGCAGCACCGCCGGATCATGGCCGCCGCCGACCAGCACCGTGGTCACGGTGTTGGAGCGCTCGGCGGCGTCTGCGATATTGAAGCCGATCACCTGGCCCTCGCTCCACTTCGCCACCGCGCGTCGCACGGCCTCGGCCAGCAGCTCATGCCGGCGGAAGGCGTGCGGCAGCCCTTCGTCGAACAGCATGTCCATGGCCTGGCGCAGCGCGAACAAGAGATGCACCGGCGCGGTGCCGCCATATTTGCGATAGTGCTCGGTGCCCTCGCGCTCGCTCCAGTCCCAATAGGGCGTGCGCATGTTGGCGCGCTTGTGCGCCTCGAGCGCGCGGGCGTTCGCGGCGACGAAGCCGAGACCGGGCGGCGTCATCAGGCCCTTCTGCGAGCCGGACATCGCGACGTCGATGCCCCATTCATCCATCTCGAACGGCATGCAGCCGAGCGAAGCGACGGTGTCGACCATGTAGAGCGCCGGATGGCCTGCGGCCTTGATGGCGCGGCCGATCGCCTCGACGTCATTGACGACGCCCGACGCCGTATCGATCTGCGCCACCACGATCGCCTTGATGGAGTGCTCCTTGTCGGCGCGCAGCCGCGCCTCGACCTCGGCCGGCCGCACCGCGCGGCGCCAGTCGCCACGGAGCACTTCGACCTCGGCGCCCATCGCGCGTGCCGCATTGCCCCAGCCGATCGCGAAGCGGCCGCTCTCCAGCACCAGCACCTTGTCGCCGCGCGCCAGCACGTTGGAGAGCACGGCCTCCCAGGCGCCGTGACCGTTGGCGATGTAGATGTAGGTCTTGCCCTTGGTCGCGAACAGCCGGCCGAGGTCGGACATGATGCCGTCGGTCAGCTCGACCATCTGCTTGGAGTAGATGTCGAGCGCGGGGCGGTGCATCGCCTGCAGCACCTCGTCGGGCATCGTGGTGGGTCCCGGGATGGCCAGAAACTCCCGGCCCGCGCGAACGGTCATTGTCAGTGTCCTCGGCGATGTGGTTTGGCGGTTGAGGGTGGTGATGGGCTCTCGCACACGGCCGGCCCAGCGCCGTTTTACGTGGCGGCGCCGCATAAGAAAAGCCGGAGAACCCGGGGGGCTGGCATGCCCCGGCGGGTCGGCGCGGTGGGGCTCAGCGCCGGGTCTCGCGGCAGCCGGCGGCCTCGGCCTCCTCGACCGAGCAGAACCAGCGCGTGCCCTTCGACACGTGCATCTTGATCTGCGCGTACCAGCGGCTCTTCTGCGTGTGATAGATGCATTCGCCGGCGCCGTTGACATTGCCCTTGATGGTGCAGTCCGGCGAGGGCGCGACCGGGCCCGAAGCCGAGGCGAGCAGGACCTTGCGCGCGCCCTCCGGCGGCTTGGTGGCGCCGAGGATCGCAGTCTTCTTGTTGCGTACGCGCCAGTCCCATGGCGCGATGAACGCGCCCTGCCACATGCCGGCCTTGGCGGCTCGCGCCTCCGCCTCGTCCGGCTCGTAGTCATGCGAGAGGGTGCGATAGGCCAGCGCCCAGCCGCTGCGCACCAGCCATTTCTGGATGTCCTCGCCGTCGACGTCGCAGCGCGCCACCTGGCGCCCGCGGCGATCGATCGAACGCGGATGACAGGTCCAGCTCTTGCCGTCCGCGTGCTTGATCAGCTCGTCGCGCGCGGCCACGCCGCAGGTCCAGCGCTCGCCGTTCTTGTTGAGGCAGAGCTGATCCACGGAGGGCGCGTCGATGCCGCCGAGCCGGATGCGGGTGGCCCCGATCGTGATCCCGTCGGCCTCACGGATCTTGGGAATCCCGGTGATGTCGGCCGCGGACGCGACGGAGGGCAGCAGCAGGAGGAGCGCGAGCAGGGCTGGTTTCATCGACATCAACGGGCGCGGGTCGTCCTTGGGGATGGGCAATGGCAGCGATAGTGCGGCGGATCGCCCGCCAGTTCCAGCGCCGCGATTGCCTGAGCCGCTCAACTTCGCGCGATGGCGGCCGAAAGTAGGAGCCGAGCTATGGCCAAGGCGTCGCTCTGCTCCCCTCCCGCAAGGGGGAGGGGAGCACACTGCCCTTGCCGCCGAGATCGCGCTCGATCAGTTCACCGCCACCCGCCGGGCCAGCGCCAGGCCCATCAGCACAAACGCGGATGTCACCTCGGGGCCGCCGACCAGGATGCGGGTCGGGGTCTTCATCTTGTTCCACTCATAGGCGCGGTACGGATGCCGCCGGCCGCCCTCGCCGAACGACGTCACGATGCAATGCACCGCGGGCGCGAAGCTCGCTGCAGCGCCGCCGAGATGGCCGAGCGCGATCAGCGCCAGCGCCGCGTCGAACGGGTTCATCTCGCGGCCGATCAGCTCGTCCTCGACATAAGCGAGCACGCGCAGGCGGATGAGCTCGAACGCGCCGTCGGGGTCGATCGCCTGCCGCGCCGCCGGTGGCAGCGCCATGAAGGCGTGGTAGCAGCGGCCGAAATAGGCGCAGTACAGCTCCGGCAAATAATAGATGTGCGAGCGCGGATCGGCGAAGGCGCCGCTCAGCACCAGCCGCTGCTGGAAGCCGACGATCCGCCTGACGACGTCGAGCCTCGCTTGCGTCTCCAGGACCTGCCAGCGCTTGAGATTGCGGAACGAGACCTCGAGCACGTCGAGATTCAGCGTCGGATCGAGATCGTTGCCGTAGGGCCGCTCGCCGGCCAGGCTGTCGATCCAGGTCGCGACGCCGCCTTCGTAGTCGACGTTGTCGTTGATCGGCACCGTCACGCGCGGCTCGTTGCCGCCGGCGCGCACCTGGTAGCCGGCATAGAAGTCCAGCAGCGGCTGGCTCAGCATCGGATCGTCCGATCCGGCCTGCGTCGCCGCCGAGAACGTGCATGCCGTGGTGTCGCAATCCGGCACGTAGACGCCGAAGCCGAGGTCCTGCTTGATCTGGGTGAAGAAGCGCGAGAACCGCGGATGCGGATGCGGCGCCAGCGCGGTGACGACGTCGTAGCTCTTGCCGTCGGCGCCGCGCACCTGCTCGCGGCTGATGGTCAGGCAGAACTCGACCATCGCCGCGATGGCGCCGCGCGCCGCGCTCGTCTGCTCCGATGAGGCGAGGCCGGTCTCCAGATAGCTCAGCAGCGCCTCGGTGAAGAACGCGTCGTAATACGCCGAGCGGTGGCGGATCTGCACCGGCTCCCACATCGGCTCGGCGATGCCGCGCCACGGCGGATTGATCACCGCGGCCGCCGGCGAGCGCGCGATGAAGACGCGGGCGAGGTTGAACAGCAGGGTCGAGTTCTTGTAGCCGCGCGCGTCGAGCCCCTGCAGCGCCATCTGGACCTCGGAGCCCTTCATGTCGGGATCGCCGATCAGGTTGAAGGCGGCATAGGTCGGGATGAAGCCATTGCGGCTGAACGAGCCGAGCAGGTCGGCACCGCAGGCCCGGATCACCCGGTCGATCTCGCCGGCCGGCGGCATGGCCGCCGCCGCAGTCCGGCGCGGCGGGGCAGGGTGGTGCAAGGCGATGCTGTCGACCAGATCGGCGACCGGGCGGCCGACCTGCTCCCAGTCCGGCGTCGGATTGTCGCGGGCGAGAACCAGCGCGTCGCGCAGCGCATTGAGGCGAGCGGGATCGTTCAGCTCGGGCAGGCCGGCACGGCGCAGCAATGCGCGCAGCGCCGGGTTCCCCAGCGCGGTCCGGTAGAATTTCGACAGATGCGGGTCGCCGCTGCCGGGCCGGCGCAGGATGGGGTCGCAGACCTCGTACAGCGAGGGCCCATCCTTCCGGGCCGTCAGTGCGCGACAGGCCGCGCCGGCGAAATACTGGAAACTCAAGCGAGGACTCGCGGGTTGTCGGAGGCGGGACGAACGGCATGCGCTGCTCGAAACGCCCCACAAACGGCGCGCCGTGCGCATGCATGGGGCAAACTGACACGCTCGACCGCCAAAGACAACGTGACGGCGGTCACGGCGCGGGAGGCGGATTTGGCGGCAATGTGGCCTCCCGGCGGTCCGCCCAGGGCCGTTTGGAGATCGCCGCCATGGTTAAATTTGCGTTTCTCTTCAAGTGCTTGAAAAGTCAATGGTGTTCCGATGTTGCCCTGGGTGCTCGTTCGGGTTAATCCTTTCTTCGTTGCGGCGCCGCAATTTGCGCGCATTGGGACGACACATCGTCTCGCAACCCCTCAAACCTCAGAGGCGCCAGCGCGACCAAAGGGTGCACCCCTTTGGCATCGACGGGCAGGCTCGGACCAGGATTGACGTGATGACCGCAAGGCAGCCTTCTCTTTCCCGCCGATCGGCCGTGATCGCCGCCGCGCTTCTCTGCACGGTGTCGCTCGCGATCGGCGCGCATGCTGCCCTCAACAAGCGTTCGCTCGAGGCGCCCAAGGCGGCCGCCTCCGAGCAGAGCAGCGTGGCGACCGGCAACGGCGCGCGCCTCGCGCTCGTCATCGGCAATGGTCACTATCCCGATGCGAATGCGCCGCTCGTCCAGCCGATCAACGATGCCCGCGCGCTGACCGGCGCGCTGCGCCGCGACGGCTTCGATGTCGATGTCGTCGAGGATGCCAATAAGGACGACATGACCCGCGCGGTCGAGCGCCTCAAGGCCAGGATCAAGCCCGACTCGGTCGTGATGCTGTTCTTCGGCGGCTACGCCATCCAGGCGGGACGCGAGAGCTACATGATCCCGGTCGACGCCAAGATCTGGCGGGAATCCGACGTGCGCCGCGAGGGGACCAGCATCGAGCGTCTGCTCGATACGGTCCGCGAGCAGGGCGCGCGCGCCAAGCTGGTGGTGATCGACGCCTCCCGCCGCAATCCCTATGAACGCCGCTTCCGCGCCTATTCGCACGGCCTCGCGCCGATCAACGCACCGGCCAATGCGCTGATCCTGTCGTCGGCGACGCCGGGCAAGGTGCTGGACGATCCGAAGGGCCAGAACAGCGTGCTGGTCGGCGAGCTGCTCAACCAGCTCGGCAAGAGCCCGAGCGCCGAGACCGTGTTCAACAAGACCCGCAACGCCATCGCGCGCAGCTCCGACGGCGAGCAGGTGCCGATGGTGTCGTCCTCCCTGGTCGAGGACATCCGCTTCAGCGCCGACGTCGCCAACGCCGGCAGCTGAGGCCTGGGGTTTCCATCTCTCGTTCAACGCGTCTGACGCTCAGAGCGCCTGAGCGTTTGCCCCCCTCTCACCAAGCTGACGGTCAGCTCCCCTCCCCCTTGCGGGGAGGGGTCGGGGGTGGAGGTCCACGGGCGCTGCGCGTCGTTGGCTTGAGCCTTCGCTGCAAACATCCTGCTTTGGCGGATGCGGGAGCGATCCTCCCGCATGGCGCTGCCTTGGATCGCTGAAACCCTCCCAGGAGCGGGCTCGCAAATCACGTCGAGCGCGACTCGGAGAACCCCCACCCCCGACCCCTCCCCGCAAGGGGGAGGGGAGCCGACCGCCACTGGCGCGACCTGCCCATTTCATCCGTCCCGCAGGACTCGGCCGCCGCCCTCAATTGCTCGCCATCACCGGCCGCACCGGGTCGCCCTCGCGCAGCAGCGCGCCGGCGCGGGTGACGACGACGTCGCCCTCGGCGAGGCCGTCGCGGATCTCGACCTGGCCGCCGGCCATCAGGCCGATCTCGACCCGCTTGGTCTCGATGCGTTGGGAGCGGACCACCTGCACCACGGTGCCGTCCGGATCGTACAGCACCGCGGTCAGCGGCACCGCGACGCCACAGCTCTGGCCGATCTTGATCACGGCGCGGCCGAACGAATTCACCAGCAGCCGCGCCGTGCCGTTGATGCCGATGAAGGCCTGGCCGAGCTGGCTGTTCGGCTCGACGGTCGGCGCCACCCGGCGGATCTTGCCCTCGACCTCGCCGGCCCCGACGATGCGGATCCGCGCGGTCTGGTTGACCGCGAGCTTGCCGAGCTGGGCTGATGGCACCAGGCCGACGAGATCATATTCGTTGCGGGCGAGAATGGAGAACAGCGCCTCGCCGCGACCGGAGGCGAAGGCGCCGATGGTGGCGCTCGACGACAGGATGGTGCCCGCGACCGGCGCCTGGATCATGATCGTGCCGCCCTCCGGCGGCGTCAGCCGCGCCAGGTTCTGTCCGGCCGTGACGCTGTCGCCGGCATCGACCAGCACCTCCGCGACCTTCAGTCCGGGACGGTCGGGCCTGACGGCGGTCTCGTTGCGCGCCAGCACCATGCCGGACACCTCGACCGTGTTGTCGAAGCAGGCCTTGGTCGCCTTGAGCACGCTGACCGCGGCGCCCTTCGGCGCGCTGTCGTCGGCTGCCAGCGCAGGCTGGATCAAGGCCAGCACGCCGACTGCGGCGAGCCTCGGCATCCGGCGCATCGTGGCAATTGCGGCATGTCGCATGCGAAACCGATCCTCGCGAACTCACGTCAATTGAACGGCTGAAGTCGGGATAGCAGACGTGCAGCCGCCGGGCCAGCCGACCCGCGTCCCTGGTAGTCGCGCCAGCATGCTGCGACGTTCAGCGGAGGACCCCCGAACTTTCTCGGCAGGGTCCACGTTGACGCTGCCGAATGTCGGCCATCTCTATTTGGGACTCACGATCATGCTTCGGCTCTGGATACCACTTCTGCTCTGCGCCGCCCTCGTCACGCCGGCGGTCTCCGCCGAGCTCACCGCCGACGCCGTCAACGGCGCCGAGCTGCGCAAGCGGCCGCCGGCCGAAGAGAAGATGGACCCGGTGGCGATCCGCGCCCAGGTGCTGCTCGATCGCGCGCGTATCTCGCCCGGCGAGATCGACGGCCGCTTCGGCGACAATGCGCGCACGGCGCTCGCCGCGTTCGCGCGGGCCAAGGGGCTTGCCGGGGATGCGAAGCTGACGCCCGAGCTGTGGGACGCGCTGCTGCGCGGCGACCAGGCGCCGGCGGTCGTTCCCTATACGATCACCCGCGATGACGTGAAAGGGCCGTTCCTGAAGAAGCTGCCGCAGCACATGGAGGACATGAAGGACCTGCCGGCGCTCGGCTACACCTCGCCGCGCGAGGCGCTGGCCGAGAAATTCCACATGAGCGAACAGCTGCTGTCGGCGCTCAATCCGAAGGCCAGCTTCGACAAGGAGGGCGAGCAGATCGCCGTCGCCAACGTGATCCGGCCGGACGAGAAGGCGCCGGAGATCATGCGGCTCGACATCAGCAAGGACGCCGGCACGGTGCAGGCATTCGACAAGGACGGCAGGCTGGTGGCGGTGTTTCCGGCCACCGTCGGCAGCGAGGAGAAACCGACGCCCGACGGCACCTTCAAGGTCACCTCGCGCGATGCCGATCCCAACTACCGCTACAATCCGGACTACGAGTTCAAGGGCGTCAAGTCGCGCAAGCCGTTCACCATCAAGCCCGGCCCGAACAATCCGGTCGGCGCCTATTGGATCGGCCTGTCGGTCGGCAACGGCTACGGCATCCACGGCACCGCCGAGCCGTCCAAGGTCGGCAAATCGGAATCGCACGGCTGCGTCCGTCTGACCAATTGGGACGTGCGCTTCCTCGGCGACCACCTGTCGAAGAAGGCGAAGGTGGAGCTGCATTGAGCGGGCACCGTTGCCTGGCGAAGCTACGCCATCATCCCGGCCGAACGACGTGACCCGGCTCGATCCACACCCACCGCCGTCATTCCGGCGAACGCCGGGACCCATAACCCCAGGGAGCGGTTTGAGGCAGGCCGGTCATTGACAGTTCGCCCATCGCGACCGCCGCCGCGTATGAGTCTCGGGTCGGCATCGCAACCACGCGATCGCGCGTCGCTACTTGCTCGGGACGGCGAGTGGCGGAGTACAGCAGCATCGCTGCAACGACCAATTCACCGCGTATGGTGGGCAAAGCGCGCAGCCATCGTGCGTGTCGCGAGGACGTGCCAGCGCCTTTGCCCACCCTACCGGCCGCATCGTCTTTCCTGCGCGCCGCGGCGAATTTAACGAGCAATGCCAAGCCGATCGGGCCTGTCCAGATATTCCGATAAAAAGAATTCCCTTGCGCCGTCGGGCAAATCAGGTGGAGACTTCCGCCCGTCCCGCCCTATTGAAGAGGGGCGCTCGCGAACGTCACGACGCGTTGGGGTGGGATGCGATGGCCGCGAGATGGCGCAGCGTGCTCAAAGCATGCCGACGTACGCCATGCCGCGGACGATGAAGTCGCAGGGTCCTGACCTCCCGACGCTGAGGTCCGCGCAACGTGCGTGATGCGCGCGTTGTCGCCACGGTGGCAAACAAGCCGGTCACCGGGGAGACTGCGTATAAATCGTAAAGCCATCGCGCAGGGAGGGCCGGGTCGTTCCGGCTGTACCTGTGGTTCTGCCGCCTGCATTTTTTCTCGCAGGCGGGCCGCAGGCCTCAGCCGAGGCCTGGCTCTCCCTGCGCCCTCTCACAAAAGAGGGTGTCCCGATGATCACAGCTCGGACGCAAAACGCGCCGCGAGAACGCGGACCTGCAACCGCGTGGGCTGTTTGACAATTACATCAGAAGAACAGGTCTCCGCCGCTACGTCGCAAACGACCGCGACGGTGCGACATGCAGCGCATAGACGTCGAGCTTGTCGCTCACGCGAGGATACAACTCGGTCACCAGCGGATCATGGCCCGGGATGAAGCGGTCGGGATGGCCGGCGAGGCGCTCGATGATCTCCCAGCCCTGCGCCATGTCGCCGATGTTGTAGACGATCGGAAACGGGCTGCGGCGCTGCAGATTGGCGTAGTAGTGCGCGGCGTCGGAGGCGAGCACGACGGGGCCGCGCGCGGTCTCGACGCGCACCACCTGCAGCCCGTCGGAATGGCCGCCGACCCGGTGCACGGTGACGCCGGGCGCGACCTCGCCGTCGCCGGCGTGGAAGGTGACGCGCTCGCCATAGACGTGGCGCACCATGGTGGTGACGTGCTCGACCGTGAACGGGTAGCGCAGCATGCCGTTGCACATGCAGCGGCCGGTGGCATAGGCCATCTCGCGCTCCTGCAGATGAAAGCGCGCGTTCGGGAAGCGGTCGAGATTGCCGGCGTGGTCGTAGTGCAGATGGGTGACGATGATGTCGCGGATGCCGGCGGCGTCGACGCCGAACGAAGCGAGCGCATCGATCGGATCGCGCGTCAGGGTGCGGTGGCGGATCTCGGCCTCCGCGGCGTTGAAGCCGGTGTCGACCAGGATGTCGCGCCCGTCAGTCCGGATCAGCCACACGAAATAGTCGAGGTCCTGCGCCGTGCTGTCGTGCGGATCGGGCTGCAGGAAGTTCATGTGCGGCGTGCGCGGCGACATCGTCGCATAGCGCAGCGCGTAGATCTCGGTGGCGTTCCCCATGATGACCTTCTCGTTGGTTGGGCACGGCAACCATCGAGCCATCGGCAGGCATCGAGGTCAATCGCATCGAGGTCAATCGCGGCGCGCGTCGAACCGGACGGTGCGCTGCCGCGACACAGCGTGAGGCATCTCACATTGCAAGACATTGGGATCGTTGCATGGTCCGCTCGTGTCATCGCCCGCAGCTCGCAACAGGCTCCTGCGGGCGGTCGCCGCCTCAGATGATTCTTCAACCGCCGCAAGCGGTTGACGGACCGTCACGGCGATTTGATAATGCCTGACGCGTGGGATATGGTCGCCGCGGCGCAAGCTGGACGGCGCCTGATTGCTGACCGCTGGACCGCCATCGTGATGACTTTCCGCCTGCTGCTGCCGCTCGGCCTGATGTTCTCCGTCGCGTTCTCGGCCGTGGTCTCCTGGCCCGCGCGCGCGGCCGGCGACCGCTTCGCGCTGGTCATCGGCAATGCGAAATATCCGGATGCCGAGGCGCCGCTCAAGGAACCGGTCAACGATGCCCGCGATCTCACCGACGAGTTGAAGCGCGACGGGTTCAGCGTCGAGACGCTGGAAAACGCCGGCGGCGACGCGATGCGCCGCGGCCTCGACCGGCTCTATGGCAAGCTCAAGCCGGGCTCGGTGGCGCTGCTGTTCTTCTCCGGCTACGGCATCCAGTCGAGCCGGCAGAGCTACATGATCCCGGTCGACGCGCAGATCTGGCAGGAGGCCGACGTGCGGCGCGACGGCATCGGCCTCGAGCAGGTGCTGCAGGAGGTCAACAGCCGCGGCGCCGGCGTGAAGATCGCGCTGCTCGATGCCTCCCGGCGCAATCCCTATGAGCGCAGGTTCCGCACCGCCTCGGCTGGGCTCGCGCCGGTCATCGCACCGAGCGGTACTTTGGTGATGTACTCGGCCGCGCTGTCCGCCGTCGTGTCGGATAGCGGCCGGGATCACAGCCTGTTCGTGCAGGAGCTGCTGAAGGAGATCCGCGTTCCCGACCTCACCGCCGAGGAGACACTGAACCGCACCCGCGTCGGCGTAACCCGCGCGTCGCGCAGCGAGCAGGTGCCGTGGATCTCGTCGTCGCTGGCGGAGGACTTCTCCTTCGTGCCGGGCAATGGCGGCGTCAGGCCGCCGCAGGCCGAGAGCAATGCCGCGCCGATTCCGGCACCACCTGTCCCTGCGCCGACCCCGACGCAGGTCGTGGTGGCACCGCCGGTGCCGCTGCCGCCGGCTCCGGCCGCGCCGCAGCCGACGCCGGTGCAGAAGGTGGATACTCCGCCGGCACCGCCGGTTGCTCCGGCGCCGCCGGCGCCCGCGCCATCTCCCGTGATCGCGAACGTGGCGCCCGCCGCGCCTGCTGCGCCCGCGGCCCCCGCCGCTCCGGCGGAGGATGCGTTTGCCGACGATCCCACGATCAAGAGCCTGACCGCCAAGATCGCGGCCAATCCGGAGGATGCCGGCGCGCTGTACCGGCGCGGCCAGGTGTATGCGAGCAAGGGCGCCTACGCGCAGGCGATCCGCGATTTCGACGACACCATCCGGATCAATCCAAAGGACGTCGAGGCGCTCAACAACCGCTGCTGGGCCCGCACGGTCGTCGGCGAGCTGCAGCCTGCGCTGCGCGACTGCAACGAGGCGCTGCGGCTGCGGCCGAATTTCGTGGACGCGCTCGACAGCCGCGGGCTGGTCAACCTCAAGAGCGGCGCGGTCAAGAACGCCATCGCCGATTTCGATGCGGCGCTGAAGATCAATCCGCGCCTGACGTCATCATTGTATGGCCGAGGTCTCGCCAAGCAGCGTAACGGCGCCGCGCAGGAGGGCGCGCTCGACATCGCCAACGCCAAGGCGATGGACCCCAACATCGTCCGCGAGTTCGAAGCTTACGGCGTGCGCTGATTTGTTGCGCGCGTCGGCCGGCCGGCTCGAACCATGCGGCAGGCCGGACCGACATAACAGCGAACAGCCGGGTGTCGCGTGTGGGCGCGGCGGAGACCGGGACGATCAGTTCGCGTGAGGAGGGATTGGCAATGACCGCACCGAAAACGAATTCGACCATGACCGCCGGCCTGACGGCTCTCCTGGCCGCGACGGTCCTGAGCGCGGCCGCGTCGCTCGTCGCGATGCCGGCCTTCGCCGCCGATGACGTCAGCGAGGATCAGATCGTCCGCGCCCTGGCCGGGCAGAAGAAGCCGCTGACCCGGGGACTGTCGATGTCGCCGCCGTCGGAGGCTGCGCCCGCGGTTTCGCCGGAGCAGGACAAGTTCCTGCAGAGCATTCGCGGCCGCTCGACGCGGTCGCTGTCATCAGCCGAGCGCGAGGAGATCGCGGCGGTCGCCAAGACCAAGCCGAACATCGATCTCGAGATCACCTTCGACTACAACTCCGCCAACATCAGCCAGAAGTCGCTGCCGTCGGTGCAGGCGCTCGGCCGGGCGCTGACCAACGCCGAGCTGAAGGGGTCGACCTTCGTCGTCGCCGGTCATACCGATGCCGCCGGTGGCGAGGCCTACAATCAGGACCTGTCCGAGCGCCGCGCCGATTCGATCAAGCGCTATCTGGTCGAGAAGTTCGGCATCGCCGGCGCCGACCTGGTGACGGTGGGCTACGGCAAGAGCAAGCTGAAGGATCCGAGCCAGCCGCTCGCCGAGGTGAACCGCCGCGTCCAGGTCGTCAACATGCAGAGCAAGACGGCGGCGGCCAAGTAGCGCCGCGTCCATCAAGCGCCGTCGGAGGTCGCGTGGCCGGAGATCGAGGTGGCCGGATGCGTCCCGCAGGATTGCGGGGCGCATCGCCTTGTCGGAGCGTCCCGCGCCAAATTCGCAGCATCCATAACCCGCATCTCGCGCCGACCGGATCCCCCTGCCGATGAAGCTGCCAAAATCCCTTAAAACCGCGGCCAGCGCGGTGGTCTTCGTGGCCCTGTTCGCCGGCTATTACTGGTACGAGCATCGTCCCCATCACACTGCCGAGGAGCCGCCGATGCAGGCCCAGGTGCTGGTGACCAAGGCGGTGAAGGCCTGCTTCTCGGATCTCGTGCGCGTCACCGGCTTCGTCGTGGCCCGCCGCGAGGCGGTGGTCGGCGCCGATCAGGAGGGATCGCGGGTCATCGACGTTCTGGTCAAGGAGGGCGACACCGTCACCGAGAACCAGGAGCTGGCGCGCCTGACGCCGCCGCAGCAGCAGCCGGGAGCGCCGGCAGCGGCCGCGAGCCGGCCGGTGTCGCTGCGTGCGCCGGCCGCAGGACTCGTCACCGAGGTCCGCACGATCGCCGGTGCGCCGGCCTCGCCGCAGGCCGGTCCGATGTTCCGCATCGCCGTCAACAACGAGCTGGAGCTCGACGCCGAGGTTCCGAGCGTTCATCTCCTGAAGCTCGGCACGGGCGCGCCGGTGCGCATCACTCGTGACAACCTTCCCGACATTGTCGGCCGCCTGCGCGTGGTGGCGCCGCAGGTCGACCGGACCACCCAGCTGGGCCATGTGCGCATCGCGCTGACCAGCAATCCGTCGCTCAAGCCCGGCATGTTCGCGCGCGCCAATATCGATGCCCGGCGGAGCTGCGGCGTCGCCGTGCCCAATACGGCGATCGATCATCTCACCATCCAGGTCGTGAAGGGCAACACGATCGAGACCCGCCGGGTGCGGGTCGGCCTGGTGTCGGATACGTCGAGCGAGATCCTCGACGGGCTGACAGAGGGAGAAATCGTGGTGGCCGACGCCGGCAGCTCGCTGCACGATGGCGACCAGATCAAGACCATGTTTGCCGAAGACATCGATCGCACGCGGGTACGCTGATGGCACTGAATATTTCGGCATGGTCGATCCGGAACCCGCTGCCGTCGATCCTCTTCTCCATCATCCTGCTGATCCTGGGCTGGATGAGCTTCACCAAGCTCGCGGTGACCCGGCTGCCGAACGCCGACATTCCGGTGATCTCGGTCGCGGTGGCGCAATTCGGCGCGGCGCCGTCGGAGCTTGAATCCCAGGTCACCAAGATCATCGAGGACGGCGTCTCCGGCGTCGAGGGCGCGCGCCACATCCAGTCGCTGATCACCGACGGCCTGTCGGTGACGACGATTACGTTCGCGCTGGAGACCAACACCGATCGCGCCATCAACGACGTCAAGGACGCCGTCACGCGGGTCCGTTCCGACCTGCCGCAGAACGTCACCGAGCCGCTGATCTCGCGCGTCGACAAGATCGGCCTGCCGATCGTCACCTATGCGGCGATCTCGCCGGGCAAGACCCCGGAGCAGCTGTCGTTCTTCGTCGACGACGTGGTCAAGCGCGAGCTGCAGGGCGTGCGCGGCGTCAGCCAGGTCGAGCGCATCGGCGGCGTCGAGCGCGAGATTCTGGTCTCGCTCGATCCCGACCGTCTGCAGGCCATGGGCCTTACTGCCGTCAATGTCAGCCAGAGCCTGCGCGGCACCAATGTCGACGTCGCCGGCGGCCGCGCCGAGATCGGCAAGAACGACCAGGCGATCCGCACGCTTGCCGGCGCCAAGACGCTGAACGAGCTGTCCAACACGATGATTCCCTTGTTCGGCGGCGGCGAGGTCCGGCTCGCCGATCTCGGGACGGTCACCGACACGATCGCCGATCGGCGCACCTTTGCGCGCTTCAACGGCGAGCCGGTGGTCGCGCTCGGCATCAAGCGCGCCAAGGGTGCCAGCGACGTGGTCGTCGCCGCCGCGGTACAGAAGCGCATCGACCAGGTCAGAGCCGCCCATCCCGATGTCGAGCTGAAGCTGATCGATACGTCGGTCGATTTCACCAAGGGCAATTACGAAGCGGCGATCTCGACCCTGTTCGAGGGCGCGATCCTCGCCGTCATCATCGTGCTGCTGTTCCTGCGTGACTTCCGCGCCACGGTGATCGCGGCGATCTCGCTGCCGCTGTCGATCTTTCCGGCCTTCTGGGCGATGGATATTCTCGGCTTCTCGCTGAACATGGTGTCGTTCCTGGCGATCACGCTGTCGACCGGCATTCTGGTCGACGATGCCATCGTCGAGATCGAGAACATCGTGCGCCACATGCGGATGGGGAAGTCGCCCTATCGCGCGGCGCTCGATGCCGCGGACGAGATCGGGCTCGCGGTCATCGCGATCAGCCTCACCATCATCGCGATCTTTGCACCGGCCAGTTTCATGTCCGGCATCGCCGGACAGTTCTTCAAGCAGTTCGGCATCACCGTCTCGGTGCAGGTGTTCTTCTCGCTGCTGGCGGCGCGCTTCGTCACGCCGATGCTGGCGGCCTACTTCCTCAAGCATCACGACCATGACGATCCGCCGCCCGGTTTCATCCTGCGTGCGTATCAGCGCATCGTCACATGGTCGGTGAAGCACTACTTCATCACGGTTCTCCTGGGCATCGGGATCTTCGCGGGCTCGATCTGGAGCACGACCCTGCTGTCGCAAGGGTTCCTGCCTGCCCAGGACGCCGCGCGATCGCTGCTCGCGATCGAGCTGCCGCCCGGGGCGCAGCTCGCCTACACCGAGAAGGTGACCGAGGACATCGTCGCGCGCCTGCGCAAGCGGCCCGAGGTCCGCAGCGTGTTCGTTGACGGCGGCCGGCTTCAGGGCGCGATGGAGGTTCGCCGCGCCGGGATGATCGTCAACTACACGCCGAAGACCGAGCGCAAGATCACCCAGAAGGAGCTCGAGCTCGAGATCACCAAGGATCTCGAGAGCATTCCGGACATCCGCTTCTGGTTCACCGACGAAAATGGTCTGCGCCCGATCAAGCTGGTGCTGACGGGCTCGGATCCCAAGCTGGTCGACAACGTTGCCAGCGAGCTCGCGTCGCAGATGAAGCGGATTCCGATCATCTCCAACGTCGTGTCGGACACCTCGCTCGACCGGCCGGAGTTGCGGGTGCAGCCGCGCGCCGACCTGGCCGCGCGTCTGGGCGTGTCGACAGAAAGCCTGTCGCAGACCATCCGCGTCGCCACGATCGGAGATGTCGGTCCCGCGCTGGCGAAATACGATGCCGGCGGCCGCCTCGTCCCGATCCGGGTGCAGCTCGAGGATGCGGCGCGCAGCGACGTGAAGATCCTCGAACAGTTGCGGGTGCCGCTCGGGCAGTACGGCGAAAAGGGCGGTGTGCCGCTGGCGGTGGTCGCCGATATCAAGCTCGATCAGGGCCCGACCAGCATCAGCCGCTACGATCGCGGGCGGCAGGCCACCGTCGCGGCCGACCTCGTCGGGCTTGCGGCGCTCGGCGATGCGACCAGGCAGATCGACGAGCTGCCGGTCAGAAAGAGCATGCCGGCCAGCGTCAAGCTGATCCCTTCGGATGATGCCGAGAGCCTGAACGAGCTGGCGTCCGGCTTCATCACGGCGATCACGGCAGGGCTGATGATCGTCTACGCCGTGCTGGTGCTGCTGTTCGGCACCTTCCTGCAGCCGATCACGATTCTGTTCTCGCTGCCGCTGTCGATCGGCGGGGCGATCGGCGCGCTGATGCTGACGGGCAAGCAGCTCACGATCCCGGTCTATATCGGCATGATGATGCTGATGGGCATCGTGACCAAGAACGCGATCATGCTGGTCGAGTTCGCGGTCGAAGCGATTCATGCCGGTGTCAGGCGCGACGAGGCGATCATCGACGCCGGCATGAAGCGGGCCCGTCCGATCGTGATGACCACGATCGCGATGGTCGCCGGCATGATGCCGAGCGCGCTCGCGGTCGGTGCCGGCGGCGAGTTCCGCTCGCCGATGGCGCTCGCGGTGATCGGCGGCCTGGTGTTCTCGACCGTGCTGTCGCTCTTGTTCGTGCCGGCGATGTTCCTGGTGATGGACGATGTCGGCGCGTTGTTCGCCCGCCTCGGCCGCAAGCTGATCGTCTCCTCCGGCGAGACTGCCGACGAGGCGCAGTCCGGCCATGGGCCGGAGGCGGGGCATCAGCCAAAGCCGCCGCCGTCGGCGATGTCGCCGGCTGCGGAATGAGATGAGTGCTGGAAACGTGCTGTTTCAGTTCGCGGTCGAGGGCGTACGGCGGCGCGCGCTGAGATCGTGGGCCACGTTCGGCGCGCTGTCGACTGGCGCGGTGGTCTCAGGCGGAACGATCAGGGCAACGAAGCCCTGGCTCGCGCCCTCCAGGCCGAACAGCTTGGTCCGGAGCGTGAAATCGGCCCGTACCGAACGTCGCGCCTGCGCTGCCGCGGCTTGCATGCCGGAGATGCAGGAGATGTCGGTGTCGTAGCACAGCGCCGCCCAGCCCTGCGCAGTCAGCTCTTCTGACGGAGGGTGCAGCTCGTGCGGGTGCACAAGCGCCATTTCATAGTGCGGGTGGTCGGGACTGTAGAACGCGGCGGCAAAGGCGAGGCCGTCATCGCCGCCGACGGCGATAAGGGCTCCGTTCGACGCCGTATGCCACAGGCGGTCGAGCTCAGTCACGGCCGGCTCGTAGAAATCGCGGCCCTCGTTCAACGGAACGTAGTTCCGGTACAAGGCATGGAAGGGCGCTACGACTGTGGCCGCGAATGCCGCGATCGCGATCGTCGCAGCGGCGAGATTGATCGTGACGTCGCGGGGGGCGTGATAGCTCGCGCCACACACGATCACGATGACGAACAGGAAGACGCCCTGCAGGCCCCAGAGCGGCGGCATGTCGGTGCCGAACACGATCGAGACCAGCGCGGGGAACACCACGGTCCCGATGCTGATCATCGCCAGCAGCCGGAGTCCGGGGGCGAGGCTGAGCGCATCGTTCAGCACGCGGGTGGCGCGGGGCCGGGTCATGGCGAGCCATATGAGGCCGGGGATACCGGCGATGCCGGCCATCGCCAACAGGAAGCCGCTGCCCTCGACCAGGGCGGCCGAGGCGGTCTTGCCGACGTGATGCTCGATCGCATGCGAGAACGGCTGGGCGCCGGTCGTGGCGAGCCAATAGATATGGGGGGCGAGCGCGACCAGGCCGGACAGCGCCGCGATCCAAGGCGCGGACGAGGTGAAATAGGCCCGACGCTCGCCGTGGCACAACGCTGCGACCGCAAAGCCCGCGATCAGGAAGACCGAGTAGTACTTGCCGAGCATGGCGAGTGCCGCGGTCAGGCCGGCCGCGACGGCCCAGCCGACGTGACGTGTCTCGAACGAGCGCAGGAAACACCACGTCGCCAGCGGCCAGCTCGACAGCAGCACGGCGTTGGCGTTGAAGCGTTGCGCGTGCAGTTGATAGACCGGCAGCAGCATGAGCAGCAGCAGGACGACCAGGCGCTTGTCACCGCGCGCGAAACGCCGGGTGATGAGGTCGACGGCCCAGAGGCCGACCGCCGCGTTGGTCAGCGCCAGCAGGTTGAACGACCAGTTGGTCAGCGGAAACACGGTGGTCCAGGCCCGCGCGGCCCAGCCCATCAGCGGCGGATGCTTGGTCGAGCCCCAGTCGAAGCTGCGTCCGAGCGACCAGGTCTCGATCACATCCTGATGGAGATCGCCCCCCAGATAGGCGACCGAGAAATACACCATCCAGACCGCGACGAACCCGACGATCAGGGCCGGAACGGCCCAACCGTCCTCCACGGCGTCGATCCAGATCGTGAGAGCTCTG
Organism: Bradyrhizobium sp. HKCCYLRH3061; assembly: GCF_051168015.1. NCBI lineage: Bacteria > Pseudomonadati > Pseudomonadota > Alphaproteobacteria > Hyphomicrobiales > Nitrobacteraceae > Bradyrhizobium > Bradyrhizobium sp. HKCCYLRH3061. The sequence continues at coordinate 50,120 of NZ_JBNPUE010000007.1, forward strand.
CGCCACCGGCCTACCGAACCACTGGCCTCGATCGCGATCGCCGGCAACGCAAGACTCATGACTTCGCTTCCACCACGCTTGTCTGGCGCGCAAAGCCCCACCCCGCGCACCGTCCGTGCGCGAGCCCGTGGAGTTCATCGCTGCCGGATTGAACCCTGTTAGAACTGTTAAAAAGAGTTCATGTCGCAAATTGTGAGGCGTGGTGGCCCAATTGCGATCATCTTTGGCCGATGCTGATACGAAACGATGCACGACGGGCAGTTCCCGCCATGGACTGGACCCGCAATCGACAAATTCGCGGTGAACGACGCTGCGCGCTTGCCGCGCTCGGCCAACTAATCGTTGCGTGCGATCGTGTTCAGCCTGGTCAGGTCATGCAGCAGGATGCGGCCGCGTTGCAGATCCAGGATCTTGTCCTTGCGCCAGGCCTGCAACTGGCGGTTCACGCTTTCGCGCGCCGCGCCGACGAAGACGCCGAGCTGTTCCTGCGAGATGTGAACCTCGGAGCCGAAATCCTCCGCCAGCGCGCACAGCCGGCGTGCCAGCCGCACCGGCAGCGGCTGCAGCACGGATTCCTCCATGCGCTCGCTCTGCCAGCGGATGCGCTGGCACAGCAGCTGAATGATCCTGATCGCCACCTTGGGCTCGCGTTCCAGGAAACTGAGGAAATCCTCGCGGCGGAGCACGAACAGCTCGGTTGCTTCACCGGCGGTGGCGTCCGCCGTGCGCTCCTGCCCGTCGAGCACGGCGACCTCGCCGAACAGATCGCCGGGCCCCATGAAGTTGAGCGTCAGCCGGCTGCCGTCAGTGGCACCGGTCTCGATGCGAATCTGGCCGCGCCGCACCCCGAACAGGGCATTGCCGGGGTCGCCCTTCTGGAACAGTACCTCGCCCGACGACAGATGCTGAGTGTGGCAGAGGCTCGAGATTCGCTGCAACTCGTCCGAACCGAGGTCGGCGAACATCGGGTTCATCTTCAGAATGACCGCAAATTCGGCCTGCTTGCTCATCACTATACCTTCGGCAATGGTTCAAAGCCTCAGTTACAGAAACCCCCCGGTCGGAAGTGTGTCATAAGTCACATAATGACGCACGGGCTTCCGACTATTTTGGTCGCGCTGGGAGCGGTCTTCGTTCCGAGAAAATTTCGGATTGAACCGGGTCGGCATTGCCGCACGCTAACCGGTGGAGACCGCTCGCGCCTCGCGCTTGGGACATCGACATGAAGGCATTGAAGATCGCAGGCGGTTTGATTGGCGCCGTCATCGTCGTGCTGGCTCTGGCGCTGGCTTTTGGACTTCCGGCGAGCTTCCTTACGGTGGCCATCCAGGACCGCGTCGAACGTGACACCGGCTATCGCCTGAGCATCGCCGGCTCGGCAAGCGTCAGCCTGTGGCCGTCGCTGCATGCAACCCTGACGGACATCACCGTGCAGGATCCGAAGGAGCGGGACGGCAACAATCGGCTGACGATCGGCAAGCTGCAGGCTGACGTGGCGCTGTCGAGCCTGTGGTCCGGCCGGCCCGACATCGGCGAGATCATCATCGACAAGCCCACACTCTATCTGCCGCTGCTGCGCGAGCGGCTGCGGGATAATGCGCCGCGCAGCCGTGCCTCGGCGAAGCCAGAAGCGGCGCCTGCGGCCCGGATCGAACGGGTCACCGTCAGGGACGGCGCCGTCATCCTCTCCAACCCGCGCGACCGCGTCGAGAATCGTCTCGAGGGCATCGGCGCGACGGCGTCTCTGTCCGATGGCAAGGTCAAGATCACGGGTACGGCCCGGGCCGGCGACCGCCCGGTCACGTTCGACGTCACAGCGCCGGCGCCGGCGCTGCCGATTGACCGCCAGACCCTGCCGGTCGAGTTCAAGATCGACGTGGCCAATGCATTCCGCGGCGGTCTTGCCGGCCGCGCCGACGTTCGCCTGAATGGCCCGGTGGTGATGATCAACGGTCTCAGCGGAACGCTCGGCGATGGCGATTTCAACGGCTGGGCCTCGGTCGATCTGGCGAGCAAGCCGCTGGTGAAGGTCGATCTCGACGTTCGCCGGCTCGACTTGGGAGCGCCTGCCGCGCAGGGCTCTGCCGGCGCGTCGGGATGGAGCACGGCGGCAATCGATTTGCGCGGTCTCAACTACGTCGATGCCCGTGTGAAGCTGTCGGCGACGGACGTCGTTCTCTCCGGGGCCCGTCTCGGTCCGCTCGATCTCGAAGCCTCGCTGGCCGGCGGCCTGCTGAAGGCGACCATCGCCAATCTCGGCGCCTATGAGGGGCAGGCCAGTGGCGAGGTCGTGATCGACGCCTCCACGGGCAATCCGGCCTATGCGATGCACTGTGATCTCGTCGGCATCCGGGCGCTGCCGCTGCTCTCTAACGTCGCCGGATTCGACAAGCTCGATGCGCGGATGCAAGGCAAGCTCGCCTTGCGCTCCAATGGCGCCAGCCAGCAGGCGATCATGAGCAACCTGAGCGGCTCGGCGTTCCTGTTGTTCCAGGACGGCGCGATCCGCGGCATCAACGTTGCGCAGATGATCCGCTCATTGACATCCAATCCGCTGTCGGGATGGCAGGATTCGAAGGAACTGACGACCGATCTCACGCAGCTCTCGGCCTCGTTTCAGGTCGAGCGCGGACAGGCCGCCACCAGTGACCTCAATTTGGTCGGACCGCTGGTCAAGGTCGCCGGTACGGGGACGATCGATCTGGGCAATCGGGCGCTGGCGATGCGGGTCGAGCCGAAGCTCGTGATGACGACCGAGGGCCAGGGCCGCACCTCGGAGCCGATCGGCCTTGGGATTCCCGTCGTCATCGACGGCCCCTGGAGTCAGCCGCGCTTCTACCCCGACATGGCCGGCATCCTGGACAATCCGGACGCGGCCTACGCCAGGCTCAAGCAGATGGGCCAGGGCCTGTTCGGCAAGGACGGAGCCGGGCTGAACAATTTGATCAACGGCATCGGCGGCCTGATCGGAAATTCTGCGCCCACCGGTGCTGCTGGTCCGAACGGCGCGCCGTCAGCGGCAGCCCCGAATGGGCAGGCCCCGGCCCCCGGCCAATCCGACCTGCTTGGCGGCGATCTCGGATCGGCGATCGGCAATCTGATTCAGCAAGGACTGCAGGGCGCGTCGCCGCCCGCCAAGAGCCGCGGCCGTACGCTGGTTGCGCCCCAGGACGGCGCTGTTTCGCGGCCTCCGGGCGACGCCGGCCAGGGCGCGGCAGAGGCCGCTCCCGCCGAGCCCTTGCAGGACGGTGCCCAGGACAGCCAGCCGATGAACGACGTTCTGAAGCGCATCTTCAATAGGTAATATATGACCGCGACCGGCCGAGTCCGCGAAGGATGTCCCCCGAGCGGTGGATGCAATTCAGGGCCAGCCGCACGATAACGAGGCGCGCGAGCGCGCGCGGCGTGGGCGCCGCTGTGCATGCCATTCTGTGCTAAACGGATGCCGGCGACGGATCGTCTCGCACCCGAGCGGTCCCGTCTCCGAGGTGTTGCTGCCGCGAGGACGGCAGCGGACGCGCTTGTCCGAGGCTGACCTCGGCGATGATGCGCGTGAGGGGTCCGGATGAGCGAGGTCGAGAACAGAGGCTGGTCGTTGCGGCAGGGCCTGTTCGCCAAATACGTCGTGTCGCTGGTCGGGCTCGTCGTGTTCGTCCTGGCCGTGAACGGCGCGACCGAAACCTGGATCAGCTATCAGTCCACTAAGGCGAGCCTGACCGCCGCCATGGCCGAAAAGGCCGACGCCAGCGCCCGGCGGATCGATCAGGCGCTCTCGGATCTGCAGCGGCAGATCAGCTGGGTGACGCGGGCGAGCGCCAACACGCTGGAGCTGCGCCGCGCCGACTATGTGCAGCTGCTGAGTCAGGCACCGGCCGTGCGGCAGTTGTATCAGCTCGACGGACAGGGCCGCGAGCAGCTCAGGGTATCGCGCACCTCGATCTCGTTCTCCTCGGGCAACGACCTGTCGCGCGATCTGCGCTTCACCGACACCGTCACGCATGGAAGCAGCTTCTCGGCCGTGACCTTCAAGGGCGCGCAGCCGATGATGTCGATCTCGGTCGCGCATTCCGGCTTCAATGCCGGTGTGACCGTGGCTGACATCGATCTCGACTTTCTCGAAGACTTCATGACCGAGGCACAGGTCGGCAAGGTCGGCACCGCCTACGTGGTCGATCCGCGCGGCCAGGTGCTGGCGAGCTCCGCGAAAGGGCCGGCCGTCGGCCAGGACCTCGCCAAGCTGCCGCAGGTCGCGGCGGTGCTCGCGCCGGATGGCCAGCCGCTGGCCTCCGGCGCGGACAGCGCCGGGCACGCCGTGCTCTCGGCGGTCGCGACGCTCCCCAAGCTCGGCTGGTCCGTGTTCTTCGAGCAGTCCACTGCGCACGCGCTGGCGCCGATCCGGGACCAGCTGTTGCGTGGGGCGCTGTTGATCGCGCTCGGTCTTGCCGTGGCGATCCTCGCGGGCTCGCTGCTGGCGCGCCGCATGCTCGTTCCGATCACCGCATTGCGCGCCGGCGCGCGCAAGCTCGGCGCGGGTGACTTCGCCCAGCGCATCGAGGTGAAGACGCATGACGAGCTGGAGGAGCTCGCCGATCAGTTCAACAGCATGGCCGGCCAGCTCGCGCAGTCCTATGCCGTGCTGGAAGCCAAGGTCGAGGAGCGGACGCGCGATCTCGCTCAGTCGATCAATGAGCTGAAGGTGCTCGAGGAGGTCGGACGCGCGGTGGCCTCCTCGCTCGATCTCAATGCCGTGCTGCCGACGGTGGCGGCGCGCGCGCTGGAGATCACGCATGCCGATGCCGTGCTGATCTATTCCTACGATGCCGCGGAACGCCGCTTCAGGCTGGTGGAGGCCAAGGGCGTCGACCGGGACGGCGCGCACAATGTGCTCGACGAGCGCACGAGCCTGCTCTCCGATTCCGTGCGCAGCGGCGAGCCGATCGCGATCGCCGAGCTTGAAAGCGCACCCGATCACCCGCTGCGCGATGTCGCCGTCGCCGCCGGCTTCCGCGCCGTGCTGTTCACGCCGCTGGTCGATCAGCAGGGCGTGCTCGGCGCGCTGGTGGTGCTTCGGCGGGCGGCCGGCACGTTCCCGCCGAACCTGATCGGACTGATGCGGACATTTGCCAACCAGGCCGTGCTGGCGATGCGCAATGCGCGATTGTTCACCGAGGTCGACCAGAAGGGCCGCGAGCTGGCGCTGACCCACGCCACCGTGCAGCAGCAGGCCGCCAAGCTCACCGAGCAGACCGAGCAGTTGCGCGAGTGGAACAAGTCGCTCGAGGAGCGCGTCGAGAAGCAGCTCGCGGAGATCGAGCGGATCAGACGGCTGGAGCGCTTCCTGGCGCCGCAGGTGGCCCAGATCATCGCGTCGTCGGATGGTCACGATGCGCTGCTGGAAAGCCACCGCCGCGAGGTCACGGTCGTGTTCTGCGATCTGCGCGGCTTCACCGCGTTCACCGAGACCACCGAGCCCGAGGAGGCGATGAACGTGCTGCGCGAATATCACGCCGCGCTCGGCAAGCTCATCTTCAAATATGAGGGCACGCTCGATCGCTATGCCGGCGACGGCGTGATGATCCTGTTCAACGCGCCGATCCCGTTCGAGGACCACACCACGCGCGCGGTGAGGATGGCGCTCGAAATGCGCGAAGAGATCGGACAATTGACCGAGCGCTGGAAAAACCGCGGCCACAGCCTGGGGTTCGGCGTCGGCATTGCGCTGGGATATGCGACGCTCGGCCAGGTCGGCTTCGAGCACCGGCTGGAATATGCCGCGATCGGCAGCGTCACCAATCTCGCCTCGCGGCTGTGCGACGAGGCCAAGGCGGGACAGGTGATCGTGTCGCGTCGTGTCTACGGAGTGGTCGAACAGTCGGTCGACGCCAGGCCGATCGACGACCTGCATCTGAAGGGATTCAACCACCCGGTGCTGGCGATGGAGATTTTGCGCTGGCGGGGAGAGGGTATCGACGTGTTGGACGTCCCAGCGGAGCCGCGGCGTTCGTCGGCGACCAACAAGTAGGGTGGGCAAAGGCGCCTGGGCGGTGCTTGTTGCTTGGCAGCAGTCTCACGCGCCGCGCCCACCGTCTCAATCCGACGAAGAACGGCGGGCACGCGCCGCCTCCGGCGGCGCTTTGCCCACTCTACACCTTGGCAACTAATAGGCCTGCTTCGCGTCGGCCTCCTCGCTCGTCTGGATCAGGTCGAGGCTCGCCTCGATCTTGCCGATCAGGCGGTCGAACGTCCTGCGCTCGTCGGCGGACAGGCATGCCATGATTTCGCGCTCGCGCTGCTGCAAACGCGGGATCAACTCCTCGTACAGCGTCTTGCCCTTCCGTGTCAGGCGCAGGCGGAACTCGCGGCGATCCTCGGTGTTCTCGACCCGCTCGATCAGCCGCCGCTCCAGCAGCGACGTCACGGCCCGGCTGATGGTCGATTTGTGCGTGCGGGTGCACGCTGCGACATATTGCGCGCTGCAGGCCTCGCGGCGGAAGCCGAGCGTCGCCAGCACGCGCCATTCCGGAATGTCGAGCCCATAGCGCTCGCGATACTCGACGGCGAGCGCCGCGCTGACCTCCGCGGCCAGACGGTTGAGCCGGAATGGCGCGAACTTGAACAGGTCGAGCCGCTCGTCGTCCCGCGGCACCGCGGCATTTCGGTCATCCTCGACCGGCTTCGCCTGCTGCCTGGACGCCGCGGGAGATGGCTTCGCCAAGATCGCGCTCCGATTTTTGAGTTGACGCGGCCGAAGCCGTCGGCTTTAGAATAGTTGCAGGTGAGACTATCTGGCAAGACGGCCAGATGGCCTCGCCCGAGGAAATGTCGGTCGCTTCGAAAATCGTCGCGTCGAAAAGTCCAAGAAAACCACAAGGCGAGCAAGCCATGGTGCAGGCCAATCCGGGGCAGGGCGCGGGCCAGGCGAAGGTTCAGTTCGGCTATCATCGGCACGAAGACCAGGATCAGGCCACGCCGGCCGCGCATCCGGTCGTCGTCGTGGGTGCGGGTCCCGTCGGGCTGTCGTTCGCGATCGATCTCGCGCAGCGCGGCCATGCGGTCGTCGTGCTCGATGATGCCGATCGTATCGGCGAGGGCTCGCGTGCGATCTGCTTTTCGAAGCGCTCGCTGGAATATTGGGATCGGCTCGGCGTCGGCGACCGGATGGTCGACAAGGGCGTGGTGTGGAACGTCGGCCGCATCTTCCACGGCCCGTCCGAGCTCTATCAGTTCAACCTGTTGCCGGAGCCCGGGCACAAGCGGCCGGCCTTCATCAACCTGCAGCAGTTCTACGCCGAGGCCTATCTGGTCGATCGCGTCAACGCGCTGCCGGCGATCTCGCTGCGCTGGCGCAACAAGGTCACCGCGCTCGAACAGCGCAATGATCACGTGGTGCTGACGATCGAGACGCCGGACGGCCCGTATCGGCTGTCGGCGCAATATGTGATCGCCTGTGATGGCGCGCGCTCCTCGCTGCGCCAGATGGTCGGCGCGGGCTTCTCCGGCAAGGTGTTCGAGGATCAGTTCCTGATCGCCGACGTCAGGATGACGGCCGAATTCCCCACCGAGCGCTGGTTCTGGTTCGATCCGCCGTTCCACGCCGGACGCTCGGCGCTGTTGCACCGGCAGCCGGACAATGTCTGGCGCATCGACCTGCAGCTCAGCCGCTATGCCGATCCCAACGTCGAGAAGCAGCCGGAGAATGTGCGGCCACGGATCGCGCGCATGCTCGGCCATGACCAGTTCGAATTCGAGTGGATCTCGCTCTATAAATTCCAGTGCCGGCGCATGGAGCGCTTCATTCATGGTCGCGTCGTCTTCGCCGGCGACTCTGCCCATCAGGTTTCGCCGTTCGGCGCACGCGGGGCCAATTCGGGGCTGGAGGATGCCGAGAATCTGGCCTGGAAGCTCGATCGCGTGCTGCGCGGAAGCTCGCCCGCGGCGCTGCTCGACACCTACCATCTGGAGCGAAGCGCGGCGGCCGACGAGAACATTCGCGAGTCGACGCGCGCGACGGATTTCATGGCGCCGAACTCGCACCAGGAGGCGCGGCTGCGCAAAGTGGTGCTCGCGCTCGCCCGGGATACCGAATTCGGCAAGCGCATGGTCAATGGCGGCCGGCTGTCGGTTCCCTCGGTCTACGAGACGCCGCTGTCGACCGAAGATGACGAGGCCTGGGAGACCGGACCGCGCCCGGGGACATCGATGCCGGATGCGCCGCTGAAGGCAGCCGACGGACGGCACCTCCATCTTACCGATGCGTTCAACGCTCAGGGCCGGCGCTTCACGCTGCTGTCGTTCGCCAATGGTGAGGCGATCGACGTGCCCGACGATGTCGGTGTCATCCGCATCGGCGATCCCGATGGACTCGCCGATGGCGAGGGCTTCGCGGTCAAGCGTTACGGTGCCAAACCCGGCACATCCTATCTGCTGCGTCCGGATGGCTATGTCGCGGCGCGCTTCCGGCACCCGAGCCGCGCCGCGATCGCGGCGGCGGTCGCACGCGCCTGCGGCCTGAACTGAGGAAGCCGCAACGATGACGCTCTCGACCGCCTCCAATTTCCCCAAGCCCGACGATGCCTTCCGCGCCATTGTCGAAGCCCATCGCGGCCTCTCGGACCTCGAAAGCGCCGACCTCGATGCGGCATTGGTCCTGATCCTCGCCAATCACATCGGCGACATCGGCGTCCTGCGCGACGCGATCACGCTGGCGAAACGCAGCATGGCTGATGCCGGTCAACAGCAACAACAACAACAGCAGCAATAGGCTGCCGCGCACACAAGGAATGAACTGATGGCGAAAGGTTTCGCATCCACGACGGATCTCACCGAGAAGAAGGTGACCTTCTCCGAGATCGGCCCGGATCTCTATGCGTTCACCGCGGAGGGCGATCCGAACTCGGCGGTGATCGTCGGCGATGACGGCTGCATCGTGTTCGATGCGCAGGCGACGCCGGCGATGGCCAACAAGGTGATCGAGCGCGTCAAGACCGTCACCGACAAGCCGATCAAATATGTCGTGCTGTCGCATTACCACGCGGTGCGCGTGCTTGGCGCTTCGGCCTATCACGCCCAGGGCATCGTCGCGTCGCAGGAGACGCGCCGGCTGATCGTCGAGCGCGGCCAGCAGGACTGGGATTCCGAATACGGCCGCTTCCCGCGCCTGTTCCAGGACGCCGAGAGCATCCCCGGCCTGACCTGGCCGACGCTGACTTTCGAAGGCGAGATGACGATCCATCTCGGCAAGCGCGAGGTGCAGCTGATCCAGCTCGGCGCCGGCCACACCTCCGGCGACATCGTCGCCTGGGTGCCGGACGCCGAGGTGATGTTCTCCGGCGACCTCATCGAATATCATTCGGCCTGCTATTGCGGCGACGCCTATTTGCGCGAATGGCCGTCGACCTTGAACGAGATCCGCGACTTCAATCCCAAGGCGATCGCGCCCGGTCGCGGCGAGGCGCTGAAAGGCGAGGCCACCGTGCGCGAGGCGATCGCGATGACGCGCGACTTCGTCAGCTCGCTGTACGGCGCGGCCGAGATGTCGGTCGCGAAGGGACGCAGCCTGAAGGAATCCATGGCCGCCACGCGCGACGTGATGGACCCGAAGTTCTCGAGCTTCGCGATCTACGAGCACTGCCTGCCGTTCAACGTGTCGCGCGCCTATGACGAGGCCAGCGGCATCGACGATCCCGTGATCTGGACCGCCGAGCGCGACCGCGAGATGTGGGCCCGCCTGCAAGGAGAAGGATGATGAACGTCAACACATCGCCTGACCAGCTCAACCGCGCCACGGGGCAGGTTACGCCGGGCTACATGTCCGGCTTCGGCAATTCGTTCGAGACCGAAGCGCTGCCTGGTGCGCTGCCAATCGGGCGCAACTCGCCGCAGCGCTGCGCCTATGGTCTCTATGCCGAGCAGCTCTCGGGCTCGCCGTTTACGGCGCCGCGCGGGTCCAACGAGCGCTCATGGCTGTATCGCATCCGTCCGTCGGTGAAGCATTCCGGCCGCTTCACACGCGTCGATGCCGGGCTGTGGCGCACCGCGCCCTGCCACGAGCAGGAAATCACCGTGCAGCAGTTGCGCTGGGATCCGACGCCGCTGCCCGCGGGCGAGGTCACGTTCCTGCAGGGCGTACAGACGATGACGACGGCGGGCGATGCCGCGACGCAGGCCGGCATGGGCGCGCATGTCTATGTCATCACCAAGTCGATGGTCGACCAGCACTTCTACAATGCCGACGGCGAAATGATGTTCGTGCTGCAGCAGGGCCGGCTGCTGTTCGTCACCGAGTTCGGCCGTATCGATGCCGAGCCCGGCGAGATCGTCGTGATCCCGCGCGGCGTGAAATTCCGGGTCGAGATCCCGGCGGGACCGGCGCGCGGCTATCTGTGCGAAAACTACGGTGGCGCCTTCACCCTGCCGGAGCGCGGCCCGATCGGCGCGAATTGCCTCGCCAATGCCCGCGACTTCCTGACGCCGGTCGCCTCCTACGAGGACAAGGACAGCCCGACCGAGCTCTACGTGAAATGGGGCGGTGCGCTGTTCAAGACCGGGCTGAAGCACTCGCCGATCGACGTCGTCGCCTGGCACGGCAACTACGCGCCCTACAAATACGATCTGCGCACCTTCTCGCCGGTCGGCGCCATCGGCTTCGATCATCCCGATCCGTCGATCTTCACCGTGCTGACCTCGCCGTCGGAGACCGCGGGCACCGCGAACATCGACTTCGTGATCTTCCCGGAGCGCTGGATGGTGGCCGACAACACCTTCCGTCCGCCGTGGTATCACATGAACATCATGTCGGAGTTCATGGGTCTGATCTACGGCGTCTATGACGCCAAGCCGCAGGGCTTCGTGCCGGGCGGCATGTCCCTGCACAATTGCATGCTGCCGCACGGGCCGGACCGCGAGGCGTTCGATCACGCCAGCAATGGCGAGCTGAAGCCGGTCAAGCTGACGGGCACCATGGCCTTCATGTTCGAGACCCGCTTCCCGCAGCGGATCACGAAGCATGCTGCGGAGTCCGGCACCTTGCAGCCCGACTACGCCGATTGCTGGAATGGTCTGGAGAAGCGCTTCGACCCGAACAGGCCTTAGCGCGAGCTGTGTCAACGCCGTCATGGCCGGGCTTGACCCCGGCCATCCACGTCTATCGTCCCGCCGGCTAGATGGATGCCCGGGCCTTCGCCGCGCCGAAGCGGCTTCGGCCGCGCAGGCGGGTCAAGCCCGGGCATGACGACCCGGTTTGGAGAAGCATTTTGACCCACCCCAACGACCCCTCACTCCGCTCCTTCATTCCGGCCGATCCGGCCTCGGACTTTCCGATCCAGAACCTGCCCTATGGCGTGTTCTCCGCCGCCGATTCGCCGAAGCCGCGCGTCGGTGTCGCCATTGGCGATTTCGTGCTCGATCTCGCCGTGCTCGAAGATGAGGGCCTGCTCGACCTGTCGCCGGCCTATGAGGTGTTCGCGCAATCCTCGCTGAATGCCTTCATGGCGCTCGGCCCCGCCGTGTGGTCGAAGACCCGCGCGGCGATCAGCGCACTGCTGCGCCATGACAATCCGCGCCTGCGTGACGACAAGCCGCTGCGCAGCCGCGCGCTGCTGCCGCGCAACGACGTCAACCTGCACTTGCCGTTTCACGTCGCCGGCTACACCGATTTCTATTCGTCGAAGGAGCACGCCACCAATGTCGGCGTCATGTTCCGCGACAAGGACAACGCGCTGCAGCCGAACTGGCTGCACATGCCGATCGGCTATAACGGCCGCGCGTCGACCGTGGTCGTCTCCGGCACCAAGGTGCGCCGGCCGCGCGGGCAGCTGAAGCCGCCGAGCGCCGACGTGCCGAGCTTCGGCCCGTGCAAGCGGCTCGATTTCGAGCTGGAGATAGGCGTCGTCATCGGCCAATCATCTCCGCTCGGCGAGATGCTGACCGAGGCGCAGGCGGAGGCGATGATCTTCGGCTTCGTGTTGCTCAACGACTGGAGCGCGCGCGACATCCAGCAATGGGAGTACGTCCCGCTCGGGCCGTTCCAGGCCAAGGCGTTCGCGACCTCGATCAGTCCATGGGTGGTGACATCAGAGGCGCTGGAGCCGTTCCGGGTGGCCGGGCCAACGCAGGACCCGGTGCCGCTGCCCTACCTGCAGCAGAAGGCCGCGCAGAACTACGATCTCGCGCTCGACGTCGCCTTGCGTGCGTCGGGCAGCAACGCCGCGCAGACCATCGCGCAGACCAATTTCAAGTACATGTACTGGTCGAGCGTGCAGCAGCTGATGCACCATGCCTCGTCAGGGTGTGTCATGAGCGTCGGCGATCTCCTGGGGAGTGGCACCATCTCCGGCCCGGAGAAGCACCAGCGCGGGAGCCTGCTCGAGATCAGCTGGAACGGCACCGAGCCCATCGAACTCGCCGGCGGCGTGAAGCGCACGTTCCTGGAGGACGGCGATTCGCTGGTGATGCGCGGCTGGTGCCAGGGCAACGGCTATCGCGTCGGCTTCGGCGAGGTCGAAGGCACGATCGTCGCAGCGGAGTAGCCGCCCCATCCACTGCCGTCATTCCGGGGCGGCCCGCAGGGCCGAGCCCGGAATCCATATTGACGGGAAGAGAGCTCAACGCTCCACTGGCGGCACGTGCTTCACGCCGGCGACGAAGGCGGCAACATCCTCGGCCGCATATTTCAGGTGAACGCGTTTGTCCGACGGCACTTGTTTCACGGTGCAGACCCCCGGCCGCCACTGCCGCGCGGGCCGGATCGGCCGCGGCGCGAAGCCGCCGCCGCAGTTCGGGCAGACGTTGAACAGCCTGGTCTCGACGCAGTCGGCGCAGAAGGTGCATTCATAGGAGCAGATGCGCGCGTCCTGCGCGGCCGGCGGCAGGTCCTTGTCGCAATATTCGCAATTGGGCCGAAGCTGCAGGGCCATGGGCGTCTCGCAGGTCAGGGACGTGATCACTGTCGCAAAAGCAATGATGATGTTGAAGGGCGCATTTCCCTCGATTCGCGCCGCGAAAGCTCAGCCAGTCGACAACGACGCCAGCGGCAGCTTGGCGCTTTCCTTGAGACGATCGAGCACGATCGAAGAGCGCACATGCGCCACGCTCTGGTGTGGCATCAGCACGTTGTTGACGATGTCTGACAGGCTCTTGAGGTCGCGCAGCACCACCTTCAGCAGGTAATCGGAATCGCCCGTCAGCGCGTAGGCCTCCTGGATGTCGTCGATGCGGTTCACCAGCGCGCGAAACTTCTCGGCGTTGTCGGGCGAGTGCGTCGCCAGCGTGATCTGGATGAAGGCGATCAGCTCGAAGCCGAGCGCTTGGCTGGCGAGCTGGGCGCGGTAGCCGGCGATGACGCCGTCCTCCTCTAGCCGCATCCGCCGCCGCGAGCATTGCGAGGCCGAGAGCCCGGCGATCTCGGCCAGCTCCTGGTTGGTCAGGCGACCGTCATCCTGGAGCGCGGCCAAGATGCGGAGATCGAAGCTATCGACGGAGTTCATGCGCTATCTCCCATAATTATGCACGGATCGTGCATATCTAGGCGAAAATGACAATGGTTTGCATGCTCCATGCACCGAATTGGGGAGATCATGAACCCAATCAGCCTAGGAGCTTGCCATGGGTCCGTTTCCGCACGATGCGCCGCCTGCCACCATCTCCGCCGACAACCCGATGGGCACGGATGGCTTCGAGTTCGTCGAATATGCCCATCCCGACGCCGGCGAGCTGCATGCCCTGTTCAAGCTGATGGGCTTCGTAGCGGTCGCGCGCCACAAGACCAAGGCGATCACGCTGTATCGCCAGGGCGACATCAACTATCTCGTCAACGAGGAGCCCGGCAGCCACGGTCACGACTTCGTCGCCGCGCACGGCCCCTGCGCGCCGTCGATGGCGTTCCGCGTGGTCGATGCCAACAAGGCTTACGCGCGCGCGATCGCGCTCGGCGCCGAGCCGGCCGACCTGCCCGCATCGCAGAAGACGCTGGACGTTCCTGTGATCAAGGGCATCGGCGGCAGCCTGCTGTATCTGGTCGATCGCTATGGCGCCAAGGGCTCGGCCTATGATCTCGAATTCGACTGGACCGGCGCGCGCGACCCGCGGCCCGCGGGCTCGGGCCTCTACTATATCGATCACCTGACCCACAATGTGCATCGCGGCCGCATGAACGTGTGGGCCGGCTTCTACGAAAAGCTGTTCAACTTCCGCCAGATCCGCTTCTTCGACATCGAGGGCCGCGCCTCGGGCCTGTTCTCGCGCGCGCTGACCAGCCCCGACGGCAAGATCCGGATTCCGATCAACGAGGACGCCGGCGATTCCGGGCAGATCGAGGAGTATCTGAAGATCTATCGCGGCGAAGGCATCCAGCACATCGCCTGCGGCGCCCGCGATATCTACTCAACCGTCGAGGGCCTGCGCGCCGCCGGCCTGCCGTTCATGCCGTCGCCGCCCGACACCTATTTCGAGCGCATCGACGCGCGTTTGCCCAAGCATGGCGAGGACCTCGCCCGCCTCAAGAGAAACGGCATCCTGATCGACGGCGAGGGCGTCGTTGCCGGCGGTCACACCAAGGTGCTGCTGCAGATCTTCTCGGCCAATGCCATCGGCCCGATCTTCTTCGAGTTCATCCAGCGCAAGGGCGACGACGGTTTTGGCGAAGGCAACTTCAAGGCGCTGTTCGAGTCGATCGAGGAGGACCAGATCCGCCGCGGCGTGCTCAAGGTCGAGGCGGCGGAGTAGGGCCGTTCATCGGTGTGTGTTGTTCTCGCTGATGCAGCCCAGACTTCCGCTGTAGCCCTGGATTGCTTCCGCCTTCGCTCTTCGAGCTTTGGCGGACAAGTCGTTGCGCACGCAATGACGGTGTGTGTGGGACGCACGCCTTCGCTCCACAGACAGTGTCGTCCCGGCGAACGCCGGGACCCATACCGCGTGATGTATCGGTCGGGCACAGTCATCGATAATTTTCGCCACACGACGGCCGGTGGCTATGGGTCCCGGCGTTCGCCGGGACGACACCGCGTTTGAGGCAGGGGCGTGGCCAACTCACTCAGATCGGAATAGTCGCGTAGCGCACCGTCGGCGCGACCGCAGCCGTCCGCTTAACGCCCAGCCTTCCAAGCATTCACTAGCGTCCCGATCTCCGTCACCTCCGGCTCACGGATGGTCGACGGCGTCCGTGAGAACCTTGGCGCTGGCGCGGGCTGCGTCACGCCGTGCCGCTGGACGAACACGCCGCGCGCGGCCATGTGGGCGTGCTTGGGCGCCTCCGACATCGTCAGCACCGGCGCGAAGCAGATGTCGGTGCCTTCCATGATCGCGCACCATTCCTCCCGCGTCTTGCTCTTGAACACGCTGACCAGCTTCTCCTTCAGCGCCGGCCATGCGCGCGGATCCATCTGTGCATCGAAGGCGGGATCGGAGAGATCGGCGTGCTGCCGCAGCAGCGCGTAGAACTGCGGCTCGATCGAGCCGATCGAGATGAAGTTGCCGCAGGCGCATTCGTAGACGCCGTAGAAGTGCGCGCCGCCATCGAGGAAGTTGCGCTCGCGCCCCTCGGTCCAGCGGCCCATCGCGGTGAGGTCGAAGAACATCGCGAGCAGCGAGGCCGCGCCGTCGCACATCGCGGTGTCCACCACTTGTCCCTTGCCGGACTTTGACGCTTCCAGCAGCGCGGCAAGCACACCGACGACGAGGTAGAGCGCGCCGCCGCCGAAGTCGCCGACCAGGTTGAGCGGCGGCACCGGGCGCTCCCGGGGTCCGATCGCGGCCAGCGCGCCGGTGATCGAGATATAGTTGATGTCGTGACCGGCCGCATGCGCCAGCGGTCCCTCCTGGCCCCAGCCGGTCATGCGGCCGTAGACCAGCTTCGGATTGCGCGCGAGCACCACGTCGGGGCCGAGGCCGAGCCGCTCCATCACGCCGGGCCGGAAGCCTTCGATCAGCGCGTCGGCACCGGCGAGCAGATCGAGCACCTCGGCGATGACCGACTTGTCCTTGAGATCGAGCTCGATCACCTTGCGGCCGCGGCCGGCGACCGACTTCATCGTCTTGCGCGCGCCGACACGATCCAGCGTCACCACCTCCGCGCCCATGTCCGCCAGCAGCATGCAGGCGAACGGACCCGGTCCGATGCCGGCGAACTCGACGATGCGGAAGCCTGCGAGCGGTCCGGTGGCGCGGGTCTGGTTGTGAGGAGCGGTCTTGTCGAGCACGTCGTTGTGTCCTTGATTCACGCGTCTTGTCGGATCGCGTTCTGATCCGCAATTGTCCCGCGTGCATCAGGCCAACGCAAGCGCGCCGTATGCCGCAAAGCAAAACGGCGCGCATTGCTGCGCGCCGCATGGAATTTGTCGTGCCGTTGCGCGGAATGATCCGCGTTGCGAGGTCAGCCCGCGGCCTGAACCGCGCGCTGCGCCATCACCTTCACCAGATTGGCGCGATAATCGGCCGAGCCGTGGATGTCGCTGAGCAGGCCGCTCGCCGGGATGCTGACCCCGTCGATCGCCGACGCCGACCAGTTCGACTTCAAAGTCGCCTCGATCGCGGGCACGCGCATCACGCCGCTCTGCGAGGCGCCGGTGGCCGCGACGCGGACGTCGCCGCCCTTGGTCTTGGTGACGAACACACCCGTGAGCGCAAAGCGCGACGCGGGGTGGCGCATCTTGGCGTAGCCGGCCTTCTCCGGCACCGGGAACGACACCTCGGTGATGATCTCGCCGTCCTCGAGCGCCGTCGTGAACAGGCCCTTGAAGAAATCACCGGCCGCGATCGACCGCTTGTTGGTCTTCACGGTTGCACCGAGCGAGACCAGCGCCGCGGGGAAGTCCGCTGCCGGATCGTTGTTGGCGATCGAGCCGCCGATCGTGCCGCGGGAGCGTACCGCGGGATCGCCGAGCACCGAGGTGAGATGGGCGATGGCAGGGATCGCCTTCTTCACATCGGCATTGGTCATGATGTCGTAGTAGGTGGTCGCGGCCTTGATGGTGAGCGTGTCGCCGGTCAACTGGATGCCGATCAGGTCCTTGATCTTGCCGATGTCGATGACATCGGACGGAGCAGCAAGCCGCTGCTTCATCACCGGGATCAGGGTATGACCGCCGGCCAGGAACTTGGCTTCGCTGCCCTTGGAGAACAGCGCCGCGGCCTCGTCGACCGAGGAGGCACGGTGATAAGTGGTCTGGTACATGGTTGCTCCTCCGTTCGATCAGGCGTTGCCATGGATCGCGTGCCACACGCGGTCCGGCGTCGCCGGCATTTCCAGCTTGTTGTTGCCGATCGCATCCGTGATCGCGTTGATCACGGCGGCGGATGCGCCGATCGCGCCGGCCTCGCCGCAGCCCTTCACGCCGAGCGGATTGCCCGGGCACAGGGTCGTGGTGTGGCTAAGCTTGAAGGACGGCACGTCGTCGGCGCGCGGCATCGCGTAGTCCATGAAGGACGCCGTGACCGGCTGGCCGTTGCTGTCGTAGATCGCGTGCTCGAGCAGCGCCTGGCCGATGCCCTGGACGAGACCGCCGTGGACCTGACCTTCGACGATCATCGGGTTGATGAGCCGGCCGAAATCGTCCGCCGCCACGAAGTTGACGAACGACGTCTTGCCGGTGGCCTCGTCGACCTCGAGCTCGCAGATATAGGTGCCGGCCGGGAAGGTGAAGTTGGTCGGATCGTAGAAGGCACTCTCCTTCAATCCGGGCTCCATGCCGTCCGGCAGGTTGTGCGCGGTGTAGGCGGCGAGGGCGACCATCGGCAGCGCGATCGACTTGTCGGTGCCGGTCACCTTGAACTCGCCGTTCTCGATGACGATGTCGCCTTCCGAAGCCTCCAGCGCATGCGCTGCGATCTTCTTGGCCTTGGCCTCGACCTTCTCCATCGCCTTGAGGATCGCGGTGAGGCCGACTGCGGCCGAGCGCGAGCCGTAGGTGCCCATGCCGAACTGCACCTTGTCGGTGTCGCCATGAACGATCGAGACCTGGCTGATCGGCACGCCCAGGCGCTCGGCGATGAGCTGGCAGAAGGTGGTCTCGTGGCCCTGGCCGTGGCTGTGCGAGCCTGTGAGCACCTCGATGGTGCCGACCGGGTTGACGCGGATCTCGGCCGATTCCCACAGACCGACGCCGGCGCCAAGGCTGCCGACTGCCTTCGACGGCGCGATGCCGCAGGCCTCGATGTAGCAGGAGAAGCCGATGCCGCGCAGCTTGCCTTGCGCCTTGGCGGCTGCCTTGCGGCCTGCGAAGCCGGCATAGTCGATGGCCTTCAGCGCCGCGTCGAGCGAGGCGTTGAAGTCGCCGGTGTCGTAGGCCATGATCACCGGGGTCTGGTGCGGGAACTGGGTGATGAAGTTCTTGCGCCGCAGCTCGGCCGGATCGACCTTGAGCTGGCGCGCCGCGGTCTCCATCAGCCGCTCCAGCAGATAGCTCGCCTCAGGGCGTCCGGCGCCGCGATAGGCGTCGACCGGCGTGGTGTTGGTGTAGACGCCCATCACCTCGGCATAGATCGCCGGGATGTTGTACTGGCCCGACAGCAGGGTCGCGTACAGATAGGTCGGCACCGAGGACGAGAACAGCGACATGTAGGCGCCGAAATTGGCGTGGGTCTTGACCCGCAGCCCCAGGATCTTGTTGTCGGCATCGAGCGCCATCTCCGCCTTGGAGATGTGGTCGCGGCCGTGCGCGTCGGTCAGGAACGCCTCGGTGCGGTCGCCGGTCCACTTCACCGGGCGGCCGACCTTCTTGGAGGCCCACAGCGCCACCATCTCCTCGGGATAGATGAAGATCTTGGAGCCGAAGCCGCCGCCGACGTCGGGCGCGATGACGCGCAGCTTGTGCTCCGGCGCGATGTTGTAGAACGCCGACAGCACCAGGCGGGCGACGTGCGGGTTCTGCGACGTCGTGTAGAGCGTGAAATGCTCCTCGGCGGCGTCGTAGTCGGCGATCGCCGCGCGCGGCTCCATCGCGTTGGGTGCGAGCCGGTTGTTGGTCAATTCCAGCGTGACGACGTTGGCGGCCTTGGCGAAGGCGGCGTTGACCGCTCCCTCGTCGCCAATATGCCAGTCATAGACGACGTTGCCGGGGGCCTCCGGGTGAAGCTGCGGCGCGCCGGGCTTCAGCGCGGAGGGCATGTCGGCCACTGCCGGCAGCTCTTCATATTCCACCACGACGGCTTCGGCCGCGTCACGGGCGAGGTTCTTGCTCTCGGCGATCACCACAGCGACGGCCTGGCCGACGAACCGCACGGTCTCCGGCGCCATCGCCGGCCATGCTCCCATCTTCATCGGCGAGCCGTCTTTCGAGGTGATGGCCCAGCCGCAGATCAGGTTGCCGACCTTGTCGTCGACGATCTGCCTGCCGGTCAGCACCGCGACCACGCCCGGCATCGCCTCGGCGGCCGAGGAGTCGATGCTCTTGACCTTGGCATGCGCGTGCGGGCTGCGGATGAAATGGGCAAAGGTCATGCCCACCAGTTTGACGTCGTCGACGTAACGGCCCTTGCCGGTGATGAAACGCTTGTCCTCCTTGCGGACGACGCTGGCGCCAATGCCTTCCATACCCATGCGAATCTCTCCCCTACCGGAGTTCTATTGTCCCGCCGCGGCCATCGCGCGCAGCGGTCGTGGTCTCGGTATTGCGGTAAACGGCGGCTCTCGCCCGCCTCATTCGGCAGCTTGCGCGACCTTCATCCGTCCGGCAGCATCGAGCACGGCCTTGACGATGTTGTGATAGCCGGTACAGCGGCAGATGTTGCCTTCCAGCTCCTCACGCACGGTGCTCTCGTCGAGCTCGCCTCCGTGGCGGTGCACAATATCGATCGCCGACATGATCATGCCCGGCGTGCAATAGCCGCATTGCAGGCCGTGATTGTCGCGGAAGGCGGCCTGCATCGGATGCAGCTCGTCGCCCTTGGCGATGCCTTCGATGGTGGTGACGTTGGCGCCGGCGGCCTGGCCGGCCAGCACGGTGCAGGATTTCACGGCACGGCCGTCGATATGGACGACGCAGGCGCCGCATTGGCTGGTGTCACAGCCGACATGGGTGCCGGTGAGATTGAGATGATCCCGCAGGAGGTGAACGAGCAGGGTGCGATCCTCGGCCTCGACCGAGACCGCCTTGCCGTTCACCGTCAGTTTGACTGTCGACACGAGTAACCTCCCGATGAATTTTTCTTATTCTGATTAGAAACAGCGCCCTCAGGACTTTGCAACTCGAATTTTCGTCTCTGATGTCATTGCGACGTCTTGCGCGCGGCCTCGGCGATTCGGTCGCATGTGGCCCGCCATGCGAGGCGGCACCGGCACAGGTGAGAGCGCAGGCCGTAGGCCGATGCCGCCCATTTACCGCCCCTTAGCCATTGTGACGTAGTTTTGATCACGCTCTGGTGCGTTGCCGCCGGGCGGGTTGGTTTGTGGCCAATATTAAAGAATGGCGTGTCGGGGGTGGGAATGTCTGCGCAGCTTGCGCCGCAGTCGCGGCGTGCCAATTTTCTGACCCTGCGATTTCGCGGCAAGATCGTCCTCGGCTTTGCCGTGGTGCTGGCCATCTCCGCCGCCAGCATCGGCTTCTCCTATCTGGGGTTCGAGCGGGTCGCCGCGGCGGTGGCGGCCTATCGCGGCAGCGTTGCGGAAGCCGACACCGCCCGCACCGTCGATCGCGAGCTGGTCTCGTACCAGGCGCTCGCCCGTTATTATGCCCTGACCGGCAAAGCCGAGGACGAGGCGGCGGCCACCGCTGCCCAGCAGGCGCTCCAGGCCGCGATCGACAAATCGATGGCCGCGACCGGCGCCGAGCGGCGTGCGCAGGTCGGCAAGCTGCAGGCGCAGTTTCAGGCCTTCGCCAAGACGTTCTCGAGCATCGTTGCCCTGACCCGCGAGAACGCCAAGCTGGCGACCGACCAGATCGGCATCATCGGCAACAAGATCCGCTTCAAGTTCGATGATCTGGCGGACACCGCCGCGCTCGCCGGCCTGCCGTCGGTGCAGACGACGGCCAAGGACCTCACCGGCCAGTACCTGACCGTGTCCGCGCTGGTCGGGACCTATATCGCCAAGCCGGATGCCAAGACCGCCGACGGCGCCATCGCGCGGACGCGCTTCCTGGAAACCTCGCTGGTGACGATCTATGCCAATGACGAGAAGATCACCCAGCGTGTCGCCGAGCTCGGCGACCTGATCAAGCAGTATCGCGCCGCCTTCATCAAGCTGTCGGAGAACATGAAGGCGCTCGGCAAGCTCGAACAGGAAATGGGCCTCGTCGGGACCGAGATCATCGCGCTGTCGAACGGGCTGAAATCCGAGGTCGCCTCCGACCAGCAGCGCATCGAGGCCGCCGCCAACACCACCATCGCGGACATCGAGCGGCTGATCGCGATGCTGGCGATCGGCGGGCTGACGCTCGGCGCCGTGCTGGCGCTGATGCTCGGCAACGGCGTTTCCAAGCCGATGATCACGATGTGCAAGGCGATGCGCGAGCTCGCCTCGGGCAATTTCGACGTCCGGCTGCCCGGCCTCGGGCGCAGCGACGAGATCGGCGAGATGGCGGCGGCGGTCGAGGAGTTCAAAGTGCAGGCGGTGGCCAAGGCCGAGCGCGACGCCGCGACGCAGGACGCCCAGAACAAGGCGGCGGGCGCCGCGCGGCGGGCCGAGCTCATCCGCTTCGCCGACGAGTTCGAGACCGCCGTCGGCTCGATCGTGTCCAACGTCTCGACCTCGGCCGAGCACCTCGAGCAGGCGGCCTCGACGCTGACGCGCACCGCCGAGACCACGCAGTCGCTGGCGAGCCGCGTCAGCGGCACCTCCGACCAGGCCACCGGCCGCATCCACTCGGTGGCGAGCGCGACCGACGAGCTGTCGGCCTCGGTCGACGAGATCGGCCGCCAGGTCCGCGAGTCCAGCCGCATCGCGGAATCCGCCGTGGCCCAGGCCGAGGAGACCGACGGGCGCATCGGCAAGCTGTCGCGCGCGGCGCAGGAGATCGGCGACGTCGTCAAGCTGATCACCGCGATCGCCGAGCAGACCAACCTGCTGGCGCTGAACGCGACCATCGAGGCCGCCCGCGCCGGCGATGCCGGCCGCGGCTTTGCGGTGGTGGCTTCCGAGGTCAAGTCGCTGGCGGAGCAGACCGCCAAGGCGACCGACGACATCTCCAACCACATCTCAGGCATGCAGGCGGCGACCCAGGAGTCGGTGACCGCGATCAAGCAGATCGGCGGCACCATCCGCCAGATCTCGACCATCGCCTCGTCGATCGCGACGGCGGTCGAGCAGCAGGGCGGCGCGACCCAGGAGATCGCGAGGAACGTGCAGAGCGTCGCCGCGGGCACGCAGGCCGCCGCCACCGACATCACCCAGGTCAATCGCGGCGCGACCCAGACCGGCGAAGCCTCGGAGGAGGTGCTGCGCTCGGCCCAGTCGCTGTCCTCGGAGAGCGCCCGCCTGCGCGCGGAGCTCAACCGCTTCATGACCAACATCCGCGCGGCGTAAGGTCTCACCACGGCTTGTCCACACTGCATCGGCAGTGAGAGCGGACCTGCTCCGGTCACATTCCGCTGTCGTCCCCGCGAACGCGGGGACCCATACGCCGCAGCAGTCGTGGGACGGGCGGTATCGGTCGCCTGTCCCAATCGTGCAATCCCGCGGTATGGGTCCCAGGTCTGCGCCCGCCGACGCTTCGCGTCAGCGGACTTGCCCGGGACGACAGCATGCCGTGAGGCGCGGCACAGGCCATTCCCGTGGGCACGGCCTGTGCCGTTCCGTACCTTCGCCGAGTTCCCAGCCCTCATTCCGGGAACCCAGCGCTGGCCGAGACGTTGGGTCGCAGCGGCAGGGTTTCGCTGCCGCATTTGCTTCATCCTCTCGGTCGAGCATGCGGTGCGACCCGCGCCGTCGCATTGGGATTCCATGGCACCCCGACAGGCATCCTTTCCGCACCTCCGCGTCATCACGTCAGCGCCGCCATCCAGCGCGCCGCCGGACGACACGGCAGGCCAGGATCGCGTCATCGAAACCAACATCCCCGCCCGGCTCGACGACCTCCGCTGGAGCGCCTTCCACACCCGCGTCGTGCTCGCGCTCGGCATCACCTGGGTGCTCGACGGGCTCGAGGTGACGCTCGCCGGCGCCTTGTCGGGCGCGCTGAAGCAGAGCCCGGCGCTGCACTTCTCCAATCTCGACATCGGGCTTGCCAACAGCGCCTATCTCGCCGGCGCCGTGCTCGGCGCGCTCGGCTTCGGCTGGCTGACCGACCGCATCGGCCGCCGCAAGCTGTTCTTCATCACGCTCGCGCTCTATCTGTCCGCGACCGCCGCCACCGCCTTGTCGTGGAATGTCGCGACCTACGCGCTGTTTCGCTTCCTGACCGGCGCCGGCATCGGCGGCGAGTATACCGCGATCAACTCGACGATCCAGGAGCTGGTGCCGGCGCGCTATCGCGGCTGGACCGATCTCATGATCAACGGCAGCTTCTGGCTGGGCGCCGCGCTCGGCGCCGTCGGCGCCATCGTGCTGCTCGATCCTGATGTCACCGGCCCGGATGTCGGCTGGCGGCTGGCCTACGGCATCGGCGCCTGTCTCGGCCTGGTCGTGCTGATCATGCGGATGTGGATTCCGGAAAGTCCGCGCTGGCTGATGATCCATGGCCATCCGGACCAGGCGCACGACATCGTCGCCGCCATCGAGCGCGACGTCACCGGCCACGACCGCGAGGAGCGCGCCAAATCCCTGCCCAAGATTCGCCTTCGCATGCGCGATCACACGCCGCTCGCCGAGGTCGCGCATACGCTGTTCTCGGTCTATCGCCAGCGCTCGCTGGTCGGCTTGACGCTGATGATCGCGCAGGCGTTCTTCTACAACGCGATCTTCTTCACCTTCGCGCTGGTGCTGACCGATTTCTACGGCATCAAGTCCGATCACGTCGGCTGGTACATCCTGCCCTTCGCGGCCGGCAACGTGCTCGGGCCGCTGCTGCTCGGCCGCCTGTTCGACACGCTCGGCCGCCGCGCCATGATCACCTTCACCTACGGCGTCTCCGGCGTGCTGCTCGCGCTCACCGGCTATCTGTTCTCGATCGGCGTGCTGAGCGCCGCGACCCAGACCGCGGCCTGGATGGTGATCTTCTTCTTCGCGTCGCCGGCCGCAAGCGCCGCCTATCTCACCGTGTCGGAGAATTTTCCGCTGGAGGTGCGGGCGCTCGCGATCGCGCTGTTCTACGCCATCGGTACCGGGATCGGCGGCGTCGCGGGACCCGCGCTGTTCGGCGTGCTGCTCGACAGTGGCGCGCGCGGCGCGGTGTTCGGCGGCTATCTGTTCGGTGCCGCGTTGATGCTGGTGGCGGCGCTCGTCGCTTGGCGCTATGCCATCGCGGCCGAGCGCAAATCGCTCGAGCAGGTGGCGCGACCGCTCGCTGTCATGGAGTAGATGATGAAGTCCGACAACTCCGATCTGATCGGTTCTCCTGCGTCGGAGCCCGCCGAGATCGTTCCGACGCCGGTGAGTCTCGTGCCGCACCTTCGCGAGGTGGCGATCCTGCTCGATATCGACGGGACCCTGCTCGATCTTGCGCCGACGCCGCGCGAGGTGTGGGTGCCGCCGGGTCTCGCCGAGGCACTGAACGCGTTGCTGCAACGAACCTCCGGCGCGCTGGCGCTGGTCTCGGGCCGCTCACTCAACGACATCGATCTCATCTTCGCGCCGGAGGTCTACCCCGCCGTCGGCGGCCATGGCGCGGAGATGCGGCTCGGCGGCGGCGGCGAGGCGGATGCGATCAAGGCGCCGCCGCTGGACAAGGAGCTGAAGCGCAGGCTCGCCGCGATCGCCAAGCTCAGCCCCGGCATTCTGCTCGAGGACAAGGGGTACTCGCTGGCGCTGCATTATCGCCTCGCGCCGCAGGCGGAGAAAGCGATCTACGAGGAGGTGTCGCGCATCCGCGCCGAGTTGCCGGGGGCGCCGATCGAGGTGCTGCCCGGCAAGTGTGTGTGCGAGATCAAGCACGCCGGCTTCACCAAGGCGAGCGGCGTACGCGAGCTGATGCGGCACGCGCCGTTCAAGGGACGCAAGCCGTTCTTCATCGGCGACGACGTCACCGACGAGACGGTGTTCGCGATCATGCCGGATTTCGCTGGCCTGTCGTTCTCGGTCGGCCGCCGCGCGCTCGGTGTCGACGGACATTTCGACGCACCGGACGACGTGCGCGCGTTCCTGGCGCGCCTCGCCGACGGCGGAACTAATTCGTCGACCTAGCAGTCCGCGCAGGGGTTCCGCATCGCCGCGTTATTAGTTCCATTCGCCATGCATTCGCATGTTGCATGCGTCGTTCTTGATTAGAAACGTTCTGACTTGATTGACGCTGTGATTACACCGCGCGAATGCCCGAATTTGGTTTCATTTGGTTGAAAGGGTGGCCTGGAACCATATTGATGAACAGCTGTTAACCGACATGACCAACAGGAGGGAGCTGTGAACCTCGTCGTGGTTTCGAATCGGGTGGCGCGTGGCAAAGCCAACGAGCCAATGACCGGCGGACTTGCGGCAGCATTGCTGCCCGTTGTGGAGAAATCGGGGGCAGTATGGGTCGGGTCTTCGGGACGTGTGCGTGACGGCGCGCAGACGGAACCGATTGCGGAGATCGAGCAGATCGGTGAAGGCGCGCTGGCGCTGCTCGATCTGCCAGCCGCGCATTACGCCGGCTACTACGAAGGCTTCGCCAATTCGGCACTGTGGCCGGCGCTGCATTCGCGCAGCGATTTGATCAGCGTCTCGCATGATGATTATCGGTCCTATCGCGAGGTCAACGCCTTCGTGGCGCGCGCGCTGCTTCGATTCCAGAAGCCGGACACCTTGTTCTGGATCCAGGACTATCACTTCCTGTCGCTCGGCGCGGAGTTGCGCACGCTCGGTGTGAAGAGCCCGATCGGTTTCTTCCTGCACACGCCGTGGCCCGCGCGCTGCGTCATCGACAGCGTGCCGAATCACCGCGATCTCGTCACCGCGATGCTCGCCTATGATCTGATCGGCTTCCAGACCGAGGATGATCGGGAGAATTTCACCGCCTGCATCCGCACCGATCTCGGCCTTCAGGTGCGCGACGGCGTGGTCAGGTCGCTGCACGGCCGCACGCGTCTGGCCGTGTTCCCGATCGGCATCGACGCCGACAAGTTCGCGCAGCAGGCGGCGAAGGCGGTGGCGCATCCGGACGTGTCGCGGCTGCGCCGCAGCCTGAATGGCGAGAAGCTCGCCATCGGCGTCGACCGGCTCGACTACTCCAAGGGCCTCGTCAACCGCGTCAATGCCTTCGATCGCATGTGGACGATGCACCCGAGCCTGCTGCGTGCCGCGTCGCTGCTGCAGATCGCGACGCCTTCGCGCGAATCGATCGAGGCCTATGGCAATCTGCAGAGCGAGGTCGCGCGCCTCGTCAGCGAGGTCAACGGCCGCCACGGTGAGGTCGACTGGACGCCGATCCGCTACCTCAACAAGGGCTATGGCCAGGGTGTGCTGGCCGGACTCTATCGCAGCGCCCAGGTCGGCGTCGTCTCGCCGCTGCACGACGGCATGAACCTGGTGGCGAAGGAGTATGTCGCCGCGCAGAGCCCGGTCGATCCGGGCGTGCTGGTGCTGTCGAAATTCGCCGGCGCCGCCAACGAGCTCGACGCGGCACTCCTGGTCAATCCGCATGACATCGATGGCATGGCCCGGACGATCGCGACGGCGTTGTCGATGCCGCTCAACGAGCGCCGCATGCGCTACGAGATCATGATGACGAAGCTGCGCCGCCATTCGATCCAGCAATGGTTTGCCGACTTCGTCGAAACCCTGCAGGACGGCGACGCCGCCGAGGTCGAGATCGAACCCCTGCCTGCGGCGCCCGCGGGCTTCCTGGCCGGCCGCATGCTCTCGCCCGGTGCGCGCTATCACTGAATGGCTCGCGCCTCGCCGCCGGTGGCGGCGAGGCTCACAGGCTCAATGGCAGTAGGACACGCCGTCGAGCACGGCGCAGCGCAGCTTGTTCGGCGAGCTCGGATTGTCCATCGGCACCATGCCCTTGCCCTGTCCGACGAACACGCCCGGCCCGACGACCACCGAGGCCTTGTTGCCGATGATGACGGACGGGTGTGGATTCAGGCTGGACCTGGTCCCGTCCGGCCACAGGATCGCGTCGCCCTGCCAGATCCCCTTGCGCCCGTCGTCGCAGGTCACGTCGACCCCCTGTTTGGTGCATTGATCGGCGCGCGCCGCCCCGGCGGCGGCGAGGCTGAACGCCGCGGCCAGCAGGATGGCGAGACAGGCAGGGGAGGATGGCGGCATGGCGAGGTCCCTCATGGGCAGCCGGATCGAGGCCGCAAATCAGTGGTCGTGCCGTCCTCCCGGCCGGTTCACGGTGGGTCCGGCCAGGCGGCGGCGAGGCCAGATCGAGCCCGCAACCAGGGCGGATTGATGATTTTTATCAGCGATTTGGGGGAAATTTGCCGCCGAGGCCCCCGCCCGGCTTGCAAAACGCCGCCGACCCCGCCAAGAGAGGGCCGCCGGAGAGATGGCCGAGTGGCTTAAGGCGCACGCTTGGAAAGCGTGTGTGCGGGAAACCGTACCGTGGGTTCGAATCCCACTCTCTCCGCCAGCTAACGATCCCAGCCGTTCCCAGAACGCACCAAAGCGCTTGCAGTACAATAGTTTACGGGTCAGAATCGTTCCCATCCATTCCCGACGTTGCCCGCTAAAACCCGGTAAAATCCGGGTATGAAACCGGGTATCGTACCGGCCAAGCCGGGTATTGTGGGGCGCTGATGCTGACCGATGTCCAGATCCGTAAAGCCAAGGCCGCAGACAAGCCGTACAAGCTCACCGACGGTGGCGGGCTGCACATCTACGTCACGCCCGCCGGCGGCAAACTATGGCGTCTCAGATACGAGCTCGAGCGCAAGGAGAAGTTGCTCTCGATCGGTCCATACCCGTCGGTCGGACTCGCCGAAGCGCGAGAAGTCGCCACCAACGCGAAACGCCTCCTCCGGGAGGGTAAGGACCCCGCTGTCGAGAAGCGGCTCAGGCGCCTGCAAATCGTCACCGACGGAGGGACTACGTTCGAGGTCGTCGCACGCGAATGGCACGACATGAACAAAGGGCATTGGGTCGAACAACACGCCTACGACGTGCTCAATTCATTGGAACGAGATGTGTTTCCCGACCTCGGCTCCGCCCCAATTAAGAATATCACCGCAGCCAACGTCATATCCGTGCTGCGCAAGATCGAGAACCGGCCGGCAGCTGAGACCGCGCGGCGCATCCGGCAGCGGATGTCTGCCGTGTTCGTTTACGCGATTGCATCAGGTCGAGCCGAGAACGACCCGGCGGCGCTCGTGCAGAAGGCAATGCGGCCGGTCAAGAAGGGGCGACAGCCTGCCATCACGGATCTCGAGCAAGCCAGACAAGTCCTGCGCCATGCGGACGCGACCCCGGCGTCACCCGTCACCAAGCTGGCCTTGCGGCTGCTGGTGCTCACCGCCTTGCGACCCGGGACGTTGATCACGACACCCTGGACCGAGCTAGCCGATCTGGATCCGCAAAGGCCAATTTGGCAAGTGCCGGCGGCGCGAATGAAGCTCCGGCTCCAATACAAGGATGACGACGAGAGGGACCATCTGGTCCCGCTTCCAACGCAAGCGATTGATATCATCAAGGCCCTGCGCAAGCTCTCCGGCCGCACACCATATCTCTTTCCCAACCAGAGACACGCCCACCGGCCAGCCAGCGAAAATGCGATCGGGTACTTGTTAAATCGGGCGGGGTACCATCACCGTCATGTGCCGCATGGATGGCGGGCCACATTCTCGACTGTGATGAATGAGCGGTATAAGCACGATCGGCATATCATCGATTTGATGTTAGCCCACGTGCCGAAGAATGTCGTGGAGGGCGCCTACAATCGGGCAGAGCACCTTGAGCGGCGGATCGAGTTGGCACAAGCTTGGGCCGACCTGATCATGATTGACCAGACGCCAATCGACGACCTTCTCAACCTGCGGCGCTCAGTTGCTCCCCGGATCGAGACGACGGCAAAGATTTGATCCAAGCATCAATTTCGGACTGCAGCCAGCGAACCGTATTTGGACCCAAGCTGCGCGGTGCGGGAAAGGTGCCATCTGCAATACGCCGATAAATGGTCGAGCTACCAAGACCAGTCTTTTGTTTGACGTCCCGAAGCCGTAACAGGCGCTCATCGGTGTCGCTTGTCATTGCTAACCACCTCTCAGGGCCGCGAATTTCGCGCCGCCGCTTTGCCTCTGACCGGGGCAGCAAGAGTTAAACCGATGGGCTCGCTGACTACGTGGCAAATCTGCCATGGCTGCCACGTCGCGCGAATGGCGACAATCCTCTGCGGTCCTTACTGCTTCCTTCACTCACCGCGATCACTATGCACAACCCGGCCAGGAGAAGCGAAGTCTTCGCTTAAGCGCGGAAGCTTTGTCGTATTCCAGCGAACAAATAGGACGAATGGCCGAACGCCTGTCGAGCCGGATGCATCCATCCGCACGCACACCGGGTCCGACTAAAGGATTGGCGACGTGGTCACAGAGGAAGAGGCGAAGGCGATCGGGCGGAGGGTTGGAAAACCGCGCTCGAATTTGCGGCCTCGATAGTCACGCCGCTCTATTGGGCCGAACGAGGAAGCGATGAGATCGGTAAAGGCCCGCCTCGGCCCTCCTACATGTCCACACCCACGGCGGAAGAGGCCTTACCGGGTTCAGCAGGGTAGCCCGTGACTGCGCTGTATGGGGATCGTTACCGACGCGGCGCTGGCAGAAGAATCTCGCAAGTATGGTGCGGCCGGCAGACGTCCGCAGGCGGTGGGGTCGGACGGAGTGCTCGCCTCTCTGGCGCTCGGGTTGGTCTTGCAGATGGTCGCGCCATGGAGTCGACGGTCCAGGTTGGGCGCCTATCTCACGTACGACGGCAATTCCGGGTTGGTCACCGAGGCCGAACGCTTTCGGCGCTGGTCAGGCGACGCGTGCCCGCACCATTCGCAGACGGCTGTGGGCGATATGAGCTTCGATATCCGTAAGTTCATCGACGGCGACGCGAACGCCGAGCAGACGCTACGGCAATGGATACAGCGCGCCGTACGTTTAGCCTGGAACTGGACGAACGGCCACTGAATGTGCGCTAGTTGCAGGCGGCGAGACTCCCGGAAATATCTCGTCATATCGCGCGATTCCAACGTCCAATCTTGAATGCCCCACTGGTAACGCCGCGATTTTGCTGCGCCGGCTATGCTCGATCCCGATCGAGCGAGCATTAACGACGGTCTGCAGGCGGACCCGCTGCCGGCGACGCCCCTCTCGCGGCTTCAGTTGGTTGCTTTCACCGAAGTCGAAGAAGTAGAAGGCTAACCCACCTTACGCGAGGGAAGGTAGTGCCGGCATCGTGTTGTTAAGGAGCCCGCGCGCCACGCGGCGCGCGTCTTCAACGAACGGCATATCGAAGTCGAAATCATAGCGCAGCTTCGCCTTCAGCAAAGCTTTGTCAAAACGTGCGACGATACTTGCCGTATCCCCTTCCGACAGAACCAATCCGTGCGTCGTGCACAAATCCAGCAACTTGCCGAGTTTATGTCCGATGCCTTCGAGTTCTTCGAGGGTGCGTCCCTTCTCGTGCAAGAAACCTTTGAGCGCCAATTCGATCCCGTGCGCGAACAGAAAGAACTGTCCTGCCGTTGCGCGGCGGCCTAGCGCCTCCGCATCCTGCACGAACAAGAGGGCGTTGGTATGCATTTCGACAGGTTTGGGATTGGCGATCCGAGGATCGGTCGCGAACACACGGCTAATGCTTGAATCACTCATTTTTCGACCTTGCGGCTCTTCGGGGAAGGAGGAGGTCGAATGGAGCCGCGGGCCATTCGACCTCGGCCACGGAACGCGGCGCGATGTCGGTGGCCAATGCCTTAAGGGCAGGGTTCTTTTCGGCATAATCAGCCGGCGAGCTTCTGCGTCTCTCCGATTTTCCCAGATGTAAGCCGTAACACGGCCGGTGCACGTGTAGGTTGCGGTAGCCGGATACAGCATCTCGATGAAATCGATAGCTTGACCCCGCGACACCGACTCTGTTGTCGTTAAGACGCTCCTTCGAGTATCGCTTCACGGGCAGGCCTCATGACGCTCACCGACCTGATCGACGCATTGTTCCCGCCGGGGCACCCGAAGCGGCCCACACCGGCGCAGGAGGCTATTCTTCGACATCCTCAGGGGCCCGCTTGGGTATTGGCCGGGCCGGGGTCTGGTAAGACCGAAGTCCTGACCTTGTTTGTTCTAAGGCTACTATACGTTGAGCAGGACCCGGTACAGTCCGTGTGCACGCCACCCGAAGCTATCTTTGTGACGACATTCACCGAAAAGGCAGCGCGTAACCTCGAGGATCGTATCAGTCATTACCGGAACCAGCTCGTTGTGCAGCGTCCGGCACTTGCCGCTATCGATATCTCCAAACTCCATCTCGGGACCCTGCACGGATTGTGCAACGACCTCTTGCAAGAGCACCGTGCGCCAAATTATCAGAATGTTCGGCTCATGGACGAGCTTGAAAGCAGCATGTTCGTATATGAACACATCAGCATCGTCGATACGCCGAATCCGACAAACGATCGTCCCTTCTGGACTCATTTTTCATATCTTTTTTCACCGAGGGAATGGCAAACGACATGGGCTTGGCTTCCAAGCAAATGGAATATGACGGCAGCCCTCGTCAAATTGTTCAACAGAATCGTTGAAGATAGAATTTCCGTTGCGGCAATGCGGGCGGCCGGTGGGCAATGGCTTCGTCTGGCAGACCTGTACGAAGAGTATCGGACGAAGCTTGAGGACGAACATCGGTGTGACTTTTCACACCTGCAAGGCCACTTTCTTGAGTTTTTGCAGACGCCGCTTGGCCGCAGGTTTCGCGATGGTAACGTGGGTGAAGGTGCGATTGGAATAAGCTGGATCTTAGTGGACGAGTATCAAGACACCAATCTCGTTCAGGAGGAGATTTACCTCACGCTGGCAAATCGCGCGCCACACAACATTGTCGTTGTTGGTGACGACGATCAAGCGCTCTATCGATTTCGCGGAGGATCCGTGGAGTGTATGGTCACCTTTGATCAGGCGTGCGCGACCTTCCTCGGGGTGCAGCAAACGGGAATTTCACGCTTTCCACTCGTAGCTAACTTCCGGTCACACGCGAGCATTGTTACATTTTGCAATAACTACATCAGTGCCTTTCCGTCTATGGCGATTCGGGGCGCCCGGGTGCCGAACAAGCCCGATCTCGTGCCGCGCAGTTCAATCGGCGGAACGTATCCCGCAGTTGGTCAATTGCGCGCTGCATCAATGGACGCCGTTGCCGCTCGCTTTGCCGACACAGTTCAAGGACTAGTCGCGAACGGAATTGTGCAGGATTATAGCCAGTGTTGTCTGTTGTTAAAGAGTACCAAGGAGACACCAAACAACGCGCTGAAATATGTTGCGGCTCTCCAAGCCCAAGGCATCCCAGTCTACAACCCTCGTAATAAGGCCTTTCTTGAGCAAGAGGAGGTTCTTGGACTCCTCGGCGCGCTGCTCGCTATTACTGATGGCCAAGGGCGCCATGTGCCGCAGCGTCCCCAGGAATTGGCCACTCTGATCGCTAATTGTCGAACAGAGTATGTTAGCCAAGCTGCGGGAAATCCGAGGCTGTCTCGATATGTATCCGACGCCCGTGCTAATCTTGCTGCGAAACCTGGAGCATTTCTCACGGCTAACCTCCAGGAGCTTGTTTACTACCTGCTGTCTATGCCCCCGTTCGACGGTTGGTCGCGCGACCCCGTACGCCGTGTGCGGCTTGCGCGCATTACTGCCCTTGTCGAGAGTTTTGCCTCGATGCCGGTACCGGGCCATCCCAATGCAGCACGCGGGCGCTTGCGGAGCTCCAATAATTTTCCAGGCGACGTCCTTGAGCAATGGAGTTATGGCTTCTATCACCTCTTCTTCGGTTACCTCGCGCGGGTGGGCATCGACGAAGAAGAGGACGAAGATATCATCGCTCCTTTGGGAATGGTTCCGGTGATGACAATGCACCAAGCCAAGGGGTTGCAGTTCCCGTTTGTCTTTGTTGGGCATATGGGAGAAGATTCGCGTGTCTCAGTCGCTCATCAGATCGAAACGCAACTATCGCAGTTTCCCAGTAATCCAGCGCGCTCATTCGCACAGCTCCCCGAGTTGGTCCGTGCTGAACTTGACTTGATTCGCCAATACTACGTTGCCTTCTCACGGGCGCAATGGGCGTTGATTCTCGTCGGTACAAATCAGCAGTTCGCGAAGGGGAGAATTCCCTGTGGGCCGAATCGGAACTGGCTGTCTAACAGGGTACTGCCACTTTGAACGATAGTGAGTTCGAACAATGAGCGCATGGACGAACTACAATGGCGTCGCGGTACCCCCGCCCCAGCCGAACGCTGTTCGCCCACGATTCAGCTTGACGTCGGACATCCTTTCGTTTCGGCGATGCAGTCGCCAGTACGGCTATTTTGGCAACGACGGTTTTGTTCCAGCGCAGGCGACGCAGATATTCTACGGCACCATTATTCATCAGGTACTAGATCGTTGTCACCGTCACTATTGGGGCTTTGCTGGTCATCCGCAAGGCACGATGCCATCCGATGCGGATGTTGATCAGTACTTCAATGACGTCCAAAATGCTCTGAAGTCGCATGGCGTCCGGCCGGCGTCACCAGCAGTAACCGCCAAGGCGAGCCGGGTGCTGCGGATATTCAACCGCGTCGAGGGCCCAACGCTCTATCCACTGATCCGCGATACTGAATTTCGCCTAGAGAGCGAACGGCCTCAATATGTCCTCCGCGGCGTTGTCGATGTTCTTGCGCGAAACCCAACTACACCGAATGATCCCGCGCAAATGGAGATATGGGACTATAAGGGCACGCGGCTCCCAAATCTTTCGTCCACGGACATGCGAGATTACATCTGGCAGATGTGTGTATATGCTGAGCTTTACCGCGCTCGGGTAGGCGCTTATCCCGCTCGCGCGATCCTCTACTTCCTTAATGAGTTGGACATGGACCCGGAACCGACGTCTCGGCCACTTCGAGCCGTGCAGGAAGTGACCTTTACGGCTTCGGGGGTTCAGCAGGCGCTAAGCGCATTCGACGTCACCGCTCAGGCGATCATTGGCTGCCGAGCCAATAGCACGTGGCCTCTTCCGGCGCTCAACCCCGGCAAGGAAACTTGCGATATATGCGACATCCGCTGGAATTGTCCTAGTCCCGCCACGCCTTATCAAGTGCGTCTGCCGATCGTCTAGCATTGGCAGCAGATGAGAATTTCAAGAACATCCCCGCGTGGCTAGCTATGAAAAGTGAGCGTATTCCTTGCATTAGATCCGAAGCGCTCTATTGCTGACGAAAGGCGGCCGATCTGCTAGAAAATGAGGTTTAGATGGGCGGTGTTCCAAAAGGGAAAGGCCATGCGAGCAGCCGAGGCTAAGAGACCGCGCGACGGTTCGCGCAAAGCGAAAGTCTACGACCTTTTTCATGAGACAACGAAGGAAGATGCTGTCACCTACGGCCTCTCACTTGGATTAAAAGAGAGCACCATTCGAAGTTGGATCGGGACTTGGAAGAAACATCGAACTGACCAGGTTGGAGAGCCTGACCAAAAGGTTGGGCCGCGAGGGTGAAAGACTGGATTCCGCGCCGTCTCCAACGGAAAGCGGGCACCGACAGAAAAAGAGAACGGGATTTCTGAATGCCGACGGCAGGCTCTTGCTGTCATGGCCGCGACTTTCACTAATCCCATAGCAGCCGTTTCCTTCGCTCAAGGCCGCTTCTCTTATTTGCGGTCGACGGACCGCATTCTGACCGATTTTGTGTTCTTGTTATGTTCTGATGGTCGCCGAGATCGACGCGTACGCACCGCTACTAGACTGCGGATTCCGGACGGGGCGATTTTGCAATGCAAAAGGGCCATCGCGCCCACTTAAGTATCACTGGATTTCTAAGGCGTCCCGCCGCTGATTGATCGACGGGACCGTCACGTATCTGGTATATCTGGCTGATGTTTCTAATTAAAGTTGCGGGCCTCGCCGCCAGGCGCAGCTCGATGGGCGGGGCGGGCAAGAAGGGTGCGAACGGTTTCCTGGGAGCGGTTTTGCGACCACGCGTTTTCCGTCGCGAGGGTGCCTTTGAGCGCTCGGACCGCGGAAAATCCCGACCGCCTCAACAACGATCAGATCGGAATCGTCTCGGCTCCGGTGGACGAGTCGCTTTTCGTGAACGCCGGCCCTAGTAGTGGCAAGACGACGGCTTTGCGGATATTGAAGCTCCGTTTTGTCGATGGCCTTGAGCCGCACGAGATCATTGCGACTACGTTCACTCGCCGCGCCGCAGCCGTTCTGCGAAACAGAATCATCAAAGAGTGGGGCGAAGGTAGCCCGACGCGGATCCTGAATGGCCACGTCCCGTTCAATCAACGCTTCGAGCGGCTCGACTTCAATGAATTGCGCGTCGGAACTATCCACAGTATTGCGCAAGACCTTCTGAACGACCTCCGCGAAGCAGTCGTCTTGCAACTACTAGGGCCGGCGTTCACGAACGCTTCGCTGGAGCGGTCCGCGGCCCTATTCGATTCCGTAGTCGGCGACATCGAGTTGGCGGTCCAAGATGAGAGTCTCCTGGGTTCGGCGCGTCCATGGCCTGCGCGCCCGGAAGTGCGGACCTGCGCCCGGTGTGATCTCAAGTACCAAGTACCAATGTCCAGATGCGATAGGCAGCGGTCGCGCCCAGATACCTTGAGGGCGAGATGATGCTTAGTCGGGGAATGCTTGTCGAACTGCCAGGGCGTAGCGGGATAGGTAAGCTTGTATCTGAATCAGACGGATACTGCGTCGTCTCCGTCTTCCGATCGATAACGCGCTCTGTGCGGCTGACCATCCCGCTCGATCAACTCAAACGTGGATTCCTGAGCCGTCAGACCCGTGTCTACGTTCGCACAAGCGAAACTTTTCGCTTGGGTAGAGTCACGCGGTACTTCCGACGCGACGACGGGCTGATCGACTATGAAGTTCGGTTTCCTAACGGAAGCATCGCGGACCTTTCGGAAGTCGACCTCCATGTTCGCCCTTGGAACGCGCCGGACGATCCCGCCGAAGTGCTCGCCGCCGGCGGCGCGGAAAGCCAATTCCTGCACGACAGGCGTCATGCCGCCGTCGAGGTGCTGACGAACCTGCGCGGAGCCTCGCAAGGTCTCTCCGCGCTGTCGTCCGCCAGCGTGGAATTCGTACCGCACCAGATCGCGGCGGTGCTCCGCATCCTGACCGATCCGATCCAGCGCTATCTGCTCGCCGATGAGGTCGGACTCGGCAAGACCATCGAGGCTGGTCTGGTCGTAAGGCAACATCTCATCGACGAACCTTCGACCAAGGTGGCAATCGCGGTGCCGTCCCGACTATTGGAACAATGGCGGTCGGAACTGTTGAACAAGATAAGGCTCGACCAATTCGAAGGGGCGATCGAATTGCTCGCCCACGAGGACTTGCTTTCCGTCGAACGGTCACCCGAAGTTCTGGTCGTGGACGAAGCCCATCACCTGGTGGGCCTGAAGGAGGGCCCGCTCGCTGCGAGCGCGGCGCGCCTCGAGGCGCTTTCGCGCGAATGCGAGGTACTACTTCTCTTGTCGGCGACGCCGGCGCTCGGCGATCCGGAACGCTTCCTGGCTCTGCTGAACCTGCTGGATCCCGTCAGTCATCCCATCGACGATCTGGCCGGATTCGAGACCAAGCTCGCGAAACGCCGCGAGTTCGGTCGGCTCCTGCTCGGACTGGATCCGACGAGCCCGGCCATGGTGATCAGGCAGCGGGCTTTGGAGGCGCAACGTTTGTTCCCCGATGATTCCATCGTGGACGATCTAGCGCCGCGACTGATCGAAGCCACCCGTACGGACGAGCGGCTTTGGGCCGAGTTGTGCACGCAACTGAGGGGACACATAGCGGAAAGCTATCGAATCCACCAGCGGTTGATCAGATCGCGGCGGGCCGACGCGAAAGGCTGGGAGTTCATGCCTCGCGGCCCGCACTCGGAAGGTTCGCCGGATCTGTCGCACGTCCGCCTCGAAGCGGATACCGACGATCGAATCTCGGAACTCCAGGCCACGATCGAGGAATGGCGGCTCACGGCGCTCGATGCCGCCGACCCGTCCGATCGCGGCCGCATCGTCGCGCTCGCCCGGCGCTATAGGGACATAATCGAAGCCATTGGCGTGGATCTCGCCTCGTTCCGGAAG
Organism: Bradyrhizobium sp. HKCCYLRH3061; assembly: GCF_051168015.1. Classification (NCBI taxonomy): domain Bacteria; kingdom Pseudomonadati; phylum Pseudomonadota; class Alphaproteobacteria; order Hyphomicrobiales; family Nitrobacteraceae; genus Bradyrhizobium; species Bradyrhizobium sp. HKCCYLRH3061. Next base: position 87,380 of record NZ_JBNPUE010000007.1, read on the forward strand.
GCGATCGCTGCGCTCGTGCCGGTGTTCGAAGGAGAGCGGGAAATCCTGGACGCCCTCCTGTCCATCGCCGAGCGCGACGCGGACGAGACGGCGCGAATGTCGGTCTCGGTGGAGAGCACCGAGCGACTCATCAAGACGCTCTCGTCGGCGACCTCCCATCCCAAGGTCGTCGCATTTTCATCCTCGACCGAGGCGGCCGTCCATTTCCATAAGATGCTGGCCGAACGGTCCGACGAAGTGGATTGCCTGCTGTCGGTCGGCTCGGCGCCGGCCGCTAGCGGCGACGATCGGGTTTCGCGATTTCTGGCTTCGCGACGAGCCGCAGTGCTCGTTCTAGATCGAGGCGGCGAGGAGGGGCTGAACCTTAATATCGCGGATGCGATTGTTCATCTCGATCTGCCGTTCTCCGCCGCGCGTATGGAGCAGCGCATCGGCCGATTGGACCGCTTCGGCCGCCGCCAGTCCTTGATCAGGCACCGCATCCTGGTTCCGTCCGACGACGACGGCGGCCCTTGGTCCGAGTGGCAGCGCGTTCTGGCCGATGGATTCGGAATCTTCCATCGATCCATCAGCGACGTCCAATTTCTACTTGAAGAAGTCGAGCGCGACGTCCTCGTCGCGCTGTTCTCGGACGGTCCCGCCGCAGTCCCGGATTCGGCCAAGACGATCCGCGCTCGGATCGAGGACGAACGGCGGTTACAAGACGAGCAGTTCGCTCTGGATCGGCTGGCGATCGCGGAGCAACCGATAGAGGAATTTGTCGAAACCCTGGAAGAGGCCGAAGAGAAGGAGGACGTTCTCGAAAACGGCATGCAAGCCTGGCTGCTCGGCGTTTTGCAGATGTCGAGACACCCGCATGCCCGTCCGGACCGCGACCCGTTCGACTTGGCGGCCGACTCCCAGACTCTCGTTCCTCTGGTTCCTTGGCTTGCGGCATTCGGGCTGGAAACGCCGAAGGCCCTGACCTGGCGGCGGCGTATCGCGTCGTCGCGTCCGGACGTCACGCTCCTCCGTCCGGGTACGCCGATCATGGACGCCATAGAGCGCTATACCAAATGGGACGACCGAGGTACCGCGTTCGCGACGTGGCGGACTGACCCCAATTGGGAGGACGATCCATGGCTCGCCTTCAAGGTCACTCTCATCGTCGAGCCAGCTATCGAGATCGGCGACCTTTCCAATCCGACCGCTTCGGAGCGCGCACTCTTCCGAAAGGCGCAGCGCTACCTCACGCCCTTCACCATTACGCTTTTCCTCGACAGCAGCGCGTCGCCGGTGACCGACCGCAGAGTCATCGAGGTTCTATCCCGGCCATACGATTCCGATGCGGCCGATATCAATCTCGGGAGCAGGCCCGCACTCCTCGCCGCCGTTATCGACGCTGCTTCGTTCGAGCATTGCTGTCGCGCCGTCCGGGATGCCGCCTATTCCACAGTGAGCTGCAGCCCGGATTTCATTCGCAAGATCGACGCGGCGGGCGAAGCCGCGACCGCCGATCTCCGGCGGCGAAGAGCCGTGTACGATCGACGATCCGCCGATGGAGATAATTCGGCGGTCGCGGATCTCGACGCGGCCGAACGCGTCGTCGCGAGCGTCAAGGCGCCCGCGATGCGCGTCGACGCCATCGGTTGCTTCGTCATTGCTCGCGATCGACCGAGGGAGGCGCGAAATGGCCGGGCTTGAAGGGCACGCCGCGTTCGCGGCGCTCGAAGCTCTGCTTGCGGGCGAGATGCGCACGGATTGGTCGGCGAAATCGCAGACGATCGAGAGGCTGCGCATCGCGCTGACGGAGGAGCCGCAGGCCGCAAGTCCGCTGGATATCGCGCTCCTGTTGCGGCAGGCGCTCATTCACGAATTCGGCCGTCGGGAGCATGCGATCTCGCCGACAGTCGTTCTCAGGCATCCACGACTCGTCGGATTCGAGCAATGGCGGCGGATCGGAATCGATGCGCGGGCCGACGCCGACAGGTTCTCCGTTCGCGCCGTTCCTTGGTCGCCCGCATGGTTGGAAACGCGCGGACCGGAAGGAGTGGACGGCCGCGCCTCCTCGGAGAGCCGCTGTCGGTTCTTCGATAGCGAACCGGTCGACGGCGATCCGTTGCTTAACTCCGTTGGCCGAGAAGCCTACCGGAGCCCCGGTCAACGGGCTGCCGTCCGCAGTGCGCTGTCTACTCCGGCCGGCGGCACTATCGTCGTGGCGCTTCCCACCGGCGAAGGAAAGAGCCTTGTCTTCCAACTTGCGCACACGGTTGGCTTCGTCGGCTCCAGGCCGGTCGAGGGAAAGGGTGTTACGCTGGTGATCGTGCCGACGGTCGCTCTCGGCGTGAATCATGAGATCGAGGCCGTCGCGATCTGCAATCTGACGCCGCCTCTGGCGTATCAGGGTGGCGACGACGCGCGTAACGCACAGATCGCGCAGCGGATCGCTGACGGAACGCAAGGTCTCTGTTTCGCGTCGCCCGAAGCGGCGTGCGGAGCGCTCAGATCGTCGCTCAAAAAGGCGGCCGAAAGCGGTTACCTTCGCGCGATGGTGATCGACGAAGCACACCTCGTCGACCAGTGGGGTACCGGGTTCCGCACCGAATTCCAGGAGTTGAGCGGCGTCCGTCGCGAACTGATGTCGGTGATGGCTCCCGAACACAGGATGCGGACGATACTGCTGTCCGCGACGTTGACCGAAAGTTCGCTCGAGACGCTCAAGCTCTTCTTCGGTGGCGACGAGAATTTCGTCAGCTTCGCCGCTGTCCAACTTCGTCCGGAGCCGGACTATTGGATCGCCCGAAGGACGCACGTGGAGGAGCGCGTGGAGCGCGTGTTTGAAGCCATGCACCACGTGCCGCGTCCGGCCGTCCTCTACGTCACCGAAGTGAAGGATGCGGACGCTTGGTACGTCCGCTTGCGGGAAGCGGGCTTCGGACGGGTTGCTAAGCTGCACGGACAGACGCGGCGGGACGACCGCGAAAAGATCGTGGATCAGTGGCGCAATGGCGCCTTGGATGTCGTTGTCGGAACGTCGGCTTTCGGTCTCGGCATCGATTATGCCCACGCGCGAAGCGTCGTTCACGCCTGCATCCCGGAGACTCTAGACCGCTTCTACCAGGAGGTGGGAAGAGGTGGTCGGGACGGCTGTGCCTCGCTTTCATTGATCGTTCCGGCTCACAGCGATCTGCCCAGCGCGCAGCGGATCAATCGGGAGAGCATCATAGGAATTTCCCGTGGTCTTGAGCGCTGGACTTCGATGTTCGAGAACAAGGTGGCGCTGCCGGGCGGACGATACGCGGTCCGGGCCGACGGGCGGCCTGGCACCAGCCCGGAAGACATCGACATGTTCGGCGATCGAAACACCGACTGGAATTTGAGGACGCTCGCACTCATGTCCCGCGCCCGGATCCTGAACATGAGAGGAAGTCCCGGCCATCGGTTGGCGGATGAAGGGGACTGGCTCGAGATCGAAATCCTTGAGGAAGGACACCTGGAGAGGGATATCTGGGACGAGTTGGTGCAGCCAGTCCGGGCGGCCAGCGCGGAAGCCAGGGACAGAAACCTGCGGTTGATGGAGGTCTTCCTCTCCGGCGAGGACTGTCCCGCAACCGTCCTCGCGAAGCTCTACGGAAAGGACAGGATAGGGATCGAGTGCAGCCGATGCCATGTTTGTCGGCGCGATCCGGATCTCCGTCAACGTACCGTTCACGTCGGCGAACCGCGGTCGCCATGGCCCTCGCTTCCAATGCATCCTGATCTCGTTCGCCTTCTGGGTGGGGACGGCAGATTGCTCGTGACCTACGATCCGGACGCAGTAGGAAGAAAGACCAACCGGCATCTGGCCGATTCGGTCGAAAAGCTTTCCGCGATCGGTCTCGTCAAACTTCTCGTCCTGGGATCCTCGCCCTTCGATCTCGATCGCGTTCTCCAGTTCGCGGAAAGGACGCCGTTCTTCGTAAGTCGCCTCGACAGTCTGGTGTATTCGAGGCTCCCCCGGGGGCCCGAAATAGTCCTCGTCGCGCCCGGATCGCACCTCCACGAGGTGAACTTGATCGCGAACCGGGATTTCCCGCGTGTCTTCGTCGCCCCGGAACGGCAGATGTCGTTCGACGGTCGCCGTCTAGCCGACGTCTTTGGCGGACGGGTCCTGGGGCTGGATCATTTCAGCGCAAAGGTGACCGAATGAGCATCATCACGACCGCACCTGCCGTCCCGAGCAGAGTTCTCGCACTCTACGCTTCTCTGCTCGCCAATCCGACGGGCGAACGGAAGGAGCGTTTCGAGAGCCTGGCTACGCCGCCTTCCCTCCATGGCCGCGGAGCGGGCGAAGACGGCGAGGGAACGACGACGCTCTTCAGTTCGACTCTCCGCGAGGCGAAGCTGCTGGGCATCTTCGAAGAGGACGAAGAGCGGATAAAGGTAAGCGAAGAGGCGCGCAGCAAGGGGACGAAGCGCGATCCGGAAGCTCGTCTCAAGTCGCATCTGGTCAGGATCCTGTTCGACCCGAAGCGGGCCGAGGAGGCGAGACAACGCGGATTTATGACGGCGCTCGCTTGGTTCTTGAGACAAAATCCGCTCGTGCCGATGGCCTTCGGTGCTCCCCCTCAATCGGAGATCACGAAGGATCTGGGCGAGCATGCGCATCGGACCGAGTTGACGAACATCAACACCTGGCAAAACTTCGTCTATTGGGCGCGCTTCCTGGGCTTCGCCACGACGACCGGCAGCAAGGAATCGAAGTGGGTCGTTCCGGACCCGATGCACGCAATGCGGGACGTCCTGCCGAACGTGTTTGGCGAGGACGAAGAACTGCCTATCGACGCGATGCTGGCCGGATTGGCGCGCATCTATCCGGTCTTCGAAGGGGGCGACGTGCGCCGCGAGGTCGAGGATTGGTCGAGCGCGGTCCCCAATCAGTCGAGCGAAAAGCGTCTTTCGGTCGCTACAAGCCTGGCGCTGCAGAGGCTGCACACGAGCGGTCGGATAGCGCTCATCGTTCGCGCCGACGCCCCCGCGGCCATCATGCCGTTGGGAACTTCCGAGCGGAGGGTCAGCCACGTTCGCCTGGGAGTGGCCAAATGAAGAACGTCGTCTGTTGGAATCCTTCCGAGGTCCGCCGGATCATCAATCCGTTCGCCGAGCACATGCCGGATTCGCTTTTCCGAGCGGTGCATACGGACTGGACTCTCAAGGTAAGTCCGCCAGTTGGGACTTCCTTCCAAGAACTTGTCGCGTCGCCCGCATCCTACGCGGACATGACGCCGCCTGCGTTTCTCGATGAATTCCTCCGAGACGACCGACCGCACATCCTCGCCGTCGTGCTGGGAGAAACCGGTTCGGGCAAGTCACATCTGATCCACTGGATGCGCCTCAACATGAAGGACGACGAGAGACGCATGGTCTTAGTCGTCCGCAAGTCGGGCACGAGTCTCAGGGCGATCGTCGAGATGATTATAGATCGTCTTCCGGGGGACGAGCAGCAGGGATTTCGCGACACCTTGAACCGCGCCGGCGACGGGACGGCGACACCGGACGGACAGAAGCAACAACTGCTGAACGACATCGCCCATACCATCCGGGAAGACGTCGTTGCGGAGAAGGACGGCAACGCAGAACTCGAGGATGCCCTCATCAGGCATCTGCCGGACATCTTCCAAGATCCCTACATGCGGCAGGCTCACTTCCTCAAGAACGACGGTATCGTGGCGGAGATCGTCGACCACATCTTCGCTCCGTCCAGTGCCAGCAACCGCCCCGACAAGCGGCACTCTTTCAAGATCGAGGACATGCCTCTCGGAGGCATGGACTTCGTCAATGCATCGAAGAACGCAAAGGACGCGCTCAAGGTCATCGACCTCGAGCCGGGCGTCACGTATCCGATGGCTCTTCGCATTATCAACCGCAATCTGGGAAAAGCCACGTCCCGGACCCTGAGCTTCTCGGGAGACCGCGTCGAGGAACTCATGGGCCGCCTCCGCACGCATCTGAAGAAGCAGGGCCGCGAACTCGTGCTCTTGGTCGAGGAGTTCGCGCGGCTGCAGGGAATCGATCGCGCTCTTTTGCAGGCAATCACGAACCAGGGAGACGGGAGCTACTGCAGGATGCGGTCCGCGATCGCGGTGACCACGGGTTTCTTCGAGAGCGTGGCGGAGACCGCCTATATGCGGACGACGCACGTCATCGACATGGATCGTTCGGCGGCAAGGAAGCGGGACGGCGAAGGGGCTCAAGAAGATGCCTTGAGCGAATTCGCGGCGCGGTACCTCAATGCAGTGCGGCTCGGCACGGAGAAGATCGCTGACTGGAGCGATGCCGCCGAGCCTGGAGAGAATCCACCGAGCAGGTGTTCGACATGCGGCTACCGTCCCGAATGCCATCCCGTTTTCGGCGAGGTCGAGGGATATGGGCTTTACCCCTTCACGCGGACGGCCTTGCAGAACGCCTCGGGTCGAGTCCACCGATCCAAGCCCGAAACCATGAATCCCCGCATTCTGCAAAACGAGGTTCTGGCGGAGGTGCTAGACGTAAACGAGACGGCAATCAAGACGGGCCATTTTCCGTCGATTCAGTTCGTCGAAAAGCTCGGCATGGAGGCGCTTAAGGTCAACGATCGCGGTCGGCTCAAGAACGTCGGAGCCGAGTTCGCCGACAGAGTGATCCCGTTCCTCGAGTTCTACGACGGAACGGGCAAACTCGTGGATCTTCCCGCCGGTCTGCGAAAGGTATTCGACATTCCCGAGATACCCGGCGACCTCGTGATCAAGGAACAGCCCGCCGTCGTTCCGTCGCCCGGCGAGTCGACGTCGCCGAAGGTCGATCTCGAGGAAGCGGCCATCAACGAATGGCTGCGCGGCGGAAGTCTGGATCAAAGGGTCGCTCAGACGCTCCGCGAAGCGATCTTCCCCGCGGTCTCCGAGACGATCGATTGGGATATGCTCGGGCTGGAGCGAAGCACTTTTCTCGGGCCGTCGAAGCACTTTCAACGCATAAGCGTCAATTTCGACCGCGCGACCACGGGGACCACCTCGATCAAGTCCGGTGCCGTCCGCGTGAAGCTTTCGGTGCCGGGCGACGTCGATCCGGACAAGGCGGGCCTCGCTCTCATCGGACTTCTGCGGGCGGGCAGGCAGCAGTTCAACTGGGACTTCGACCAAGGGCCCGAAATGCTCGCGGCCTTCCTCGACTGCCTGGAAGATTGGTCGGGCGACGTCGAGAGGCAACTGCGGGAGATCACCGGCCCCCGGGGCAACTGGGAAGCTCCGCGCGCGGCGCTCGAACTCCTTTGCCTGGGCGCCGCCATCGGCGGAAAGATCAAACCCGACTCCTCCACGAGCGAGATAGTCGACGCTGCGCTCGGGCAATGGCCCGATAGCCCCTGCGAGGCGCCGGAACTGCGATCGTTGCATGATCGTCTGTGGAGCAAACGCGAAAAGCTCTTCGATATCGTCCGCGCCCAGATATCCCTCATGAAGGGAGGTCGGGTCGGCGCGATGATCGATCCGCGCATCGCCGCGTCGACGATCCGCACGCTGCGCACTCAGAAATGGATGCCGATGCTCGATGCTCCGGCCGACGAGAAGGGCGACTACGCGGTGCTGAGCAAGCTCTACTTGGACGCCAGATCCTCGCTGGAGGCGGCCGTGCTTGCGGAATGCACGCTCCGTCTATCCTGGCTCAAGGACATGGACGAGGCATTCGGCGACTCGCGGCCGAAAGCGAGCATCTTGACGACGGTTCGCAACCTGAAGGAAATCGCGAGCGACAACGGCTTAGCGGGTGGCGGAAATTCGAGCGCATTCGCCTCCGCCATAGAAACGTTCGCCGGCGTACAGTTCGACGACGCGATCGCGGCTGCCCGCGCGCTGGCCGAAGTCGACGGTACCGAATGCCTTCCTCATCTCGGACGCGGAAGGCGCGCGGCCGTGGCCGCAGGTCGGGAGCTCAAAAAGACGGCGGAAGCGTTCCTACAAAGCGTAGAGACGAATCTCCAATCTTTCGTCGCGCAGTTTCGTACGGAAAACGACAAGATCGAGGACAGCATCGCGTCCGCCGAAGGCTCGCTGATTGCCATTGAGACCAGTCTTTCCGATCTCAGTCCGCCTGATGAGGAGCCTGTCCGTGCTGCTTGAGCGAACCACCAAACTCGTCGCGGACATAGGTCAGTTCGCTAAAATGAAGCGCTCCGCCGGCGAAGCCAAAGCTTTGCAGACGCGCGCCGATCAACTCTCGCCTGTCGCGGACAAGCTTCGCGAGTCGGCCGAGACTCTGGCGAAGATCCGCAAAGCCGGAATCGTCGTTTCGTTTGTCCCAAAGGAGGGCGACGAACTCGGGAAGCGCGCGACCGATCTTCTGACTGCGCTGCGCTCGGACCCGAACAATCTCGTGAATCCCGCCATCGATCTCAAGTACCAGTTCATCGATCGCCTCTTGAGCGTCGCGACGGCGGCACAAAGCGTTTCTCTCGCCGCGTGGCGACGTCATGTCGCCGAGAACAGCGAGCGTGCGCCGGAAGAGATCCTGTCCGCTCTCGCGGCGATTCCCGACTACCAGTCGACAGTGGCCAAAATCCGTTCGTTGCAGAAGCGCGTTTCGCAATTGGCGGAGAACATACCTGCGGATCCCGCAAGCGCGACCGAAGAGATCAAGCGGATCGCAGCGGAACACCGGGAGATCTGGGAGACGATGACTGCGGGAGGCATTCCCGAGGACGTGGCCGCTTTCTTGCGCGCTTGTGGACTCGAAGGCGCCACTCTTGGATCGTTCACCCCGAGCGTCGCGGCTTGGCTCAGCGAGCGAGGTCTTGTCCATCTTTTCCGCGTCAAGTTGCGATAGGTCGATTCCATGCCGGTTTCCGATGCCGCCCGACGCCTTCTCGATGAGATCGAAAAGATCGAAATGATGTCGCTCGAATGGGGTTTTGCGGACGGATCTCTATCGGAGGACGAGGTCCTCGACCTCGCCGAGCGATCCCGCGGAGACTCGGACGCCGAAGACGTCCTGGAAGAACTGCTCGACGCGAAGCTGATCTTCGAGTTCAGGCCGGCCGGCGCGAGCGAGCGATATCGTTCGAGATTCGCCGAGATGACGCGACTGTTAGCTTCCTTGAGACAACTGTTCGATCGGAAACCGTGGCAAAGCGCGCCCAGACTGGTGGCGGACTTCAGGATCGACCGTCGGCCGAGGCGCTTTCCCATCCGCGACCGGAATCCCGATGACATCCTCGCCGAACATGCTTCGACCCTCGGGCGCTCGCAGTCGAGGCGCGAACTTTGGCGGGCACTCACCTCTGCAAGGCCCGACCTTTTGCTCGCGCCGTTCCAGGAGCGGTCGGCAGCACGACTGGTCTCCGACCCCTCCGACGGAGGGACCATCGTCACGGCCGGCACCGGTAGCGGCAAGACCCTCGCGTTCTATCTTCCCGCGCTCGTGCGCGTCGGCGAGGCCATGGGATCCGATTTCTGGGTCAAAGTCCTCGCCGTCTATCCCCGCATCGAACTCCTGAAGGATCAGTTCGGGGAGGCCTACCGGATCGCCCGCGCCCTCGACGGCCCGCTCGAAGCGAAGAACGTACGGCCGGTCCGACTGGGCGCCTTCTTCGGGGCGACGCCGCAGCGCCCGAACATTCGCAACGTCGAGGAGAGGGAGTGGACGCGCAGAGGTTCAGACTTCGTGTGTCCTTGGCTTCGATGCCCGGTATGCGAAGGCGAACTCCTTTGGACATCGAGGGACATCGAAGCATCCCGGGAGGAGTTGCATTGCGCGAACGCCGGATGTTCGGGTCAAGTCCCGTCGACCCGGATCGCCCTGACACGCGAGAGTATCCAGAGACGCCCGCCGGACATATTGTTCACCACCACCGAGATCCTGAATCAACGTATGTCCGATCATTGGACCAGGTCGGTCTTCGGCATCGGCGTCCCGCCTGCAAAGAAGCCTTTCCTGGCTTTGCTCGACGAAGTCCACACCTACGAAGGCACGAGTGGAGCACAGGTCGCATTGACGCTGCGTCGATGGCGTCACCTGCTCGGCGCCCCCGTCATGTGGGCAGGCCTCTCGGCGACGCTGTCGGAAGCGCCGCGTTTCTTTGCCGATCTGACCGGCGCGAACGCCGACGATGTCGTCGAAATAACGCCGTCGTCCGACGAGATGGAGGAGCAGGGAGCGGAATATCAATTGATGCTTCGCGGGGATCCAGCCTCGCGCGCATCGCTTCTGTCTACCACTATCCAGACCTCCATGCTGGTCGGCCGTACGCTCGATCCGCCCCAGCGTCCCGTCTCGCAGGGGCTTTTCGGAGCGCGCACGTTCCTCTTCACGGACGATCTGGACGTGACCAACAGGTTGTTCGACGACATCCGCGATTCGGAAGCTTACGACATCTGGGGACGACCAAGACCCAATAGGTTGCCTTTGGCCAACCTGCGCGCCGGCGGCGCCGACGCGGCGCTGCGCGACATCGAGGGCCAACGCTGGCGGATGTGCGAAGAAATCGGACATCAGTTGGATCGACGTCTCGTCGTCGGTCGAACGACTTCGCAGGACGCGGGAGTGGACACCCGCTCCAGCGTCATCGTCGCGACGTCGACCCTCGAGGTAGGCTACAACGATCCCGACGTCGGCGCCGTCATCCAGCACAAGGCGCCGCGGGCGATGGCCTCGTTCCTCCAGCGGAAAGGTCGCGCGGGTCGTCGCGTCTCGATGCGGCCGATCACGATAACGGTGCTGTCGGACTACGGTCGCGACCGAGCACTTTATCAGGCGTACGAGCATCTCTTCGATCCCTCGCTCGAAGTCCAGCATCTTCCGGTCGGTAACCACTACGTCCTCAAGATGCAGGCCGTGTATTGCCTCATGGACTGGTTGGCTTCCAAGACCTCCGGACCGCAAAAGGCCTGGATCTGGGATCTTCTCAGCCGGCCCTTGCAAACGGCAAATGCAGCGACCGCGCAGGTTCTGAACGACGTGCGCGATCTTCTGATCGATTTGTCCCAGGTGAAGCCCGCCACGGTCGCGGATCTACGATCCTTCATCGGCGGAGCATTGAAGCTCGACGAAACGGAGCTGGACGACGTTCTCTGGCGCGCTCCTCGATCGTTGCTTCTCGAAGCGATACCCACACTCGTGCGCAGGCTTTTCAGAGATTGGAAGCTCGCTTTTCCCGAAGGCACCGAGCGGCGCGACTTCCAGACCGACTACCACCCGCTGCCGGACTTCATTCCCCGGAATCTCTTCAGCGACCTCAGCCTGCCGGAAGTCCACATCTCGCTTCCCGCGGCGTCAGTACGATTGGACGAGAGAACGGAGACCATGCCGATCCTGCAGGCTCTGAAGCAGCTCGCGCCCGGCAGGGTCACCCGCAGGTTCGCGTTCGAACGGGCCGGCCTGTCCCATTGGGTACCGGTCGATCCCGCGATCCCGGATCAGGAGATCCTCGTTGCGGATTTCGCCGAAGAACACGAGTACATCGGCTCCTTCAAAGCCAACTGCAACGACCTTTCGGCAGAACGGGAAGTGCGTGTCTACCGGCCATGGTCCGTGCGGATGCAGGCGACGCCGAAGAACATCATGCCGACGAGCAACGCTCAACTCGTCTGGCAGAGCGAACTGTCGACGAACGGAGATCCGCTCGTCGTCCCCGTTCCCTCGCGATCCGCGTGGTTGAGCTACGTCAGGACGGTCTCGTTCCACCTCCATCGTTTCCGATCGAGCATCACGGTACGTCGCTTCGCGTCCCTGTCCCACGCCAACATCCGCACCCGCGATGACGAATTCCAGATCGCCGTGCGCTTCCGCGACGAACAAGGTCCGGCGGCGCTAGGATACGAACTCGAAGTCGACGGATTTTTCATGGAGTTGTCGCTGCCGAGCATCGACGAACTTCTGCGGACGACGTTGCCGGGACTTCTTGCCGCGAACACGTGGCTGGCGTTTCTCGAGGATTCGTTCCGAGCCGACGGACTGCTCCCGCACGATCTCAACGAGTTCCAACGCGACTGGCTCTTCCAGGTCCTCCTTTCCGCGCTTTGCGCGGAGTCCGCGGTGACCGGTCGGAGCCTCTCCGAGACCGCCGTCGACCTTCTGGCCGAGGATCGGCTGCAAGCGGTCATGCACGACGCGATGTCGGAGTTGTTTGGCGCTGCCCCGCCTCAGCCCGATCGCGCCGACGACGCGATCGGCGAAGAGGACCTCGACGACGACGATGCGGCAGGAAACGATGGCTTAGGGCACGTTGCGGGACACGGAACCAGCCGGCTGCAACGCGGCCTTTCGGATCAACTTGCTCGCCGCGAGGTCCGAGACCGTCTGCGCGCGTTGGCGGCGCGGTTCGACGATAGGTCGGACGACGGCTACGGCAGGTGGCTGAGGGAAACGATCGCGCACACGCTCGCGGAGGCGCTGCTGCAGGCCTGCATGGCCTCGGCTCCTCGACAAGCAGCGGTCGACGACCTGCTCGTCGACGTCCAGCACGACGAAGAGACGGGAGCTTGGAGGATCTGGGTTACCGAGTCCACGCTCGGTGGCGCGGGCGTCGTCCAGGCCTTCGCCGATCGCTTCTCCGCCGAACCGCGGATATTCTTCGACGCGCTCGAAGCGTCCCTTGCGGCCACGGATCTCGAACTCGTGGACGACGGGTTGAGAAGGGTGATCACTCTTGCCGGTCGAGATGCGGAGGTAATCGAGAGGCTCGCGCAATTGCGCGCAGCCGAGGGGCATCGGGAATTCGAAAGGCGTTGGCGTGAATTTTCCGGAATCCTGGTCCGTCGCGGCATGACCGATCTCGGTCATGCGCTGACTGTGTCGTTGACGAGTCGTCTATTGAGGGCGGGCGGAGGTCCGGCGCTCGATGTACTCCTGGCGCGGCTGCTCGAGCACTGGGACAGGACAGAGGCTAGAACGGGCATCGCCCTGGGGCTTCGCGAATTCAGCTATGTTTGTGCGAAGGACCCGGCGATCGCCGCTGAAGTGAAGGCATTCCTTGGGCGCCTGCCTGGTCAAGGAGCCGCGCGCGTGTCAGTCATCGCCGCGGTTACGAACCTGCTATGGCCCCGAGCCGGAGAGGTCCGTCTGCGCTCGCTCCGGTCGTACAATCCGTATAGAGTCACGAAGACGACCGACCCCGCGCTCGTGCGGTCGCTGCTGATGTCGGTCGCGGTGACGGAAGTCAATCTCGCGGACGAAGACTGGAAAGCAAGGCTGGAGGATGCGCTCGAGAGATTTGGCACGGTCAAGCTCTTGGCCGATAGCTCGCGGAGTGCGGACTTCAGGGCGGCGCTGGTCGTGCTTCTGGCGACGCCCGTGGACGTAGGCTTCCTGCAGTTCTTCCCCGCCGTGGAACGCATCGAACGTCTCGAGGGCAAGGTATCGGCGAGCCTCCTGCTTCGGGAGCAGGTATGATGGCTTCACCGTCGCGCGACTTGCATGGGCCGGCGCAATCGCGCGCGGTACGCGATCTTCTTCAGGGCTTGTTTGCCGCCGAACTTGTCCACCCCAGCGCTAAGCTCTGGCTGTTCTTCGCTTGGATCACCGATATCGAACTGTTGGACAATTCGGCGCGACAATTCTCGGCGCTCGAACCCGACTGGCCTGCCGCACAGATAAGACTTTCGAAAGTGCTCGAAGCGCTACTCGTCAGGAACGTCGAACTGAGACTGATCATCCGCGAGCACGGGCACAACAACTTCTTCATCGCCAAGCTGAAGGATCTGAAGAACCGGCACGGCGCCAAGATCAAGTGGGTCGTGCAGAAGGACTATCACGCCAAGGGACTGCTGGGGTCCGATTATTTCCTGAGCGGATCGATGAATCTCACCGTGAGCGGCATCACTGTGAACGGCGAGCACCTGGTGCTCCGGTGCGATCCCGCCACCGTGGCCGAGCAATCGCTACAACTCGCGAGCCAATGGGAAAGTCTGGTGCGATGATCTGCGACACCACCCAGCGGTCCGCCGCGATATTGTCGAAGATCGCGGACCTCGGCAGCACCGGCGCGGTCCGGGAGGATTGGCGGCAGCTTTTCGAGAGGCTCGCCGCCTCCGCTACCGACGCGGGCTTTCCGGGCGGTCTGGTCCCGATCGCAACACCGGCCGGCGGAGTCCGCGTGTATGCTTTGGCGAGCGACGATCGGCAATGGCGGCAACTTCGGCCACTTCTGCTTTCCTTCGCCGGTCCCACGCTCACGTCGTTCAACGGTCTGCCCGGCTCGCTTTCCGGAGCCGATGCGATCGAAAGGATCCTCGCGGAAGCCGATCCGAGCACGGTCGGCATCCTGGATCTACCGTCCGACGACACGGTCCGCGCTCAAGGTTTGAGGGCTCTGGCCCGGCTGGTCACGGTCTGGTCGCGTGTACCCGCGATGGACGGCAAGCCCTCCGAGCCGACCAGTTGGCTGCTCGCGGATTTTCAGGACCAGATCAACGTCGGACGACGGGAAGCCGCATGGTCCGTCATCAGGCGGCTCGAAGACGAGTTGCGGCTGGATGCGCTCAACATTCGCTTCCTCGAAGTCCAACTGTTCGCCGCCTTCGAGGATTGGCAGGCGATCGTCACCATGCGTGGCTTGAAGGACCTCTGTAACGCGCGCCGGCCTGCGTCCGTCACGAACGCCATCCTTGAGGCGCTTTACCGGGTGAGGCTCGTGCCCGCGTTCGATGCGGAGGATCTCGGCACGCTCCTGAGCGCCTACGAACGGGAATGCCGACCTTTGGCTCAATCCCTGATTGTGTTGCCGCCGCGGGCAGCGATCGGCGAATCGGCTCTGCGCATCTACGCGATCGAAGCGATCGTAGATGGCGACCGCGACGACATCGCGAACCATCTGCGATCGCGCTCCGACGCGATCGGTTGGCTCGCGGCCCATCTGGGAGCCGCGGAAGCCGAAGTCCCCTCGTCGGTCCGGCCGCCGAACGCGCTGGACGATGCTCGGATGGCGCTGGCAAAGACCGACGGTCTTTCTCCACTGGAGCAGATCAATGCGCTGTGGACAACGCTGAGAGATCTTCCACAGGACCAGTTGGACGCGCTCCGGAGCGCGGAGCCGTTCAAGTCGGTCCTCCGGGAATTGGCACCCGAAGGCGTGCCGTCCGCGCTGCCGGTCAACTGGATCGAATGGCTCGAGCGCGTGCACGAACCCGGCTTCGGAGAATCTCTGTCGATCGCGCGCCGCGGAAAGGACGAATGGAGCATCGGCGACGTCGAAGCCGATCCGGCGAACGTCGCCAGATTGCGAACAGCCCTCGCCAAAGTGGACGAAGGCACGATCGCGGGTGACCGCGCAATGGACGCGCTGCCGCTGATGGTGGCATGGCTCCAAGGCGACGCGGACTTCCCCCGCGCGTCCTTCTTACCGATCTACTCGATGCTTTTGACGATGTTCGCGATCGGCAGCCGCCGCGGCAGGCCCATCTACGAGTCTACCGGACTGCTCGCCAAGGCGCTGCTGTCCGTCGGTCTCGCCACAGACGCCTACAAGGACCTCCTCGGCGACGTGTCCGAACTCATGGGATCCGGCCTTGGTGCCGACTCGGTCTATTGGCTGCTCGACATCGTCGAGGAGACGCTGCGCTTCCCGACTCCGGACGCCGAAGCGCGCCTGTCCTTCTGGCATTCAGCGCTCGCGAGGATCGAACCGCTGCGAAGCAGGTTGAACGCACTGCAGCGCGCCTCCTTGGCGGAATTGGCCGGCACCCTCGGTTGGTCGACCGAAACCGTCGACGCAATCGTCTCGGCGACCTCCTCGGACAACGCGCGCGGCGTCGTCCCATCCGGTCTGAGGATAGCCATCTATACGCTGACCGAAGCCGTGAGCAGACAGGCGAAGCTGGTTTTGGAGAAGACATTGCCATCGGCCGTGGTCGACTGCTCGGCCGAGCATGGTGGCAGCAGAGAGTTGAAGGCGCTCGCGGAAAACGCCGACATCTTCGTCATCGTCGCGCTCTCGGCGAAGCACGCCGCCACGAACTTCATCCGAGAGCACCGGCGGGACCGCCCTCTGCTATACGCCCAGGGGCATGGCTTCACGAGCATCTTGCGCTGCATCGACGACTACCTATCGAAAACGTAAGTCTAACGGTGAAAAGCGCGAGAAAGCCGATCGCCGCCGGCTCAGTTGAGACTCATCATCGCGGTGCTTGAGGTTGCAGGGGCCCGCGTCCATCGCCTGACCCGCCGATATTTCGAAGCCCTGCGAGCCCTCCGGGCTGACATTGTTCGTGCTCTGATCGGCAATTGACCGCCGGCTGGTGGATCACGTGCGAGCGAAAGGGTCGCGGGCTGTCTCGCGAGTTTCTTTGCGAGCACACTGAGGACGATAGAAACGTAGCTAATCAAGTGCGTGCATACCTGGCAACGCAGCGTTGGGATGGTCGTGCTCCCGCTCAAGCGCTCATAAGGCTTTGCGGCCCGACCGCTAGACCTTAACCTCAGCCCAGCATTCGTCGTTCTCGTAAACTCGCACACTCTCGCAGCCTTTGATGCGTCGAAAGAACCAGGCTGCGATAATTTCAGCGGTCGGATTCTCAAGCCCTTCCACTTCGTTCAGAAGTCGGTGATCAACCTTCTTTATAAGAGGCATGATCTCAGTGTCGATCTCAGCGAAGTCCATCACGAACCCGCGTGTGTCCAGCGCTCCGGATACCACAACTTCCATGCGGTAGTTGTGGCCGTGTACGTTCTTGCACTTATGGCCATCTGGCAAAAGCGGGAGGTGGTGAGCAGACTCGAAGCGATAGGTTCGGCCAATCCGAGTTACCAATCTAGAAGACACCGGATCTGATGGTCCCACGGCGGGTGCGCTTGCTTCAAGGTGGTGAGGTTTGACATGTGTTGTCATGGCGTTCTCATAAGTTTGTGTGTTGCAGACTCACGCGTAAACGCGGGTTTTCAGGACGACAGGCATTAATTGCGAAGACGGCAGATCAAGCCGGCGCTTCCGAAAACTCGTTAAATCCATGTTCACGTAGTTTGCACGCTGGGCATTCGCCGCAACCGCGCCCCCACTCATGCGTCGTTTCGATGTCTCCCTGATAGCAGGTCACCGTGCGGTCGCGGATGAGATCAACAAGCGGCGTTCCGCCTAGCCGCTGCGCAAGCATCCAAGTCTGCGCCTTGGTTATCCACATTAACGGAGTCTCAAGGACGAAACGGCTTTCCATGCCTAGGTTGAGGGCGACTTGGAGAGCCTTGATCGTATCGTCGCGACAATCGGGATAACCGGAGAAATCGGTTTCGCACACGCCGGTCACGACATGCTTCAGGCCGCGTCGATAGGCTACTGCCGCGGCGAACGTGAGGAAGATGATGTTGCGCCCCGGTACGAAGGTGTTCGGCAGACCCGAGGGCGCTGTCTTGATCTCCACGTCACGCGTCAACGCCGTTTCGCTGATTTCTCCAAGCACCGACAGATCAAGCACGCGGTCCTCTCCGAGCTTGGCTGCCCAATCAGGGAAGCGTGTTGTTAGTCCGGCGCAGAATTGGCCACGCGCGTCGAGTTCTGCGCGATGCCTCTGCCGATAATCGAAGCCGATGGTCTCCACGTGGTCGAACCGATCTAGCGCCCATGCGAGACAGGTCGCAGAATCCTGACCACCCGAAAACAAGACAAGCGCGGAATTGTCCGGCATCACGCGTTCTCCTTACCGAAAAAGCTACAGGCGCCAGCATCGCTGTCGCGTCTTACAGTCACCCGCCACAGGCTTGGGCAGACGGTTTCGACCTTTCGCCAGATCCAGGCTGCCAGGTTTTCCATTGTCGCAGGCCCCAGATCGTTGATCGCATCCAGATAGCGATGATCGAGGCCTTCTCTTGCCTCTTCTAGACTTTGGTCTAACAGCGAAAGATCAATCAGCATGCCAGTCGTCGGATCGGGGAGGCCGCGCACGACGACCTCGGCGCGGTAGGAATGCCCATGGATCCGGCGGCTGGATTCGACCTCCACCGAACGGTTGAGTGTGTGCGCCGCGTCGAAGTGAAATTCCTTGCTGAGTTCGTAGATCATCGGATGCTCATATATTTGTGGGTCTGCAGAGAGAGCTTCCATTGCGGATGCTGCAGGCAGTAGGCGATCGCATCCGCCATATTGACGTCGCGGTCGGGACCGTCTTTCGGCTGGAGGAGAAAATGGCTAAACGCGAGGCCTTCGAAGGAGGCTGGATCTACGTTCGCCTGGGGGAAGACGAATTTCAGTTCGTCTCCGGACGTTTGGACCAGCTTGGTCGCTCCCTTCGGGCTGACCGTGATCCAATCGATCGGCGAAGACACCGGAAGAGTTCCATTCGTTTCAATTGCGACCTCGAATCCTCGCTCATGCAGTGCCGCGATTAATCCATCATCGACTTGCAGGAGAGGCTCTCCCCCTGTCAGGACAACGAAACGCCGGCCGCCTACGCCGCTCCACATGCGTTCTACGGCATCTGCCAGAGCCTGTGGTCCGTCAAAACGACCACCGCCTTCGCCGTCCACCCCGACGAAGTCGGTATCGCAAAAATTGCATGCCGCGGTCGCGCGGTCGCTTTCTCTTCCACTCCATAGGTTGCAACCCGCGAACCGACAGAAGACGGCAGGGCGGCCGGCATGGCGGCCTTCGCCCTGCAGTGAGTAGAATATCTCCTTGACCGCGAAGTTCATGGCTCAGGCTGCCTTGGAGGTTTTCGCCAAACCGCGCTTCAGGACCTGCACGAGATAGAGAGTCAGTTGCCGCACATCAGCGGGAACGTTCTGAAGTCCGTTCCACCTGCGGCGCTCACTGCCGAACTGCCATTCTCCGTCGCTCCAGGCTGTCTTACCCTTAAGAAGTTGCAGGCCGCGCGCAAACTCGTCGCGCGACACTGCTCCGGTCGTGCCGTTGAGAAAGTCCATGACGTAGCCAAGCGCGATGATGCCGGTGCCATGCACCAGTCGCGATGTCTTCGGCGTCTTTCCGGTCCAGTCGTCAGCAAAGACATGCTGGACCGCGTGATAGAATTCGCTCATCATTGTAACGCCGTGCTGCAAGAGCATTTGATCTTCGCCGGCGTAGAGTCGCAGTGCGCCGTCACTCAGGGAGTTCATGATGACACGTTGAAGGACAGTATCCCGTATTGATCCCTTTGGATTGGTCTGCTGTTTGATCAGCCCCTTCAGCGAAGACCCCTTCCGGTAGTTAAGGGCCTCCGTCACAAGCGCGGCCTGGGAGCGATTCGACATTCGAGGAGGAAGGTCGCCCACTTTAGGAAGCAGTTCGTAAACGAGCGCCTTTGGGAGCGGTCGAGTGTTGTTCACGAGAATGAATTGCTTTTGAAGTTCTTCCTCCGTCTCGCACAAGAAGCCCGAGACGAGCACCTCGAAATTCCGGCCTCGGAGTTCGGAAAGAGCGGTAAAGCGCTGCTGACCATCCACGATCCATCCGGGCGGGCCGTCGGAGATGTCTACGATAAGTTCGCGGCGCCGGTCGCCGGCACTTGTAGCGCGCTTGAGTCGGGCTCCGCCCATGAAGGCGATGACGATGGCATTGGGCAGTATGGAATTCGGTTTTTCCAGGTAGTCCCGTATCTCGCGAATGTGGCCCGCAATCTGGGGGCGCTGAAAGCCTTGAAGGATGCCTCCATCATCGCGGCCTGCGCGTTCGATCCTCGCTATCCGCGCGACGTCAGCGGCCTTGGCGACAAAAGTGAAGACCGTGAGCTTCGGACTCTGGACCGGCGCAAGTGCGTCAAAATGAAGGACGGTCTTCTTGCTCATGCGAGCTCCTCGCGGAATTGGTTCAGATGGGTGTGGAAGACGTAAAGGTTATGGATTCCGCGCCGCTTGTTGCGGTTCGAAGTCCGGAAGATCACCGCCTCGACGCCGGCTTCGCGACATACCCGGCAGCTACATTGCTCCCACGGACGGTCGGCAAGTGTGCGCGCGTAGATTGCGCGCTGACGCAAAGCTGCCTCCGAGCGGCTTGTGAGCGACGGATCAGCATCCCAATTCAAAGCCGCCCAGTAGTCCATTACGGCGTCCAAGCATTCTTCCAGCTTTGCCTTCCTGGTCGCATATTGCCGCACACCGCTGAGGGCGGCATCTTCAAGACGGCGCGCCAGCTCCTGATTGAGGCTGCCCTCGCGCGCCTTGTGCTTCAGCTTGTTGTTCTCTGTCGCCTGAGGAATGCGGATCGCCGTGTAATAGGACAGTTCGCCCGCCGCCGTACGGACCCAATAATTCTTCCGTGCGTCCTTGAAAGCGCGCAGAAGCGGCGACGTCGTGTCGAAGCTTGTCACATGGTGTTCTTCGAGCGCGGACAGTTCCTCGATCTTGCCGAAGCCAAGAAGATGCAGCCTGATCCGATCCGGCAGCGCGGTCCGCAACGCCGACAAAATGCGACGTATCTGTTCGATCTTGAGGGGCACGGTACCGCCGATGGCCAAGTAGTCGTATCCCATCGCGACGAGCTTGAGAGCGGCTTGTGCCATGCTTTCCGTGGACCATCCCTGGACAACGCCCAACGGAGTGAAGTCCTTGCCGATCGCTCGAGAGGCCTTAAGAAACTCGCTGGCGTTCTGCAGCGTGATCTCATAGCGCCTGCGCACATCCTCGGACACGTCTTTGAAAGATCGTCTCTGGTCGGCGTCATCGAAATCGAAGATGAGGTGATCAGGAGAGCAGCCGTGTGTGAAGCTGCCGTCTGCGTAGAATTCGGCCGTATCGTCGGCGTGATATGGTGGCTCAGGCAAATTCTTGTAGTTGAACGCGCCACAGTCGCCGATCAGGATGCTGTTAGGGAATTTCTTGAGCGGATAGCGCAAGAATGTTCGTGCGCCTTCCCTGCGGAAGCGCATCATCTGCGCTTCCGAATATTTTCCGGGGTACAACGCATCGCCCACGATCGCCCGCGAGACCAGGATGCCATCGTAAGGAGCCTTCTCCAGGAATTCATGGGGATACTCGTCGTCCCGATGGATGGATCGTCCGATCCCGTTGCGGTCGGCAAGAAAGTCGTATGCCGGATCGATCGTGTCGATGCTGTCGGCGAAGACAAAGCGCATCACGCCACCTTCGCGAAAGCATGCATATGATCGAGTCGGACCAGGTGGCCAGACAGCAGTTTTATATCCTTGCCGACGTTCTGGATTTCGTTCCAGTCGCGCTGCAATTCCTGCCACCGTCCGCTGGTCCAACGGCAATGTGGCGCAAGACGTGAAAGTGCTTCGGTAGCGTGGCCAAAGAGGTCAGCTTCGAGAGAGGCGCGGGACATCACCCGGTCCATTAGTATGCTCATAGCTTCGATGCCTGCCGAATGCATGAGCCGGCTTTCGGTGGCCGGCCGCCCCCAAGCTTCCGGAAAGACTGTGCGTACGGCACTCCAATAGGCCTTCAGAATGCGATACATCGTATCGACGTCGGCCGGCGATCCGGCCGTTGCCTTATGCGGCGCGAGACATCCCAAGGCGCCGTTTATGCTGCTGCGAATGGACTTGATCAGCGCGGAGTCAATAACGACGGCCGAGGAGGAATCTTCCGATATCCTTTTGATCAGCCCGTAGAATGGCGAATCCCGCGAAGTATGCAGAAGATTCACCAGTTCGCTCGGGATCTTTCGGGACGAAAGCTCTCGGGGAAAAACCGTGTCCAGTTCGGGCAGCAGTTCGTTGATCAATCTCGGATCTAACGGCCTGGCTTTGTTGACTAAAATGAATTGCTCCCTATGCACGGAAAGCTCTTCCGAAACGAAGGCTACGACGGGAACCGGGAAGCTCTTGTTTCGCGCCTGCGACAGCGCGATTGAGCGCTGCTGGCCATCGACAATCCATGCGCACTTCGATCCATCTCTGGGCAGGGGAATCCGCAGCGTGCCAGCTTCGCAGACCCTGGCGTCGCCTTCCGGCTTTTCGCCCCGGGACTGCGTGAACCGCGCGGAGGGTGCGATCGCAAGAATGATCGCGTTAGGGAAGAGGACCGGTCCCTGATCGAGGAAGTCCGTGATCGCCTGGACGTGGCTCTTGATTCCCTTGCGTTGGAAGCCGTGGAGGGAACCGTCGCTGTCGCGATGGACGCGGCTGATCTCGGCAATCTTGAGGAGGTCTGCGCCGGCGACGAAGAAGGCGTAGACGGGCTTGTCCGCCTGTTGAGTTCGAACGGCACGAACTGCGAGCGTTGCGACACCCGTCTTCTTCGGACGGGTCATCGCGTAGCCCTCTTCGCGACGGCGATCCGATAGAGGCGTCCGAAGCGCGATTGCTCGCAAGCGATGCCTTCATCGTTTCGCAGTGCGGCCAGCATTTTTGCCGCCCCTGACTCCGATCGCAGGCGTCTTGAGATCAGCTTGAGGATCTCGTCATCCGTCCGACGAGGGCGGCGCGGACGATGCGGAAAGCGTAGTTCCCCAAGCGCGGCGGTAACAGCGGCAAAGTCCGCGTCACGATCGGGGGCGGACTTGACCGCAATTGAACGGACGAAATGAAACATGGCCCGCTGGGAAAAGTCTGATCGCGTGCCCGGAAATATTGAGTTAAGCCGCTCGTCGTATGGAGCAAGGGCCGGATGCAACGACGCCGGTAGAACGGAATCGAGTGAGGCTCCGAAAATCCTCAGCCTCGCGAGCGTCCTCGCGGGCAACACGCTCAAGCTATCTCCGACCATTGCCGCGTATGGCCGAGAAAGCGCAATCAAGATGCGCCCAGAGCCCTTCTTGGCTGCATTCGCCCATTGATCCGAATGCGGGCTTGACAGCATGCGCGAGAACCAACCGGCCGCATCAAACTCGCCAGACACTCTTTCAGAGACAGAATCCTCGTGCCCTTCGGCAATCGTCAAGCCGTATACGGGTATGTGCCGGCGAGCGGGAACTAGGCCGAGGCCTGCCGAGAGTACATAGAATTTGGCGTCTGCCAATCTCGCGGCTTCGGCCGCTAGACCGAAGCCGCGTCCTGCGTAGAATTCCTTGGCCGGCACGTCAGCCGGGAGTCCGCGGACCTTGCGCAGCCAAGCGGTTTCGACGTGTTTCTGCTGGCCGGTAGGCAGTGTGGCTGGAGTCGCATCGGAAGTCGGTCGCGTCGTTTTTCGGTGAGAGCATGTCGTCACTACCAAGCCAATAGGTGCTATATTACCCTTTGATTTTGTTGCGATTTCCGAGCCTTTTGACATCGATAACTGCGCCCCTGAACCCACCCCTCGGTCGTGTGAAGGCGCTCAAAAAACGCATTCCACGACCGCATTTGTTCTAAAATCCCCTGTAGAATCGCATTAACATGCTTGTCACTGCCTTAGCTACTGGAAAGACGAAAATAATGCAAACGGGATGTTGAAAGATCACAGCAGACATATTGGCGTCCTCCCAGGACACAGTTATTCGCAGAATTGCAAAATTGGTGGCAGCCTAACTGAGGACTGCCGGGGACTAGCGTTGCATGCACCGAACTAGGTCGGGGTCAGATCCTCCGGACGCGCCGGGCAAGGACCAAGGCCTGGGCAGGCATTTCCCGTCCGCATTGATCAAGAATGGTACGAACCTTCGTTGCTCGAATCCGCAACTCCTCTAGTATCGAAGGGAGTAAGAATTTCGACGGGACAAGAACAATGAAGAGCAGTGAAGCCCCCGGTATTCCCTCGCAATTGCTTTGGGTAAAGGATGCTCCGCTATTCATCGATGAAATCAATCTAAGCAGATTTTACGATGCTGCCTTAAGACCTCCTTTCGACGAAACATCACCGCTAAAGCTGAAGATCACGGAATCGACGAAGAAGGATCTCGAAGGCAAATTCGGCGCGAAGTTGAGTGCTGGGCTTTCAAATTGGCTGTCCGCCATCGCGTCTGGATCCGCCGAAGTCACAGGAGAGGGGAAAGGCGCAAAATCAGACACGAAAGGCTCTGAGAGCGAGATCATCCTTCAGCCAATACAGAATCCGCACCGCCAACTTGAACAGTTGACGATCTTTTATCTCATTGAACGTCGCGAGCAGTTGCTGTTCGGCGAATCCAAAGATGTTCTCTCCTGGCAAAAAGAAGGAGCGAGCCTCATGGTACCTAGGCCGCTTGTATTCATCGATCTTCCCAAGAACGCCAAATTCATTCCAATGGCCGCGGAATTCATAAATGGGAAAGTCGTGCCCCTCTTTCAGAGACTGGAAGCCGATTCCGGCGAACGGCCTCCGCCGTACAAGCGTGAGGCCAAGGCGGAATATTGGAAGTGGTTTGAAGCGAATTTCAATGCTGAGCGGTCTCTGGCCGTCCTCGAAGCTGCAGCCACTGAAAATGGCAGGATCGAATGGGTGGACTTTCGCGTCCCCTTAAATGACGTCGTCGAGACGATGCACCTGCACATCGATGTCGCCGGCAAATACAACACCGGCACGTTCGCTTACCGACTTATCAGAAGGGGTGTCGGCCACGGCATGCGAGTCGTAGGGTCCTTACGCGACGGTCCTGATGTGAATGTTCTCGCGCTCTACGAAAAATGACATCCGGTTGCAGTGGAACGTATTCCGTCACTGAATCCGAAGAGTTCGACCCACCTTTTCTGGAATTCCCTTCGTTGCAACGTCCAAACCTGGGCTCAAATCGAACCGTTCGGTATCCGACGAAGCTCCGCCCCCAATACGCCGTTCTTCGAACCCGCTATTCGATTGCACCAAATGGAGCACGACTTGCCCTGACCCTGGATCGCCACTGCCGTCAAGTAAAGGGCTGGAAAAGTGTGCAAATTTGCTGGAGCAAATCGGACAATTGGCATGCTGGCTCCGCAGCGGAGGAGCAAAGACGTTGGAGCAAGACGAGCTCGGCCCGAAAACACCAATATTCGCGGCACTCGTGCACGATCAATCCGCAACTCGACATTCGGTCGACAACGGACGGATCGGAGATCAACATACTTGCTCGACGTGGCGGCATAAATCCTCCATGCATCGCAGCCCGACAAGGAATTGGTGTGAGTTCCCCCAAGCGAACTTCCGCAAGACCGTCGAGTGCAGGCATACTGGCCTATCGCCGAGTAAGACACGGGCTCGAAGTGCTGCTCGTCCATCCCCGCGGGCCCTATTGGCGCAACAAGGACGACGGCGCGTGGTCGATTCCGAAAGGCGAGATCGGCATATCGGAGGATCCCGAGCAGACTGCCCGTCGCGAGTTTGCCGAAGAGCTCGGACCGGCAGCATCGATTGGTCACTTGCAAGCCCTGGGAGAGATCCGCCAACGCGGCGGCAAGCGTGTGAGCGCCTTCTGCGGAGAAACTGATTTCGACACGTCGTCGCTGTCCAGCAATATCTTCGAGATCGAGTGGCCGCCTAAGAGTGGCCGTCTCCGACCCCTTCCGGAAGTCGATCGCGCTGAGTGGTTCGAACTGGAAGCCGCCCGAACGAAGATCCTAGCAGGACAGATCGAGCTCATCGATCGACTTGAAAAGAAAGTGACGTGACGCGATTACATCGGCAGCGCCAGCTGCGCTTCATCGTCGCCGACATGCTGCAGCGCCGACAGCGAGACGCCGAGGAGCCGGACCGGCTTGGGGACCGGCATCTCGTTCTGCAGCAGAGCGACCGATAGGCGTTCGAGGTCGCAGCGGCTCGAAACCGCGACGGGGGCGGATCTGCTCCGCGTAATGATCTCGAAGTCGTTGAACTTCACCTTCAGCGTCACCGTGCGACCCCGGTTACCGGCGCCTTCGCAGTATCGCCAGACCTTGTCGATGAGCGGCTCGAGTTCGACGACCATGGCGTCGAAGTCGGTGAGGTCGGTGGCGAACGTGTTTTCGGCGCCGACGGATTTGCGGGTCCGGTCGGCGCGGACCTCGCGGTTATCAACGCCCCGCGAGATCCAGTAGTAGTAGCTTCCGGCCTTCCCGAAGCTTGCCTGCATGAATTCGAGCGACTGGTTGCGCATGTCGAGGCCGGTGTAGAGGCCGAGCGCATTCATCTTGGCGCTGGTTGCCGGCCCGATACCGTAAAACTTGCCGACCGGAAGCGTCTCGACAAAAGCCGGCCCCATCTCCGGCGTGATGACGTACTGGCCGTTCGGCTTGCGGTGATCGGAGGCGAGCTTGGCTAGAAACTTGTTGTAGGAGACGCCGGCCGATGCGTTGAGACCGGTCACTTCCTTGATCTTCGAACGGATCGCCAACGCGACGTCCCGTGCCAGCGAAATCCCCTGCAGGTTTTCGGTCACGTCGAGATAGGCTTCGTCGAGCGACAGCGGCTCGATGATCGCCGTGTGCTCCGCGAAGATCTCGCGGATCTGCTGGGAGACCGCCTTGTAGACCTCGAAGCGCGGCTTCACGAAGATCAGGTCCGGGCATTGCCGCTTGGCCGTCACTGACGGCATCGCCGATCGGACACCGAACTTCCTGGCTTCATAGCTGGCGGCCGCGACGACACCACGCTCGCGGGAACTGCCGACGGCGACCGGCCTGCCGCGGAGCTCCGGATTATCCCGCTGCTCGACGGACGCGTAGAAGGCGTCCATGTCGACGTGGATGATCTTCCGCTGGCGGTCTTCGTCCATCGCGCTCTGGTGATTTTTGCGGCCGGCCCGGCGCCTTGACAAATCGGACCGTCCTAGAACAAAGATAGAACGTTTTCCGCGCGGCGGCAAGCCACCAAGCGGGGCATTCCCTCATGTCCTTGTGCGATCCAGAAAGGCCCGAAGGGCGCTGCGAATGAAACGGCCGGATCTACCTGTCTATTACTACCACGATCATTTCCTCGAAATGCTGTCGTTCGTCAGGACCACCTACGGCCCGATCCTGACGGACGAGCACGACGCCTTCGTCTTGCGGTTTCAAACCCTTTCCAAGGACGCGCAATGCCTGCTGATTCGGATGGTCAATCGGCGTGGCGCGATCTTCAACAGGACGTTCTTCCGGTATGCCGAGATTTCCGACGTGGAGCGCGCGGCCGACGACCTCTTGGCATGCGGCCAAGCCAGAACCCTCAAGGCGGAGGACTACGCCGCCTTCGTCGCATGCCTGCCCAAGAACATCCTGGTCGCGGGCGCCAAGGCGGCGGGGCAGACGGACATCCGCGTCTCCTGGCCGAAAGCGAAGCTGGCCGACTACTTCCTGACCCACGTTCCGTTCGAGGTCGCCGCCGAGCATTGTGGGGCGGCGAAGTTCATCGCGCTGGATGACGTCCGTCCGCTCGAATTCCTGCTCTACCTGTACTTCGGCAAGACGGAGGAGGATCTGAAGAACTTCGCCCTGCGAGATCTGGGCATCATGCGGACCAACAAGGCAACTTCGTTCAGGGCCCGCTTCACGGACGGGGAAGAGGCGAGGGCATGCTTCCACTACAGCCGGCTGCTTGATCGGATCGAGGTCAAGTCGATCGGCATCTACCAAGGCGCAGTCGGCGACATCTTCGGAGGTCCGAGTTGCCCGAGCGACTACGCCGCCGATCTGCGGAGCCGCGCCGCCTGTCACGTCGGTCAGTTCTTCGAGAAGCTCGGAGAGAAGGATCTCGCCAGGCAACTCTATCGCGCCGGTTCGTCGCCGGAATGCAATGAGCGATTGGTCCGTCTGCTCTACGGGGCAGGGGACAAGACCGATGCCGAGGATCTGCTGCGGCGGATGATCGACGATCCGGGCAGCGACGGCGAGTTGGTTTTCGCAACGGATTTCTACGCGCGGAAATTCGGCGGTCGACGGACCGGATCATGCACCGAACTTCTGCGCGCCGGCGTCACGCTGACTGTCGACGACACCTATCGCGGCAATCCGGAGGCGGGCGTCGCCGGCGTGATGCGTCGAAGGGGATATCGCGTCTTCTTCGCGGAGAACACGCTCTGGCATTCGTTGTTTGGGTTGCTGTTCTGGGACGAACTATTCGAGTCCGATCTTCTTCACAGCAGTTTCGATTGGGTGCCGCACTGCCTCAATGACCGCAGCTTCGCGCATCGGTTTGCTGCCCAGATCGACTCCAAGCTGGAGGCCGTTCGATCAGGAAGCGCGTTCAATCTGCTGCTGCGCCCGATCGCCGCGAACTGGGGCCGTCCGAACGGCATCTTCGCCTGGGACCATGTCGATGTCGACGCGTTGCGGCTGCTGCTGTCGGGAACCAGCGGTCAAGGGATCGCAACCATCATGGGCTTGTTGTGCCAGAACTTCCGCGACACGCGCGACGGGTTCCCGGATCTCATGCTGGAGAAAGACGGCGCCGTCTCCTTCATGGAGATAAAGGCCGAGGGCGACGTGATCCGCCGCAACCAGCTCACTCGGTTGCGGCAGCTCGGGAGCGCCGGCATCCGCGCGGAGATCGGCCGGGTCGATTATAGGTTCGATCCTGAGCAGGACTACGTCGTGGTCGACGTCGAGACGACGGGCAGTTGGGCGTCCGGCGATCGGATAACCGAAATCGGCGCGGTGAAGATCCGCAACCATCAGGTCGTCGACGAGTGGCATTCCCTGGTGAATCCGCAGCGAGCCATCCCGACCAAGATAACCCAGATCACGGGCATCACGAACGAGATGGTCCGCGGCGCGCCGATATTCGCCGAGGTCGCGGACAGCTTCATGCGTTTCATGGACGACGGGATATTTGTCGCTCACAACGTCAACTTCGATTATGGCTTCATCAGCCATGAATTCGAACGGCTTGATCGTCGCTTCCGGTTTCCGAAGCTATGCACCGTCGCCGGAATGCGTCGGCGCTACCCCGGACACAAATCGTACGGTCTCGGGAAGCTGTGCGACCTTTACGGGATCGAACTCGAGACGCACCACCGTGCACTGTGCGATGCGAGGGCGACAGGCCACCTGCTGAACCTCATGAACCTCAAGCGGGAAGGTTGCGCGCCCGATCGCGCCGAGAAAGCGGCCTGACCGGCGTCTTGGCCGAAGCTAATTCCTTTGGAGATGGTGCTGGAGTTCGTGTACGAAACGCGCACCGTGTCAAGTCCGGAGCGAACAGATCCCCCAGCTCATATTCGGCCTGATCTATCTCTTGTTCCTGACCCGCTTCCTCTGGCCGCTGCAGCTGCTGCTCCCGATCAAGATCGTGGTGGCGGCGCTCGCGCTGGTCGCATTGCAGTTTCACCGCTGGAGCGAGCTCTCGTCGGGCTCCATATTCTCGCCGGAGTTTCCACGCCCGGTGGTCGCCCTCTTCAACTGGGCGTTCGGCGCGATCGTCCTGCTGGCGCTGCTGCAACTGGCGCTCGATGTCGGACTGCTGGTCGCAATACCGATCCACGGCGGCCTCGTGAGCGCACCCGACGGCGTCCGCTACGGCCTGGCCGCGCTGGCTGCCGTCGCGGCCGCGATCGGCGTCCAGCAGGCGATGCGGATTCCGCCGTTGAGGGATATCGAAGTCGCCATCCGCGGACTGCCGCGCCAGTTCGACGGCTACACCATTCTGCAACTGACCGATCTCCACATCAGCCGTCTGTTTCCCGCGTCATGGGCGCGCGCCGTCGTCGCGCGATCGAACAAGCTCGGCGTCGACCTGATCGCGATCACGGGTGACCTGATCGACGGCACGCTCGATGCGCGGCGCGCCGACATCGCGCCGCTGCGGGACCTGACAGCCACCGACGGCGTCCACGTGATCTCAGGCAATCACGAATACATCTTCGGCTACGGCACGTGGATGGCGCACTTCGCCGCGCTGGGTCTGCGCTCCCTGGAGAACAGGCACATCGTTCTCGATCGCGACGGAAGCCAGCTGGTTCTCGCCGGGATCACCGACCGGGCGTCGCGCCGCACCGGGCATGTCAGAGACCTTGCCGCCGTCCTCGCAGGCGCCCCCGACGGCGTCGCGGTCATCCTGCTCGATCACCAGCCGAGCGACGCGCGGCACGCAGCAGGGCTCGGCGTGGCCCTGCAGCTGTCCGGGCACACGCATGGCGGACTTATCCTGGGCATCGACCGGCTGGCCGCGCGCGCCAACGCCGGCTACGTGTCGGGTCGTTACGACGTCGACGGGATGACGCTTTACGTGAACAATGGCACCGCGCTGTGGCCCGGCTTCGCGCTGCGGCTCGGTCGCCCCTCCGAATTGACGCGGATCACGCTACGCCAGGCCACCGGGAAAGGTCCATGCCGAGATGCAGGCCGGACTGGGCAAGGAGTTCCTTGATCTCGTTCAGCGACTTCCGTCCGAAGTTGGGCGTCCTCAGCATTTCTGCCTCGGACTTCTGCACCAGTTCGCCCACGTAATTGATCCCGTCGTTTTTTAGGCAATTCGCCGATCGGACCGACAATTCGAGTTCCTCGATCCGTTCAAGCAGTTTGTTGGCCTGGCGGGACAGAAGCTCGGGGTCAGGTTGTGGCCACTCGAAAATGGCCACGCCCAGATGGAGGCCGATCTGTGCCAAGATTTCCTTCAGTTCATTGAGCGACTTCCGTCCGAAATTCGGGAGGCGGAGCAGTTCGGCTTCGCCTTTCTGAGCGAACTCGCCGACGAAGCGGATGCCTTCATTCTTCAGGCAGTTGTACGTGCGTACCGAGAGCTCCAACTGCTCGATGTCGCGATAGAGATGAACGGCCGGCGGCATGCCGACCGGCGATACGTACGGCGGAGGATCGGGCGGAGGAGGTGCCCACCCGAATTCGTAATCCCTCGTCCGCCAGGATTTGGTGGCATCTGCCCGCTGCGCGTCGTCGAGAAGTCCGGTCAGCGCCTCCAGCGCAATGCCGAACCTGCAGTTGACGATCTCTCGCCCCTTCTGCCGATGGCCTTCCTTGTCGTACATCCGCAATTGTCTGTAGCGCTTAAGAAGGCGACGGGCATCGTGCTCGATCCGTCCTCCTTCGGAGACCCACACGTAGTATAGAAGGACCCAGTCATCGATGCTGCCGTATGCAGTTCGTCGGAGCCGCCGTTCCTGCTGTCGGATGTTCACCGTCGTGCCGATCTTGAGGACGCGGTGGGACAGCGACCCGGCAATGTAGACGTAGCCGGGACCGTAGAATCTGTCGCGGAAGGTATCCGACCAATCCATCGGCATTCTCGGAAATGGGGTTCCGGAACTTACCACGGACGCGGTGATCGTGTTGAGTCCGCCCGAATCAGGCCTGGAGCACCAGGCCCTCCTTGGCCGAGCAGTAGACGCGTCTATAGCACTGCTCGACCGCCCGGCGGTTGAAGCGCGCGAGCATGCCGAGGTCGTTGCGACGGAAAGTGACGTGGATCTGCTTCTGTCCCAACCGCTCCCGGTCGGCGAGCGCCCGCGCTATGAACTCCGGCGATCCCTTGCCCTCTACCAGGGTCGCCGGATCGGCGAAGATGTAGTCGATGAAGGCGGTGGAGCATAGGTTGAACGAGAAGGCCATGTGCGGGCCGTCCTCGATGGGCTGGCTGAAGCCCCGGTCGGAGAGCAGGCAGCGCTCGGTGTCGTATTCGCTGACGAAGGCGGCGACGTGGGTCTTCGGGTCCTCCACTAGCGTCTTGATTACTTCCTCGAAGAGGTTCGGACGGTCCTTCATCATCGGAGCCAGCAGCATGAAGAGAAGCCGGAGCCATTCGACGTACTGTGTGTCGGTGATGCCGAGTTCGGTGCAAAGGCGGGTCTGCTGCGGCTTTCTCCCGCTGACGATGCGGCCGTAGTCCGCGAGCAGCGCGGGATCCGCCGGATCGTAGCGGGTGAGGCCGGGAAAGCTGTTGAGGACCTTCGCGACGGAGAACGGGTTGCGTACGAAATTGAGCAGCTTGGCTGCGAACAGATCGATGATCTCGGCCTTGATGTCGTGGTCGTTGCGGTTGAGCTTCGCGAGAAGGTTCTTCGTATGCACCTCGATCGAGGTTTCGTACTTCTGGAACAGCTTTTCGAAGTTCAGCCGCAGTGGGCTTGTGCCTGGCACGTCGAAGCTGAACAGATCGAAGAGCGACAGATTGCTGCCGATCGGCCTGCCCTTCGGGCTTTCCAGCGCAAGACGGTAGTTTTCGCGATTGACGATCTCGAACGAGTAGATCCGCAGATTGCGCGCGTCCGCGTTCGGATTGAGGGCATTGAGCTTCTGCTCCACCCTCGTCAAAAAATGCTGGTTGCGCGTGTCGTTGGCTTCCACTGCCATCCCCTTCGGGCCGGAATTTAGTTACGTTTCCGTCGGGTGGAGGTCCGGGGCGGGTCACACCGCATCGAGATCGCCCGGTTTGAAATCCCAGTATCGATGCTGGGTGTCTTCGTCGGGAAAGCTGATGCCGTCCCGGATCAAGCACCAGGCCGTCCACTCCGCTTCGATGGTCGTGTCCACCAACCAGAGTTCGTCGGGCCCGTCGGTCCTTCCGGCCAAAGCTGCCTCTGCGGCCTCGAGAATGGCGACATGATTGGAGAGCGAGATGTCTCCGTTCTCGAGCACCAGGACCGACCGCGAGCCGCCGTCCTTCCAGACCTTCAGCTTGGGCAGCTTCTTCGCCATAGCCTTCGCGATCCGTTCGATCCGGAGCGTTTCGTAGTCCTTCGGCGCGAACCTCTGAATGAAAATGCGTCCGTGTACGGTTTCCGGTTCGGCCCAGTGGGTCTCCCGCTGTAGCGTCAAGTCGATGCCGGCGATCGTGGCTTTGCGCTCGTTGCGGACTCCGCCAGGCTTCCGGCTTCTCGTCGGCTGTTCGGGGCATTCGTCGTGTAGTTCGGTGGCCTTTGCATTCACCCAAGTGACGATGGCTTGCTGTGCGGCCGAGATCTCCCGCGGCTTCATGCCCTGGCTGGGGTTAATTGCGAACGCGAGAAGGAATCTCCCGGGCGGCGGCATGTGATGGTCGAGGGCCGCGGCGATCGGTTCGATGAATGACCCGAAATCCACGCCGGTGTGGATCTGTCCGGCGAAGGCCTCGACGATCGTGTGTTCGAACGCGTACCGCGTCTCGCCGAGGTCGAAAACGTACTCGACAGGAGCCGCGGCCCCTCGATCCTCGGGGGAGTAGGCATTCGTTCGGATCGCGCCGGCCAGTTGTTCGAGGGCGCGCGCGACCGCGTCGCAGGCCTTCCGTTCGTTATCAATCGGCCGGCCCGACATTCAACGCTCCCCAGGCGCCGGTGCGCCCGGATCTTCTTTGACGCCGCGGGCGACGATCCGCAGCCCACCGTCTGGCAGTGGCCGCTGTAGTTTCAGGGCCTCGTCCAGCGGAGCCGTCATCCACGTCTCGACTTCTTCCGGCGTCGTCAGGATCACTGGCATCGCTTTCGGGTGGATCGCGCCGACCTCGGCATTCGGCTCGGTCGTGAGGAACGCGTAGAGGTCGTTGGTCGTCTCGCCTTCCTTGACCTTCCGGACGGACGTCCAGTTGGTCCAGATGCCGGCGAAGCAGGCCAGTGGACGGGTCTCGTCGAGCGCGAACCAGATATCACCGCCCTCGGCCTTGTTGAACTCGCTAAAGGAGTTGAACGGCACCACACAGCGGTTCTCGACGCCGAGCCAGCGGGTCCAGTGCAGGCTCTTCACGTTTCGGATGTTTGTCGTGCCGCCGTCCGGCTCCATCCGCAGCAGTTCCTTGAAGTCGACCGGCTTGCCCTTGGCCTGCAGCTTTTCGGCTCGTTTCTTGGTGGCGTCCATCAATGCCTTTGACGACGACGGCATTCCCCACCGCGCCGTAGCGAGTTCGCGGCCCTCGGCCCCGTTGCGCACGATCGGTGCGTTGTAATCGGGAAAAACCCCCGGCATCGGCGCCAGATTGCCCACGTATCGGTTCACGACGCGAAACAGTGCGATGATGGCGGCCTGGTTGGTCGTGATCGAGTAGAGATTGCACATCGGTCAGGCTTCGGTTCGAGGGTGGCGAGGCTGCCAGGCCAATTGTAGCAGAGTCGCGGATGGTCGCCGGCCCGCCTTGGCGCATTTGCGGCAGCGCAGCCGGCTGGCGAGGTCATGCACGAAGGTGGTCGGCGGGTGCTTCATCGCCGCGAGATCGACGTCGCTCGGCGTCTTGCAGCGCGCGCATCTGATCTCAAGCCAGGGAAAGCCTCCATTCACGGCCTGGTCGATGGTGGGCGACGGATCGATCGGCTCGCCGTCGCTCCACGTCCGCTCGTTCCAGCTTTCGCAAAGCAGCCTGTCAGCTTGCTGAATCGTCGCCTCGCCCTTGGCCCGCATCTCCGCCGATTGATCGGCCAGGATCTTGGCCATCGCGCGTGCCTTGCCAAGCTCTTTGGTCAGAGCCTTGCGGTCGCCACCCGACAGGGGCGTAGGGTGATACTTCGGGGCCATCCGGACATCCAGGCGCAACGAGATCGGAGCGGCGATCCGGAGCGGGCTACGGCGTCTCGAACGTCGGCCAGCACCCGTCTTCTTCATGCCTGCCGGTGCGCTGCTGGCAGGTGTTGTCGAGCAGCCGCTGTGCGACGTCCTTCCAGACCGCGTTGCCGCCATACAATCGGACTGCATCGGCGGTCTGGATTTCCACGGTCCGCTCGCAGCGGCGGCAGGAGACGCGCAGGACATGGCGCTGAATTTCCGAAAGACGTCGCTGTCGAATCCGGGCCCCGGTCACGCCGGCGCGAGGGTCTTCCAGTACCGATTCCCAGTATTCGGCGGGGAGGGGCGCATCCGGAGCCGCAGCGGGGGGAGCCGGCCTACGGGCGGCTTCAGCAGCCAGTTTTTCCATCTGCTTTGGGGTCGGCATGCGCCAGCTCGCGGGTCGGTTGGTCATTTGCGGATTAGAACATAACAAGAACAAATGTCGAGTCCGCTTAAACCCGGGCGCTGAGAAAAATCGTTCTGTTTGGGGGACCGCGATGTCGGAACCAAGCCGTGGGGCACGTCTTGAATCCGGTGATCAGTATGGAGTTCCCTCACGATGGCCCCCCGCGCTAACTGGAAAGGCTTCCTGCGTCTTTCCCTCGTCACCTGCCCGGTCGCGCTGTATCCGGCCACCTCGGAATCCGAAAAGGTCTCGTTCAACCAACTCAATCGGAAGACCGGCCACCGCATCAAATACGCCAAGGTAGACGCCGATACCGGCGAGGAGGTCGCCAACGAAGATATCGTCAAGGGCTACAAGGTCGATACCGACACCTTTATCGAGGTGACGAAGGAGGAACTGGAGAACGTCGCGCTGGAATCGACACGAACCATCGAGATCGACGAGTTCGTCGACCGTAGCGAGATCGACCCGAGGTATCTGATCCGTCCCTACTACTTGGTGCCGGACGGGAAAGTTGGCCACGACGCCTTCGCAGTCATCCGCGAAACCATCCGTGAGATGAACAAGGTCGCGATCGGACGCGTGGTGCTGACCAATCGCGAGCACATCGTCGCCCTCGAGCCCATGGATAAGGGCCTGATGGGAACGCTGCTGCGCTACCCTTACGAGGTGCGTTCTGCGGACGAGTATTTCGACGATATTCAGGACGTCAAAGTCACCAAGGACATGCTCGATCTCGCCAAACACATCGTCAATCAAAAGTCGGGCCACTTCGAGCCGGACAAGTTCGAGGACCAGTACGAGACCGCCCTCATCGACCTCATCAACAAGAAGCGCGCCGGCAAACCCGTCACCGCGAAAGCGCGACCGCGTGGCGAGAACGTGGTCGATTTGATGGACGCGCTGCGCAAGAGCATTGGAGACGAAAAGGCAGCAAGAGTCTCCAGGCCGGCCAAGAAGCCACGCAAGGTCGCGAGCGGTCAGAAGGAAATGCTCATGCCGATCGCCGGCAAGAAACCGGCGAAGGAAGCTGCCGCAAAGAAGCCGGTAGCCAAATCGCAGCGGAAGTCAGCCTAGGGACTGTTGACAAGCTCCATCCCGATGCCACGGATGCGTTAAAACTGACCGCAAGCCATCGGCAAATACGCTGAGGATGGAGCAAAAATGGTTTTTCGTGTCTTGATCATCGGTGGCACGGGGCAGGTGGGAGCTGCAGTGGTGCGCGCGCTGGCTGCAGAGCCGTGCTGCGCTGAAGTCGTGATGGTCAATCGCAGGGCGGTTTCTCTGACCGCTGATCCCCGTGTGCGGCAGGTGATCCTGGATACGGCAGCTGCCCAGTTTCCGGCAGAAGTGACCAAGCTTGCGCAGAGCATGGTTGCGCAAGGCGATCCTGTCTATGGGGCATCCTGTGTTGGCGTCGGTAAAGGCAGCATGAAGTGGAGCGAGGAGGAATTAAAGGCCCTCGAAATTGGCGTGGTGGGTGGCTTTGCCCGCGGTTGTCAGGCCGGCGGTATCACACGGTTTTCTCTGCTCTCGGCAGTGGGAAGCACCTCGAAAAGCAGGGTTCGCTATGTGCGGGTCATGGGGTTGAAAGAAGAGGCGGTTCAAGGGATAGGCTTCGAGCGCCTCGCGATCTTTCGTCCGGGAATTATCGCAGGCAATGCCCACACGCCGCGGTCTGTAGCTTGGCTGGGGCGGCTGATTCCGGGACGTTTTGGCACAATCGAGCAGAACGATATCGCCCGCGCCTTTGTCGCTGAATTCATCAGCAGCTCGGCCCCAAACGGAGTTGTGTATCTCGAAATTGCGGCGATGAGACAGAGGTCTCGTGCGCTCAAATAGTCCACTATTTACCCAGTCAGGGGCATTCGGGGCAGGTATCGCCGATCGAATCAAGCACGTCGCGAACCTCGGCCGCCGCTTCATCAGGGGAGACGCCTGCTGGCGGGTCTCGGTGGGCGATATCGAAGGCCCGCTCCCGAGCATGCGGATCGGCGCGATCCTGCATCCAACCGTGTTCCTCGCACTCCCGGATGGCGCCCGCTTCCAGGAGCACGTAGATGGCCCATCCGCGCAGCGTCCGTATCGCCGACCTTCGTTCACTCGTCATCAGCATTGAAATAGCTCCTGAACGACGAATCCTTATGTCCCCTCATTCGTTCCCGCTGTTAACACAAGACTGGGATTCGCAACCGCACGAGCTCAAGGTTCGGAGTCTTATGCGTGGCCGCGAACTGCCAGGTTCAGGTTACGCGCCTGGAGTGGATAGCCGACTGAAAGCCGAATTTGCGACCCGGGACGGCTCCGGGTGAGAAGAACCGAAGAAGCGTTTCCCTTGCTCCGGATTCGAATCTATGACGCGCAGACAAAAGCTCGCGACGAGGTCCAGACTCCCCGCGCTTAATCATCGTTGCTTTTCTGCTTAGGCGCGTGCGGCAACAGCCGCACCGGGCTCTCGTGAACCGAGCCGCAGGGCGTCTCGGCCATCCGGCTTCGATCCTTCGCGCAGAAAAATAACGGGTTGCTCGCCGGAGGCACTCGCTCGCGGGCCCCGCCGTCATTGCATGCCGGCGTCGCTATCACTGTCCCGCGGTCGGGTGCCTTGTTAACCGGTCTCGCGACTGCAGTCGGTCCCGCGTCCCGCCGCGGTTTCCCGCGTCGGCGCTATGCTGACGCTCCTGCGGCTGCATCTTTCTGTCTGCCTGCGCTTCGCTCCGGCGCTTTTCGGCGTCTCCCTGCGAGGCCGATCTGTCGGTTGCGTTGAAGGACCGCCTCGCGGGTCGTTAGCCCTTCGGGCGCGTCCATCCTTGTCGAAAGGACAGCCGTGCGAATGAGCCGTCCGTTTCCCCGTCACCTCCGTTGAGAGTGAGAGTGCTGACCGGGTTGACCGCGACGGGTTGGAAGATCGGGGGAGAGGCCTCCGGCGCCCGTCGCGGAGAACCTCGATGTCTGGACATACCGCCCGAGTTCGTGCCGGCAATGACCGCGCGAGCCTTTACACCGAAATCACCGACAAGATCATCGCTGAGCTGGAGGCCGGCCGTATTCCATGGGTGCAGCCCTGGGGGACCGCGGCGATCAAAGCGCCGCTCGCGATGCCGCGCAACCCGTCGACGCAGCGCGGATATTCCGGGATTAACGTGCTGATCCTATGGGGCGCCGTCATCGAGCACGGCTTTTCCGGACAGAGCTGGCTTACCTTCCGCCAGGCACTCGGGCTCGGCGGCCATGTCAAGAAGGGCGAACGGGGAACGACCGTCGTCTATGCCGATCGCTTCACTCCGGACGATGAGCGTCGGCGCGCTGCGGAAGCTGGCGAGGAGCCGGGCGCCATCCCGTTTCTCAAGCGATTTACCGTCTTCAACACGGACCAATGCGTTGGCTTGTCCGCGGAGGTCGCTGCTTTGGTGGTCCCGCCGCCACCAGGCCAGATTGAGCCCCGAGCCGAGGCGTTGATCGCTGCGACCGGCGCGGATTTCCGCATCGGCGGCGCGCGCGCCTACTACAATGTGACGGGCGATTTCGTGCAGGTGCCACCGCCGGCGGCTTATTTCGAACCGATCAATTGGCACAGGACCGCATTCCATGAGCTCGGTCATTGGGCCGGTCATGCATCCCGCCTTAACCGTGACCACTCGGGCTCGTTCGGCTCCAAATCCTACGCGCGCGAGGAACTGGTGGCCGAGATGGCGGGCGCGTTCGTATGCGCATCGCTGGGTATCGTGCCGACCGTGCGCCACGCCGACTACATCGGTTCCTGGCTAGAAGTCCTGCACGAGGACCATCGCGCCATCCTTCGCGCAGCGTCGCAGGCGAGCAAGGCCGCGGACTATCTGCTCGGTTTTGTCTCCGAATCCGTTGCCAACGCGCCGACGGATTTGGCTGTCGGCGATCACGAGGCGGCATGATCCTTGGCCACCCGCGATCGCGCGAGAGTGAGAGGAGGGAACGGTTTTCGCGACGGGTTGGAAGCCAAGAGAGAGTTTCTCGGCTACCCGTCGCGGAGAGTAAAGATGACGAAAGCCGTTCAAAAGATCACTCTGTCGCCCTCTCGCGACATTCCCTTCAACAAGCTGGTGCTCAGCCAGTCGAACGTCCGCCGTGTGAAGGCTGGCATCTCAATCGAGCAACTGGCCGAAAGCATCGCGCGCCGTACCCTGCTGCAGAGCCTGAGTGTTCGGGCTGTCGTGGATTCGGAGGGCAATGAGACCGGCATGTTCGAGGTGCCGGCAGGTGGCAGGCGCTATCGCGCCTTGGAGCTTCTGGTGAAGCAGAAGCGCATGGCAAAAACGCAACCTGTTCCCTGCGTCGTTCGCGACCAGGGTATTGCCGAGGATGACTCGCTCGCCGAGAATGACGAGCGGGTGGGGCTGCATCCGCTCGATCAGTTCCGAGCCTTCCAGAGCCTGCGCGACAGCGGAATGAGCGAGGAAGACATCGCTGCCCGGCACTTCGTCAACCCGGCAGTCGTGAAGCAGCGGTTGCGACTGGCGTCGGTGTCGCCAAAGCTGCACGAGGTCTATGCCGAAGATGGCATGACGCTGGAGCAGCTCATGGCGTTCTCGGTCACGGCCGATCACGCGCGACAGGAGCAAGTCTGGGAGAACGTCAGCCGCTCCGGCTACGATGAGCCATATCAGATCCGGCGCCTGCTCACGGAAAACACCGTCCGCGCCTCCGATCGCCGTGCGCGCTTCGTGGGGCTCGATGCCTACGAACAGGCTGGCGGCGGCATTCTGCGGGACCTGTTCGAGCACGATGACGGTGGTTGGTTGCAAGACGTCGCGTTGCTTGATCGTCTTGTGACCGAGAAGTTGTAGGCCGAGGCAGCGACTATCGCTGCCGAAGGCTGGAAGTGGCTTTCGGTGGCCGTGGATTTTCCCTATGGCCATGCCAATGGCTTGCGCAAACTCGAGGGTAATCCGGCCGATTTGTCCGCCGACGAACAGGCCGCTATCGATGCGCTCAATGCCGAGCAGGCCAAGCTCGAATCGGAATATCAGCATGCGGACGAATTGCCGGACACCGTCGATCAGCGTCTCGGCGAGATCGAGGCGGCATTGCTGGCGTTCGAAGATCGGTCGGAGGTCTATGATCCGGCCGACATTGCGCGAGCCGGCGTCTTCGTCAGCATCGATTCGGAAGGACGGCTTTCGGTAGATCGGGGTTATGTCCGGCCGGAGGATGAGGCGCCCATAGCCGATCCTGAGATTGAGCAGGGAACCGACACGTCCTCGATCGAGGGCCAAGAGACTGGAGTCCCAGTGCAGCGCACGGTGGTTTCAGTCGCAGGTGGCGCGGCTGAAACGGAAGAGGATGATGATGACGTAGCACGGCCTTTGCCGGAGCGGCTTATCATCGAGCTGACCGCACATCGTACGCTGGCGCTGCGGAATTCGCTGGCGGAAAATCCTGCCATCACGTTCCAGGCGGTGCTGCATAACTTCGTGCTGGCGACCTTTTACCGGTTCGCATCTGCGAGGACCTGCCTGGAGATCGGACTTCACACACCGACCTTCCCCGCCCAGGCTCCGGGTTTGAAGGACAGCGCCTCTGCCAAAGCCATCGACGCGCGGCATCTGGGCTGGAAGGACCAGCTGCCGAAGAACGAGGCGGACCTCTGGGACGCACTCAGCGCGTTTGACGGCACTGCTCAAGCGTCGCTGTTCGCTCATTGTGCATCGTTTACGGTGAACGCTCTCTACGAGCCGGCCAACCGCTATGGTCAAGGCCGTGTCTCTGCCCATGGCGTCCGCACGCGCCTTGATCAAGCTGACGTCTTGGCGCGGGCCACAGGACTCGACATGGTCCAGGCCGGATGGAAACCGACGGTCGACAACTATCTCGGCCGTGTCACAAAGCTCCGCATCCTCGATGCGGTTCGGGAGGCAAACGGCGAGTCGTCTGCGCAACTGATCGATCATCTGAAGAAGGCTGACATGGCCAAGGAGGCCGAGCGCCTTCTCGATGGTTCCGGCTGGTTGCCGGAGCCGCTGCGTCTCATCGATCCCGCGGCGTCGGCCGCGGAGCCGGAGGGTGAAGCCGGACCGCTGCCCGAATTCCTCACTGAGGATGACGACCAGGAGAGCGCCAGCGACGACGAGCGGCCGCAACTCGCCGCCGCGGAATGAAATCATATTGCGGGACGGCTTCAGCCGTCCCGTTTTCCTTTTGGGGCCGAGGTATGAGCGCCGGTCCCCTTGTTTGGCGGAGATTGAGAGGGAGAGCCGGGCCGGGAAGGGTTTGAGCCGCCGCGGTTGAGGAGAGCGCCGGGTGACTCGACCTGGTCCCGCTCTCCCGAGACATCCTGCCATGACCGAATCTTTCACCGGCGGCCCTTCCGCCGCGTCGCTCTCGATGCGTGCCGCTGCCGCTGTTGCCTCCGCTGTTGTCAGGGTTGCGCGACAGCTTTTGGCCGATCTCGAACGCGGCCGTCGCATCGATGCAGCTGTCCTGCGCGGCGCTATGGAGGCTGCCTTTGGCGCCTCCGATGCGACAGGTGCCTGGAATTGGAAACTCGCCTATGACGCTTGCGAGGTTGCGACCGTTCTGTTCCTCCGCAAGTTCGGCTCGGCAATCCGTGCCAAGGCTGATTCACCGGCTGCCATGCTGCCGATGCTTGCGAAGATCGCGAGCTGCCTGCCGACCCATACGCGCCGTTCGGAGGAAGGTCAGGCGCGGCAACAGTTCTCGACGCCGATCCCGCTTGGCCTGGCGGCCTGCACGGCAGCCGGCATCACGCCGGCTGACCGCGTGCTCGAACCCTCTGCAGGTACGGGCTTGCTCGCCATCTTCGCGGAACTCGCGGGCGGAGCGCTGGTGTTGAACGAGTTGGCTCAGACCCGTGCGGCCTTGCTCGATCATCTGTTTCCTGGTGTCAAGGTGACGCGCTTCGACGCCGCGCAGATCGACGACCATCTGGATGCCGGCGTTGCCCCGAGCGTGGTTCTGATGAACCCGCCATTCTCGGTGATGGCGAACGTCGATCGCCGCATGGCGGACGCAGCGCTCCGGCACGTTAGGTCAGCCCTGGCACGTCTTTGCGACGGTGGGCGTTTAGTCGCCATCACCGGCGCAAGCGTGGCGCCGGATAATCCAGCGTGGGTTGAAGCCTTCGTACGCCTTCAGGAACGTGGACGTGTCGTGTTTTCTGCCGCCATCGACGGCGCCGTCTATGCGAAGCACGGGACTCACGTCGACACCAGGCTGCATGTGATCGACAAACAGCCCGCCGTCGACCCGACCGTGTTTCCCGTATCGCCGGGCATGGCTCCAGATGTCGCCACGTTGCTTGATTGGGCCGCCCAGGTCCCCGTGAGATCACCCATAAGACTG
Organism: Bradyrhizobium sp. HKCCYLRH3061; assembly: GCF_051168015.1. Lineage (NCBI taxonomy): Bacteria > Pseudomonadati > Pseudomonadota > Alphaproteobacteria > Hyphomicrobiales > Nitrobacteraceae > Bradyrhizobium > Bradyrhizobium sp. HKCCYLRH3061. Next base: position 129,212 of record NZ_JBNPUE010000007.1, read on the forward strand.
CCAACCACCGTCTCACTGTCGGCCGGTGCTGGCTGGCCCCACATCCCTTCGCGGCCACGTCCTGCCGTGGCGCCAATACGGTGCTTTCAGGCGATACCGGCTCCTGAGGCGGCGGAGCTCGAATACGAGATGGTCGAGTGGGCTCAGCCGGAAGGCGTCCGGCTCACCGACGCGCTTTATGAGGAATACGGATTGCAGTCGATCGGTATTCCCGGATCCCGCGCACATCCGACCAGGCTCGTGCAGTCGGCCGCGATGGCCTCCGTCGCACCGCCAAAGCCATCCTATCGGCCGCATTTGCCGCCGCGACTTGTGGCCGATGGCGTTCTTTCCGACGCCCAGATCGAGAGCATCATCTATGCCGGCGAGGCGCATGCGGGCTTCCTCGCCGGCGTCTGGAAGGTCGACGAGACTTTCGACCTCGTCACTGCCGCACGCGATGATGCCCAGGATGCCGTTCGGTTCCGCCGCGGCTGGTTTTTGGGCGACGGCACAGGCGCAGGCAAGGGCCGGCAGGTCGCGGGCATTCTGCTCGACAACTGGCTCAAAGGGCGCCGTCGCGCGGTATGGATCAGCAAATCGGACAAGCTGATCGAGGATGCACAGCGCGACTGGGCGGCGCTTGGCATGGAGCGCCTGCTGGTCACGCCGCTCTCGCGCTTCCGCCAGGGTGCGCCGATCCGGGTCGCGGAAGGCATCCTTTTTACGACCTACGCCACGCTGCGCACCGACGAGCGCGGCGACAAGCTTTCGCGCGTCCGGCAGATCGTCGAATGGTTGGGATCGAGTTTCGACGGCGTCATCATCTTTGACGAGAGCCATGCGATGCAGAACGCGGTTGGCTGCAAGGGCGAGCGCGGTGACCAGGCCGCCTCGCAGCAGGGGCGTGCCGGCCTTCGGCTCCAGCATGCGCTCCCGAATGCTCGGATCGTCTATGTCTCCGCGACCGGCGCCACGACCGTGCACAATCTCGCCTACGCCCAACGGCTCGGGCTGTGGGGTGGCGACGACTTTCCGTTCGCCACCCGCGCGGAGTTCGTCGAGGCGATTGAGGAGGGCGGCGTCGCAGCGATGGAAGTGCTGGCGCGAGACCTGAAGGCGCTAGGACTCTATGCGGCGCGCTCCCTGTCCTACGAAGGTGTCGAATACGAACTTATCGAGCACCAGCTCACGCCTGAGCAGGTCCGGATATATGACTCCTATGCCGGTGCATTCAGCATCATTCACAATAACCTCGACGCCGCGATGCGGGCCACCAACATCACGGGCGAATCCGGCACGCTGAACGGACAAGCGAAGTCGGCGGCCCGATCCGCCTTCGAAAGCGCCAAGCAGCGTTTCTTCGGCCATCTGCTGACGTCGATGAAGACGCCGTCGCTGATCCGCTCGATCGAGCGCGATATCGACGCGGGTCATGCCGCCGTCATCCAGATCGTCTCGACCGGCGAGGCGCTGATGGAGCGCCGGTTGGCTGAAATCCCGACCGAAGAGTGGGGCGACGTCCAGGTCGACATCACCCCGAGGGAATACGTTCTCGACTACCTTGCTCATTCCTTCCCGGTCCAGCTCTACGAGCCCTTCACAGACTCGGAGGGCAACCTTTCTTCCCGGCCCCTCTATCGCGACGGTCAGCCGGTTGAGAGCCGCGAAGCTGTCGCCCGTCGCGATTGTTTGATCGAGAAGCTCGCTTCACTGTCGCCGGTACCTGGTGCCCTCGATCAGATCGTACAGCGCTTTGGCACGGACATGGTGGCCGAAGTTACCGGTCGTTCGCGCCGCATCGTCCGCATCCAGGATCGGCTCGCGGTCGAGAACCGCGCCGGCGCGGCCAATCTCGCCGAGACCTCCGCTTTCATGGATGACGTCAAGCGCATCCTTGTGTTCTCGGACGCGGGCGGCACGGGGCGGAGTTACCATGCCGATTTGTCGGCGCGGAATCGGCGGCTCCGGTTCCATTACCTGCTCGAGCCCGGCTGGAAGGCGGATGCTGCGATCCAGGGGCTCGGCCGCACCAACCGCACCAATCAGGCGCAGCCACCGCTGTTTCGGCCCATTGCGACCGACGTCAAAGCCGAGAAGCGCTTTCTCTCTACCATTGCCCGCAGGCTCGACACCCTCGGTGCCATCACGCGCGGGCAGCGCCAGACCGGGGGCCAGGGCCTGTTTCGTCCCGAGGACAATCTTGAAAGCCAGTACGGCCGTGATGCCCTGCGCCAGCTCTACATGCTGCTGGCGCGAGGCAAGGTCGAAGGCTGTTCGCTCGAGAGGTTCGAGGACGCAACCGGCCTGAAGCTGATGGACGCCAACGGCCTGAAGGACGAGTTGCCGCCTATTACGACCTTCCTGAACAGGTTGTTGGCGCTCACCATCGAGCTGCAGAATATCCTGTTCACCGCTTTCGAGCAGTTGCTCGCAGCGCGCATCGAGGGCGCCGTTGCGTCCGGGACCTATGATGTAGGTCTGGAGACACTCCGGGCCGAGAGCTTTGTCGTAGCCGACAGGCGCACGATCTACACACATCCCTCGACCGGCGCAGAGACCAGGCTGCTCACAATTGCGCAGCGCGAGCGCAATCATCCCATGGCACTAAAGGAAGCCCTCGATCATCTGTCCGACGGTCGCGCTGTTCTGCTCCATAACGTGCGGTCGGGACATGGCGCTGTGCAGGTCCCGGCGCCGAGCCTGATACGCGATGATGGCGAGATCGAGCAGCGCGTCCGCCTGATCCGGCCTTTGGAGCGTCCGACCCTGGCCTTGACGATGATGGCGGAGAGCTATTGGGTGGAAGCGGATCGAGCGCGCTTTACTGCTGCATGGCTAGCCGAGCTCGTCACAGTTCCGGAATTCAAATCGAGCACGATCTATCTGGTCACGGGACTGCTGCTTCCGATCTGGAAGCGGCTGCCGAACGAGTCGACCCGGGTCTATCGGCTGCAGACCGACACCGGTGAGCGCATCATCGGCCGCAAGGTTTCGCCCGCGTGGGTCGTGGCCGCAACTGAAGCCGGTACCCCAAACCTCACGCCCGACGCCGCCTTCACGGCATTGCTGGATGGCAAGATAATCGTCGATCTCACGGAGACGCTCCAGCTTCGCCGTGTCCGCGTGATGGGTGCCGACCGCATCGAATTGACCGGCTTCACCGAGACGATGCGCGACCGGCTGCGCGCCTACGGTCTGTTCAGCGAGATCATTTCGTGGAAGCTGCGCTTCTTTGTCCCAGTGGATGCGACCGGTTCGGGGATCCTCGCCAAGGTTCTGGAGCGCTATCCGATTGTGCGCATCGCCGATCGGGCGGCGTGACATGTCGCGCGACGCGGCAGAACTGGCGCATCGCCTCGCGCGTGAGGCCGAGGCGGTGTGCCGTCACTATCTCTCCAACGGACGTCGGGTCGGCAACTACTGGCAGGTCGGCGACGTCAGGAACACCATCGGCCGCTCGATGTTCGTCCGACTTAAGGACGGTGACGCCGGCAAGCGGCCGGCGGGTAAGTGGACCGACGCGGCAACCGGTGAGCATGGCGACCTGCTCGACGTCATCAGAGAAAGTTGCGGCCTCGTCGATTTTCACGATGTCACCGAGGAGGCGCGACGCTTCCTCAGTCTGCCGCGGTCCGAGCCGGAGCCGGACAATCCACCGGGCCGGTCCCCGGCGCCGACCGGCTCGCCGGAATCGGCGCGGCGTCTGTTTGCCATGTCGAGGCCGATTGCGGGAACGATCGCGGAAACCTATCTGCGCCGACGTGGCATCACCGACCTGCATGGCATTGGCAGCCTCCGGTTCCATCCACGCTGCTACTATCGTCCTGAGGCTGACGCGCCGACTGAAACCTGGCCCGCTATGATTGCGGCTGTTACCGACCTCGAGGGCCACATCACTGGCGTGCATCGCACATGGCTCGATCCGTCTGGTCGCGACAAGGCACCAGTCGATACGCCACGCCGGGCGATGGGCCACCTTCTCGGGCACGCCGTCCGTTTCGATCCGGCAAGCGACGTGATGGCAGCGGGTGAGGGCATCGAGACCATGCTGTCGCTCCGCTGCTTGATGCCCAGCATGGCGATGGTCGCAGCACTCTCGGCCGCGCATCTCGCAGCCATCCTGTTTCCGGAGGCGCTGCGTCGACTCTATATCGTCCGTGACGACGATCGGGCTGGGGATGGCGCGATGAACCGCTTGATCGACCGAGCGCGGATGGCCGCGATTGAGGCGATGGTCCTATCGCCGCAGTGTGGAGATCTCAACGAGGACCTGCGGAACTTCGGCATCAACGCGCTGCGTGCAGCGTTGCGAATCCAGCTCGCCCCCGAAGACGCGGTCCGGTTCTTGGGCATGAGCGTCCGGACCGGCATAGGGGATGAGGCCGGTACTCCGCCCTGACGGTGCGCCGCTGATCCCCACGCTTCTCCTCTTGTCGGAGAGGGCCGCGCTCACGGCCTTCTTGAGAGGGCGACCCTGCGGCAAGCTGTCCGGCCACGCAATGGCGGGAGCCGGCTATTTTCCGTCGCGCCGCGAAGGCGGCGCTTTACATCGCCAGACAAAATAGCCGGCTCCCGCCATCCTCCGCTTTGCTGCGGCCGCTGTCGCTTGCGCTCGGCGGTGCAGGTCCGGACCGCCCGCCGCCTTTCGTCGCCATGAAGGCCGCGATGAGCGCGACCGATCCGACCAAGGAAAGCCGCCATGACGATCGAGCACAACGAGCAGGACCACGAGCCGCCGCACGCCACATCCCCGACCGATCACGTCCTCACCGAACTCCAACTTCACGGCTATCGTCCCTTCCAGGACGAACCCGACCCGAGACCGATGCCCGACGCCCGTATCGTTGCTGCCGCAGTTGCCGACATCTTCGATGCCCTTATTGCAAGCTTGAGCGAAACCCGCCTCGAACCCGACCTCGAGGATCTCTTGTGGTCGACAGTCAATCTCTTCCACCGCGCCACCGAACGCATCGAACGCGAACTCGACGACAACGAACAGGCTCAGAAGCGCAGCCAGCGGGACCAGGATGGCTCCGAGATCCGCTCGGTCGAACTGGAACGTCTTACCGCCGAGGGCATGACGCTGATCGAGCGACGCAACAGCATGGAATACTTCCGCGACCAGGCCGCCGACCATTTCGCCCGCCACACCGGATCGCACTGGCATCCGCGCGGCGGCTCGATGGTGAACCATCGCGCCTTGACCTCAGCTGTCATCGACAGTCGCGACTTCCTTGCCGCCAAACGCCGGGCCGAGACCGAGGTGCTATTGCCCGCCGGGCCGAAGATCGCCTTCACCGGCGGCCTCGACGTCAACGATGTCAGCCTGATCTGGGACAGGCTCGATCAGGTCCACGCCAAGCATCCGGACATGGTGCTGCTGCATGGCGGCTCGCCGAAGGGGGCCGAGCGCATCGCCGCCCGCTGGGCCGACCACCGCAAGGTTCCGCAAATCGCTTTCAAACCGGATTGGACCAAACATGCCAAGGCAGCACCGTTCAAGCGCAACGATCAGATGCTCGACGTGCTGCCGATCGGCGTCATGGTCTTCCCCGGCACGGGCATTCAGGAGAACCTGGCCGACAAGGCGCGGAAGCTCGGCATCCCCGTCTGGAAATTCGGCAAGGGTGGCGCGTAAGCGCCACCGCTCCTGCGTCGCATACAATATGCGCATTGAGCTCGCTTGCACTGCTGTAACGGTTTCTATCTCCGGTCACGAACGGCGACCGCCCTTGCCGCCTTGCCAAGACGGCGGAAATCGGGTGGCAGACGGCATGTCTCTGCTCCAAAGTCCATCGCATCGATCGACCCGATCGTCGGTTGAGACGACGAAGCAAGAAGGACATAGAGCATGTCGAGAGAAGATGAAAACAAGGCCATCGTCGGCCGCTGGTTCACCAAGTTCTGGGGTGAGACGTGCGATCTCGGAATCGTCGACGAACTCGCCGCGCCCGATATGCTCCTTCAATACTCGCTGCACGCGCCACGTCGCGGACGAGAAGACATCAGGGCTTTCATGACGGATTTCCGTAAGGCCTTTCCCGATCTCAATTTCTGGGGTGCCGCCGATCTCATCGCGGAGGGCGACTACGTGGTCGGACGCTGGGAAGGTGGTGGGACGCACACCGGTCCCGCGTTCGGCGATTTCCTGGCCGGCTCCCTGCCCGCAAACACCGGCCGGAAAATGCGATTCACCGGTACGACCGTTCTAAAGCTGATGGACGGCAAGATCATCGAGGAAATCGGGCTCGATGACGGTGTCACCGCGCTGCAGCAGCTCGGGCTGATCAAGCTTGCGGCTTAGCGATAATGGAAAAGCCGGCCTTCTTGATTGCCATCTCGAAGGTCGGCGCCGGCGCCATGTCAGCGCCGCCGTTCAACGTCGGCCTCTACCGCGACAGCGACCGGGCTGCGCGTCTGCGCTTGTTCGTGCGCGAAACTTGATGCAAGGGATTCCAAAAAGGGGCGAGATCGGCTATCCCTAGGACCGCGCCATGGTGGTGGTGGAAGGCGCGACCCTGCAACCTTTGTCACGGGAGCCATCACCATGATCGTCATCGGCGTTCTTCTCAATATTGCTGGGCTCGGCCTATTCTGTTGGGCACTGTTCACGCTTGCCGTCTATGCGGTACCGTTTTTCGCTGGTGTCACAGTGGGGATCTATTCAATTCAAGTTGGAGCAGGACCGTTCGGCGCCATCGTCATTGGTTTTGCCGCTGCTGGGCTCACACTTGCCGCCGGTCAATACGCTTTCTCGGTCGCGCGCTCACCCTTTGTCCGCCTTGTCATTGGGCTGTTGTTTGCAGTTCCCGCGGCCCGCGCCGGCTACGATGTGACCCTCGCGTTTGCCCATCTCGGCGTGCCCTCTGAATGGTGGCGCGAGGCATTCGCCGTCTTTGGTGCCATCTCCGTCAGTTGTACCACCTGGGCGCGCATGTCGATCGCAGGGAAACCCGCTTTTCGAGACGTGGTGCTAAGCCGGCCCCACCTCAGCCACCGATGGGGCCAGCGGCCACGAGCAGGTGACTCAGAGGCTCCATCGTCCGTTCGTTTGGGATCGGCTGGGTAAGCGCTCTCTTCGGCATGATGGGGACCTTGTGGTCCCTCGCGCGCTTCGCTGGATCTCTACGGGAGCCTTTGACTCAGCGGTGACCCGACCCTGTGCGTGCGGCTTGGTCTATTTCGACGACACGGGTCGCCTTTCTTCACGCCAGGTTATCTCTTCCTTCGCCCGAAATGTCGGGCCTCTTGTTTAGGCCGATCGCCAGCTGGCACGTTTCCTAAATGCTGTTCAGCGCGCGCGAGCACCTGGCCTCTCATTGGCTCGATCTGGCCGAAGGCCGGCTACGCCTCGATCGCCTGAACCACAATGGCGGCGGTGAGACTTTCTTCCCCTGGGCTTTGCCCATTCCTCGCGAGGCAAGAAAGTCTCGCCGCCGCCATCCTCCGCTGCGCTGCGGCCCGAGTGGGTGCGGCGTCGATCGCCTTCGGCTTTCAGATCGCCATCGAGGCCGCGGTGGTCGCGGAGCTCGAAAACACCAAGGAAAAGTGACATGGCAAACATCGGCTCTTTCAAGAAATCCGGCCAGGAATTCCAGGGCGAGATCGTCACCCTGAGCCTCCAGACCAAGGGCGTCCGCATCGTCCCCGAGACAGACCGGACCAACGACAATGCGCCGAGCCACCGGGTCTACGTGGGTCGTGCTGAGATCGGAGCCGCGTGGCCCAAGCGCTCCAACGAGGGCCGCGATTATCTGTCGGTCAAGCTCGACGATCCGAGCTTCAATGCGCCGATCTACGCGAACCTCTTCGACGACGAAGGCGCCGAGACCTACACCCTGATCTGGTCCCGCAGCCGCAAGCCCAACGGCGATTGAGCCGGCCGAAGAAAGACGCCTCGCTCTCCGGAGCGGGGCGTTTTCGCGCGCGGGATGGTCCCGCCCGATCGAGAGGAGCAATCGCGATTTCGGCTTCCCGGCTTTTGCCAGGACGTGAACTCATTAGGCTTAACCAACCGCGTGTTCGCGAGCCGGCCTGACACCCATCCAGACGTCATGTGTCGACCGGACAGGGTGCGAATCAGCACCTCTCAAGCGACCGTTCCGAGCAACGACAACGCTGAAAAATCGCTGGTCTAGCGGCACAAGACGACTATTATGGTCGTATTAGTGGCGTTTAGCTCGCTACGGGCGGAGGTGATCCATGCATGATCACTTCCCGCCAGGTGCGGGCCGCACGCGCGCTTCTCGGTTGGACGCAAGAGATGCTCGCTGACAAGGCCCTGGTCGCACTAACGGCCCTCAAACGCCTGGAGTCCGAAAGTGGGCTCAAGGTGCGAGAGGACACGCGTGGTCAGGTGCATCGCGCACTCGAGAACGCGGGAATCGTATTTTTGGCCTCCGAACAGGGCGAAGGGGTGATGCTGGTGCGCAACCCCGGCGGTGCTCGTGGTGCATCGCGCCGTGGCAAGTTCGGACGGAATGTGGCAGCCTCTTGAAAGCATTTTGGTGATTGTCTGACGTGCCGCTCTTCGTTCGAAGACCCGTTTGAAGCCGCGCAGGATGCCCAATGCAGAAGCCGCCTCTCGATCCCCATGTCGAAGATTCGGCGCCGACCGACGCCGCGCTGACGGTGTACGATGAGCAGCACATCATCACGTACCTTCGTCTGCTCGACGCCGATGCGGCCAAAGCCGACTGGCGAAAGGTCGCCCGGATCGTGCTGCACATTGACCCTGATCGTGAACCTGGTCGTGCACGACAGGCTTTCGATAGCCACCTGGCGCGCGCGAAATGGATGACTGAGCATGGCTACCGACATCTACTGCGCGGCGGTGCGCTTAGTTAGAAAAATCAGCTTCGGGACGCCCTGTTCCCAGCACAAAACCTCCCTGAGGTTGTGATCCCCCTTCGCATCGCATGATGCGCACTGGGGGACTTCCCGCAACGGTTGATCGTCGGAATTATTGCATTGCAATCCTGCTCTTGGGGATGAGAAGCAATGCCCGTTTTCGATTGGGAGTCGCCGGAAACCTACAAACGTGCGCAAGAGGAGGCCGGAATCACCGGCTTTGCCTGGGAATGTCTGCGCCGCAATCCGCACTATCAGCGCGAGTACGGCGAGATCACCGGGCATGATGACGGTGTAACCGCCGGCTTCAGAAGGAGATGGGGCGTCTGCTTTCGCGGCTGACCCCGAAGGGTCCTTTCACGAACAAACCGTGTTCTGGGCGCCGGAGGCTTTGCCGACCGTCGTTCCTTTGACCCAGACGCTGCCGCCTTCGCTCGGCACGTCGGTGACGCTTGATCTGAACGCTCTCTCCGACCGCGAGATCCGGCAGGCGCCGGACGGCTGGCATGCGGTGCTGCGGATGCGTGGTGTCGAACATCGGTTTTGGCTGAAAGAGCCGCCGCTGACGACATCGGCCTATGTTGTCGAGCTGCCGCTGGACGATAATTTCGAGATGCGGGCACATGCAGCCCGCCGGCTATGGCGCGCGCTCAATGGCAAGCCGCCCGGCCCGCCATTCCACACTTTGTCGTCCCAGCGGCGTCAACGATTGGCGCTGGCTCTCCGCGCACTCGATGCGCGAATGGGCGGGAATACTTACCGCGTGATCGCGGAAGTCTTGTTCGGCACCAAACGCATTCCCGAGCACGACTGGAAAACCCACGATCTGCGCAATCGGACCATTCGGCTCGTGCAAAGCGGTTTTGCCCTGATGCGCGGTGGCTATCGCGAGCTGCTGCGGCAATCGCGTCGCAAGAAGTAGCTCATCGTTCCCAAGGGGTATCGAAAATCCACCCCCTGATCTTCGGCATCCCCCTTCGCGTGTCCGCTCCGCCATCGTGACCCCTGACGCGCCGCCGACCTTGCCGGCGCTCCACGACATCACGGAGCCTCTCAAATGCCCGATCCGAACGCCGGCTTGCCGCCTCGTTACCTGCGCACGCCCGAGGCTGCGCGATTCCTCAGCCTCTCAGGCCGGACGCTGGAGAAGCACCGGACCTACGGTACCGGCCCCGCTTATCGAAAACTCGGCGGACGTGTTGTCTACGCTCTGGAAGATCTGAAGGCTTGGGCAGACCGCGGGTCCAAGACCTCCACTTCCGATCCTGGGGCCGGCACCGTCTTGCCCGCCAAGCGGCATGCCGCTCCGCTCCCGTATGCCGGTCGAGCACGTCGCTGATGGCACGGGAGCGACCGATGCCGATGCGACGCGCGCGGACCTCGGAGCGCGAGCAGCTTGATCTGTTTCGCGCGCTTCCCGGCGATCTCGCAGCCCGCGATGCGCAGGACCTTATGGCCTATCCCTTCTTTTCGCTCGCCAAGTCCAAGCGCACCGTTCCGATCGACTTCCGCGCCGGCGAGATCACCATTCGTGTCGAAGCCGTTCCAGAGCATGGCATGGCGACTATTTGGGACGCCGACGTCCTGATCTGGGCTGCTTCCCAAATCGTCGAAGCTCGCGATGGCGGACTGAAGACGTCCCGCCTGATGGCGGCAACGCCGTACGAAATCCTGACCTTCGTCGGCCGCGGCACCAGCGCGCGCGACTACGACCGGCTCAAAGCCGCGCTCGACCGGCTGCAATCGACGACCGTCATGACCTCGATCCGCCAGCCGACCGAGCGCCGGAGGCACCGCTTCTCCTGGATCAACGAATGGAAGGAGACGGCCGACATGCACGGCCAGGCCCGCGGGCTCGAGCTAATTCTGCCGGACTGGTTCTACGCCGGCGTGCTGAACGAAGCGCTCGTGCTCACCATCGACCGGGCGTATTTCGATCTGACCGGCGGCTTGGAGCGTTGGCTGTATCGGCTCGTACGCAAGCACGGCGGTCGCCAGGAAGGCGGCTGGAGTTTTGACCTCATCCATCTTCACGGCAAGTCCGGCAGCCTCTCGCCGCTCAAACACTTCGCCTACGACCTCCGAGAGATCGTCCGCCGTCAGACGCTGCCCGGTTATCGGCTCGTCATCGAGCGCGACCTGCGCGGCGTCGAGCGCCTCAACTTCACGCCCATTCCTGTCGATCCGCTGGCGGCTGCTCTGCGCCGTCGCGGCCTCGCAACCGGATCTGGGGACAAGCTGTGAATCATCTCGTGCTATCAGGGACCGCGACTCGCGTGCTATCGGGGACCCGATCCTCGTGCTATCGGGGACCAAAATCGGTCGTAAGGTCCTGGCGATCAACATCTTTCCGCGCCCGTAACTTTACTAACCTAGAATCCTTCGGATTCTTTCTAACGGACCACCTGTTTTTCACCGCCGAGGATAACCGGAAGTCATTCGCGTCCAGCGTATCACCGCTGCGCTGTTCGACACGAATACCAGCGGTAAGACGACACACGCCGCAACTAATGGCGTTGAGGCTCGCCAATCCTTCTCTGCAGAAGGCGAGCCGTCATGAGTGATCTCACCCTTGTCGAACTCCTTTGGCTCGAGAAGCGCATCGAGAACTGGATACGCTTCGGCCACGCCGCCGGGGAACAGATTCTCGACAAGCGGCGGCGGATCCTGTCGTTTGCGCCGGGCAACATCTTTGCGTTTGTGCGCTGGGCTTCAAACGACTTCGGCACCGTTATCTCGCGCATCGACATTCTGCGCGCGGTTGCCCCCGGCCAGCGCTGCGCAACCGTGCCCTATGTGCGTCCCGGCGGCGACGTCCTTTTGCGGCTGTCCGGTTGGCCCAAGGTCGAACGCGTGCTGCAGATTGTCGATGCCGTCGAGGCGCTCGGCATCGATCCGGCCGACGCCGCGCCCGACTACTGGCACCACGTCCACAATCGTCTGTCCGTCAACGAAGTGCCGCGGCTTTACACGCTTGGGCGTCATCGGGCCTGGCTGCGTCGGCGGAGGGTTGCGCCGTGACCGGCCGCCTGGCGACGCTTTTGACGATGCTGGGCGCCGCCGTGGTCGTGGTGTCCACGATCGCGGCTAAACCCTCGCCTCGTTACATATGGAACGCGTCCGGAAGCGTGCCAATCGGTCTTTACCGATTGCGCCCCACCGGCAGACTAGCCGTCACCACGCTTGTCGTGGTGCAGTCGCCTGAACCTCTGGCGACATTCCTGGCAGATCGCAGCTATCTGCCGCGGGGCATTCCCCTGCTGAAGCGCGTGCTGGCGCTTCCTGGGCAGACAGTTTGCCGAGATCAACTCGCGATTACGGTCGACAAGATCGAGATCGGTACGGCGCGCGAGCATGACAGTAGCGGTCGACTGCTGCCCGTCTGGCAGGGCTGTCACGTCATCGCCGACGGCGAAATCTTCCTCATGAACTGGCAGTCCGCGGACTCTTTCGACGGGCGATATTTCGGTGTGCTGCCGACGAGCGCGATCCTCGGAACGGCGGAGCCTCTTTGGACCGGCGAGGAGGAATGACCTTGCCGCAAGACTGTAAATCTTCCGTCATTCCTTCGTTCGGTCAAACCACGGACCATTCCTCCTTTCCGGCCAAGACTTGCACGGCCGCCGCGCGCAGCGTCGGTCTAGGGCGGCGCGCCAGCGCTTCACCCTTGGCGGCCGCGAGCACGATGGCAGCCTTGCGATCTCTCGGGACGATGCTGTGCATCGTAGTGATCTTGGCAGCATCGATGCTGTCGGGCGGCGCGGCACACGCCTCGCAGGAGTCGTCGGCTAAACGGCGGCCGAACGATTTATCCGTCCGTCCCTTCGCGGCACTCGTTACCGAAGCGTCCAAACGTTTCGGTGTGCCGGAACATTGGATACGTGCGGTGATGCACGTCGAAAGCAGCGCAAGACAGCGCGCACGGTCATCCAAAGGCGCCATGGGCCTGATGCAGATCATGCCAAAGACCTGGACCGAATTGCGCGCTCGCTACGGTCTCGGAGCCGATCCGTATGATGTCAGGGACAACATCTTGGCCGGCGCTGCATACATCCGCGAACTCTACGATCGCTACAGCGCGCCCGGGTTTCTGGCTGCCTACAATGCGGGACCTGGACGTTACGAGCGTCATCTGGCGACAGGTCGACCGCTGCCGGATGAGACGCAAGCGTACGTCGCAACGCTCGCACCGATGATCAACCGTGCGCAGGACAACATGCCGACTGGTGCTGTTGCAAAGTCGTTTGCCTCGGCCAACTCTTCACTGTTCGCGGCGCGCGCCGCCGGCATCTCACCGAAAGGTAGCTCGTGGGCTGACAAGCGTCCAAACCGCTCGCCACGCGCCCACGGCATCGTCGACCTGTCGGCGCTCGTACCCCACTCTGGCAGCCTGTTCGTGCACGGGACCGGCGAGATGAGGTCACGATGATCGAAATCGCATTCCGTCGCAGGTTTTCGAAAGTTGTCGCGAGTCCGAGGGTAGCAACGGGGGAGCAGGGGAAGACCGACCGTGGATGGCAAGGGAAAAGGCCGGCCGTCGGTCCGGCCTATGTGGTTGGTCGTGCGGGAGATTTTGGTCACGGCAGCAATGGCCATTGCTGGCGCTGTCGATATTTTCTCAAAGGAAATCAAGGCTGCGAGCGCCATCGCCCCGTTATACAAGGCGGTTTTGCGCCATGACAACGCGCGATGATGATTTGCGCGTCCGGCCTGGACGGATCAACCACGGCAACCGTGGTGCCCGGCGTCCGCAGACATTCGTCGGCGAGGTCATGCGGGCCGCAAAGAGGGCGGGGCATGTTGGCGATAGCTTCCGATCAAGCCAGGGCAGGAGCCGCTCCCGGTTCGGCCGCGGCCGGCGTGCTGCGATCTCCATCCAGCTGCGGTCGAACTCCCGTCGCGTGGTGATGAAGGCGCGTGTCGTGCGTCACCAGGGCAGCCGCTTCCGCTCGGCGCCGCTCCCGAAGCACATCAAGTATCTGAAACGGGAGGGAGTTGCCCGAGACGGCGAAGATGCCCGGATGTTCGACGCGAATTCGGAAGTGGCCGACGAGCGCGCCTTCACTGAGCGCTGCAAGGATGACCGGCATCACTTTCGTTTCATAATTTCGCCGGAAGACGCCGCCGAGCTGGAGAACTTGCGCACGTTCACGCGTGAACTGCTTGATGATGTCGAGCGCGACCTCGGAACGAAGCTCGATTGGGTGGCGGTCGATCATTGGAATACCGACAATCCGCATGTCCACGTTCTGATCCGAGGACGTGCGGATGATGGCGAGGATCTCGTCATCAGCCGTGCCTATATCAGCCGTGGCTTCCGCGACCGCGCCGCTGAACGCGTCACCATGGAGCTCGGGCCGCGCAGCGAGCGGGAGATCCAGTCCGCGCTGGAGCGCGAAGTCGAAGCCGAACGCTGGACCAGCCTCGACCGCGCCTTGCGCAATATCGCGGACGAGGGTGCCGGGATTGCCGACCTCCGTCCTGGTGCGCCTGACTTGGATCCCGGGCTACGCCGGCTCCTGCTTGGCCGAGCCGACAAGCTTGAACGCCTGGGCTTGGCCGAACGGGTCGCCCCGGCTTGCTGGACGTTGAAGCCGGGCCTCGAGCCGACCCTGCGCGATCTCGGGATTCGCGGCGATATCATCAAGACCATGCACCGGGTCATGACCGGGGCCGGCCGCGAGCCCGATGTTGCAGCCTTTGCCCTCCATGGCGACGACCCCAGCGACCCCGTGCTCGGCCGCCTGGTGGAGCGTGGTTTGCACGACGAGTTGAAAGGTTCCGCCTATGCCATCGTTGAGGGGATCGATGGCAGGACGCACCATCTTCAATTCGCGGACCTTGAATTCGCCGGTGATGCCGCGCCTGGAGCGATCGTCGAGGCGCGCGCCTATGAGGACGCCCAGGGCCGGAAGAGGCTTTCGCTGGCGACCCGGTCGGACCTCACTCTTGCGCAGCAGATCAGGGCGCCGGGCGCGACGTGGTTGGATCGCCAGATTCTCGCGCGCGAGCCGGCCGTGATGGGAGGTGGTTTCGGGAACGAGGTCCGAGAGGCGATGGACCATCGCGCCGAGCATCTCACCGGTGAAGGGCTCGCCCGACGGCAGGGACAGCGCGTCGTGTTCGCACGGGATCTGCTCAATACATTGCGAGGCAGAGAGCTGAACGACGCGACCGGGAAGATTGTTGCTGAAACCGGACTCGTCTACCGCCCATCAGCGGAGGGCGACCACGTGGCCGGGATCTACCGGCAGCGGGTCACCTTGAGCTCAGGCCGGTTCGCGATGATCGACGATGGCCTCGGCTTCCAGCTCGTGCCCTGGCGCCCGGCGCTGGAACAGCAACTTGGTCGGCAAGTCTCAGGTGTCATGCTGCCGAGTGGCGGAGTCGATTGGAGTTTTGGTCGAAAGCGTGGGCTTGGACTCTGACGCGCCCAGTGAGGACGACAAGACATTGGGCCCTGCCGACTGCGATTGCTCCCTGCGCATCGGTGATTCCACGCCATGCTACGCAAAGACACGATCCCAAGGGCCGATCGATTGCAATGCGATCTGCTTTTCCGTTTCTGCATCCGGATGCGCGGTTGCGGATGGGGACGAGAAGCGATGCCATATGTCGAAGCTTACGGGGCGAAGCTCTATTTCGAGGAGAGTGGTCACGGTTATCCGATCATCTTCATCCATGAATTCGCATCGGACCTTCGTGGGTGGGAGAACCAGCTTCGCCATTTTTCCCGCGGTTACCGTTGCATTGCCTACAATGCCCGAGGCTACCCACCTAGTGATGTCCCCGAAGATGCATCTTTGTATCGCTGGCAGTTCGCCGTCGACGACATCGCCGCCGTGATGCGGGATCTCAAGATCGAATGCGCCCATTTGGTCGGCTTGAGCATGGGCGGATATGCGGCCTTGCAGTTTGGTCTACGCTATCCGGAAAAAGCCAGCGCGATTGTCGCAGCAAGCGTTGGATCTGGCTCTCATCTCTCTCAGCGAGAGGCCTGGTTGAGGGAAACGTCGGTTCTCGCGCGGATCTTTATCGAGCACGGAATGGTCTCGATGTCCGAGCGGATGGCACGCGGTCCGGCTCGCATTCAGCTCAAGTACAAGGACCAGAAGAGCTGGCGCGAATTCGTGGTTCGTCTGCGTCAACACTCCGCGCTCGGAATGTCGAACACGATGGCGCTTTGCCAAGCCTTGCGGCCATCATTGCATGATCTGCGCGATCAGTTCTTGGATATGAAGGTTCCGGTATTGCTCGCCGTCGGCGACGAGGACGTCCGCTGCCTCGAAACCAACCTGATGCTCAAATCGGCTCTTCCCAACGCAGGTCTGTGGATCTGCCCCAATACCGGCCACGCCATCAATCTGGAAGAGCCGCTCGCCTTCAATGCCCAAATCGAAAATTTCCTGGGCGCCGTCGAGCGTTGCAGCTGGCGTCGCGGATTTCCAGGAATTGAGCTGGCCTCTTGTCGACAGGCATGTTGGGACAATTCGTCCGCCGAAGTTCACGCCGAGACCGCTGATGCCAGCGAAATTTGTTTGCACGACTAACGACCCTCTAGTCGCTCTCAGACCAAGTCTCTCTCATGAAACCCAGAGTTGGCGTTTACCTCTCCGAGGGCATGGCTGCGCGGTTGGCAGAAGCGGCCAAAAATCCCCGTGCCACGAAATCGGCGGTCGTCGAAGCGGCCCTCGATCGTTACTTCGGCTCTGAAGGCGAAGTTGACGATACGGCAACTGTAGTGCGCCACCTCGCTGGATTGAGCCGCCAACTCGAGGAGCTCGATCGCAATCTCAGAATCGCGAACGAGACGGCTGCTCTTCACGCCCGGTTTCATCTTGCTGTGACCCCGCTGATGCCGGCGAGCGAGCAGAGGGCTGCCTGCGCGCTTGGGGCCGAGCGGTTTGAAGAATTTGCCGCGCAGGTTGGAAGGCGCGTCGATCTCGGAACTCCCCTCATTCGGGAGACGATCGATAGGATGAGCGCGACAAGGACGGCTCCTTTGACGGCTGATGAGGGAGACCCATCAGGAACGGAAGACAGGCTTTGCGAGCCGGTTGTTCAGGCGCCGAGCTTGGCTGACGGCGTGTCTGTTCCCATTGCTGCTGTCAGAGAGGACGCGGCAACGTTGGGCTTGCGGGCCGTCGAGGCGGCGCTGTTCCCTGATTCCGCCACCTGCCGTGCGATCGATGAAGGTGAGGGGGCGGTCCCACGACGACGGTCTCTACCAGCCTGGCTAACGGCACCGAGACAGGTGGCGAAGGATCCGGGGGAAAAGCGGTCGCTGATCCTGCGCATCTTCCTACCATTCGTCTTTGGCTACTACATCGCCTATCTGTTCCGGACCATCAATGCGGTGATGGCGGCTCCGCTGGCGACGGAATTGGGGCTCGGTGCCGACGATCTTGGCTTGCTCACGTCGGTTTACTTCGTGACCTTCGCTGCCGCGCAGATACCCATCGGTATCCTATTGGACCGATATGGGCCACGGCGGGTCCAGAGCGCGTTGTTGTTGATCGCCGCGGTCGGCTCTGCGCTGTTCGCCGTGTCGGACCATTTTTGGATGCTTCTGCTCGGTCGGGCATTGATCGGTCTGGGTGTTGCCTCTGCCATGACGGCGGGATTGAAAGCGCTCGTTCTCTGGTTTCCCGGGGATCGCGTCCCGCTCCTGAACGGCTTGATGGTGATGCTGGGCGCGCTGGGTGCGGTCACGGCGACCTTGCCGGCCGACCTGTTGCTCGACTGGATTGGTTGGCGTCAACTATTTGGTCTGCTCGCCGGGCTGACTGTCGCCAGTGCGGTCACGATTTATCTGATCGTGCCCGAGAGGACCGCAGTTCCGGGCGGCGCGGTCGCAGCCGGTTTGAAAGAGGTCTATGCCGATCCGCGATTCTGGCGCGTTGCGCCGCTCTCGGCATCCTGCATTGGAACGGCCTGGGCTCTCCAAGGGCTCTGGGCGGCGCAGTGGCTCAAGGACGTTGAGGGCCTCGATCGCGCCGGCGTGGTATTTCATTTGTTTGCGATGGCGGTCGCGCTCAGCCTGGGTGCCATTCTTCTTGGGGTCGCTGCCGATCGGCTGCGAAGGCGCGGTGTTGGACCGGAGCTGCTCCTTGGGCTGGTTGCGGCTGTGTTTATTGCAACTCAGTTCGCGTTGATCCTGCGCTTGCCGTTGCCGTCATATTTGCAGTGGGCCGTTGTAGCGGCGGTCGGCGCGGCTACGGTGCTGAGCTTTGCGATTTTGGCCGAGTATTTTCCGAAACAGATCGCCGGACGAGCGAACGGCGCGCTGAATCTGTTCCACATTGCCGCGGCCTTCGTTGTGCAATACGCGACCGGCGTTGTGCTTCAGTATTGGACGCCTCAAGCTGGACACTATCCCGAAATCGCCTATCGGACAGCCTTTGCTCTCAATCTTGCGCTCCAGGTCGTGGCTTGGATCTGGTTCATGCTTCCGCGAGCCCAATCCATTGGCGAGAAAGCGTCGCGCGCGAGCCGTGGTCGAATTTCGGACCCGGAAGGCGTTGCGGTCAGTCCCTGATCAGATCGTGCGCGACGATGTCGATTAGACCGGAGGACAGGAATTCCCAAACGCTGGTACATTTACAGGATTGTACAACAAAACTATAGCGGCCATCTCACGGAGGAAGAAGCCGTTTATGGCAGCACCTCAATGCTCCGCCGTACTGATTGGGCAGCTACAGCACTCGGATTGATCCGGAGGAGTGGAAGAAGGAATGCTCAAGACCGAAATGCGGTGCGACATGTCCACGTTGGCGTGTACTCTCCTGTCGGTTCGCCTCAACGAGGCGACGCATGTTGTCCATGTCTCGAATGGCCGTGACTATTCGCTTGCGATCACTATCTAGACCGGTGAACGAGGGCCTCCAAGAACTCGATCAAGAAGCCGGCACCCTCACCCGGAAGACTCTCGCGAATTTTCGCCTCTAATGCGACCCTTCTTCTTTGTATTTCCTCGCGAGCGCTGGTCGGGTCGGCAAAGAGACTCATGAATGTAAGTTTCTGAGCGCGATCCTTACGAACCGGCTTCCCGGTTTGGGTAGAATCGCCGGTTGCCTCTAATAAGTCATCTACCGCTTGAAACACAATTCCCATTTCGCTCCCAATATCGACGAGACCTCTGACCATTTCTTCGTCAGCACCCTGAGCTCCAAGGCCGGCTACACATGACAACCCAAATAACGCACCAGTCTTGCCAGAAAAAATAAACTGCATGGACTCTTGAGTCCTCTTAGGAACAGGCCAATTGGCCGACTCGATATCTGCCTCTTGCCCGGCATGTAGCTTATGCAACAGCTCTCGAAGCACCAGCGGCGGTATTCGAAGTTTTTCCTGAAGAAGACTGGTCCCTTCGATAAGTAGGACGCTGGCGGCGAGAAGACTCAGGTTAATGCCAAACTTACTATGTGTTGCTGGCTCGCCGCGCCTGATGTCATCTCCATCTTGGATATCATCAATGATGAGGGTGTAGGCATGGATGAGTTCAACAGCTGCGGCACAGTCGATTACTTCTTCAAGTGGCGTGCCACAACAGCGCGCGGTAAGAAGCGTCAATGCTGGTCGGAGTCTCTTGCCGCCGCCTCCAGCGAACGTCGCATGCTGAACAATGGATGACATCTGCTCAGCCGCTTCCCACGTCGGAAGTCGCTCAATTACCTTCGTTAGCGCTGAATCAATTATTGGCTTCGCGTTGTCTAAAAACTCAAACGGTGTCTTGGCTTGGCGAAGGCCATTTAGGTCGAGCTTCATACGTTCCCCGCGACTGATCAATCTCGTTTAGAATCAACCAAAAATTGCCGCTGCAATATCGTTCAGTGCCGATGGAGCTCACGAACGGCGGAGTCTTAAGGCCACCGAACGTGCAGCACAGGGGGTGCGTTGTCCAACGAAGCTCCGTTAACCTCAAGGGTCTTGATATACGCAGCGAGGTCCTGTCGCTTCTGTCCAAATTCTACCCACGAATAGCTGACGCAAATTTCCGAGCGAATCTTTTCTAGGTCGGTCTCGGGCGGGGGATAACTTTCGAAGAAGTTCTTGACCAAAGGATCGGCACCCTTATCGCTTTTGGAAATGTCCTTCTCGCCGAAAAACAAGAAGCCAAATACGGGTTGAACGGCATGATGTTTGCTGCGAATCAAGGCAGTGCCTATGCCTGCAATAAAGGGACGTTTCGCGGTCGGGCTGTTGACAACGAAAAATGTCGTTTCGGTCTTTTTGGGATCATTCTTCGCTATATCATGCATAACGACGTATAGGTGTGGCTCGGTCGCAAACAGAGTTCCTTTCCAGAGGCCATGCTTCGATATCATCCGGATGTCCATCGATCTCGCGTTAGGCGTGGCGGGGTAGATGTACGCAGCGGTGCTCCGAATTTCCGATGCAGCCTTGCCTGTTCGGTCGATTGGCGAGACATAATAGAATATCCATGGACCGGCCATTTTCGACGATAGGCCCCCGATGAGTTCTCCTTGAAGCCCATGCGGGTCGTTACTCTGAAAGACCGTCGGTAGTTCGTGCCGTAGTGCCAAGCTCGGAGGGATGTCGGATAGATCCAGCCTAAGTTTACGTCCCTCGATTAGCTTCTGAAGCGCTTCATATAGGCCCTCTATCTCTTCCGGAGGCAGGTGCCAGCCGCGCAAAATTGCGCTGATCTTGCCGCCATCAATGTCTCCGCTCCAGTACTTGTTGATTTCCACCGCCAATTCTTTCGCGGATAGCTTCTTCTTCCCCTTCTTTTTGAGCGCTTCCGTCAAATACATCAGGGCAAACGTTATTGTTTTGGCCTTTTCAAAGCTCACAGCTCAGCTCCGCCCGAAAACATTGCTGACATCGTGCCCTGCAAGTGGTGGTTGCGCCAGAAAATTCCTTTCAAAATCCAACTTGATTATAAAAATTTTCAAAAATACCGACGTTTGATGAATCAACGTAAAAAGAAGCACCATTTGAGAAACCGAAGTGTAGAACGTGCTACTTCTGTAAGATATGCAATAGACGTCAGGAATTATCCTAAGAACTGAGGTGTTTATCTTTGAATTCGAGAGATTGAAGTGCCCTTAATACGGGGCGCTATCTCCGTATTACTTTAGATTCGGACTCTTCGAAGGTGGCGCGATGTTCGACGGCGCGAATGCCCGTCATGACCGCAAGCATCGACGCATCCCGGAGGAGTTCCATCGTGACGCCGACACCGACGAACGTTCCGACGCCCGCGCTCAGCGCGGCGACAACAGCGCACCTGACTTCATGCGGTCTCGGCCAGCCGACCTTCGTTCCGGTGGCGGCTGGTATGCCCCACTCTCTCTACCTGGCCGAACAACACTGGACCGGTCCGGCTGCGAACGTCCAAGACTTCGCGCTCATTCTCGACTGGTTCGTCCGCGACGAGCTGCCGCGGATCAACGGCGCGATCGAAGCCAGCACCGCCGCCGTCGCCGAACTCGTGATGGCGGCCCGCATTCTGGTCCGCGCTCAGCAGCACGCGATCCCGCACGCCAATGCCGATCGCGAGTTGGCCGCCGAAATCACCCGCCGACTCGGCTTCATCGCCGCCTCGATCGAGCGTCACGCCCAGGCCGTCAAGGCGCCGCCGGGCGATGGCCTTTTGTCCGTCTCCGGATTCACCGAAGCGCTCTGCGCCTGGGCTGGAGCCGCCGGCATCTCGCCCATGCTAGATTACGATGGCTGCTGGCTCAGGAACCGCCATGCACCGCTGACCTTCACCGGCGAGCGCGAGGAACTCGTGTTCAACGAGCTCGTCAACCGCACCGTCGATGTTGTCGCCGGCATCATGCGTCCACTGAACGACCTGCGAACGGGCGTCGTCGCATTCGACGACCCCGCGACCGGGACGGAGCTCAACATCCAGGCGCTCAGGCTCTTAGCACTTTACGAGGCCTATCGGGATCTCGGCCGCAAGAACGACGCCGGCACGATGATCTTCTCACCGGCGTTCTTCATGCGTATGCGGCAGTACCTCCTCTCGTTCCCGATCGCCGGAGTTGTGCGCGATGGCCCGAATGCGACGTTCTCACCGAACCAAGCCCGCATCGACGTCGCGTTCGGTCTCACCACGCGGGATTACCTGGACACGCTCACGACCCGGCTGACGAAGATGACGCCGGCCCACCGCGAGCTGATGGCGACCGAAATGGCCATGCCGTCAATAGCCGATGCCGTCAAGGCGATCCTCGATCTGCCCTTGGACTGGCCGACGATGGAGCCGGCGGAGATCTTCGGCCGGGCGCGCGAGCGCGGCGCGATCTTCGTGGAGACGATGACCGAATTGAAACGGCTCTTGGCCGCGCAGATCCAGCTCAGCAATGTGCATTTCGGCCGCATCTCGACGCATCTGACGAAGCCGTCCGCCGCGCTCACTCCGGCGCAGGCCGACGCCATGCCGGTCAAGCCGACCGGCGGCGTCGGCGGCAACGACATCGCGCACACGCGCGAGATCGTCAACATGCGGAAGACCCATCCGGTCGTCAGCGTCCTGTTTGCCGCCTTCTAACGCCCGGAGCACCGAACCGCGGTGCTGCTTTCCGCCCACAAGGAGTGAACCATGCCTGCAAGAACGATACCTCTCTACCTGCTCCATCCCGCACCGGTTGAGCAGCGCGCGAAGATCATCTCGCTACGCGATCTCGGCGAAGGCCATTTCGCTTTCATTGCAGACAAGACTGTCTTCTACCCGGCATCGGGCGGCCAGCCGTCCGATATCGGTACCGTCCGATCCAAAGACGGCTCGGCGGAAGCGGTAGTCGAGCGAGTCACAATCACCAGCGATGCAGTTGAACATCTCGCCTCTTCAATCCGCGGGTCGTTTACCCAAGGAGGCGATATCGTGATGTTAGTAGACCGCGACCGCCGTATGCTGCACAGCCGTTTGCATTCGGCCGGCGAACTGCTTTGCAGCGCCGTCCGCAAGCTCGGACACGATTGGCAGGTGTCCGGCGCAAGCCACTATCCTCAGCAGTCGCGCATCGTGTACGACGTGGCGTTGACGGAGGACCAGCGGCAGAGACTGCACGACGGACTGAATGTGGAGGTCGACCGTCTTCTGCGCCGAAACGATCAGGTCCGCATTGCGGAGGTCATCGATCGTGCGGAAGCGATGCGTCTGATCGGCTTCGTACCGGACTACGTGCCAGCCGGCGAGCCGGTCCGCATCGTCTTCGTCAACGACGGCCCGGGCCGCCCATGCTGTGGGACCCACGTCGCGGAGACCCGCGAGATTGGCCGCATCGTGATCCGTAAGATCCGCTCCAAGAAAAACCAGACGAGCATCAGCTACGATATCGACTTGTAGCACGGTTCGTGAAGAGCGGGTTTCGGGGACATGGCGGCCGCACCATTCGATGCGGCTGCACCTTTTCCAGTCATGAGTTATCCGTCCAGGGTCGGTACCCGTCTTGAGGTCCTCCGAATGACGCAATGGTCGCGGTCCTTTCGTCCTGAGAGCACTTGGGCGCCGATCCGTATCGTTCGCTTAGAGCTAGTTATTCGCACCACCTCACGGCGTCGATGCTCAAAGTGCGAAATGCTCGCAAAGAGTGTATCGCTCCGGCGGAGGCCGCCTTGTCCGGCTTGGCCAGCGGTCTAAGGATCTGACCTTAAGTCTAGCCTTGAGGTCATGTGGCGATGCAGATGGAAGTACTGGGCACCGAACGTCGGCGCCGGTGGAGCTATGAGGAGAAGGTTCGTCTCATCGAGGAGACGATGCAGTCCGGGGAAACGGTCTGCGGCGTTGCCCGGCGGCATGGAGTCGCGCAGAGCCTGTTGTTCACGTGGCGTCGGCAGGCACGCCAGGGCCGTCTCGGCGGTGATGCCGGGCCGGCGCTCGTTCCTGTCGAGATCACGTCTTCGCGTGCTGCGGCATCGACGGGAGCGCCACCACTGCCATCGTTGTCTGCGTCACCGCGTATCAGGGCCGGAACGATCGAGATCGAACTCGGCGGCTGCTGCGTGCGCGTGGATCGTGACGTCGACACCGAGGCGCTGCAGCGGATTCTCGACCTGTTGAGGCGGCGATGATTCCGATCCCGAGCGGGGTCAAGGTCTGGATCGCGACCGGACACACGGACATGCGCCGTGGCATGCAGAGCCTTGCGTTGACGGTGCAGGAGAGCTTGAAGCGCGATCCTCACGCCGGCGATCTCTACATCTTCCGCGGCCGGCGCGGGGATCTGGTCAAGATCCTGTGGCATGACGGCATCGGTCTGTCGCTCTACGCCAAGCGCCTCGACCGTGGAAAGTTCATCTGGCCCTCGGTGTCCGATGGAGCGGTGTCGATCTCGGCGGCGCAGATGGCCTATATGCTCGAAGCAATCGACTGGAGGAATCCACAACTGACCTGGCGGCCGCGGAGCGCCGGCTGAGCCGAGAAAGTTGCGGCTTCCGGTATTTTGGGAGTTCCAACGCGGCCGATCTGTGATTCACTGCGCCGCATGAATGCTGATCGCGGCGCCGGATCGGATGACGTTGACGCCCTGAAAGAGGCGCTGGCGGCCGAACGCGCGAAGGGACTGGCGGTCGCCGCCGAGCTCGCGGTCGCCCGGGCCAAGGCGTCGGAAGACGAGGCACTGATCGCCTCCCAGAAGCTGCAGATCGCCAAGCTGAAGCATCAGATTTATGGACAGCGCTCGGAGCGTTCGTCACGACTGCTCGAGCAGCTGGCGCTGACGTTCGAAGAACTGGAAGCGAACGCCACTGAGGACGAGCTCGCGGCGGAACGTGCCGTGGTGAGAACCACGACGGTCCGCGGGTTCGTCCGCAAACGCGCCGAGCGACAGACCTTCCCCGAGCATCTGCCCCGCGAGCGGGTGGTGATCGAGCCGCCGACGGCTTGCGAATGCTGTGGCAGCAATCGCCTGCGCAAGCTCGGCGAGGACGTGACGCGGACGCTGGACGTGGTGCCGCGCCAATGGAAGGTGGTCGAGACGGTGCGGGAGAAGTTCTCCTGCCGTGACTGCGAGAAGATCAGCCAGGCGCCGGCGCCGTTCCACGCCGTGGCCCGCGGATGGGCTGGTCCGAGCCTGCTGTCGATGATCATGTTCGAGAAGTTCGGCCAGCATCAGCCGTTGAACCGTCAGGCCGAACGTTACGCCCTGGAGGGCGTGCCGATCGCGCTCTCGACCATGGCGGATGCCGTGGGATCGGTCTGTGCGTCGCTGGAACCGCTGCTGCGTCTGGTCGAAGCTCATGTCATGGCGGCCGAACGGCTTCATGCCGATGACACGACCGTGCCGGTGCTGGCCAAGGGAAAGACCGACACGGGGCGGTGCTGGATCTATGTCCGGGACGACCGGCCGTTTGGCGGCGCCGGCCCGCCAGCCGCGATGTTCTACTACTCGCCCGACCGCAAGGGCGAACATCCGCAGGCGCATCTGGCGCGGTATGCCGGCATTCTGCAGGCCGACGCCTATGACGGTTACAACCAGCTCTATCTGGCGGGACGCAGCCCCGGACCGATCCGGGAGGCTGCCTGCTGGGCACATGCGCGGCGTCCGTTCTTTGCCATGGCCGATGTTGAGGAGAATGCGCGGCGCAAGGCTGCGGGCAACAAGGAGATCCCGCTGTCTCCGATCGCAATCGAGGTCGTGCGCCGGATTGATGCGTTGTTCGAGATCGAACGCTCCATCAATGGCAAAAGCGCACAGGAGCGTCTCGACGTTCGGCGGACGCTCAGCCGGCCTTTGACCGAGGCGCTTCGGCTCTACATGCAGGAGCAACTCGCCAAGCTTGCCCGCGGGCACGATTTGGCCAAGGCGTTCAACTACATGCTGAAGCGATGGCCGAGCTTCACGCTGTTTCTCGATGATGGACGCGTGTGCCTCTCCAACAATGCTGCCGAACGAGGGTTGAGAGGCATCGCCCTCGGCCGAAAATCCTGGCTCTTCTGCGGTTCCGATCGCGGCGGCCGGCGTGCAGCTGCGATGTACAGCCTGATCGTCTCCGCCCTATGCCGCGCTCGGCATAGGCAGGTTTATGCCGCCCGCCGAACTATGCCGAACGGATTTGGTTTGGCAAGCCGTTGTCACGCTGGCACCGTCGATCGCGTGCAAGGCAGCCCCATTCCATTCGGCATAGTCTGGTCGTTCAGAGCGTCTCGAGGAAGGCGAGTAGGCGGTCGTTCGGCTGGAAGCGGGTACGCTTGCCACGCTCGTACGGCTTGAGCTTCGCCAGAGCAGCTTCCTTGAGGGCGAGGTGGGCGTGCAGGTAGGTTTGCGTCGTCTCGACCGATTCATGACCGAGCCACAGCGCGATCACGGAACAGTCGACGCCGGCTTGCAGCAGTTCCATCGCAGCGCTGTGCCTCAGCACGTGCGGCGACACGCTCTTGGCCCTCAAGGACGGGCAGCTCTTGTGAGCGACACGAACATGCTTTCCCAGCAGCGATTGGACGCTGTCGGCACTGAGCCGGCCCCCGTGCACGTTCGGGAACAACGCTGTTGCTCCTTTCCGCAGCGGTTCCTTGAGCCATGCCTGGAGCGCACACCGAGCGAGTGTGGTCAGCGGAGTGGTCCGCTCCTTCCGCCCTTTACCGACGCATCGTACGTGTGCACCAGACCCGAGGTGGACGGCATCCCGGTCAAGGCCAGTCAGCTCTGAGAGGCGCAAGCCCGTCTGGACCGCGACCAGCAGCAAGGTGTGATCGCGGCGGCCAAGCCACGTCGTTCGATCGGGTGCGGCGAGAACGGCCTCGATCTCGGAGCGCGTCAGGAAGTGCACCTGTCGCTTGTCATGGCGCTTGCTCGGTATGGCGAGCACGCGCTGGATCAGCGCACTGTGTGCCGGTTCCTCGAAGGACACGAACCTGAAGAAGGATCTGATGGCCGTCAGACGCAGGTTACGCGTCTTTGCGCTGGCGCCGCGCTTTACCTCGAGATCGGTGAGGAACGCGCCGATGAACGTTGCATCCAGATCGGCGAGCGTCAGGGCCGATGGGGACTTCCGCAGCCGCACCTGTGCGAACATGAACAGCAGCCGGAACGTATCTCTGTAGGAGGCGATCGTGTTGCCGCTAACATTGCGCTGGCGCATGAGGCGCTCGGTGAAGAAGCGCTCGATCAACGTGGCGACGTTGCAGGCGGGCTTCATGACGTCACCTCCCATCGCCGATCGAGACGCCGCGCCGCTTCTTCCATCAACTCAGGGCAGGCAGAGAGATACCAGTAGGTATCGCGCACGCAGGCGTGGCCGAGGTAAGTAGAGAGCACTGGGAGTTGTTGCTCGATGTCCTTGCCTTCGCGATACCAGTCGAGCAGCGTCCGGATGGCGAAGCGATGACGGAAGTCGTGCACGCGTGGCCCGGTACGATCACCTGGGCGCCGCAGCCCGATCTCTCGGGACAATCGCCAGAAGACGCGATGAACGTACTGGTGCAGCAAGCGGCCCCCCTGTTCGGCAACGAAGAAGGTCGAGCCGCAGCGTGATCCGAGCATCGCGTCGCGCCGGTGGGCGTAATCGCGCAACGCGGTTCTTGTCGTCGGATGCAATGGCACGAACCGCGACTTGCCGAACTTGGTCAACCGGACCGTCAGCACGCCGGCGTCGAGGTCGACGTCATCACGCTCCAGGCCCATCGCCTCGGATATACGCATGCCCGTCACCGCGATCAGCCCGAACAGGGTATGGTAGGTCCATCGGCGCAGCCCGCCAACTGGCGGCAGAGCCAGCGCTGCCTTCAGCAACGCATCGATCTCCGCGTCGCTGTAGACATAGGGCTTGGCACGCTTCCATCCCGGCAGCATGCCGACAGGCGGCACCTCCGTTCTCGGATCGAAGTTGGCGACATGGCGCGCCAACCCGCGCACGTCGCTCAATCGCAGCGCCCAGGATGCATGACGATCGGGCGGCAGCGTTGCCCATTCCATGGCCAGCTTCGTCGTGATGATCCTGGCTTTGCGCTTCTCCATGAAGGCGACGAAGTCGGCGAGCCGACGGGTCTGGTGCTCGTACTTGTATCCCAACCCCTTGCGCATGCTCAGGTAGTTATCGAGTGCGGAGCGCAGATTGGTCATTGCGCGCCTCCCGGCCAGGGCAGGCTCAATGTTCTCAGCGCGTCGATGTCGACCTTCGCGTAAATCCGGGTGGTGTCGTGGTTCTCGTGCCGCAGCAACTGTCCGATCTCCGACAAGGTCGCGCCAGATCGGAGAAGCTCGGTAGCGAGACTGTGTCGGAAGATATGGGCGCCGCGGTGTGCGCAACCTTCGATCCCAACGCGATCGAGAGTGGCCTTGGCGATCATGGTGATGGCACATCCGGAAGCAAAGCCGACGTGGGGCGCGAGTGTGCGGACGAACAACCGTCGGCATGACGACTTTGGGCGGCCATTGCGCAGATATGCAACGATGGCCGCGCCAACGTCTGGCGGTATCGGCATCCGTGCACGCTGTCGGCCCTTGGCGCGAACGAGTATCTCGCTGGCGCGCCAGTCGATATCATCAAGGGTGAGCGTCGCGACCTCGTCAGCCCGCAGGCCGAGCTTGGCCAGCAACAACAGAATAGCGTAGTCGCGCCGTCCCATCACCGTCTCTCGGTCGCAACCGTCGAGAGCCTTCCGCACCTGAGCGGCAGGCAGATAGGTCGGCAGAGTTGCGAGCTTCCATCGTCGCATCGATGGAACGCAATCCGCCAACGGGCGCACGTTCAGCCCCCGATGGTGGAGGTAACGAAGAAAGGCGCGTAACGACCAGCACATCGCCTTGCCTGTTCCCGGACTCCAATCCTGGGCGTGGCGTTCAATGTAGCGGATCACGTCCTGTTGGCTGATCTTGCGCAGGGCAGCGGCGCCGCCGGAGCACACCTCGTGCAGGAACCTGCGGATGACCGGGAGATGGCGGACGATGGACCTCGGGGCCAAGCCGCGCTCTGATCGCAGGTAGGCATCGAACTGCTTGAAGATCCGTTCGTGTGGAGTGAGAGGCGGCAGCACCAACGGCGCGATCGCGCCGTCCTCGCGCAGCACCGACAGCCATCGCTTGAGCGCGGCCCGGTCACCGGGTTGGATGGACTGCCTCCCGCCTCGATGTCGGAGGTACCGCTCAACGACCTGCTCATCGAGATCGGCCAGCTTGTAGCGACGGCCTGCGATCCAACCCAGGAGCCCGCTAACTACGTTGAGGCAACGCCACGCACCGTGCCGAACGAGCCTCTCTTCGACAAGACGAACGGCGTAGCACTCGACGAGCCGTCCGTGCGGCCCGCTTCTAAGACGCCGGTACAGCCGGCTTCTGCCCAAGTACTCTTCAGCTTCCATCTTCCTGTTCTCCGCTGTTGAAAGCGGAGGCACAGAACGAACTATGCCGAACCGACCAAACGCCGGTCAGCCAGAAATCTGGGGAAAACGACGCGACTCGGCATAGTTCGGCGGGCGGCATAAACAGCCCTATGCCGCGCTCGGCATAGGCAGGTCATGACCAAGGTCGCCATGACCGCGGCACGATCGGCCCCGCGATCGGAGCCGGCGAACAGCCAGGACTTGCGGCCAAGGGCAAAGCCGCGCAGGGCTCGTTCGGCGGCGTTGTTGGTCAGGCAGATCCTGCCGTCGTCGATGAAGCGCGCGAACCGATCCCATCGCTTGAGCATATAGTCGATCGGCTCGGCAACCGAGGCCGAGCGCGACAGCCGGCCACGTTGCTCGCGCAGCCAGGCTTCCAGCGCCTTAAGGAGCGGCGCGCCTTGCTCCTTGCGGATGCGCAGCCGCTCCGCCGCGGCAACGCCGTTGATGCCACGCTCGATCTCGAACAAGGCATCGATGCGTTTGACTGCCTCCAGCGCGATCGGCGAGATCGCTCCTGCATTCTTGCCTCGTCTTGCATTGGCGGCGATGTCCGCCAGCTCGAAGAACTGCCGCCTGGCATGCGCCCAACACAGCGCCGATTTGATCGGGCCCCCCGCGCGCGAGGGATCGTACAACGCGTTGTAGCCGCCATAGGCATCTGCCTGCAGGATACCGCTGAAGGCTTTCAGATGCCGCACCGGATGTTCGCCCCGCCGGTCGCGGGAGGCGTAATAGAGCGCCGCCGGTGGCGCCCGGCCACCAAAGGGACGGTCGTCGCGGACATAGGTCCAGATGTGTCCCTTGATCGTCTTGCCCTTCGCCAGGATCGGCACATTTGTGTCGTCGCCGTGCAGGCGCTCAGCACCGAGCACATGCGCCTCGATCAGCGCATGCAGCGGCTGCAGCACGGTCGTGCAGGCTCCGACCAGGTCGGCCAGCGTCGACAGGCTGAGATCGACGCCTTCCCGCGCATAGCGCTCGCTCTGCCGGTTCAGGGGCTGATGCTGGCCGAACTTCTCGAACAGGATCATCGCCAGCAGGTTCGGACCGGCGAAGCCGCGTGGTATCGCATGGAACGGCGCCGGCGGCTGGGCGATCGTCTCGCAGGCCCGGCAGGAGAACTTCTCGCGCACGGTCTGGATCACCTTCCACTGCCGCGGAATCACCTCCAGCGTCTCCGTGATGTCCTCGCCAAGCTTCGACAGCCGGTCCGCGCCACAGCAGGGGCAGCACGTCGGCGCCGGGATCACTACGCGCTCGCGCGGCAGGTGGTCGGGGAACGGTTTGCGCGATGGCCGCTTGCGATGGAACGAGGGGACGGTCTGCGATCGCGCCGCCGTCCGCTCGGCCGCCAGTTCATCCTCGGTGGCCGATGCTTCCAGCTCTTCGAGCTGAAGCTCCATCTGCTCCAGCAGGCGCGCCGTGCGTTCCGAGCGGGTGCCATAAAGCTGGCGCCGCAGCTTCTCGATCTCGAGCTTGTAGTTGCTGATCAGCGCTTCCGTGCTCGACAGGTCCGCTCTTGCATTGGCGGCGTCGGCTTGGGCGACGATGGCTTTGGCTTCGGCACGCGTCGCTGCGGCTTGCGCCCTTGCCGCCAGCCTCTCCGCCTCAAGGCGCGCGGCGCGCTCGGCGAGGATCATCGCATGCGCAGCAGCAAGATCGGCAGGAAGCGATTCAGGGGCATCCATCACGTGACGATGGAATCACATCCATCGACAGCCGCAAGCAAAATCCTACCCCATCGACGTCGGACGCCAACTCTCTTGCGGATTGCGCCAGTCGATCCCGGACAACAAATAGCCGAGTTGCGCCTGAGAGATCGTCACCACGCCGTCGGCCACGCTCGGCCACAGGAACCGGCCCCGTTCCAGCCGCTTGGTGAACAGGCAGGCGCCCTGGCCGTCATGCCAGATCACCTTCAACAGATCGCCGCGCCGGCCCCGGAAGCAGAACAGATGGCCGCTTAGCGGATCACGCTTCAGCACTTCCTGCACCAGAAGCGCCAGGCTGGCGAAACCTTTCCTCATGTCGGTATGGCCGGTCGCGAGCCATACCCGTACCCCGGTCGGCAACGGGATCATCGTGCCTGACCACCCGACAGCGCGGCCACCGCCGCTGCCAACGTCGCGGGGTCGACCGCGCCTGTGATCCGAAGCTGCACTCCGTTTGCAAACGCGATCTCGATCGTCCCGCCAGTTCCAGCACGAGTCGTCCATGCCGGCCGTTCCGGCGCAACCGAGACGGCCGCAAATTGCACCTCGTCCTCCTGCCGCAATGCCGGTGCGCGCCCCAAGGCACCTGTTCGCGCCTGCCGCCGCCAAACGGTCAGCAAATTGGGGTGCACATCATGCCGCCGCGCGACCTCGACGACGCTCGCCCCCGGCGCCAGGCTCTCCTCCACCATCCGACGCTTCTCGGCCGTCGTCCAACGCCGCCGCCGCTCCGGACCAGATAGAACCGCAACCTTGCTCACGTTCGCTCATTTGCTGGCAAATCAATCAGCAAACTATCGCAGCCAAGGTTGCCGCCCGGAAGGCGGTCCTCACCGAAGGATTACCGTGCCGCCATATGTCGTGTTGGTAAGTCTGATCGGCGCTAGGGAGGCCCAAACTGCTATGACGGGGGAAGATTTTCAATCGGGGGAGCGAGGAGGCGACCTCTCTCGATGCCCGCTCTGGATCGAATCACGATGCCGCCGTCGGTCTACGCTCACGCCAGTGTGGATCGAAAGGTTTGCGCCTCAGTCGTCAGGTCACCACCAGTGTCGCAAGTCGCAGAGGTTGGTTGTTCAAACCGTGAGCTAATCTGCACCGCACCGCGAGGTGTTTCAATCGTTTCTCCGTCGGGGCGCGAGCCAGAACCAGAAGACCCAGAAGCAGGAGGTCTCGCGCGGGGGCACCGCTAACCTTTAGGTGAGTTTTCGCGCAAATCACGGACTACCTGCCAATACAAGGCTTTTGCTTTGTTTCTAAGGATCTCGATGACTTCATTGATGGCGTTACTGCCTCCTGCGAGTAGCCCCGCCGTGAGGATTATGTCGACTCCGTAGAAAAGCATCAAATGTGGTTCGGTAAGTTTGCTCGCATCGTTGGCGCTCATCTTAGTGAGATCAAGCGTTAGCAAGCCCTCCAATGTCCTCGGACCAGCGGCGCTAATCAGTAGGCCGAATACGAAGCCGACAGCTAATCGCACCCTTTCCTTTGCCGTGGTCACAACGGTCAACAATTTGGCAGCGTCGACGAACGCCGCTTCGGTTTCCGCACCCATGACTGCGGCGTCAGCGATACGCTGCTCCTCCGAAAACAGCAGGTTGTTCAGTACGGCGAGTGACCGCTCCATGAACAAGGCAATCACGAAGAGGCCACTGGCAACGTTTACTCCCGCGGTAAATGCGGGAGATCTATAATCGAGTGCGATAGCGCTCTTGTTGATGAACACAGCCAAGAGCACGATGCCGATAACGGGAGCCGCCAAGCTTCCAATCGCCAAACCGGACCAGGATTTCATTCATTCCTCCAATTATCAACGAGATGAAGGTCCACGCTATTCCTTCGAAACATTCGATGGCCCATGCCGCTTCGAATGCGAGCGAATGCTGCGCCTTGTCGCGCCACCTCACGGGCAACAGCATTCGCGCGGTGTGATTGAGATCGCTGCGGACGCCACCTCGACTGGCTCAAAGAAGGGCTCCCCACATTAGAAAAATCCGAAACTCAATTGCAAGTTGAAATTTTCGGTAGAAGTGTGCAGACTAGCTTTGCGGCGCTAAACTTGGGGGCGCTGCGCCAGCAGTTTCGGCGTACGCACGTCCGCTGGGAACAAGGCTGGCCAGTTGGCGAGGGGGCTGCGCCTTGGCGTTTGATCAAGGACTACAAGACAAGCTTGACGCAATTTGGTTCCGCCTGCCGAGCAGTACGAAGCCGGCTGAGCGGGAAGAGCGTCAGAAGATGCTGGTGCGCGAGTTTCAGATCGCGGCGCGCGGTCGATACGGCGCTCAGGACTCCCCGACGGGTGGCGGGATCGACGCGTCGCGCCTTCGGCAAGTAGAGATCCGCCAAATCGATCCAAAGGCCGGTCTGCCGCCGGCGGTATATCCGAGTGGCGAGGCAGACGACTCCACTAAAAGAGCTATCGACGTCTGGATTTCCAAGCAACTGCGTGCGCCGGTCATTTTCCAAGCCATTTCGCCTGGCGATCCGAAAAACCCATGGCAAACGGTGGTGGATCAGGGGTTCTGCTTTCACGATGAACTGAGGGACACCAGGCCGCGTGTCTTCGCCATCGATTTCACGGATCGCCAAGTCTTTGTGAACGGCAGGCCGCCGAAAGTGCCCGTGGGGACGGCCATCCTGCGGGTAATCAAGCCCAAGAAAAAGGCTAAGACTCCACCGATCTACCAGTACGGCTCGCTCAGCGCGCTCGCACATTCGCTAACGCTTTTCGATGCCGACCACGTCGTTGGCCAAAAGTGGTCCGATTTGTCACCCGAAAAGCAGTCGACTTTCCGGGTGGTCAAGGCGCTGGCGCAGGTCGAGGCGGGCGGCATATTTGATGGGATCAACGCTTGGGATACTTCGGTACTGTCGGCCGGCCCGTATCATTACACGGCCTTCCCGGCTGCAGACCTCGGCCCCTCCGAGTTCGGGGCCTTTCTTGCCTACGCCGCTACCCGTTTGTCCAATGAATTCAACCAATTTTTTCTGGACTTCGGAGTGGGCTCGCAAAAGCCATGGTCTGCAAAACTCTTCAATAAGAGCGACCGGACCTATCGCGCCGAGGTTGGCTTTGTGGACACTGCCGGCGCGCTAACTACGCCGTCGCTCGTCGGACGCGACTGGCTGCGCACCTGGCATTCTTTCTATCGAGTCCAACACGCCTTCAGAAACTCGCCTGGCCTGCAGGGGACGGTCTGGCCGTTTGCACGGCAACGGATCCGCGACGTGCTATCGACGCCGTTCGTCGACGGCGCGCCCCCTGGCGCAACGACGTTGAAGGACGTGTTCAAGAGCGAACGAACCGTGGCGATGCTCCTGCGTTGGCACGTCTTCCGGCCGACCCACATCACCGATGGAGGCGTCGCCGGCGAAGCCCCGGCCGTGCTCGTAGAGAATGCGGGCCTCAGCGCAACGAAGGTCAGCGCTTGGACGAAGAAGGAGGAGGCGCTTCTGGCCGCCTCCTTCTTGAACAGCAGGACCACAAAACTTGCAGGCAAGTACGCCGAGACTTTGTCCCAGTCGCTCGCGGTCGTGAACGGGTTGCGGGATCCCACTGCTCCAAAGGGCAAAAACTTGCCGCTTCTACGGCTCGACCGCACATTCGCTCTCTTCGCTGACGGAATTCCGTTCCCGGATCCGGGGCCGCCAACCTTGGAAGCCGCGGCGCGTACCATAAGAGCGGGCGCCAAGGGTCGGAGACGTAAGCCGAGGGCGAAGGAATGAGGCGCCTTCGTCTCTTGCCAGGGGCTGCTGGCCTCGCGTTGTCGCTGCTAGGATGCGCGACGCCGACATTACCCGAGTCCTATGTCGTACCTGACGAGCGCTGGAAAGGTGAATTCGCGCTCAGTCCCGAGGATGGCGACGTCGTTCACCTCGTGACCTTTATTAAGGGCGATGTCGTGCCCGAAACCGGGGGCGCGCAAAACAACTACCCCCCGTTTTCGGAGCATGTCCGCTTGCCGCTCCGATACGCGCGAACCGCCCTCACTCCCGACGAAGCGAATCTCCTTATGGGCTTCTTGGCAACCGGATCCGAGAAGAACATCAGTACCGACGTCGGCAGCGACCTCGAGGCCAACCGCGTCGCTCTTTGGAACGCGCTCGTCAGGTCCCTGATTCTCACGAAGTCGGAAGAAGGTTCTCCTGCGCGGCTCAACGTCGCTATGGATACCTTCTGTCCGCGGTTCTTGGCTATCGCGGGGGGGAGCCTTGCGCGATCTTTCTTCGCCGACGTTTGCCGAAGCGATCCTCGGCGAAACGCCGCCGTCGCCGCGAGGCCGATCGCAGGAAGGACGCCGAAGAACGCCGCTGCGGCGTCCACCGAAGCTCGTCCGACACGAGATCTGCGCCAGATTTCAGCGCTGGCCCGTCCCCTCGATGCGGTCGTAGCTCACCAATCCACGCTGGACGCGGCCGGCTACTACATGTTGGGAGCGGCAGTTGTGGTGTCCGTCGCCGACGTGGAGCGCGGCGGAGCCAGTATGCGAAATCCGCAATCTACCGAGCGGCTCTGGAGTCTTGCCGACTGGCAAGCCTCCGGCATTTGCCCGGACAAGATCGTGAACATCGCGCTACGAACCGAACCCATGCGTCTGTTGCGAGTCGTGCCCGCCGGGAGACGCGCGCGATACCGGGTGCAGTCGACGGGACCCGGGCGGCGACACCTGATCGACGACGACCCCGACGCACCATTCGAGACCATGGCGGCTGACAGCCTCGTGTTCCTTTCGCCGTCGGATGTCGCGACGGTCCAATGGGGCACGTTTCCCGATCTTGTAACGGAGCTTAGCCCAAGGGCACAGCTGGCCTGCACACCTTAAACTTGAAAGATCCACCGATGCTGATCCTCAACCTGTTCGGCGCGGAACTCCATCTACAAGACGGGTCGAATCAGCCTCTGCCGACGATCGGAGGAACGGCCGTCCGCGGTTCTTACACATTGAATTCGTCTCGGAAGACGTTGCAACTCGCTGTACAGGGCGTCTTGCGCGACGTCACCATGAATCTGACCTGGCGTGGGACCATCGCGATCTCGGGATCCTGCGCGACCCTCGCAACTACCGCCGCTTCCAATCTCACGGCTTCACTTGCGTTGCCTGACGGCACGGCACCGACGCTGTCCGGCCCGGTCCTACAAATCTCCGCAGATCGGTCGCTCGGTTTGGAGATCGTGGATCGCAACGGCGCGGCATTCGCTTGGTTGAATCGGCGTTTGGCGCGGTGGCTTCAAGTCGACTTGTCGTCCAGCAGCGCCACCGTCATTCAGATAGACATCCGTCAGTCGCGGCCGCTGCACCGGCCGGCGGTCGGTGCGGGGTTCAAGCTCATCTGGTTCGATAGCTTCAGATATCAACCGCGCCCGCCTCGCGCGTTTCAGCCGCAGCAACTATTCTCCATCGATCGACTTGCCGTCGATGCCACGAATTACGAGTTGAACGCGGCGCCGGACAGCGGCGCGGTGTTTCTGCATGCCGACATCCTCGACACGTCGGCCGTGGGCGACGGCGAAAACCAGTTTCTCTTCCAGCATGCGCTGGCCAACGGTCGGCTCAAGGTCGCAGGTTCGGGAGTCGGCGACGGCGCGCTGACTTGGGAGCGATCCGAGGCCTTTTCCGCGGACCCGGTGGTTCTCGCCCTGCGATACCAGGACGAGAACGGTTATCCCATCGCGCTCGTCCTCAATGGGCCATTGCCGCTCACCTTGCGACCTGGGACCACCCAGACCGTCCAACCCACTTCCGACATCGATCTCTGGAACTCGACGAATCAGGCGGGCGTCATCGGCAACCCGGACGGGACGATGCTGCGACAGCCGGCCAAGATCCGCGGCCTCGATCCACGCAAACTCTACGCCGCGTTCGCCGACGACGCGGCGCCGAAAAACAGCCTGTCGCGGCCCTGCTTCATCGATAAGGGGGGCGTCCCACTGTCGGGCGAGGCGCCGCGCGAAGTCCACGGCCTCTCGCGAGGCGTCCGCCTGCAGCGCAAGCTCACGACCGTTCTTGCCGGACAGGACGATGTCTTTCTGACGTCGGAGCCGATAAACATCAATGGGCAAGCGCGTTTCCAGCACACACACCTTGAATTCGCGGATGCGGGCCATTGGGACATCGTGGCTCTGCGCGAAGAGCGCGATGTCCGTCCGGAACCGCCCGCTCGGCGCAGCCCGCTCACACCTGCCCCGTCGCCGATCGGCAGCTACAGATTGCTCGGCCGTCCCGGCGCCGGTTCGTTTGCCCTGCCGGCCATCGATACCGCGTTCGCCGTCGCAAATCTTGCCGGCCCGGACCGGATCAATAGCGTCGGGCAGATGCTGGGCCTAGGCGAGATATTCAGTCGAACCAGCGAACGCGTTCGTCTGCTCGACGCGAACTTGAGGAAACTATTCACGTCGAAGATCGGCGAGCTGCGGCACGTCGATGGGCTGCGCCTGGCACCTTCGCAGAGTCAAGCCTTTCAGCGACTGCTTGAGCGCGTCCCGACCATCGCCGACGTGGAGGCAACCGGACGCATCGGGCCCGATCTGCAGGGCGCGCGGGCCGTGCGGATAGCCCGTACGTTCCTGATGGATTCACCTGATCAGTCGCATCTCGTTTTCGGGGGCGAAGAGGGCCCGGTCTCGGATGCTGTGAAGGCACTCAGCGACCAGTCCAATCGGGCCTACGGGGCCGGCTACGACGTCTTTCGCAGATTCGAGCAGAAGTGGCGCGCCTTGGTCAATGACCCGGCGGTAAGTCGGTTGCGAGACCAATTGGGAATTCCGCGGCGCGCCGCTACGCTCGAAGACGATATCGCGCTCAAGATGCTCGAAGCAGCGATCGACTATCTTCGAACCAGCGACAATCTGGACGACATCGCGCCGACTTCCGAAGCGGCCGACGCGATGGCCGACTATCTTGCCGGACTGCCGCCCGAAGAACTGGACGACGACTGGACCACGCCGTCGCCCGAGATGGGCCTTCTCTTCGAGCATGTCTGGGCACCCGCCAACTACGATCTTATGCGTCGCATTCTTCGTTTCGGCTGCGACGGTTCGCTGCTGCAGGCACTCTTTGGCATCAACGACGTCGCTGACATCCTCAAAGTTCTCGATATTCCCGCCGGAGGAATGCTGCAGGGGATCATCCAGGGGGTCGACGAAAACTGGACTACGATCGCCGATCTTTATGAAAACGCGACCGACGCGGCGATCGCAACGATTCGCTCGATTTACGGGCCGCATCTGACTCACGACGTCTACGCCCGGTTGCTCGAGCCCGCCGCCCAGGCCGATGCAGAACGGTTGCTCGCGGCCCTCAATGCCTTCTTGAATCCTCCACTGCGACGGCTTAGCGACATCTCCTCGGACCCGCCGGAATACATCCTCCGCACGAAGCGCTTTCCGATCGTGCGGGTCGTCAACGAGAAGCTGGTCGACGCTCTCTGGCAGCAATGTTTCGACCTCTGTGCCTTTACGGACAAGGTCTGGACGTGTTTCCTGGACGACGAGACTACGATCCTGGTCAAGGTCTCCCGAAAGCGGGGACTTCCCGAGATCTTGCGGGAGGTCGTTCATAGCTATGGCGGCCCGGAACGCCCCGACCCGCTGGGCGTGCAGCCCTTCCGCGGTATCGGCGACCCGCCGCTCGACGCCGACGGAATCATCGAGGCGTTCATTGATGATCTCGACCCCGATCTCAAGGATCCGACATGGGTCGGAGTCCTACTCGTCCGACCGGTGGCGGACATCAGCCGCGACCTTCTGCTCAGAGACCTGGTCGGCTTCGACCACATCGCCGCCAACTATATCGCGGTCGGGGGACGTCGGCCCAACGTCTCGGTTGACCAGCCACCTCACCTCGACGTCTGGGCGCATGTATTGCGCAAGAACTCGAACGGCAAGGACCTGTCGAACGACCCGGGGCAGGTCCGGGATGTTCAGCTTGCGCTGACCAAGTTCGACGTCCGAATCCGCCAAACTCAACTGGCGGCTGCGGACATAGAGGTGGAGATCTACCCGAAGGATGTCTGGGGAAGACAAAAGGATTTCCCCAAGCTTGTCATTCACGGCGGCCTTCAGGCGCCCGCCGGCAAACCGGACGGCCCCAAGGACCTGGTGTTCTCCGCATTCTTCCCGCAGCCGTTCGTGATGGACGTCGATCTTGCATTCGTGAAGGAGTTCGAACTAAGCCGCCTCCGCGTGACGCGCCGCAAGGGGTCGACCAGCATCGACATCGACGGCGGGCTGCGACTGCAGAAGCCCTCGGGCTTGAATCTCCTTGTCGACCTTTCCGATGCGGACCTGCGCCTGACGCTTCAAGATTTCCGCATCCAGCTTCCGACCTTGAAGGGATACAAGATCGAAGTGGGGACGAAGCGCAACTTGGCGTTCGACCTACCGGCGCTGAGCTTCGCGCTTCCCAAGCCTCGCGCGATGAACCTTTTCGGTGTGGAGCTTGTGCCCACAGGCCTCGGTTACATACGCGGAAACGAGGCGGATGCGCTCGCTTCGTTCAAGAGCCGATATGTCTGGCTTACCGGCCTCGACGTTACCCCGCAAGCGAATGTCTTTCTCGCCTACATGGATTTGCACGTCGATTTCGGAAAGTCTCCCAGTTTCGGTTTGATCGACGCACGTGGCCTAAGCTTCAACTTGTCCTTGGCCGTCCGGGTGGCCGGCGGCACCGCCGATGACGCCTACCTGGGAATCTCCGGTCTCGACGGTCGCGACATCTCGCTGAATATTTTCGGCTTCCTGCGGATCGACATCGCGAAGTTGCGTATTTCGCCGGCTTATCTCGTGAAGACCGGCGCCCGTCTTCCGGCCAACCCAAACGCCGGCTCGATCCTCGCGGAGGATCTCAAGCTCCGGATCTTCAACTGGTCGCCGACCCCACCCGGCAGCCGGCTTGACCTCCTGTTGCTGCATCCGACGCGCGACCCAGGCGCGTCGGATCAACAGAACCTTCGCAAAGGCCTTGTGGCCTATTACGACAGTCACACGCACGGAGGCTCGGGCGGATTTTTCCAACTCTATTGGCTGCTCCTTGCCCACAATGTGTCGCTGCCGGCGGCCGCCTTGAACCATCTGCTCGAGCAGAACCCGGGCGCCAGCGATCCCGACGGAATGCTCTCACACCTGATGGATCCGCATCCCAACGCTTCGGATCCGCTCGTCTTCCGCGACGTAGAACTTCTCGATAGGGAGAGTTGGCTCTTCGGAATGAGTTTCCGCTTGGGCGAGCTCTTCACCCGCTGCTCGTTGGTCCTTCACGACCAGCACTACTATGGGGTTCGGCTCTACGCCCCTTGGGTGCAGAGCGTATTCGGACAGGAGAGCATCGAACTCGCCTACATTCCTGGGCCCAGCCGCGCCGAGGACCGCTTTCGGACGAACCTGCGCATCCCCGCATTCAATATGTTGGGGGCGCTCAAGTCGGGCGAATTCGCCCTTGAGTGGGGCGTCAATTGGGATTTTCTGATCGACGTCGGCTTCCCTTGGCGGACGAGCGTCGGTTACGATTGGTTCCGCTCGTTCAGCGTCCCCGTCGGATGCTACGAAGCCAAATTCGGCTTCTACATCGAGAAGAAGACCTCGGTCGCTCGCGGCGATAAGATGCTGACGATCGGCATCGGTATGGGATTCTACTTCGGCTATTACTTCGGAGCTGGAAATTCCGTCGCCTGGGTCCGAGCCGGCATCGGAGTCTTCGCCATCGTCGAAGGGCGGATAACGCTGCAAATCCCCGCCGGCTCCTCGACTACCGATCCATTCGCCCTCCTGCGATCCTCGATCTACAGCATCGAAATCACGGGCGTGATCGGCATCATGGCCTACGGTGAAGGCGGCATCGATGTCTGGATTTTGTCCGCCAGTTTCCGCGTTTCGGTGCAGGCCTCGGTCGCCTGCACCATTCGCTATGTCACAGGGGGCTCCTGCGCGCTGAGCTACGATGCGACGCTCGGCGCCGCCTACTCCGCTTCTGTCCGGGTCGGCTGCGGATTTTGCAGTTGGACCTTCTCCGTCTCCGGCGAGGTCTCGATGGGCGTCTCCGGCCAACTCCTGCTGAGCTAAATAGCCATGGGCACGCTTTACGTCGGTTTGAACATCTTTTGCCCGGCGGCCTATCGCCCGACGGCTCCTGTCCGCGACGCGGAGACCTATCCGCACTTGGCCGGGAAGCTCTTCGGCGTCCTGCAACCGGCGCTAACGACGCATCCGGATACGGACCCGCTACCGCCCCAAGAATACTTCCGTCTTGAAGGGCGCGACCTGACCAGCCATCGGATTGTCTTCGTCACGGACGCCCTCGATCCGACGCTCGTCAAGAAGATCTCGGATACGGCCATGCCGGTTCCGTTTCCGCCCGGTACGACGTTGGGGCTTTCTTGGAAACCGAATAGCGCCAGCGGCGCTCGGGACATCGCCTGGGAAATCCCGACCGAACAGCAGGATCCCGCCGGCGGCCTCAACTCGCCGCTGCTTCTTCCCGTGTCGGATTGGCCCAGCTTCGCCGTCGTCAACTTCGCCGTGCCGCCGGTCCGCGCATATGCGGATCTGCTCAACATCGATGCCGGCCGTTTGCCTGGTGTTCAGCGCGATTTGAAATCTTGGGCCGTCGCCCTTGCCACGCGAGTCATCAATCTACACAGAAACGACGCTAACAGCTTGACCGCGTCGGAGGCCGCCGCGTACCGACTGCTAAGCGGCCTTGACGCCATGCTCGGCACCCCGACCTTTCCCACACCGCTGACCGACGGACAGATCGCCGACTACCTCTCCACGCCGCAAACCCGCGGGGGTCCGCCGATCTATGGCGCGCTATGGGAACGTGCGATCCAGAATCCATCGCCGCCAAACGACCCTCGGCCGATCTTGCCGCCGCGATTTCTTCACGACTTGAATTCTCTCGACGTCGATCCGGTCAGGCTGCTGGGTTTGGGTAGTGCGGCCCGACCGCCGTGGGCCGTCTCGTATCACCTGAAGATCTGGAAGGAACTCTGCGCTCAGATCACCGGCACCGACGACGACCAATTTCGGAAGGCGCTGGGTCGGCTCTACGGGTTCGGCGAGCGTCTGAGGTGGCCGAAAGCGGTCGCGGGTAGCGGAAATTTCATGGTGCTTGATCCGGACGGCACCCGAGGCGCCGTTCGGAATTGGCCTTGTTTCGGCACCAACGTCCAATCGCTTATGGGCCAAGTCTTGGAACTGCCCTTCGCCATGACCGCAGATTTGAGCGACGCTTCGGCGGTGTTCCGGGTACAGGGTGAATCGCTGGAGGCGATCCGCGCCGTGCGCGGGCTTGCGGCCGACGCCGCCACCGCCGCGCCGCAGGCGGCGACGATTGCGCGCGATGCGGATCGTCCCAAGGGCTTCTTCGTCTATGCGCCCAAGATGTCGGAGACGACCCCAGGGCGGCCGCCCAGCGGTCTTCCGGTTGCCTATGCCGTCCCGTCCGGCTTGCTCGACGCCGTCGACCTGTCGCCGCGCTGGAGCGCTCCCGAGACCGGGGAAACGCTCGAGGCGATAACGGGGCCTCGGCTCGGTTTGCGGATTGACGAGCTCGCGCG
The DNA here is from genome assembly GCF_051168015.1 of Bradyrhizobium sp. HKCCYLRH3061. Taxonomy (NCBI): domain Bacteria; kingdom Pseudomonadati; phylum Pseudomonadota; class Alphaproteobacteria; order Hyphomicrobiales; family Nitrobacteraceae; genus Bradyrhizobium; species Bradyrhizobium sp. HKCCYLRH3061. Next base: position 171,608 of record NZ_JBNPUE010000007.1, read on the forward strand.
CCCGGCCCTCGCCGGTTCGACCGTTGACCAACGCATGGTCGTGCCGGCACTGCTCATCCAGACGCCGGCTACGCTTGGCGGCGCTCGTGGTCTCTTCGAGCTTGTCGTCGGCACACAGCTTCATCCTGACGAGAAGGGCGAGATCGAGACGCGCTTCAAGGCGCTTGGGTCCGGTCGCGACGCCGCGGGCGGTCAGCTATGGCTCACGGTCACCGGACCGGATGGGCTGGAGGCTTGGGACTTGGGCGGTCAAGTCCTCGACGTTGCCGTCGCCGATCGAAATCTTCGCGCCGTGATCGTCGACCGCGTACTGCCCGCGGTGAGGCTCGCCGATTTGGTGAACCGGCTATCCGCGCCTGCGCCGGGCGGAAAGAACTTGATCGACCAGGGCGCGGCGGTGGATTTGATGCTGCCCGTCGGTTCGGTACCGAACCCGTTGTTCAATCGCATTCTCGGAGGCCTTGCCGCATTGCAAGCCGGCGGCGCCGAGCGGCCGCCGTTCTGCATCTTGAAGGGCGCCTTCACGAGCCGGCTCAGTGCTTCGACCGATCGTCTTATCGATCGATTCGAACTCGCCTACGACCCTTCGCCCCTTCACACCGCTTCGGACGTCATCGCCCATCTCGGCGACTTCAACAAGCTGAGGCTCGCTCTTTCGAGCGATGCACGCGACGTCGCGACCCGCGCATCGCGCCTGACGGTCAGCGGACGAGTAGTGACCTTCTTGACCTATCCCGATGCCGCCGTGCCGATGCCCAGCACCGGCTATCAGACGATGACGCCGCCCTGGAAAAGCGCTGCGCCGCCTCAGGACAGCCGTTGCTTCGGTTATTTCCTGTCGCACCTCTTTACCCAGGACGCGCGGGGTGAGGAGCGAGCCGGCGAGGCCGAGCGCTTGGCGACGGAGTCGCTGCGCTACATCAACTATCTTACGCCGCACCTGCCGTGGGACCTCGAAGGCTACGTCGAGCATCAATACACCCAGCGGATTCCGATAAAGGGCCCGAAGTTGATGCTACCGCTGGCCACGGACATCCAGAGTCCCGCGACGGCGGCGCTCCGGGCCGACGGGCAAAACGTCGCGCTCATGGGGTGGCGCTTCAATTCCTCGCTGGCCGCCTTTGAACTCACCTTCTCGCGCAAATACCTGAAGAATGCGCTGGCCCCCGCCGAGAATGGCGAGGTGCGACCGACGGCGCTACGCGCGATCTACGAACCGCTGGCGGACCTCATGGCGGCCATAGATCGCGGCGCCGCGGAGCTCGTGCTGCAGCGGTGGGCCTTCGAGGCCGACGGTCCGCGGGGCGGCGGCGCGTCCTCCCCGAGAGACAGTGGGGCGATCACCGGCAGCATGGCCAAGGTGGGAGTACACAAGCGAGCACTCGTGGCGGCCGACGCGATCGCCGGCTTTCAAGTCCTGCGAGATCTTCTTCGTCAACCTCTGAGCGACTTCCAGACGGCGATCCATGGGTACGCCAACGGCACCGGAGATGCTTGGCTGACGCTTTCGATCCCGTGCCCGGACGGCTGGAGCGATCTGCCCTCGGCCGCGATCGTGACCGACGAGAGCGACGTCTTGCGTTTGGGGCTGCGATTGACGCGGCCGGTCGACGCGATCGTACCCGGCGACATTGTGGATCCGGCTCGGCCGGAGGCCACGCCGGGCTTCGGGATGGAGGTCGACAAGGACGCGGTCGCTGCGACCTACCCCGAATTGAGAGGTGACGCCTTCGCCGACCTGCATGACGCCGCCGCGCTCGAATTAGCCAGGTACCTTTCGCTCAGTGTGAAGACGGCACTTCGTGAGCGGTTCGACTGGCTGCGTGCGATACAGCCTCCGCCCCCGTCGACGCCGAGGCTCGCGTCGCCACCTCCGCCGACCCCGGCCGACCCAGAGCAGATCAAGGATCCACGTCGGCTCGAACGGCTGTTCGGCGCGAGTCTTCCGTTCCTGTTTGAGCCCGCGACGGCGCGCCCCGCCGTCGCTCGAGTGGTTGATCTCTACTACGTGCCCTTTGCTTTTCGGCCGCTGCGCCCGCATCCGTCGATCGGAGACGGCGAGACGACGCTTGAATTCGCCGAATTCCTCGCCGAGGTCGTCAACGATATCGCTTCGGGCGCTACGCTACGCAATATCGAGGTGGCGAACCTCACACCCGGCGACGCCTTCGGCCTGCGCAACGCCGTGCGCTCGCTGCTTCCGGACGTCGCCGACCGCATGTCCGCGTTGGTGGCGCACGTGCACAGTAACGCGACGGGGATCGTCACCAGTCCCTTGTTCGATCACGTGGACAAGCTCGCCGCCGGCTTGGCGGCGGACCTTTCGAAGGCCCTCAAAGGTCTCCTCGCGGCCACCCCCGGGCTTTTCGCGACGACCAAAGGGTTCGGAGTCGCGATCTTCGAGCCGGACGCCTGGAGTCAGCGCGTGCATTCGCTGCAACTGCGCAAGCAGATCCATCCCGCGGCCGATCCAGGAGCGCCGAGAGAAGACCCGTCGCGGTTCGACGTTCACCAATTCCCTTTTCCGCAATTCCGCAAGTCGAAGGCGGCCGACCACTATGTCATCGACGTTCTGGACGACGCCCGCTACGACAACGAATTCGAGATCGACGAGAGCGTTTTCGACCCGCCGCGACCCGCTTGGGCAGCCGGCGGTCCCGGCGTGGTTTTGGGCGCCCATGGTGCGCGTCTGCGACAGCGGGGCGACGTCCAGGCCCGGTCCGGCGAGGACGTGCTCGAACAGCGCAACCGTTTCGACGACGGCTCGACCGTCGCTCGTCAAATCGAAGCTGACGTAGTCCACTGGAATCCCAACTGGACGGAAGTCGACCAAGCGAATACCCGGCGGTTCTATCTGCTGCCGTCGCGACGGTGCCCCGCGACGCCGATCAAACTGAAGCCCCGTGCCGGCGCACCCAACGTCCGACTGCCGCTTGATCTGCGCACTCCGTTGCGGGCGCTCAACGACCAAATTGCCAAATTGCTGAACGATAGGCTGCAGCAGAATGCGGTCATCGCCTTTGGTTCGGCGGACGCCGGTCTGCAAGCGAAGCGCCGAAATCCGGTGCTCGTGGGCACCATCCAGCCCGGAGCCGATGGCTTGGCCGGGCCCGGCTGGTGGCACGTCGAAAGCTATGCCTCGGAACACTATTTTGTGCTCGAGGGCGACGAAGACTCCTCCGGTCCTGACGGTCCATTCGACAACGACCGCCTGCGTATCGAAGTCGAGGTCGGTGAGAATCCGTTCGTCGACGAGGACCCTGCTCCGCCGGAGGCCTACTCCGTCAAGGGCGAGCTCGGGGCATGGTTCGGCTATCAGCGATTGCGGGTGGCCGATCCCAGCGGTGGTGTCCCCAAGCCCGGAAAAATCGCACGCGATAAGCTGGAAGCGGAATTGCGAGCCTGGTTGACTCCGCCCAGCGCCGACGAAGGTCTGCTGGTTGCGGCGCCGCCCGTGGTGGCCCCGGTGATGTTGGCCACGCGCGATAAGGCGGCCAAGGTCTCGGTGGCGATCTTTACGCCGGGAAAGCCCGTCGCCCATCGACTCGCGAACGCCGCTCCCCAAGGCATCGGCTCGGTGCTTGCGGCAGAGATCATGGATCTCGACTCGGACCCGAAGCCCAAAGGTCGCTTCGTCCTGCGGGTGATCGTGTTGGACGAGCCTTGGGTTTACACCCGCGTTCGGGTGCGCATCGAACGTAACAAAGCCGACGTCAACGACGACGGGCTGCCCGACATCAACCCGCTATTCCAGATGGTGGGAGACTTCTCGACCTGGAGCAGCCATGGGCGCGAGCCGGCTGTCATCGACTTGAGGCAACGACAAGCGTCGGGCCTGCCGACACAGGTCGTCAACCTTACGCCTGGTTTGAATCTCGACCAGTTTCTGGCAAAAGGGCCCGGCGATCCGCTCGACTACGGAGATCTGATTGGAGCGGCCATCGACGCCAAATTCGTCGATCCCCGTGTCGGGCCTCTGCCGCTGTGGAATCAGGATCGCGTGCGGCTGGGCAAGTACGGAATCACTGGGATGATCGTCCAGCAGCGTCCGGACCTCCAACCGCGTTATGCCCGCGCGGAGTTGACGGACCAACTCGAGGCCCGTACGGAAGAGATACCGCGCGTGCACCTCGCGTCCTTCCCGGCCGATCCGGGCGTGTCCAGCCGGAATTTCGGTCCCCTGCTGAAAGGCTTCACCCGGGCCGATGTCCCCTCTCCTCATCATGCTGTACGAGTCAACTGGACCAACGCAGCCGGCGAGTTTCTGGTGAGTTGCACCTGGCCTGTGCGTTTTTTGATGTGACCATCGCCGCCCAACGTGGTGGTTTGCACCGAGATCGCGCATTCAGCCAGTCCGCCGTTGCGGACTTAACAGTCCAACATTCGCAGCAGCACGGGGGTCTCGCGAACCAATCGGAACCCCTGTTGTCGATAGAGAGAGAGCGCACGTTCGCTGGCTCCTGACACTTGCAAGGAGACTTCGCGCGATCCGACCGCGCGCAGGCATGCCACGCCCTCACGCAGCAATTGTAGGCCAAGTCCGGTGCCGCGATAAGCAGGATTTCGTCCCAGCAACTCGATCCGGCCAACGCCGGCGGTTCCACGGGAAACGCGGACAAAGCCGGCTAGGTGGTTCCCATCGAAGAACAGACGCGCGGGCGGGTCGTGAGCGAGGTTGGTATTTCCGAAGGTTGCGAAGTTCGGGATGCTGACGCCTGGAATGCCGGCAAAGGCTTCCCGTACAACTCGATAGAACGAGGGAACGTCCCCGGTGCTCAGGTCGCGGACCTCATAGCCTGAGATATCGGCGCTGGTCATATCAGTCGACGGTCGTCGCAATTCAAAAACACTGTAACCGCCGCGGTAGCCGCGGTCGCGAAGGTCCGCTTCTGCGGATGCCAGATCGGACGTTAACGCTATCTCAAGCGCTGCGCGTGGACCATCATTGGCAAGTCGCTCGCCTTCGCTCACCATTTCGAGTAGTGCGGCTGCCGCATTCTCACCTGGCCCAACGGCCAAAACCAAAAGTTCGGCAGAATTCAGCGCCGTATCGCAGACTTCGATGATGGTGCCTACTGCGACCCATCGGCCGCGGTCCGATAGCGCCAACAAGAAACCACCCTCGGGAATCAGATTGTCGGCGATCCAGACAGCCCCGACGCCCAAATTGTTCCGACCATGCGCGACAATGAATGTCCGCACGGAGGCCCAACGCTCGTCATCCTTTGCAGGTATCAGCACCATGGTGGTCATGCTTCGCGTATTTCCTCACCCGGGCCGGATCAGCCCCGACAAATCCAAGTTTCCGGCTCATGAATCTCATTGACGAAATAGCTTCCCCGACGCATGATTTCAACCCGAGCGTGTTTTCGTAGATTCCCACCTTGAGTAGTTCGCTTATATCGACCCAAATCAAATTGGGGGGATCACTTGGCCAACAGCGATCACGAGGGCGGCGAGGCAGCGGTGTCCGGCGTCCTAATTACGGCGCCGGACGGAACGATTTTTAACATACCCCGAGCGGCGTTGGATCAATTCCGGGTGCCTGATAATGAGATTGAGGGCATCATTCTGACTGCCGAAAATGCCGGCCTAGTCGAGTCGGCGCACAGGGCCGCACCGACCGAAGCCCCTTCTGAGGAACCGACGGGGCCGGCGCCAAGGACGGTCATAAACATCTTTGTGGGTGACGGTAAGTTAGATCAGCCCGTAGTTGTGGCCCAGGGCCCACCAGGGGACGATGCCTCGCAGCGGTACGCGGCCGGCGCCGCCATGTCGAAGTATGCCGCGGGATCGACGATGTCGAAGTATGCCGCCGGCTCTACCATGTCGAAGTACGCTGCAGGATCGAGCATGTCGAAATTCGCTGCGGGATCGACCATGTCAAAGTTCGCCGCAGGTTCGACCATGTCGAAGTACGCTGCCGGATCGGCTATGGCGCCGAGGGTCGAGCAGGCCCTTCCGTTCGCGGTGTTTTATGGCCGTTGGATCGCCGGTGGCTGACGGTGCGCGCCTCGCGATGCCGGAGGGCGCTGAACGCGCCGGTTCGGTCAACGCGAATGAGGTCGTCCTTGTATTTTCGCCTTGGGGCTCTCTTGAGCAGCCGAGCCTCGCCTTCGGGCTCATAAAGGCGATTTTGGCGCGTACCGGTCTCGGCGCTGATGTTGAGTATCTTAATCTGCGGTTCGCCGAGCGACTCGGCGTCGACCTTTACCGTTCGCTTAAGGACCGCGACGTAATGGTGTCGGAGTGGATCTTCGCGGAGGCGGCTTTCGGCAAATTTCGTCCGCGCTCCGATTTCCTGAGCTACATAAGGAGCTTGGGTTATTCGGCGGAAGAAATCGCTGAGTGGGCGGAGGTCCAAGCAGCGGCAGCGCCATTCGTCGACGAGTGTGTCGCCAAGATCGACTTTCGCCGGTACAAGGTCGCCGGCTTCACCACTTCAATGATCCAGTCGGTGTCGGCTCTTGCCATCGCCAAACGCGCGAAAGAGATCAATCCGAAGCTGAAGGTAGTCTTTGGCGGCGCCAATTGCGAAGGCGAGATGGGCGCCGCTATGATTGAGAATTTCCCATTTATCGACGTGGTTGTCCGACGCGACTGCGACGCCTTTGTTGCTGAGCTGTTCCAGCGCCTGTGCGACGATCATCCGCTTGACGGGCTGCCCGTCTGCGTCCGCAACGGCGACGCGGTCCATGTATCGAGTATGCCGCCGGTCTTCAAGAACCTCGATTTGAATCCGATCCCCGACTACGACGACTATTTTGAACAGCTTGCCATGACCCCGTTCGCCGAACAAATCCGGGTGAATCTCGTCTTTGAGGGTTCTCGCGGCTGCTGGTACGGACAAAAGGTGCCGTGCACGTTCTGTGCCGTCACCGGCAGTTCCATGGAATACAGAGCGAAGTCGCCGGAGCGCCTCGTAGATGAACTGAGTTATCTGGCCGAGCGCCACGGGGTGACGTGGTTCGGTGCCGCAGACAACATCCTCGACTTCCGCAGTCAGCAAGAACTCTGCACCCGCATCGCGGAGCGCATACCCAACGCGCGCATCTTTTTCGACGTCAAGGCCAACCTGACCCGTGCGCAGATCAAAAGTTTCAAGCGCGCCGGAATAGATGAGGTGCAGCCTGGAATCGAGTCGCTCTCGACGCGCTTGTTGAAGTTGATGAAGAAGGGCACGACCGCGATTCGAAACGTTCACGTCCTGCGCATGTTTGCTGAGATCGGCATTTGGCCGATGTGGAACTATCTTTACGGTTTCCCGGGCGAGACTCTGGCCGACTACGACGCCATCATCGCGTGGTCGGCGCCCGCGCTCTTCCACCTTCCGGCGCCCTACGTCGGATTCGGGCTTAGCATGATGCGTTTCAGCCAGTACTTCGATCATCCGGAGAAGTATGGTGTCACAATCAGAGGGCCGCTGCCGCACTACGAGTACATCTATAACCTGGCACCGGATCAAATATCGCGGATCGCATACTACTTTAGATTCGCGCACGCCGATGGTTACGATCCGGAAGTCGTTGGACGCTTGGTCGGTCGGTTCACGGCGCAGTGGCAGCAGGCCTACTATGTGGGCCGGGCGGAATTGGTGGCGCGGCTGACCGGGCGGGAGGTTCGAATTTCCGACACTCGGTTTGGCGAGCGGATAGCGCACCGACTGACCGGAGCCGAAGCTAGGCTCTATCGTTTAATGGAGTGCCCCCAGCGCGTCGATCAATTGGCGGCATCCCTGCGAGCGGAGATGCCAGGAGCTTACCTCCAAATTGGGGGCGAAGCCGGGATCGCGGACCGGGTCGAACGCTGGGTTGAAGCGCGTCTCGCTTTCCGCGAAGGCCAGCTCTTCGTTGCCATCGCGGTGCCCGAACGGCCGGACGACTTCTGGAGCATCGTCGATGCCGGCGCACCGACACGAACAGAGAATACCTTGCGGCCCAAGCCCTCAATCCTGCATTGGAAAGTGGACCACCTCCATGTCTGAGGCCCAGCATGTCGGCTCCCCGGTCGGACAGCAGCCGAACCGAATTGCGTTGGTCTGTATGCCGTGGGCTTCCGTGGCGCAGCCCTCGTTAGCGTTGGGTCTGATCAAGGCGCAATTGGCAGAAGGCGGCATCGGCGCGGACGTGGTGTATCTTAATCTCGAGCTTGCCGACCTGATAGGGCTCGAGACCTATGACGCGACCAAGAACCGAAACGTCATGGCGTCCGAATGGGTATTGGCCGAAGGCTTGACGGGCGAAGGGGCGCCGAAGGATTACCTGGCCTACTTGGCCGGCCGACGCGCGCCGCCGGAAGAGCGCGCGCTTTGGGACCAGATACGCGCCAAATCCGGAGCGTTCTTCGCGCGCTGCCTGGATGTGGTCGATTGGCAGAGGTACGATGTCGCCGCGTTCACGACGTCAATGATGCAGACCGTCGCGTCTCTCAATTTTGCTCGATTGCTGAAGGCTAGGCATCCCCATCTGAAGGTAGTGCTGGGTGGCGCCAACTGCGAAGGCGTAATGGGAGAAGCCCTGCATCGATTGTTCCCGCATGTCGACGTTGTGGTCCGTGGTGAAGTCGACGAAATCGTCGTGGACCTCTTCCGGCGCATGTTGAACGGGATATCTCTGGAAGGTATTCCCGGGCTGTGCTTCCGCGACGAGGCTGGCCCGCACGTCGCGCTCCCAGGCAGAATGGTGCTGAACATCGAGAAGAATCCCACTCCGGATTTCTGCGATTATTTCCAGCAGTTGTCAGTTAGAGGTTTAGCCAACAATATCCAGACGTTATTGATGTTCGAATCGTCGCGCGGATGCTGGTGGGGCGCGCGCAGTCACTGCAAGTTCTGCGCGCTCAACGGCACGGGTATGAAGTTCCGGTCCAAGTCAGTCGGCCGTGTTGTGGCCGAGTTGCGCGAATTGCGCGATCGGCACGGCATCTCGCACTTCGCCGCGACCGACAACATCTTGGACGAGCACGCGGTCACTGAACTCTCGAATGCGTTGGAGACTGAGTTGCCGGATGTGCGCGTTTTCTATGACGTGCGAGCCACGCTGACCCGCGAAGAGCTTGCCGCGATGGCTCGTGGCGGCATCGACGAACTGGAGGCGGGGCTAGAGAATCTGACAACCAGCGTTCTCAAGCGCATGGGCAAGGGCGCGACCGGAATCAACAATGTGCGCTTCCTGCGCCGGTGTCTCGAGTTTGGAATCAGCCCGCTGTGGAATTATCTGTTCGGCTTCCCGGAAGAGCGCCTAGCCGACTATCAGGAGGCCGCTGCCAAGATTGAACCTTGGCTGCACCATCTGCCGCCGCCCGACGTGGCATTTCCCTTGTCGTTGCAGCGATTCGCTCCGTATTACGACCGAGCGTCCGAAAACGGCATAATCGTGAGGGGCCCGGTCGAGGATTATCGCTACATCTACGGTCTGTCGGACACGGACCTTGAGCAACTCGCCTACTACTTCCAATTCGACTATGCCAACGGCTACGACCCAACACCGACCGGTAATCTTGTCACCGGCTTCGTCGCTGATTGGCAGCAAGCTCACGCCGCGGGAGCGCGACTGACCGCTCGGCTGGAGCCCACTGGGATGACCGTTACCGATACCCGCGGGCGCAGCGCGCAGGTTTATCGCTTCGGCCGCGCCGCAGCGGCTCTCTATCGGTTCTGCGAGTCGCCACAGCGGCCACAATCGCTGGTTCAAGCGTTTCGAAGGCGGTTTCCGGCCGACTATCTGCGAGCGTCCGCCGATCTGTCCGATACCCTGGAAGAGATGCGGACGCGCAGTCTGTTCTATGAGGAAGGCGACCGCCTGTTAGCCCTCGCCGCGCCGGAGGCGCCGGGCTTCTGGCTCGATGAAGGAAAACTGCAGGTCGCGCAGTTGACTTCCTCGATTGGGACGGAATCACGGGTCTTGGCCGATGGCTGACGTCGTACTCGTAAACACACCTTGGGGCGAGTACACGCGGCCGTCGATGCAACTCGGACTGATCCAAGCGCTCCTGCAGCAGGCCGGGTTGTCGTGCCACACCGATCATAGCGTGCTGCGGTTTGCCGAGGCCGTGGGTGAGTCTGACTATAAACGCGCCGAGGATCTGCACCGGCCTTTTGCTGAATGGGTTTTCACCGCCGCGGCTTTCGGCCAGCCCGAGGGGTGCGAGCCGCTGTTCTACAGCAGGCTTTCCGACGACGGCGTGCCACGCGCTGACCGTGAAACCCTGCGCCGCCTGCGCGCGTCAGTTCCCCTCTTCGTTGAGCAGACCGTCGCGGCTGTGCTCGACCGGGATCCGCGTATCGTCGGTTTCACTACAGCGATGCTTCAGACCACCGCGGCCGCCGCCGTCGCCAGGCGCCTCAAGGCAGTCGCCCCACATATTTTCATCGTTTTCGGGGGCGCGCATTGCGAGGCCGCAACCGTCAACGCACTGATGCAAGCATTCCCATGTGTCGACGTCGCAGTCACCGAGCAATGCGATGCATGGGTTGGGGACCTGTTTCGGCGCCTGCTCGACGGAGAGACAATCGGAGAAATGCGCGGCATTGCTTTTCGGGATGGCGAGATCATCCATCGCACCGAAGGCGGTGCGGTTTTCGCTGCGCTCGACACCAACCCGTTGCCGAACTTCGACGACTATTTCGCCCAGCTTGACGCGTCGCCTTTTCGAAGCAAGTTTATGCGCTCGATCCCATTCGAGGGCTCGCGAGGCTGTTGGTGGGGCCAGAGGCGCCACTGCCGGTTCTGCGGGCTAAACGGCACCACCATGACCTATCGCCACCGCAGCGCCGAAGCAGTCGTGGAAGAGTTGGTCACCCAGCGCGCCCGGCACGACGTCGATACCTTCATCGCAGTCGATGAGATCATCCCCAAGCGCTTCTTTCATGAATTGCCGGCCGTGATTGCAGCGCGTCTCCCCGGCGCCGCGATCTTCTACGAAATGTCACCCTCGGTACCGCGTCATCAGCTCGAACGCCTGGCCAGCGTCTGCCACTTGTTCAGCCAACCGGGGATCGAGCACCTATCTGATCCCGTCCTTGAGCGAATCGGAAAGGGCATCAGTGCCGCCCACAACGTTGCTCTCCTGCGCCGGGCCGAGGAGTTCGAAATTGGTCTACTATGGAACCTAATCTTCGGCATTCCGGGCGAACGGAGGGCGGACTACCTGACGATGCTTGATCAGATGACGTCGCTGCATCATCTGCAACCGCCGAACTTGATTCCGCTGACCCTGGCGCGCTACAGCCCGTACCACGCAAAGCCGGAGGCCTTCGGCCTACGTCAGACCGGGCCGCAGCGCGGGCTCGATCTCGCCTATCCGGTCGATGCGGAGACCCTGAACGGGTTAGCGCTCAACTTCGAATATGCCCCGATCGCTTCTTCGGACGAATGTCCAAAGGAGGCGCTGGCCGACGCCATTGGGGCTTGGACCGCTGACCGAAACGGCGGCGCCAGGCTCGACGCCATCCTAACGGGCGACCAGGTAGAAATCCTCGACAGCCGCTGCACCGAGCGGAGACACCAGCTCTGCCAGATATCGAGCTTTGTCTACCGCAACCTCGAGTCACCGGTGGCGCAGACCGCCATCGCCGGATTGGTACGTCGCCGCCGACCGGATCTCTATCTAGCGGCCGGGGGCCGGGCCGGACTCGACAACATTGTCCAATCCTTGCGGAACAACCGCCTCATCTGGACAAGTGGAGGAATGGCCGTGGCCGTCGCGGTGCCACGCATGCCCGAATTCTGGTTGGGATTACGCCGACCCGTTGCCGAGCCGACATCATGCCGCGCGGCGGAGTAGGTGCACGCGAGCCGCTGTCCGGAGCCGACTTCATCATGGTGGTCATGCCGTGGGCGCTGACCAACCAACCCTCCCTTCAAGCAGGCCTCCTCTGCGCCAAACTGATCGACGCCGGGATCGACGCCAAGACCTACTACGCTAACATCGATTTCGCTGACCGCATTGGTTGGGATCGCTATTCTGAATTCTGTTCGTTCCATAACTATTGCGCTGACTGGCTGTTCTCGGAGCCGGTGTTTGGGGCGTTTCTGCCGCGGACCGGTAAATCCGGCACCTTTGAAGCGTTCGCCGCGGCCAACGGCATTTGTTCTGAGGAAATGGTCCGGTTGCAGGCGCTGAAGGCGGAGATCGACGGAGGTCTTGACGCCTGTCTTGAGCGTATCGATTGGACGGCGGTGCGGGTCGTCGGCTTCACGACCACCATGCTTCAGCCGCTGCCGGCGCTGGCGCTCGCCAAACGGCTCGCCGCCCGTTTTCCGCTTTTGGCAATACTTTTTGGGGGCTCCGGTTGCCAAGGGGCGATGGGCCGGGCACTTCATCGAAACTTCCCCTTTGTCGATGGCGTCGTCGACGGCGAGGCTGACGCGACTATCGTTCCCATCGTTCGCCGACTGTTGGCGGGGGAGAGCCCCGCAGGCATCCCGGGCCTCATCTGGCGAGACGCGGCGGGCGCGGTTACTTCGAGCCCCCCGATTCCGGTGACCGACCTCTCCGACTATCCGATCCCTGCGTACGATGATTTCTTTGCCCAGTCGGCGGTTGCGTGCAATCCGGATCTCGATAATTTGCGTCTTCCTTTCGAGGCGTCGCGCGGATGCTGGTGGGCGACACGGCACCACTGCCGGTTCTGCGGCCTCAATGGCACAACGCTGCGACAGCGCGAGCGCCCGCTGGCTTCCGTCGTGGCCGAACTCCATCATCAGCGCGAGGCGCACGGCCCGGCGCTGTTTGTTGCCACCGACAACATCATCGCCCAGCGACACCTGCGCGATCTGCCCAAGGCAGTAGGCGCGGCGGTCCCGCCCATGCGGCTTTTCTTCGAGGTTGGCCCCGCGATGTCACGCCGACTGATGCAGGGCTTGGTTACGGCCGGCGTCACTGATGTCCAGCCTGGGATCGAGAGCCTCTCTAGCCAGGTGCTGCGTGCCGTCGACAAGGGTACGACCGCATCACTGAACGTCTGTTTCCTGCGCCGCGCGCAGGAGTTCGGCGTCGTCGCCCACTGGAATCTGCTCTACGGTATGCCAGGCGAAGACCCCGACTGGTACGCGGAAATGCTAAGCTGGTTGCCCGTGGTTCATCACCTTCCGCCACCCGAGCTGGTGCGCTTCAGTCTCCAGCGCTTCAGCCCATACTTCGACGCGCCCGAGGCGTTCGGGATCCAGATCGTCGGCCCGATGCCGGCCACGCGGTATATTTGGGATTTGCCCGACGCTGAACTTTGCGACCTAGCCTACGACCTCGCCTTCACTGCGCCAGGGGACTCTGCCATCGCCGGAACCGAGCGTGCGCTTTTCGCCGCCGTCGAGGCTTGGCGCAACTCGGCCGCGACGTTGACGGTTGCGTCGTTTCCTGATGGTCGGGCGCGCGTTACTGATAGCCGCGGCCCAAGTTCCACCGAGGTCGTACTTGATTTTGGAGAGGTCAAAGTACTAGCCGCGGCGGAAGCCCCGATAACCGCAGAGCAGTTGGCCAACACCCTCCGCCGAGATTGCCCTTCGGCATATCTTGCCGCTGGGGGAAGGCGAGGTGTTTCGCGGATCATTGCGCGTCTGGTCGATGCCGCCCTGCTGCTCGACCGCGATGATCGGCTACTGGCGCTTCCCGTGCCGACTACCAAGTTCTGGCTAGAGGCGGAGCATGGTTGAATCGCCAAGTGTAACCCAAGCCGCCGCCTCTGCGGCGCCCGGGGGACTCAATCCAACGCAGGTCGCCGCGTTCCGCAGGGCGGGGTTCGTACTCGTCCCCGGCGTGTTCGCCGAGGCCGAGGTTGCCCAGCTTCGCTGCGCCCTGGATCGGTTGGTGGTCGGCCCAATGGAGCTGTCAAGCGGCACCCGTCTTCGCCGAGAGGAACCGCGCAGGCCCGGTACTCGCGCCAATCCGCACCGAGTTTGGATGATCAGCGACATCGTTGTCGCGGACGATCTCTGGTTCCGATTGGTTACAGACACCAGGATTGTTGCGCCGATGATAGATATTTTGGGACCGGACGTGAATCTCTACAATAGTTTCGCTCGCATCAAGCCGCCCGGCACGACCGCGCATCTCGATTGGCACCAAGATTGGCCGCACGATCGTCACGACCGGCCCGGACTGGTGACGGCAATTCTTTACCTCGACACTACGGGTCCGGGAGCCGCAGCGACAGAGGTCGTAGTCGGCTCGCATCGGCGAGGCGAACTACCGAGCGACGACAGGCTGTCTTTACGGAATCAGCGGATCCATGAACCGGTACAGTACGTCGTCGCCGATCCCGGCGATGTACTCTTCCTAGATGTAATGACGATCCACCGGGCCGGACAAAATTCGACATCTAATGACCGCCGCGCGGTGTTGGTAGAAGGCAAATCCGCCGAACTGCGCGATCTTCGGGGCGCTAGTTGGTTGCTGAAGGAACTACCCCTAGCTCGTAACGGAACGCCTTTCGCGAGCGTCAGAACGGCGGAGCGAAGCAACGCACGTTAAGCGCCGCGGTGAAATGCAGCGGCAAACTCGGCACGAAAATGAGGTTGTGAGTAAGCGTCCAAGATTGACCCCTCCATCGCTTGGTAAATGAACAGCTTGGCTCGCCGATCGGCGTCCGGACCCCACGGCGATTGACAGTTCATTGACAAATCTAGTTGCATCAAGCCGGGCGTCGCTGCAGGACCGATGCAGCCGACGCCTCGTCCTCCGGGTATAAAGACGGGTACCGTGACTTTGAATATTGATAATTAAGTCAATAAAATCAATATCATAGATCAACAGGTGTGGCGGTCACTCTCTCCGCCAGCTGCTCCTGCTAAGTTTTTGTCAAACCACCAAATTTCTGGCCATGAACGCTGCCAATCCCCAATTCGGCCCCCAAATCATGCATTAGGATTGGCTAGAATATCGCCCCGGTTCGCCCCGGCTATCGGACCGCCGACCATTTTAAAGGCGTACAGGAGGCCGGACTTGGAGGCCGACACGAGCGCGGGCCTGATCGTAAAGTTGAACAACGCCGGGCATCGCGATCGACACGGCGAGGCCGAAGGGTACGTTTTCATCGGCTTTCGCTCCCCGGTCTGGTTCGCGTTGGATGGAAACTTGGAGAGCGCCATTGGGTCCAACAGTTGGGGCGCGTTGACCCTCCCAGCGGCGCGAAAAAACGGTCCCGCGGCTACTCTGATTTGCATCAGGTTGAGTTTTCGATACGTCCGCCCGGAAACCGCTTAGATCGTCCGGGACCATCAGGGAGAGCTTGACGGAGCGGTACGACTGCCTTCCGGGCAGGACTGGCGTAAACCACGCAAGCGTTGTGTGCAGAGAATGCAGGCGTGCTTGCCCGCTTAGGCACCCGGGAAGGGGAACTTCTATGGTGCACTTTTTCTCTTGCCCTAGCGTTCCAACGGCCCAAAAAGTTGCTCGATCCTCGGCGCAGTAAATCGCAGCATCCGCATCGACCAACCCGTAACCGAGAAAGCGCCGAATGTTGTCCTTCTGTCTCACACTCTGTCGATTTTCGGGTGGACCGAGAACCTGCTTTATGAGACTTGCGCTATCCGCGGGCCAGATGGCGGTGTGAACGAGCAGTGCTTTTATGAGCGCTGCTCGCTGATGATGTGGCAGGACCAAAAACGCCTCGCCGTAGACATCCTCTAGCGCGTCATGGATGCGGTGAGCTAGTCGCGACGTCAATGCTGCCGCCGCACTTGTTCCTCCCGTGTAGTGCTCCCAACTTGTACCGCCTTCCCGCGGGGGAGCGGCGACTTTAAGTCCATGCGGCCTACCGGCGCCGCTGGGCTTTACTGTCAGCGTCGTACCACTGCTAACCATCGAAAGGTGCTCACGCGATCCTGGCATCAGGATGTCGGGCTTAACGCTGTTCGCAAATCCCGGGCCTAACGCGCTAGAGGGGTTTGCCATTTGAAGCGGGAAAAAGGGGTCGACTCTACCCCTGGCCCCGCGTCGCTCAGCTTCTTGGACTGCGTCGATGTTCGCCGCGCCGACCGTTACGCCGTTTACGGTCTCAGAGGGAGAGAGCAATCGGCGTGAAGTAATCAAACGCGATAGAGCGCCGAGGGTCTGTTCAGCGCGATCGGCTGGTGACGCATTCTCAAAATCTCGTAAAGTTGCGATCGACGCAATTTCAAACGGCGAAATGTAGTTGCCCGCGCTCACTACGAACAGAATGCCATAGCGGTATGACAATCGATCGAGAAGTCGAGCCCAAGGTGATTGCTTGCCGTGAAAGGGCTTTCGGGCATTTCCTAAGGATAAGTTGACTATTATGACATTTGGTGCAGTCGCGTCCTCGCCTTCGCGCATGGCGAATACCGCTTGATAGATAAGGTCAACAATCAGTCTATCCGGGGGAAATTGATCGCTTGATCCTAAGACAGGAAGACAGTGTATGCGTCGCCCAATCACCGGCTCCGTCAGATTGCGGTCGCCGTGCAATATCAACGACGCCATGGCCGTCCCGTGTGTTCGTTCCGCTACTAACGCGTTAGGCTCAAGGCCAAACAGATCATCTACGTCTAATCGGCCGCGGAGAAGCGGATGCGCGGAAACGGGAACACCGTCGAGAAGCGCAACAATAGGGGGTTTTTCTGTCGGAGCGCTGGGCGCGCTTTCCGCTACGAGCGAGGCTTCGTTGACGTCGATGCTCGTGGCAATGCTTTGCGGGCGAATATGCATTACCGGATCAAGGCCGCTAATGCCTTCGGGTAAACGATCTATGATGCTCCGGACGGCGACCACCGGCAGCTTGGCTAGAAGTGCGTGGTAGGCGATATCTGCGATCCTACATCTAGAGACTATGCTGCCGCCTGCCGAACTTATACTAGCTGCGACGTCTTGTTCTGCGGTTAGGGCGATCGCCTCTGAGGCTCTAAATACTAGCTCAATCTCCAATGCAACTTCATCGGTGTCCGTTAAGTCATATATCTCGTCGGCTAATATTTCCCGGTCGCCTTCTTGAACGCGATCCTGCGGACCCCAGACGCGTAGATCTCGAAGTGTCGCGAAGACATCACGCCAGGGCGTAAATCCCGTACCCAATCCCTGACCCGCGATCCAGCGGCGCCACAAGGACAAGATATTGCTTAACGCCTCGGCATCAGGAACTAGAAGATAAGCCTCGGGAGACTTGTCTTGGTCATCGCTTTCTAGTTCTTCTTCGTCGATTAGCTCAAGTCCAGGAACTTTCCGGATTGCGTTTGCAAAAGTGGTGATGGCGCCGCGAAGCTCGAAGACGAGTAACCGCTCAGGTGCGAGGGCCGACGGATCGGCTCTTAAAGTCAATCCCGTCGGATCACGATTAAGTGCCGTTTCCAATCGACGAAATTGTGGGTCGAACGATGCTCTCTGCGACGCTACGGAAAATGGCTTCGGCCTACCCGGATTACGTGGACTTCCGGGGCTTCGATCGACTGGGGCGCTTGGTTCGAGGCGCAGTAGTGGCTTCGATGGATCGATCGCCATAGATGTTCTCAGGCTTTACGCGCGCAACCCACAGCTCCAGCTCGTGTGCAACCGCAGTGTCAATTGTGATGTCACCCAAGCCTAGGATTTGGCGCCGCCTAATGTTCTGGCAAAAATCACGCGCCTCGGCGTAGGAACTAGCATTCAATTCGGTTGCAATGTCGAGGGCTGTCTTGGTGGGGCGTTGAGGCCATTGCTCCATGATTGTATTCATAAAAGAGGCGACTTCCTGCGTCTTGGGCGCTGGAAATGCGATCTTGAGTTGAAATCTACGCCATACCGCTCTGTCAAGCAACTCGGCGTGATTAGTGGCGGCGATGGTTAGTACGTAACTTGGAAGTTGATCAATCTGCATGAGTAGAAACGATACAACCCGCTTGATTTCGCCGGTTTCGTGATCGTCGCCCCGCTCCTTTCCGATCGCATCAAACTCATCAAAGAAGAGAACGCATGACTGGGTGCGAGCATAGTCAAACAGTGCTCGAAGCCTCGCGTTGGTCTCGCCTAGGTAGCTGCCCACCAACGCATCATAGCGCACCACGAAAAATGGGAGAGCTAACGCTTCCGCGATTGCCTCAGCGAAGGACGTTTTGCCGTTTCCCGGCGGCCCGGAGAGTAACACCCGATGGCGCGGCTCATAGCCATGAGCACGAAGAACGTCGGCGCGCGCATGTTCTTCCACCAACTGAAGACCCTCGGCGCGGGCAGGTAGCGGAAGCACAAGCTCCTCTAAGCGAACGCGCGGAGCAAGCTCCAATATTGTATCGCGGCCAGGGGTCTGTTGTGCGCGATTTGAAGTCACCAAGCTGGGCGGAGTGACGGCTACCGCTTGCAAGGCTTTTTCAAGCCGATCAGCAAGCAAATGATGGCTCTTGGCGCGCTCATCGGCCATGAGCGCCTCAACTGTCGAGCGCAGCATGCTTTTGTCGCCAGCCGCGCCAGCGCGAACGAGAGAGACTAGGATGTCGCTTTTGGCCATGTCACGACTTTACACATTAAACGTTGATAAAGCACGTAAGGTGAACGGCCGCTAGGACGTTAGGTTCTCATGGCTGTGGAAATCGCGGCCCGCTGAAAGTGCCCGCGCAGGGCGGAGCGTCGACTGCGTAATTCTTTGAACGGACGTCGATTTTTGCGATGGCAGTTTTAGGAGGCGGTAAAGAGGTCTCAGAACCATGCGCTTCGGCCGGCTTGCCTGCCAAAAAGGGGCGGCACCAATCTGAATTCCTCCCCCCGGGAGCAGCTAAGGGGAAAGTGTGCTTGGAATTGAACGCGACGCGCGTGGGCTGCTCACCGAAAGCGAAACCATGCGCGTGCTCACGCCGGGAGTCGGACCGGAGCGGCCAGCGCCGGCTCGCAGATGCTGTCGGGCAATCCGCCTGGCGCGATCGCGTAAAGCTGCTCGTCCGTCATGCCTCGGACTTTTCGGTATCTATTTGACCGCCTTGCAAGCGGCGCGCGCCGATTTGACCATAGCAGAGATATCCCGACGAAATTGGATCGTCGCGGCCGCGAACCGGCCGTGCTTAAATACGAATTGAATGCCCTTAGGTGCTCCGGGCGACGGTCTGCCGTGCATCCGACACTTGCCGTTTGCCATTGCGGGCGAACGACAAGGCTTGCCGCTCCTCGTCTTCGTGCCGCAACGTTTCGCCCGCTGCATGTCTAAGAGCATAGGGTTGTTCCTCCAATTTCAAGCACGTACCGCCCCCCTCCCTCCGCTGCCCTGCTCATACTGTTGCTGCTCCGCGGGCGACGACCGGCGCACGCCATGGCTGGCACATAGACTGAGAACCCTCATCCATGGTGGGGCGCAATTCCGAAACAGCGGGGCTCGTGGGACGCGAATGCTCTAAAACCATCCTCGTGGCGCGTCCCGGCGCCCTCTCCTTGCAACGCCCTAATCCCCGGACATGCCCCCCGTCATTGCCGATCCCTCCCTCCTGCGCGTCCTGATCGTCCTCGCCGTCACGCAGCTCATCGCCTGGGGCACGCTCAGCCTGCCGGCGGTGATCGGCCGGGCCATGGCGGCGGATCTGGAGATGGACCTCACGGCGATCTTCGCCAGCACGACCGTGCTGTACATGTCGATGGGGCTGTGCTCGCCGCTGCTGGCGCGGCCGTTCGTGAAGCAGGGCGGCCGACGCGTCATGATCGCTGGCACGGTGCTGGCCGCACCCGGCTATGCGCTGCTGTCGACCGCGCAGGGGCCGCTGACCTATTATGCGGCGTGGCTGCTGCTCGGCATCGCCGGCAGCGCCACGCTCTCGACCGCCTCCTACATCGTGCTCAACGAGATCGCCGGCCTGCGTGCGCGCAGCGCCATCGGGGCGCTGATGCTGGTCACGGGCCTGTCGAGCAGCATCTTCTGGCCGGTCACCTCGGCGCTCTCGGCACATATCGGCTGGCGCAGCACCTGTCTCGTCTATGCCGGCCTGCTGCTCTTGATCTCGCTGCCGCTGTTCGTGTTCCTGCTGCCGCGGCGCGTCCGCGATCATCTGCCGCCGGCATCGGATGCGGCGACGCCGGCTCCCGCATCGCCACCGTCGCGCGGCACGTTCTATCTGCTGGTCGGCGCCTCCGGCCTCAACGCCTTCGTCGCGTTCGGGATGGGAGCGGTTCTGATCGAACTGCTGAAGGCCGAAGGCCTCTCGGCGGCCGAGGCGGTCGGGTTCGGCTCGATGCTGGGCGTGATCCAGATCAGCGCCCGCGCCATCGATTTTCTCGGCGGCGGCCGCTGGGACGGCATCACCACCGCGATCGTCGCCGGCCTGGCGCTGCCGGTGGCGATGCTGCTGCTGATGCTGAGCGACGGCTCACACGCGGCGATCGGCGGCTTCATCCTGATCTACGGCCTCGGCAGTGGCGCGCTCGCCGTGGCGCGGGCGACCATGCCGCTGGTGTTCTACGACAAGGCGGCGTTCGCCAAGGCGTCCGCCCAGATCGGACTGCCGCTCAACCTGCTATCGGCGGTGTCGGCGCCCATCCTCGTCGAGCTTTTGACCCGCTACGGCAGCAACGCGCCGCTGGCGTTGAGCTTGGCCTGCTCATGCGCGGCCGTGGTCATCCTGCTGCTGCTGCGGCAGCGCCGTCCGATGCGCGCGACGGTCTCGTCCTGAGGCGTTCGACTGAGTCGCCCGTCGGGCCGGACATGGGGTCGCCGGGAGCGCCAGGGCGCGGGGACGGCCCGCATCCGTCCTGCGTCGAAACACGAATTTCGCCGATTGCTTCAATGACATCGGTTCGGTCGCGCCGACCTGCACAAATTTTGATATTTCGTTTTATCGGAATTCATGCTTCTCTATCGCTGTCCTGCCTCATCGACGAGGGGCGCTGCGCATCGTCAGGAGCGTTGGGGTGGGATGTGATGGACGGGCGGGCGCCGACTGACGAGCGGCGCCGGCACGGACGGTCAAGTCGCATGGTCCTGGCATCCCGACGCTGATGCCTGCGTGGCGCCTTTGGCGCGTCGTCGCAAACGGGGGCAAGAACGCCGGTCCCCGGGGAGAGTGCGAAGCAGCCGTAACACCATTGCGCAGGGAAGGCCGGGCAAACCCGGCTGAACCTGTGGTTCCTGCCCCGTGCATTCCTTTCCGCACGGGGGCCGCAGGAATCAGCCGATGCCTGGTCTTCCCTGCGCCCTCGATGACGTGAGGGCTTCGCTGCACAAAGCTCGGGCGCCCGACGCGTCGCGACGACGAAACTCCGTGGGAACTCGACACCTGATCCATCAGAACTGGCAGGGAACCGGCCGTCCCCTTGGACGATACCTTTGATTATCGCATGTTAATTCGAACGATCGCCACCCCAGGTCGGATTGGTTGTTCTCTGGCCTGAGTTCGCGTGAGTGGATGATTTGTCCAAAAACTAATTAGTTCGCCGGGGTTCGGGCGGCACGGATAGCAAACCATTAATGTACGGTTGGTATCGTGCATACAGTCCACGCAACGAGAACCAGAAAATGCGACACCTGACTGTCTATCAGCGTCTCGCGGCGATCATCGCCGTGATGTCGATCGCACTGTTCGCCGTCTCCGCCATGCAGATCCTGATGCTGCGCGGAACCGTTCTCGAGGAGCGGCAGACCATGGTCCGCAACCTCGTCGAGTCCGCCGTCAAGGTGCTGAGCTATTATGACGCCGCTGCGACAGCCGGCAAGATGGCGCCGGAGCAGGCGCGGCAGCAGGCTTACGCCGCGATCGGCGCCATGCGCTGGGGCCAATACAACGACTATCTCGGCGTCTACGGAACCGGATCGTCGGATGCGGGCGTGACCTACGTCCACGCCAACCCGAAATACATCAACGTCAACCGCTGGGACTTCAAGGATTCCACCGGCAAGCTCCTGATCCAGGACATCGTCCGCATGGCCCGCGCCGGCGGTGGATTCGTCGAGTACAAGGTGCCGCGTGCCGGGGGCACGACCGAGCTGCCGAAGATGTCCTATGTCGGCGCCTATGGCAGCGGCGACAAGATGCTGGCGATCCAGGCCGGCGTGTATGTCGACGACGTCGATGCGGTCGTCTATCAGCGCGCGATGTGGGCCGGCTTCGGCGCGCTTGCTGGTCTGCTGGTCGCCGCGATCGTCGCCTTCTGGCTCGGACGCAGCGTCGTCGTTCCGCTCGACCGCACCTGCGCCGTGATGGACGAGCTGAGCAAGGGCAATCTGAGCTTCGAGGTGCCGTTCACCGACCGCCGGAACGAGATCGGCCGCATGGCGCGCAGCCTGCAGATCTTCAAGGAGCATCTCGCTGAGAGCGAGCGGCTCCGGGCCGAGCAGGAGCAGTCCAAGCAGCAGGCCGCCGAGGAGCGCCGTACGGTGCTGGTGCGGATCGCCGACGAGTTCGAGCGCTCGATCGGCGGCGTGATCCAGACCACCGCGACCGCCGCCGGCGAGCTGCAGACCTCGGCACAGTCGATGTCGAGCATCGTCTCCGGCACCACCGACCAGAGCGCGAAGGTGGCCGCGGCCGCCGAGCAGACCGCCAGGAACGTGCAGACGGTGTCGGCCTCCGCCGAGCAACTGTCGTCATCGATCCAGGAGATCGCCAAGCAGGTCACGCAGTCGTCGTCGATCGCCCAGAACGCGGTCGGGCAGGCGACGCGGACGGAGGCGATGGTCGACCGGCTGGTCCACGCGTCGCAGAAGATCGGCGAGGTCATGGCGCTGATCCAGACCATCGCCGGCCAGACCAACCTGCTGGCGCTGAACGCCACCATCGAATCGGCGCGTGCCGGCGAGGCCGGCAAGGGCTTCGCGGTGGTCGCCAACGAGGTCAAGGCGCTGTCGGCGCAGACCGCCAAGGCGACCGAGGAGATCACCAGCCAGATCGAAGCCATCCGCGACGCCACCGGCTCCACCGTCAACGCCATCCGCGAGATCGGCGCGACCATCGGCCAGATGAACGAGATCACCGACGCGATCGCGGCCGCGGTTGAGGAGCAGGGCGCGGCGACGAAGGAAATCGCCCGCAGCGTGCAGCAGGCGGCGCAGGGCACCCAGGGGGTCATGCAGCACATCGTCGGCGTGCGCGAGGCATCCGGCCAGGTCGGCGCCGCGGCGGCGCAGGTGCTGAGCGCAGCCTCCCAGCTCGGCAGTCAGTCGGATCAGCTCAAGACCCAGACCGGACGATTCCTCGGCAACGTCCGCGCGGCGTGACGCCGGCGGCGGAGGGTGACAGCTCACCCTCCGCCGATCGCCACGAGACGGTCGAGCAGTGCAGCCTGGGCCGGATTGATCCGGACCCTCGCCTCGGCGAGGTCGAACCAGGCGGCGCGGTCGACCTCGGGAAAACGCTGGATACGGCCGCTGCGCGGCGGCCATTCGAGCTCGAATGCGTTGCTGGTGATGCCGGCGGCATCGAGATCGGTCTCGGCGGCGAATGCCTCGACCACCTTGCCGCCGCGCTGCTTGATCTCGCCGAGCGGGACGAGCGGCACCGTCAGCGCGGTGCCAAGCTCCTCGGCGAATTCGCGCCGCGCCACCGCCTCGGCCGCCTCGTCGGCGCCGAACTCGCCCTTCGGGATCGACCAGGCGCCCGCATCCTTGTTGCGCCAGAACGGTCCGCCGGGATGCACCAGCAGTACTTCCAATCCGTCGGCGGTCCTGCGAAACGCGAGCACGCCCGCGCTGCGCGCCGGCATGCCGCTACGCCTCGCCGGTGCGCTGGATGAGGTCGCGCTCCCAGCCGAACACCGAGCGGCCGTCGAGCTCGGGCGAGGCGGCGCGCTCGGTCGCGATGAAGGCGTCGAGCGAGGGGCCGGTCGCGCTGCGCTCAAGCCGGCGCGCCTGGTCGTCGAGCCGCTTCAGCGCCGACAGCGCCTCGTCGCGGCCGAGCCTGGCGTTGCCGACGGCGGATTTGAGCACGCGGATGGTCTCGTCATAGACCTTGATCGGCACCGGATAGGGATGCCGGTCCTTGCCGCCATGCGCCAGCGAGAACCGCGCCGGATCGCTGAATCGATAGGGCGCGCCGTGCACGACCTCGGCGACCATGGCGAGCGAGCGCACGGTGCGGGCGCCGACGCCCGGCGTCAGCAGCAGGTCGGGAAAGTCGACCGGACCGCGCTCGGCTGCGGCCGCGAGCGTGCCGTGCAGTCGGCGGGCGAACACGTCCTTCGGCCTGACGTCGTGATGCGCAGGCATGACCAGATGCGGCAGGACGCCCTGCGCCGGCTCCGGCGTGCTCAGCCGTTCGAACTCGGTGACGACGCGGTCGGGGCCAAGCTCGGCGAGCAGTTCGAGCTGGGCGTTGCGCGACGGCGCGGCGCGCTTGTCGGTGAGGTTGACGATCTCGCCCTGGACGGGACCATCGATGGCGCTGTGCGGCGCGTCGACGAAGCTCGCAAGCTCGCGCGAGTGCCAATGGTAGCGCCGGGCCTGGCGGGTGCCGCCGTTCATGCCCTGCTGCACCACGGTCCATTTGCCGTCCGCAGTGACGAAGAAGCCGTGCAGATAGAGGTCGAAGCCGTCCTGCACCGCGGCGCTGTCAACCTTGGCGACCAGCTTGCTGGTCCGCACCAGCTCCTCGCCGTCGAGGCCGAGCCGGTCGCTGAGCAGGCGCAGCTCGTCGGGCGTCTTGCGCGAGTGTTCGCCGCGGCCGCCGCAGACGTAGATGCCGAGCTCGCCGGACAGCGGCTTCAGTCCGCGCTTCAGCGCGCCGATCACGCTGGTGGTGATGCCGGAGGAATGCCAGTCCATGCCCATCACGGCGCCGAACGACTGGAACCAGAACGGATGCGACATCCGCGCCAGGAATTCGTCGCGGCCGTAATGATGCACGATGGCCTGGGTGATGATGGCGCCAAGCGAGGCCATGCGCATGCCGAGCCAGGCCGGCACGCGTCCGGAATGGAGCGGAAGATCGGCGCTGCCGGTACGTCGGGCCATCGGAACCTTGCAGAGGAGGCGTGTCGCACCAATCTAACAGAAGGCGCGCCGATGCGCGATCGATCCGATGTCGGGCGGACTTTGGCGTTAGCCGGTCTGCCCGAGATGGGCGATCCAGTTCCTGAACAGCGTCTGTGCAGCGCTTTCGGCGGCGAGGTCAGGCCGCAACGTCAACCCCGGAAGCTCGGCCGCCAGCGTCGGGTCGCGCCTTTCCTTGGCCCGCCACTCGAACGCGATGAGCACCGCCTCGCTCTCGGCGCTGAAGTAGGATT
The DNA here is from genome assembly GCF_051168015.1 of Bradyrhizobium sp. HKCCYLRH3061. NCBI lineage: Bacteria > Pseudomonadati > Pseudomonadota > Alphaproteobacteria > Hyphomicrobiales > Nitrobacteraceae > Bradyrhizobium > Bradyrhizobium sp. HKCCYLRH3061. The sequence goes on from NZ_JBNPUE010000007.1 coordinate 196,721, forward strand.
TCGGCAGCCGCGGATAGTCGTCGCGCTGACCGGCGAGAAACCGCGCGATGTCGCGCATGTATTCGCGCTGTAGGGAGAGCGCGTCATATTCGGGATGGCCCTGGAAGAACACGAACCGGCTCGGCATCGAGCGCGCGAAGATGTCGACGCCGACCTCGTCCGAGCGGGTCAGGATGTCGTAGCCGCGCTCCGCCAGCAGCGGCTCGTTGACGGCGTTGAGGCGGGAGTGCGGCACCTTGAGCGGCAAATGGATGCCGTGCGTGAGCCAGTCGTCCTGGACCTTCACGCAGTCGAAGATGCCGGAGCATTTGCTCGCCAGCCGCTGCCGCTCGATGTCGTCGAGATGCAGCACGGCCGCGTGGGCCGCGAGACAGGACCAGATCGTCGAGCGGGTGTTGGTTCTGGCCCAGTCGATGACCGAGGTGAGGTCCGACCAATAAGGCTCGTCGCGCAAGGCCGCCGCGACGGGCTCGGCGCCGGTCACGATCAGGCCGTCGATGCCGAGCCGGTCGAGCGACCCGATGTCGGCGTAGGACTGGGCGACGTGGTGCCTCGCCGCCTGCGAGCGCATGATGGAGGGCAGCGAGAAGCAGTGCAGGCGGATGCGGACGTGCCGCGGCGCGCACTGTTGCAGCAGGCGGGCGATCTGGAGATCGGTCGCCTTCAAGGCGCTGTCCGGCATGTTGTTGACGAGGCCGATCGAAAGCTCGATCGGGCGCCGGCCCCGGTCGTCGAACTCGGCGGGCGCGAGGGCAGGGCTCGCGATCCTGCGATGTCGGTCGAACAGCAGGGTCATCGGCTGATCGCTCTACTCCGCCGCATCCAATTGACGCGGGCGAGGGCAGGCCTGGGCGAGCGCCTGGTCGAGATCCTCGATGATGTCGCTGACATGCTCGATGCCGATCGACAGCCGGATCGTCTCGGGAAGGACGCCCGCCTTGCGCTGGTCGTCCGGCGGCATCTGCCGATGCGTGGTCGATGCGGGATGGCAGGCCAGCGACTTCGCATCGCCGATATTGACCAGCCGCGTGACCAGCTTCAGGGCGTCGTAGAACGCCTTGCCGGCCTCCATGCCGCCGTTGATCCCGAACGTGAACAGCGACGACGCGCGACCGTCGAGATATTTCTGGACCAGCGGGTAATAGCGGCTGTCGGCGAAGCCCGCGTAGTTGACCCATGCCACGCGCGGATCGTTGCGGAGGAATTCGGCGACCTTGCGCGCATTCTCGACGTGGCGCTCCATGCGCAGCGCGACCGTCTCGATACCCTGCAGCAGCAGGAAGGCATTGAACGGCGACAGCACCGCGCCCATGGTGCGCTGATAGACGCTGCGCGCGCGCTGGATGTAGGCGCTGCGGCCGAAATGATCGGCGTAGACCATCCCGTGATAGGACGCATCGGGCTGGGTAAAGGCGGGAAAGCGGTCGGCGTGATCCTTCCAGGGGAAGTTGCCGCTGTCGACCAGCATGCCACCCAGCGTCGTGCCATGGCCGCCGAGAAATTTGGTCAGCGAATGCACCGCGATGTCGGCGCCGTAGTCGAACGGCCGCAGCAGGATCGGTGTCGCGACGGTGTTGTCGACGATCAGTGGCACGCCGTTGCGGTGCGCGACCTTCGCCAGCGCCTCGATATCGCAGACATTGCCGGCGGGGTTGCCGATCGTCTCCGCGAACACCGCCTTGGTGTTGTCGTCGATGAGACGCTCGATGGCGTCGGGCGCATCGCTGTCGGCAAAGCGTCCAGTGATGCCCTGACGCGGCAGGATGTGACCGAGCAGCGTGTGCGTGGTGCCGTAGAGCTGCGGCACCGAGACGATGTTGCCGCCGCCATCGGCGAGGTTGACGAATGCAAAGTGGAGCGCCGCCTGTCCGGTGCCGACGGCGAGCGCGCCGACGCCGCCCTCGAGCTCGCTGACGCGCTTCTCGAGCACCGCCGTGGTCGGATTGGAGATCCGGCTGTAGCGATAGCCCTCGGCTTCGAGATTGAACAGCGCGGCGCCGTGGTCGGCGCTGTCGAAGGCGTAGGCGGCGGTCTGATAGATCGGAACCGCGACGGCCTTGGTGGTCGCCTCCGGCTCATAGCCGGCGTGGATTGCAATCGTCTCGTTGCGCATCGGCGATCTCCCCGCTCGCTTCGATCAATGCGGCGAGCTGCTCGTATTCCGCGAGTGGTGCCGTTGTAGGAGCGCAGGCGTAAAGCGGGCAATAATTCGCGACAACAACGACGAAATAACCCTAACGAGATGTGGCCGAAGAACTTCGAATTAGCGCATAGAAGAAACCCGCAGCAGCGACCGGATCTGCTGCCCGACCAGCTCCAGCGCGACCTTGGCCTGCGGCAGGATCGCACCGAGCGCGTGGAAATTGTGGACCATGCCGTCGTGACAGACATGCGCGACCGTGACGCCGGTCTCCGCAAGCCGTGCCGCATAGGCATTGCCCTCGTCACGCATCGGATCGAACTCTGCGGTGTGGATCACGGCGGGCGGAAGCCCGGCCAGCGTCTCGCGGCACAGCGGCGATATCAGTGGATGCGCGACATCGGTCTTGCCGTCCAGACAGTCGGCGAGGTCCGCCTGCCACGTTCCCCTGTCGATCAGGTAGCCAGTCCCGAACAGCTCGCGCGACGGCCAGGGATTGAAAAAGTCGAGCACCGGGCAGATCAGGCACTGCACCGCGATTCTGAGGTCGGCGCGGACGTGGGCCTGCTGACAAACCGCGGCGGCGAGCGTCGCGCCCGCGGAATCGCCGCCGATCACCATCCGATTGCCGTCGATGCCGAGTACGGCCGCGTGATCGATGGCGAAGTGAACGGCAGCGATTGCATCCTCGACCGCTGCGGGAAACGGGTGCTCGGGCGCGAGGCGATAGTCGATCGAGAGCAGCCGGCAGCCGGAGGCGGCGGCAAGCGCGGCGGCGACCTTGTCGTGCGTGTCGATGTTGCCCGCCACGAGGCCGCCGCCGTGAAGATATACGAAACCGGGAGGCGCCGCGCTATCGTCCGGGTCTGCTGCCGGCGAATACAGACGATAGCGAAGCGGCCCGGAGGGGCCGGCGAACGTGCCATCCCGCGTGATGACGGCGCCGCAGTCGTTCCGCGCGAACTGCATCAGCTTGGCCAGCGACTGCCGGCGTTGCCCGACACTCGGATGCTGCCGGCTTTCCGGCATAGCGGCAGCTACCATCGAAAGCAGGCGCTGGGCGCGAGGGTCGAGCGGCATGACAGCTCCAGTTAACCAAGGCAGCGACCATTGTGCCCATCAGCAGTGAATCGATCATGAGCGGCAGACCGCGGCGGGGAAATCCTTAAAATCTTCAAGCCAGAAGTGCAGACAACGATCGATGCCGAACGGGAGCGCCGCCATGACCCACATCGTCAAGCCTGTCAGCTACTCGCAGACCTGGACCTTCTTCGACGGCGAATGGCGCGAGGGCAATGCGCCGATCATGGGCGTGCGGACCCACGCGACCTGGCTCGCATCGACCGTGTTCGACGGGGCGCGCGCGTTCGAAGGCGTGACGCCCGATCTCGATCGGCACTGCGCGCGTGTGAATCAGTCCGCGATCAATTTCCGGCTCAAACCCGTGGTGGACGTCGAGACCTGGATGGGGCTGGCGCGGGAAGGGATCGCGCGGTTCGGAGCGGGAGCCGAGCTCTACATCCGCCCGATGTACTGGGCGCAGCATGGCGCCGGCGGCGGTGTCCTGTTCGATCCCGACACCACCAATTGGTGCCTGTGCATCTATGAGGCGCCGATGCCGCAGCCGACGGGCAACGCCATCACGCTGTCGCCGTTCCGAAGGCCGACGGCCGAATGCGCGCCGGTCGACGCCAAGGCGGCCTGCCTCTATCCGAACAATTCGCGCGCGCTGATCGAAGCGGCCTCGCGCGGCTTCAACAACTGCCTGATGCTGGATCTGCTCGGCAACGTCGCGGAGTTCGGCAATGCCAACGTGTTCATGGTCAAGGACGGCGTTGTCTTCACGCCGGTGCCGAACGGAACCTTCCTCAACGGGATCACGCGACAGCGCGTGATCGAATTGCTGCGAGGCGATGGTGTCAGTGTGGTCGAGACGACGCTCCGATATGACGATTTCCTGAACGCCGACGAGATCTTCTCGTCGGGCAACTTCGCCAAGGTCGCGCCGGTGATCCGCATCGACGACCGGACGCTGCCAATCGGTCCCGTCTTCAGCCGCGCACGCAGGCTGTACTGGGACTATGCCCACCGGGTCAGGGCCGCGGCATAGGTCAGGACCCATAGACGGGAAGTTCGGTATCGCTGAGCTCGCCGAGCCGCCCCGGCTCCGGTCCCTTGATGTATTTGCGGCCGCGGCGTTCGGTGTAGACGCCGTAGAGCCCGGCAATCGGCCCGTCGGCGTCGACGACGACGGACACGCGTCCGCGCGGCAGCAGGAAACGGCCCACGGCGCCGGCGCAGGCAACATAGTCGGAGGTGCCGCGGCAGTAGATCAGCTGCATTGCCGGCAATGCGAACCGTCCTTGCCGGACCCGGAGCTGCTGCAACACCAACGGAATCGGGCCATGCTTCGACCGGACCACGATGCTGAGGCAGCCATAGCGTGCGTGGCGGATCAGCAGGTCGGCCTCGCTGGGCGGAAGTCCATCGAGCGCCTGGGCGTCAGCGGCGACCTGCTCCACTTGCGCGCCGCGGCCGGCAAATGACATGGCGGGCACTGAAAAGAACAAGCCGTGACAATAGGGACGAAAGCCCTGCGCCTCGATGATCGGCCATGTCTGGCGCGCGGCGCTGATGTTGATGTAGGTCACCTCAGGCAAACGCTGTGCGATCCGGGTCAGCATCGTCGCATAGTTGCGAAACGACGGCTCGACATACCAGCTCGACAGGTTGCACCAGATCTGCGGCTGCGCGGGTGTGCCCCGGTTGCTGTAGATCAGCAACAACACGCCGACGGCCGCGCCGTCGTTCTCCAGCAGATAGCCATAGCGGGGATAGCCTCCGGGCGCCGGACGCGCGGTCTGTCGGTGCAGGCCCGTGGCCCAATACGCGCGGGACCGCCGCGGAAATCCTCGCGTGAGCAGATCGGCGACCGCGTCGAGATCGGGCTCCCCGATCTCCCGGCAGCGGATCAGCGGCTTGCGCGCGGTCATGAGATTGCCTGCCGATCTCCCGACGATGGCGGTAGGACGTCAGCCGACGACGTCGGGCTGACGCTCCACCAGCAGCGCGTCGCGCACGCGCGACGGCCAGCGCGTCGGATCGATGCCGTGCGTGTGGAACAGCGCGACCGCGAGGCGGTCCATGCCGAAGGCCACGCAACCGGTGTGCGCCGGCGCGCCGTCGGCGTCGTCGATGCCCCAGGTCGTGCCGAAATGCTCGCGGTGATAGTTGAAGCTCATGCAGGCGGTCGGCTGCTCTTCCGATCGCAACGGCACCAGGAGCTCGAATTTCAGCGCCTGCTGCTTCTGGCTGACCGCCTTCATCTGGCCGACGCGACCGAAGAACGGGTCGCTGGCGTGATCGACGCGGAACGACAGCCCGAGATCGTGGGCGATCGTTTGCGCCTTCACCATCCAACGGTCGCGGAATGCCGAGACGTCGTCGGGTGTGCCGATGCAGACATATTCGCGCATACGGAACGACTGCAGGCGGTCGAGATGCCGCGACGGCTCGCGGCGGAAGCAATCGGCCGCGACGTCGAAGCGTAGGCCGCCGACCGGCAGTGCACCACGGCTCGCCGCGATCGGATACACCGGATAGCAGGCTGCGGGCGACAGCACGAGGTCGGCCGGCGACAACGAGGTGGTCCAGTCGCCGCCCTTGTCGAAACGTGCCACGGCTTCGTGGATGTCCCGCTCGGTGCCGTGCAGGCCACAGACGCAGCCGAGCAGATTTGGAAAGCTCTTGAGATAGCCGGACTTCTCAAGCTGCGTCCGGCTCATGACCGGCGGGAAGCGCATGACCTCCGTGCCGGGCTCACGATGCCGCGTGATGAGCGTCGTGAGCCGCTCCACAACACCTTCATACAGCGCGGTCCGTGCATAGACGCCATCCGCGCCCATGCGATGGAACAGGGCGTCGGTCAGATGATCGAGCGCGTCGGCCGGCTGGGGCGCAATCTCGGGCGACTGCGGGAGAACGGGGATCGTCATTGTGCAAATCCTGGGTGGAGGCAATGGCTGCGATCGGCGCGGTCATTCATGGAGCGAGGCCGGTACCGTGCTCATCAAATTGGCCGTGGCAATGTTCGTGAGAATACGGTCGTTGTTGATCATGATCGGCGCCGACAGAACATCGCGCAGGTGGCGGCCGATCGAGAACTCGCCGTCGTTGCGATAACCCGAGAGCCCGCAGGCGCGCATCGCATGCATCACGGTCTCAACGGCAAGCTCCGAGGCCTGCACCTTCAACAGCGTGATCGAGGATTGGAAGTCGAGCGAGCTCAGCGCCCGCTCGTCATATTCATGGGCGACGAAGGCATCCATGTTGGTGACGATCATTGCGCGCAGCCGGGCCAGCGCCATCTTAGCCGCGGTGTAATGTGCAGCTGCCGGCGGCATCTGTCCGCCGGCGCCGCGAGCGGCCTTGCGCAGGAAGCGCTGGGCGCGCTCCACCGCGGCCGCAGCAATGCCGGCCCAGGCCGATGACCAGCAGAGATGCGCGAACGGCGTCATCGTCTGGCCGTGGATGCGGTCATAGGATTCGGTGAACATGCGGTCGGACGGACAGCTCACCTCCAGCGCGAATCCTGTCGAGCAGGTGCCGCGCATGCCCAGCGTTTCCCAGCCAAGGGTACGCGAGATCGTATAATCGTCCGTCGTCAGCGCCAGCAACACCTGATCAGAGGCGGCTGCGCTGTCGGCGCGACGGGCAATGGTGACGAGGCCGTCGGCTTCGGCACCATAGGAGATCACCGTGGCGTCGCGCTTCAGCGAGATGCGGTTACCGTCGTGGCCGACGGCCGCGGCGCTGGCGCGGATGTTGCCGCCGTTCTGTCCCTCGGTGGTGGAAGAGGCCATCAGCAGCTGCTCGGATGCGATACGGCGCATCAGGGATTCCATGTAGGCGCTGCCGCGGCCGTGACGCACAAGGCAGGCGACCTTGGTCTGGTGCATGGCGAAGATCATGGCGCTGGAGGCGCAGGCGCGGCCGAGCGCATAGCAGACGTCGGCGATGTCGTGGATCGAGGCTCCGAAGCCGCCGAACTCGACCGGGATCTGCATCCCGAGCAGCTTGTGCTCGCGTGCCGCATCGATTGCGGCCTTGGGGAAGCGGCCGTCACTGTCGACCTCGTCGGCTTCCGCGGCGGCCTGCGCGGCAACAGCGGCGGTCCGCTGCAGGAACAAGGAGCTGCGATCGAGCAGAAGGCTCTCGCCATCATCGGGGATCGGGTTGCGAAGCGCGGTTCCCTGGAGAGTCATGACCGATCGATACTCCGGATTTTGTCTCGTTGAGAGATCGGCACGTGCGTCCTCGCAAGATCAGGACAGATGCACTGCGCCTTCTTTTTTGGGCTGCACGCAGGGTATGGATTTGATTCAAATACGTCGACGAAATTCAGGGTAAACGCTGTGCAATCGACGGGTGGGGGTTAATTCCTGGTTGTTTCGGTCCGAGAATTTCGGGCCAAGCCGTTAGCGTTAAGACGAGTTCAGACCTGGAACGGGGATGCGGCGTAACTCTTTTGCCGCCGGATTGCGTTATCTCCCTGCGCGAGCGTCGATCAGATTCGACGTGCCGGAACAAGCCGCGAGTGAAGAGGTCCCCATGCCGAGTTTCGATGTCGATGTCAGTCACAGGATCGTGGCGCTCGTCCGCGATATCCTCGCGCAGAACGCCAGTTCTACCGACGTGACGGCGGATGCAAAGCTCGTCGACATCGGGCTGACGTCAATGGACATGGTCAACCTGATGCTGGCGCTCGAATCGGAGTTCGATTTCACCATTCCGCAGGAGCTGATCACGCCGGAGAACTTCCAGTCTGTCGCCACGCTGGAGCGTCTGGTGAGCGGTCAGCTGGCGGCAGCCAAGGCCGCCTGACCCGCTGCCACGCCCCGCGGTTCACCGCGTCGCTGTTTTCAATCCGTCGCAAAGCTGGCATTCTCGTCTCCATTGGAGATGGGGACGTCATGACGAAGGCTGTGCTTGGCATTATCGGCGGCTCGGGCATTTATGATCTGCCGGGACTGGAAGATGCCCGCGAAGAGGTGATCGCGAGCCCCTGGGGCGAGCCGTCGGCGCCATTGCGCCGGGGAACGATCGCGGGGCTGCCGATCGTGTTCCTGCCGCGCCATGACAAGGGACACCGGTTGTCCCCGTCCGACATCAATTACCGCGCCAATATCGACGTGCTGAAGCGCGCTGGCGTCACCGACCTGGTGTCGCTGTCGGCCTGCGGCTCGTTCAAGAAAGAGCTGCCGCCGGGCACCTTCGTGCTGGTCGATCAGTTCGTCGATCGCACCTACAAGCGCGAAAGCTCGTTTTTCGGCAGGGGATGCGTCGCCCACGTCTCGATGGCGCACCCGGTTTCGCCGCGGTTGCGCATTCACCTGGCGGCGGCGGCCGAGGCCGAAGGCATCGCGATCGCGCGCGGCGGCACCTATGTCTGCATGGAGGGACCGCAATTCTCGACCTATGCCGAGAGCATAACCTACAAGGCGTCGGGCTATTCGGTGATCGGCATGACCAACATGCCGGAGGCGAAGCTCGCTCGCGAGGCCGAGATCTGCTACGCGACGGTCGCGATGGTGACCGACTTCGACTGCTGGCATCCGGATCACGACGCCGTTACCGTGCAGGACATCATTCGCGTGCTCACCACCAACGCCGACAAGGCGAAATCACTGGTGGCGCGGCTCGCCCGCGAGTTTCCGCGCGAGCACGAACCGTGCCCGATCGGCTCCGACCGTGCGCTCGACACCGCCTTGATCACGGCGCCGGAGGCGCGCGATCCCGAGCTTCTGAACAAGCTCGATGCGGTCGCAGGCCGTATCTTGCGCGGTTGAAGGGGGATCGAACATGAAGGTGGACGGCCGGCACTATCGCAGCATCTGGCTCGACTCCGACGGCTGGTCGGTCTGCGCGATCGATCAGCGCCGGTTGCCGCACGAGTTCGTGGTGGCGAAGATCACGACATGCGAGGAGGCGGCGGATGCGATCCGCGGCATGCTGGTTCGCGGCGCGCCGCTAATCGGCGCCACCGCCGCCTTCGGCATGGCGCTGGCGATGCGCGACGACCGCTCCGATCCCGGCATCGACCGCGCCTACGAGATGTTGATCGCGACGCGGCCGACGGCGATCAACCTGAAATGGGCGCTCGACACGATGGGCACGATGCTGCGCCGGCTGGCGCCGTCGGAGCGGCGAGATGCGGCGTATTCCCGCGCCGTCGACATTGCCGGCGAGGACGTCACGATCAACCAGGGCATCGCCGCGCATGGTCTCGCGCTGATCGAGGCGGCCGCGGTGCGCAAGAAGCCGGGCGAAATCGTGAACGTGCTGACCCACTGCAATGCCGGCTGGCTTGCGACCGTCGATTGGGGCACGGCGACCGCGCCGATCTATCTCGCGCATGATCGCGGCATTCCGATCCATGTGTGGGTCGACGAGACCAGGCCGCGCAATCAGGGCGCGTCGCTGACCGCCTGGGAACTCGGGCACCATGGCGTGGCGCACACCGTCATCCCGGACAACACCGGCGGCCATCTCATGCAGCATGGGATGGTCGATCTCGCCATTGTCGGCACCGACCGCGTCGCCGCCAACGGCGATGTCTGTAACAAGATCGGCACCTATCTCAAGGCGCTCGCGGCGCACGACAATGGCGTGCCGTTCTATGTCGCGCTGCCGTCGCCGACGATCGATTTCGCGGTCGCCGAGGGACGACAGATCCCGATCGAGCAGCGCAGTGCGCAGGAAGTGACCGAGATGACCGGCCGCACCGCCGACGGCCGTATCGAGACCGTGCGCATCGTGCCGCCGGGATCGCCGGTCGCAAACTACGGCTTCGACGTCACGCCGGCGCGGCTGGTGAGCGGGCTGATCACCGAGCGCGGCGTGCTGCGGGCCGACGGCGCGGCACTGGCGGCGGCATTTCCGGATCGGGCCAAACAGACGAACGATTAGGATCAGCGCCGTTGCGAGGGCAGCGACGCAAGCCAGAATCCCACGAAGCCTTCGGATTGCTTCGGCGCAAGGATGCCTCGCGCTGACGATCAGCGCAGGCTCAGACCCGTCGCGGCTTCCAGCTCGGCGATCGCCTGCGCTGCGCTGACCACCTTGATCGTCGTCATGCCCATCTCGCGCGCCGGCTTCAGGTTGATGCCGAGATCGTCGAGGTAGACGCAGTCCGCGGGGCTGACGCCGAGCGTCTCGGTCATCATCTGGTAGATCCGGGGATCGGGCTTGCGCAGGCCGATCTTGGCCGACTCGATCACGTGATCGAACAGCGCCATCACCTCCGCGACGTACAACGAGCGGCCGCCCTGGCTGCCGATTGCGTTCGCCGGCAGATTGTTGGTGATGCAGCCGGTCTTGCACTCCGCCTTGATGCGGCGGAGCGCCTCGACCATGTCGGGACGGAGGTCGCCGGTGAGCAGTGGCAGCACCTCCCGCCCGCTGACCGCAGCGCCGCCCAGCGCCAGCGACTCCTCCGCGAACAGCCGGTCGAAAGTGTCGAGGTCGATCTCGGCCCGCTCGAATTTCGCCCAGGCGTTCTCGAGATGGTTGGCGGCATTGGTGTTGCGGATGATGTCGACAGGATAGCCGCGCTCCTCCTCGAACCGTGCGAATGCCTCGAACGGCGATGTCGTCAGCACGCCACCGAAATCGAAGATCACCGCCTCGACCATGTCAGTCCTGTCCTTCCTTGATCCCTGGATGATCGCTAGCATGGGATGCCGCACTTGGCGACCTCGGTCGCACTTGGCGACCTCGGCGTCAGCCGCTATTGCTGCCGCGATGAAGCCGTATCACGCAATCATTGCAGCCGCCGCTCTGCTGGCGCCGTCGCAGGCCCTGGCCATCGTCGGCAATGCGCCGGCGCTGAATGATGGCATCGGCCGCGCCGTGGTCACGATCGTCGGCTCGCGCGGCAATTTCTGCAGCGGCGCGCTGATTGCCCCGAAGCTGGTGCTGACCGCCGGGCATTGCGTGCAGCCGGGTCTCGATTACCGCATCGTGGAATACGATCGCGACCGCAGGCCGGTTCTCAAGACGGTCCGGCGGGTGGCGGTGCATCCCAGCTTCAGCGTGCAGGCCATCCTGGCGCATCGCGCCACCGCCGATGTCGCGCTGCTGGAATTGGAGACGCCAGCGAAGGAGCGCGTGCCGGTGGCGCTCGGCGTGCCGCAGCCGCCGCTTGCCGCCGGCAACGCATTCACGGTCGCAGGCATCGGTGTCGCCGTCCCCGGCGACGGCAAGAGCGGGGGCGTGGTGCGCGGCGCGGCGCTGGTGGCCACAGGCAGGCCGGGCACGTTGCAGATCCGGCTGGTCGATCCGGCGACGCAAGGCGCGCGGTCCGGGCTCGGTGGCTGCACCGGGGATTCCGGCGGGCCTGCATTCGAGACGCAGGCGCAAGGACAGGTGCTGATCGGCGTCATCTCATGGTCGACCGGGCCAAATCTCGGCGATGGCTGCGGCGGCATGACCGGCGTCACGCCGCTCACGTTGTATCGCGATTGGGTCGTGCAGACCGCGCGGCAGTGGGGCATGCCGCTCGGCGGAAATTGAGGCGCAGCGTTCACGACGCCGCGCTTCGCGATGGGTTGACCGTCGCTGTGATCGGGTTCAGCCTGTCACGCGAGGAAACAACATCAAGACCAAAGCCCAGGGACTCCCATGAACGTCATCGCGCCCATCCGGGAGGCCGCGTCCTCTCACGCGACCGAACATTTCGACGTGCTCATCGTCGGCGCCGGCATCTCCGGTGTCGGCAGCGCCTATCAGTTGACCAGGCAGATGCCCGACAAGCGCTTCGTGATCCTGGAGAGCCAGGACGGCTTCGGCGGCACCTGGCGGACGCACCGCTATCCCGGCATCCGCTCCGACAGCGACCTGCACACATTTGGATACAGCTTCAAGCCGTGGGTCGGGCCGCCGATCGCGACCGCGGAAGAAATCCTCAGCTACATGGGCGAGGTGATTGAAGAGAACGATCTCGGCCGCCACATCCGCTACGGCCATCGCATCGTGTCGGCCAGCTGGTCGAGCGCGACCAATCTCTGGACGGTCCAAGCCGTGAAGGGCAGGGATCAGCAGCCCGTCACCTTCACCACGAATTTCCTCTGGATGTGCCAGGGCTACTACCGCCACTCCAAGGGCTACACGCCGGAGTGGCCGGACATGGCGAAATTCAAGGGCCGCATCGTGCATCCGCAACTCTGGCCTGAGGATCTCGATCTCACCGGCAAGCAGGTCGTGGTCATCGGCTCCGGTGCGACGGCCGCGACCATCCTGCCGTCGATCGCCGGAAAATGCGCGCATGTGACGATGCTGCAGCGCTCGCCGACCTACTTCCGCATCGGCCGCAACGCGATCGAGCTGGCCGAGGAGTTGCGTCGGCTTGATGTCAAGGAGGAGTGGATCCACGAGATCGTCAGGCGCAAGATCCTGTTCGAGCAGGATTGGTTCACCAAGCGCTGCTTGACGGAGCCCGAGCAGGTCAAGAAGGAGCTGATCGGCCAGATCAGCGCCATCATCGGCCCCGAACAGGCGGCCAAGCATTTCACCCCGAGCTATCGGCCGTGGCGACAGCGCATCGCCTTCGTGCCGGATGCCGATCTGTTCGAGGGCATCAAGAGTGGCAAAGCCTCCGTCGTCACCGACGAGATCGAACGCTTCACCGAAGGCGGCATCAAGCTGAAGTCCGGCGACGAGCTCAAGGCCGACATCATCATCACTGCCACCGGCTTTGATCTTTGCGTGCTCGGCGACATTGCATTCTCGATCGACGGCAAGCCGCTCGACTTCGCCGACACCGTGACCTATCGCGGCATGATGTTCACCGGCGTGCCGAATCTCGCCTGGGTGTTCGGCTATTTCCGCGCCAGCTGGACGTTGCGCACCGATCTGGTCGCGGATTTCGTGTGCCGCCTGCTCGCGCACATGAAGGAGAAGGGCGTGAGCAAGGTCGTGCCGGCGCTGCGCCCGGAGGATCACAACATGCCGCTGCTGCCATGGATCGACCCGGAAAACTTCAATCCCGGCTACATGATGCGCAACATGCATCTGCTGCCCAAGCGCGGCGACAAGCCGGAGTGGCAGCACAGCCAGGATTATTGGAGCGAGAAGGACCAGATTCCGGCGATCGATCTGGATGATCCGGCGTTCGTATATGGGTGAGCGCCGAGGGGGGGAGTACTCGCTGTCGCTCTAACCTCGGTGTCATCCCCGCGAACGCAGGGATCCATAACCACAGCCGGATATGTGAGGCACGACGCCAGCTTACATCCTGCCCCAAGCGAGATCACGCGGTATGGGTCCCGGGCCGGCGCCCGTTGACGCTGTGCGTCAGCGGGCTTGCCCGGGACGACAGCGAGTTTCAGAGCGCGCTTCTGAGTGCGCCGCCCGTCTCATCCCTCCCGCCGCGTCACCCCCGTCGCGATCGCCGCGGCGGCGGTTCGGTTCTCGACGCCGAGCTTGGCGTAGATCTGCTCGAGGTGCTTGTCGACGGTCCGCGGGCTCAGCCCCAGGATCTGCGCGATGTCGCGGTTGGTCTTGCCCTTGGACAGCCATGACAGCACTTCGCCCTCGCGCGTGGTGAGACCGAACTCGCTGGAGAATTCCTTGGGCAACTCACCGGAGGACTCCTTGGCGAGCCGCAGCAGGAACTCGTTGGGCCCGGCTCCGCCCATGTAATAGAGGCGCAATTCGGGATGATCGGGGATCGAAGCGGCGGCCTTCCCGCCGCCGTTCTGCGCCTGATCCAGCCAGAGCCGCAGCGCTTCGGGCAGAACGAGCTCGTCGGCGGTGCCGAAACTGTCCGACAGCAGCTTCTGGGCCTGCGGCGTTGCCCACATCAGCCGTCCCTCGCGGTTGACGGCCAGCAGGAAGCGGCCGGAGACGTCGAGCGCGGCGCGGGCGCTCTGCGTCATCCGGGCGTTGGCGAGATGCACGCGGATGCGCGCCAGCATCTCCGAGACGGCGATCGGCTTGGTGACGTAGTCGACACCGCCGGCCTCCAGTCCCTTCACGATATGCTCGGTATCGGCGAGCCCGGTCATGAAGATGACGGGGACGTTGGAGAGACCTGTCTCGCGCTTGAGCTTGCGGCAGGTCTCGAAGCCGTCCATGCCGGGCATGACCGCGTCGAGCAGGATGATGTCCGGCGTGATCTGGTCGATGATGCGCATGGCCGCGGCGCCATCGAGTGCGACCATGACCGTCATGCCGGCACCATCCAGCGCGTCGGTGAGCAGCCGAAGCGTCTCCGGCGAGTCGTCCACCACCAGCGCGACATCGCGCTTCCTGCTGTCAGTGCTCATAGGCATGCAAGGTCTTCAGAGTGGCCATGTACTGATCGAGATCGAAGCGGTCGATAAGCGTGCGCATCTGGGCGACGAAGTCGGCATGCTCCGGATGCGCGTTACGGATGTCGTCGAGCTTGAGCTGAATGGCCCTGATATAGCCGATCTGGCCGAGGCTCATCAGCTCCTCGACATAGTTGAGCGGGGGCCGGGGCCCGGTGTCCGGCCGCCAGCGTGGCGGCGCCACTGGGATGTCGGTCTGGTAGCTCCATTCGAGCTTCAGCAATTGACGTATCGCCTCCAGCAGCCTTGGAATGTCGATCGGCTTCATCAGGTAGCTGTCGTGGAATGGTTGCGCCAGCGGCCGGCCATGAGCTTCGAGCGCACTCGCAGATGTCATCAGGATCCGGGCCTGATGATGACCGCTGTTGCGCAAGGTCTCGGCCACCGTCCAGCCGTCCATGCCGGGCATCGAGATGTCCAGAATGAACAGATCCGGCTGGCAGTGCTGTGCGAGCGCGAGGCAGGCGGGACCGTCGGGCGCGCTCAGCAGGATGAAGCCGAGCGGCGTCAACACCTCGCGCAGGAGGTCGCGATGAACGGGATCGTCGTCGGTGATCAGAATCGTCCTGCGCGGTCCGAGATAGCCGGCGACCGGCGCCTTCACCGGCGCATGCCGCGTCGGGTTGGTGACCTCGGACAGGAGGATCTTGACCTTGAAGGTGCTGCCGGTGCCGACCCTGCTCTCGACCTTGATGTCGCCGCCCATCACCCCGGCGAGCAGGCGGCTGATCGTCAGGCCCAGTCCCGTGCCGGTCTGCGGTTGAGCGGCCCCGAGCGCGCCGCGCTCGAACGGCGCAAAGATGCGCTCGAGGTCGTCGGGCTGGATGCCGGGCCCGGTATCAATCACCTCGAACTCCGCGACCGGACTGCGATAATGCACGACGAACTGGACGCTGCCTTCCGCGGTGAATTTGATCGCATTCGACAGCAGGTTGATCAGGATCTGGCGCAGCCGTTTCTCGTCGGCGTAGACGACCAGCGGCAGCACCGCCGGCCGCTTGAACACGAAGTCGACGCCCTTGGCGGCGGCTTGCAATCGGAACATGCCCACAAGCTGGTCGAGGAATTCGCTGAGACGGACCTCGTCGCGCGACAGATACAGCCGCCCGGCTTCGATCTTGGAAATATCGAGGATGCCGTCGATCAGGCCGGACAGATGATCGGCGCTGCGGCGGACGACGCGGACCTGGTCCCGCGG
Source organism: Bradyrhizobium sp. HKCCYLRH3061 (assembly GCF_051168015.1). NCBI lineage: Bacteria > Pseudomonadati > Pseudomonadota > Alphaproteobacteria > Hyphomicrobiales > Nitrobacteraceae > Bradyrhizobium > Bradyrhizobium sp. HKCCYLRH3061. The sequence goes on from NZ_JBNPUE010000007.1 coordinate 212,430, forward strand.
CTTCGGTGCGAGGCTCGTGTCCTGCTCGAGCAGTTGCGCATAGCCGGAGATCGCGTTCAGCGGCGAGCGCAGCTCGTGGCTGAGGCCGACGACATAGCGGCTCTTGGCGAGGTTGGCGGACTCCGCAACCTCCTTGGCGCGCTGCAGCTCGGCGTCGGTGCGCTTGTGCGCCTCGATCTCCTGAATCAACAGCTGCGTCTGCCGGCGTGTCTCGGCCTCGGCGGCGCGACGGCTCTGCTGCGCCAGCACGAACAGCCAGGTCACGACGCCGATGATGATGGAGAGAGCGAAGAACACCTTCCACAGCACGTCGGAGATGATGCCCTTGAATCCTGGCAGCGCCGCCGAGGTCTCCAGATAGATCATGCCGAGCGTCAGCGCGACGAGTCCGGCCGATGTCAGAAAGACACCGACATAGTGACCGAGCTGCGAGTTGATCTTGGCGAGCACCGACCCCGGCAGCATGCCGCCAAGCGCCGCGGCGACCTGGGCTTGCGCCCGCGCGTGCGGTTTGCACAGATCGTGACAGCGAGCGTCGAGCGAGCAGCACAGCGAGCAGATCGGGCCGGCATAGGCCGGGCAGGAGGCGGTGTCCTCCGGCTCGAAATGATGCTCACAGATGCAGCATTGGATCTGCTCGATGTTCTGCCAGCTCCGCTTCGGCTTGCGCGCCAGATAGTACTTTCCGTCGGTCAGATAGGCGATCGCGGGCGCGGTGACGAGCGCGACGCCGAGCGCGACGAAAGTCGACAGCGCCTTTCCGGTCGGACCGAACAGGCCATAGAAGGCGCAGATCGAGACGATCGTGGCGATCGTCATCGCGCCGACGCCGACCGGATTGATGTCGTAGAGATGGGCGCGCTTGAACTCCATCTGCGGTGGGCGCAGGCCCAGCGGCTTGTTGATCACGAGGTCCGCGACCAGCGCGCCGACCCAGGAGATGGCGATGTTGGAGTACAGCGCCAGCGTCTGCTCCAGCGCCTTGTAGACGCCGATCTCCATCAGCAGCAGCGCGACAACGACGTTGAAGACGAGCCACACGACGCGTCCCGGATGACTGTGGGTCAGGCGGGAGAAGAAGTTCGACCAGGCGATCGAGCCGGCATAGGCATTGGTGACGTTGATCTTGATCTGGGACACGATCACGAAGGTACCTGTCAGCGCAAGCGCCAGGTCCGGCCGGGCCAGCACGTAGCGGAACGCCTCGAGATACATGTGTGCCGGTTCGGCGGCGCGGTCGGCCGAGACTCCATGGCTGAGTGCGAAGTAGGCCAGGAACGAGCCCGCCAGCAGCTTCAGCGCACCGAGCACGATCCAGCCGGGGCCTGCGGATAACAGCGCAATCCACCATGACCGCCTCGACGTGCGGCGATCGCGCGGCAGAAAGCGCAGGAAGTCGACCTGCTCGCCGATCTGGGCGACCAGCGAGAACACGACCGCCGCCGCGGTCCCGAACAGCGCCAGATCGAGATGGCCCATGGGATCGCCATGCTCGCCGGGAAACTGCAGCCAATCGGCGAAGGAGTGCGGGCTCGCATAGGCGATTGCGGCAAAGGGCAGGACGTGCAGCACGACCCACAGCGGCTGCGTCCACAGTTGGAAGCGGCTGATCAGCGTGATGCCGTAGGTCACGAGCGGGATGATGACGACGGCGCTGATGAGATAGCCGACCGGGCGCGGAATGCCGAAGCACATCTCGAGGGCGGAGGCGAGGATCACCGCCTCGATGGCGAAGAAGATGAAGGTGAAGGAGGCGTAGATCAGCGAGGTGATGGTGGAGCCGATGTAGCCGAAGCCGGCGCCACGCGTCAGCAGGTCGATGTCGATGCCGCATTTAGCTGCATGATAGGCGATCGGCAGGCCGCAGCAGAAGATGATCACGCTGGCGACCAGGATGGCGGCGGTCGCATTGGTCACGCCATAGTTCAAGGTGATTGTGCCGCCGATGGCCTCCAGCGCCAGGAACGAGATTGCGCCCAGCGCGGTGTTGGCGACGCGGGCGGCCGACCAGCGCCGCGCGCTCTTGGCCGTGAAGCGGAGCGCATAGTCCTCCAACGTCTGGTTGGCGACCCACTGGTTGTACTGGCGCCTGACGCGGTCGATCCGCTGCCGCCCTGCCACTTTCGAACTCCTCACCCGCGGGCGCTTGTCCGCAACTCGCCTGCCCCTCGCAAGACCTACGCAGAGCCTACGTCGCGCTTTTGCGGTGCAGTATACGCAATCTTGCGTATCCGTGCGTTGCACAAACCGCGCCATCCTTCGTCTGACCCAACGCGTGTCCTCGAACCAATGAATGGGGTGCTCATGTCAGACGAAACCAAAAAGGGCCTGAAGTCGCCGCTTCGGCGCCAATTGCTGATGGGAATGGCCGCAATCCCGGCGCTGGCCATGATGCCGCGGCCGTCCTTTGGTGCCGGTCCCGCAACCTCCGCTGTCAACACCACCGGACTTGCAGTCACCGATAGCGAAGTGACGGTCGGCATCCTGCATTCGGTCACCGGCACCATGGCGATCTCCGAGACAGGGTCGGTGCAGGCCGAGAAGCTCGCGATCGAGCAGATCAATGCCGCCGGCGGCGTGCTCGGCCGCAAGATCAAGTACATCCAGGAGGACGGCGCCTCGGATTGGCCGACCTTCGCCGAGAAAGCCAAGAAGCTCCTGGTCAACGACAAGTGCGCCGCCGTGATGGGCTGCTGGACCTCGGCCTCGCGCAAGGCGGTGCTGCCGGTGTTCGAGCAGTACAACGGCATGCTGTACTACCCGACCTTCTACGAAGGCCTCGAGCAGTCCAAGAACGTCATCTACACCGGCCAGGAAGCCACCCAGCAGATCATCGCCGGCCTCGACTGGGTCAACAAGACCAAGGGTGCGAAGACCTTCTACCTGCTCGGCTCCGACTACATCTGGCCGCGCACCTCGAACAAGATCGCGCGCAAGCACATCGAGGGCCATCTGCAGGGCTGCAAGGTCGTCGGCGAAGAGTACTTCCCGCTCGGCCACACCCAGTTCAATTCGGTCATCAACAAGATCAAGCTGACCAAGCCGGACGTGATCTACGCGATCATCGTCGGCGGCTCCAACGTCGCGTTCTACAAGCAGCTGAAAGCCGCCGGCATCGACATGTCGAAGCAGACCTTGCTCACCATCTCCGTGACCGAAGACGAGATCGACGGCATCGGCGGTGAGAACATCGCGGGCGCCTATGCCTGCATGAAGTACTTCCAGTCGCTCGACAACCCCAACAACAAGGCCTTCGTCGCCGATTTCAAGAAGATGTGGGGTGAGAAGACCGTGATCGGCGACGTGACGCAAGCCGCCTATCTCGGTCCGTGGCTGTGGAAGCTGACCGTCGAGAAGGCCGGCAGCTTCGACATCGACAAGGTCGCCGCCGCCTCGCCCGGCATCGAGTTCAAGGGCGCGCCGGAAGGCTATGTCCGGATCCACGAGAATCACCATCTCTGGTCCAAGACCCGCGTCGGCCGCGCCAAGGCGGACGGTCAGTACGAGCTGATCTACGAGACCGCCGACCTGGTCGAGCCCGATCCGTTCCCGAAGGGCTATCAGTAAGTCGCGAGTCGCGCATTGCGACGGCCGATGAAGCGACGCCGTTGCCGCACAACCAGTGCGCTCCCTCCCCCCTTGTGGGGGAGGGTTGGGGAGGGGGGTACCCCACCCACAGTTCGTCGTGTGGACCCCCCTCCCTGGCCCTCCCCCACAAGGGGGGAGGGAACGACCTTACCGGCGGCAATGCTGCGGGCGCCAACGCGCATCGCAAGTCAGTGCGCACCGACACCACGCATCACAAGAGGACGGATCATGTTCGGTGACTATTCCATCGGCGACCTCGGGGCTATCTTCGCGATGCAGGGGTTCGCAGGCCTCATCCTGTTTTCGGTCTACGTGCTGATGGCGCTGGGGCTTGCCATCATCTTCGGCCAGATGGGCGTCATCAACATGGCGCATGGCGAGTTCATGATCCTCGGCGCCTACGTCACCTGGATGACCTCGAACGCCTTCCAGCACTTCCTGCCGTCGTTGTTTCCGGGCTACTTCTTCGTCGCGATGATGCTGGCCTTCATCGCCTCCGGAGCGCTCGGCATGCTGGTCGAGTGGGCGATGATTCGCCGGCTCTACAAGCGGCCGCTCGATACGCTGCTCGCGACCTGGGGCCTCAGCCTGATCCTGCAGCAGGCTTATCGCTCGGTGTTTGGCGCGCGCGAGGTCGGCGTCGAACTGCCTGAGTGGATGATGGGCTCCTGGCAGGCGACTGACGCGATCCAGATTCCGATCAACGGCATGTTCGTGATGTGCCTGACCATTCTGATCACGATCGTGGTCGCCTATGTCCTCTTCCTGTCGCGCTGGGGCAAGCAGGTCCGCGCCGTCGTACAGAACCGCGTGATGGCCGGCGCCGTCGGCATCAACACCGAGAAGGTCGACCGCTACACCTTCGGTCTCGGCTGCGGCATCGCCGGTGTCGCCGGCTCCGCCTTCACGATGATCGGTTCGACCGGTCCGACCGCCGGCCAGCTCTACATCGTCGACACTTTCCTGGTCGTCGTGTTCGGCGGCGCCGCCAGCCTGATCGGCACCATTGCGTCGGCCTTCACCATCTCCCAGGCGCAGTCGACGATGGAGTTCTTCATGTCCGGCTCGATGGCCAAGGTGCTCACTCTGCTGGCGATCGTCGCCATCCTGATGCTGCGGCCGCAGGGCCTGTTCGCCCTCAAGGTCCGCAAATAGCCGGAACGCGCAGGAATCGGGAATCAGAAAGCACCGTCATGATCATCAATACGCGCTTCTTCAATCGCTCCGAGCTCATCGGCTTCGTCTCTCTGCTGCTTCTGCTCGTGGTCATCCTGCCGCTGGCGGTCGACATCTTCCGCCTCAACCTGGTCGCGAAGTACCTGACGTACTCCTTCGTCGCCATCGGCCTGGTGCTGTGCTGGGGCTATGGCGGCATTCTGAGCCTGGGGCAGGGTGTGTTCTTCGGCCTCGGCGGCTACTGCATGGCAATGTTCCTCAAGCTTGAGGCCTCCAGCGTCGCCAACACCAAGATCCAGTCGACCCCTGGCATTCCCGACTTCATGGACTGGAATCAGCTGACGCAGCTGCCGTTCTTCTGGAAGCCGTTCCAGAGCTTCCCGTTCGCGCTCGCCGCGATCATCCTGGTGCCGGCGATCTTCGCCTTCATCATCGGCGCTGCGATGTTCAAGCGGCGTGTCGGCGGCGTCTACTTCGCCATCATCACCCAGGCGATCGCGGCCATCATGACCATCCTGATCGTGGGACAGCAGGGCTACACCGGCGGCATCAACGGCATCACCGACCTGCGCACACTGCACGGCTGGGACATCCGCACCGATCACGCCAAATACATCCTCTACTTCGTCGAGGTGTTCTTCCTGTTCGCCGCCATCCTGGTCGCGCAGTTCATCCGTCTCACCAAGCTCGGCCGCATCCTGGTGGCGATGCGGGAGCAGGAGGACCGGGTCCGCTTCTCCGGCTACAGCGTCGCCAATTTCAAGATCTTCGCCTTCTGCGCCGCGGCGGTGTTCGCCGCGGTCGGCGGCGCGCTGTTCACGCTCGAGGTCGGCTTCATGTCGCCGTCCTTCGTCGGCATCGTGCCGTCGATCGAGATGGTGATCTACACGGCGGTCGGCGGCCGGCTCTCGATCTTCGGCGCGGTCTATGGCTCGCTCCTCGTCAACTTCGCCAAGACCAGCCTGTCGGAGACCTTCCCGCAGCTCTGGCTGTTCGGCTTGGGTGCCTTGTTCATCGCCGTGGTTCTCGCCTTCCCGAACGGATTGGCCGGAATCTGGGGTGACTACGTGCAGCCGCGCATCGACCGGCTGCTGGCGTCCCGCAGCAAGAAGCCCGGCAATGGCGGCCTGGTCGCCAACGGCGCCCCCGCAGAGTGAGGAGACAGCGATGCTCATCGGTCATCAGCCCAAGGAATTCCTGCTCGCGGTCGAAGCCCTCACCGTCTCGTTCGACGGCTTCAAGGCGGTCAACGATCTCTCCTTCTACGTCGAAGAGAACGAGATCCGCGTCATCATCGGCCCGAACGGCGCCGGCAAGACCACGGTGCTCGACCTGATCTGCGGCAAAACCAAAGCGACCTCGGGCTCGATCCAGTTCCGCGGCAAGGAGCTGACCAAGCTGCGCGAGAACGAGATCGTCAAGACCGGTGTTGGCCGCAAGTTCCAGACGCCGTCGGTGTTCGAGGATCTCAGCGTGTTCGAGAATCTCGAAATATCCTTTCCGCGCGGCCGCACCGTGTTCGGCTCGCTGACCTTCCAGCGCGACGCGGTCGTCAAGGATCGCGTCGAGGAGGTCGCGGAGATGATCTTCCTGAAGGATCGTCTCAAGACCTCGGCGGCCGAGCTCAGCCACGGCCAGAAGCAGTGGCTCGAGATCGGCATGCTGCTGATCCAGAACCCGGACCTTCTGATGCTCGACGAGCCTGTGGCCGGCATGAGCGTCAGCGAACGCGCCAAGACCGCCGAGCTGCTCAACCGCATCATCAAGGACCGCTCGGTGCTCGTGATCGAGCACGACATGAAGTTCGTCGAGGACATCGCCCACAAGGTCACCGTGCTGCATCAGGGGCAGATCCTGTCCGAAGGCACGATGGACAAGGTCAAGAACGACCCCAAGGTCGTCGAAGTCTATCTGGGGCACTGAGCGATGATCGCGATCTTGTTTGCTCCGAGTGACGCTGCGTTCCCCTCCCCCTTGTGGGGAGGGGCTAGGGGAGGGGGCCCACGGCGGCAGTATCGCTTGGGACTACCCCCCTCTCCAACTCTCCCCCACAAGGGGGGAGGGAGCGCGCTGCCGATGTTGCTGCAGCCTCGTCCCAATTCATCACTTTGCAGGAGCCATTGATGCTCGCAATCTCCGATCTCCATGTCGCCTATGGCCAGAGCGAGGTGCTGCATGGCCTGAACGTCAAGGTCGCGCCCAATGAGATCGTTGCGATCATGGGGCGCAACGGCATGGGCAAGACCACGCTGATGAAGTCGCTGATGGGCATCCTGCCGTCCAAGAGCGGCTCCATCGACATGAACGGCACCGAGCTGTCGGGCCTGAAGAGCTACGAGCGCGTCGCCAAGGGCCTCGCCTACGTGCCGCAGGGCCGCATGATCTTCTCGACCATGACGGTCAAGGAGAACATCGAGACCGGCCTCGTCGTCTCCGGCGAGTCCGAGGTGCCCGGCGACATCTATGAGCTGTTTCCGGTGCTTCTCGAGATGAAAGGCCGCCGCGGCGGCAATCTCTCCGGCGGCCAGCAGCAGCAGCTCGCGATCGCGCGCGCACTCGCCACCAAGCCGAAGGTGCTGCTGCTCGACGAGCCGACCGAGGGCATCCAGCCGTCGATCATCAAGGAGATGGCGCGCACCTTGAAGCGCATCCGTGACGAGAAGGGATTGTCGATCGTCGTCTCCGAGCAGGTGCTGAGCTTCGCGCTCGACATCGCCGACCGCGTGCTGGTGATCGAGAACGGTGAGATCGTCCGCGACGATCCGCGCGACTCCGTCGATGCCGCGCAGGTCTCGAAATATCTGTCCGTCTAACCACTCCGTCCAAGCAAAGGTAAAGGGGAGCTCTTGATGCCTGACACACTGATCAAGGTCGATCTGACCAAGTCGGCCTACGAGAACGACAAGGTGCACAACCGCTGGCACCCGGACATTCCGATGGTGGAGTGGGTCAATCCCGGCGACGACTTCATCATCGAGACCTATGACTGGACCGGCGGCTTCATCAAGAACAACGACTCGGCCGACGACGTCCGCGACATCGACCTGTCGATCGTGCACTTCCTGTCCGGCCCGATCGGCGTCAAGGGCGCCGAGCCAGGCGACCTCCTGGTCGTCGACCTGCTCGACGTCGGTCCGCTGAAGGAGAGCCTGTGGGGCTTCAACGGTTTCTTCTCCAAGCAGAACGGCGGCGGTTTCCTGACCGACCACTTCCCGCTGGCGCAGAAGTCGATCTGGGACATCAAGGGCCTCTACACCTCGTCGCGTCACGTGCCCGGCGTGAACTTCGCCGGCCTGATCCATCCCGGCCTGATCGGCTGTCTGCCCGATCCGAAGCTGCTGGCGACCTGGAACGAGCGTGAGACGGCGTTGATCGCGACCAACCCGACCCGCGTGCCGGGCCTCGCCAATCCGCCGTTCGCACCGACCGCGCATGCCGGCCAAGCCAAGGGCGACGTCAAGGCCAAGATCGGCGCCGAGGGCGCCCGCACCGTGCCGCCGCGCGAGCATGGCGGCAATTGCGACATCAAGGATTTGTCGCGCGGCTCGAAGATCTACTTCCCGGTCTACGTGCCCGGTGGCGGCCTCTCGATGGGCGATCTGCACTTCAGCCAGGGCGACGGCGAGATCACCTTCTGCGGCGCCATCGAGATGGCGGGCTGGCTGCACATCAAGGTCGACGTCATCAAGGACGGCGTCGCGAAGTACGGCATCAAGAACCCGATCTTCAAGCCGTCGCCGATCACGCCGAACTATCGTGACTACCTGATCTTCGAGGGCATCTCGGTCGACGAGGCCGGCAAGCAGCACTATCTCGACGTCCACATCGCCTATCGGCAGGCCTGTCTCAACGCGATCGAGTACCTGAAGAAGTTCGGCTACTCCGGCGCCCAGGCCTATTCGATCCTCGGCACCGCGCCGGTGCAGGGTCACATCTCCGGCGTGGTCGACGTGCCCAATGCCTGCGCGACCTTGTGGCTGCCGACCGAGATCTTCGACTTCGACGTGATGCCGTCGGCAGCAGGCCCGATCAAGCACATCACCGGCGATATCCAGATGCCGATCTCGCCGGACAAATAACCCTCTCCCTGTGCGACGGGATGCGGGACGGCCGCGTATTTGGCCGCCCCGCATCCGCCGCGCGGACGAGAGAGACGATGTTGCGCAGGAGACGAGACAATGCCGGTCTATGAATATCTCTGTGACGAATGCGGCCCCTTCACCGACATGCGCCCGATGTCGGAATGTGATGAGCCGCAGGTCTGTCCGCAATGCCAGGACATGGCGCCGCGGGTAATCCTCACCGCGCCCGCCTTCGCCTGCATGCCGGCGGAGCGGCGTACGGCGCACGCGACCAACGAGCGCAGCCGCCACGCGCCGCAGACGCTGGCGGAATACAAGGCGAAGCATGGGCCGGGCTGCGGCTGCTGCTCGCCGAAGAAATCGCCGCGGCTGATGACCAAGACCAGAAGCGGCGCCAAGGGCTTTCCGACGGCGCGCCCGTGGATGATCAGCCACTGAGCGAATGCGAGGGGCGGCGCGGCCGCCCCTCAGCGTGACGCCGGCACCCGCCGCGGTCCCGGCGCGGGCTGGCCGCCGAACTTGACGCTCATCGCATTGGCGCCGTCGCTGATGTCGAGCAGCGTCTTGCGGCTCTCGTCGATCACCTTGGCGGACTTGCGCTTGAAGCTGTCGACGAGCTCGCGCATGGACTTGATCTGGTCGAACAACTGGCCCGGATTGCCGTCCGCGAACCCGGGAATGGCGCCGTCGATCTTGGTGACCAGCGTATCGAAGCCCTTGAAGACATCCTCGGCCTTGTCGATCGCAGAGTCGAAGGCGGCGGTCTTGGCCTGCAGCGAGGCGGTCTCCGTTTCGAACGTCTGCAGCGCTTGCCTGATCGCCGGTGCGTTGCTGACGACGTATTTGTCGATGTTGTGCACCGTCTCGACCATCGTCTCCTGGTCCTTGAGGTCGGCCGTCAGCACCGGCACGCCGTCGCGATCCAGCGGCACCGGCGGAGCGGTCGGCGCGCCGCCGACCAGCGAGATCGCAGCGATACCGGTCAGGCCCTGGAACTCGATGCCGGCGGTGGTGTCCTTGCGGATCGGCGCCGACTTGTCGAGCGTGATCATGGCAACGATCTTGCGCGGGCTTTCGAGCTTGATCGAGACGATCTGCCCGGCCTGCACGCCGTCGAAATTCACCGGCCCGCCCTTGCGCAGGCCCGCCGCCGAGCCGCCGTCGAACACGACGCGCATCATGCTGCGCTGCTCGGCGATGCGGCGCTTCTGCTTGATCAGGACACCGCTGATCCCGGCGGCGACGGCCGCGATCGTCAGGGTTCCGACAATGAGATTGATCGCGCGCATTCCGGGTCCGTGACTGCCTCACAATGATTTTAGCCGCTAACCCGCCGGGTGGGAAGCTCAGCGCGCGAGGCCTGGACGGGACGGGGCGGCGAGGCCCGCCAGCAGCACGGCGAGGATGCCGGTGAGGAAGACGCCATCGAACGTCCCGGCGCCCCCGATCGAGGCCACGGGCGCGCCGAGGCTGCCGATCTTGTCGAGGTTCATCAGGTCGGCGCCGACCAGCGTGCCCATCGAGCCGCCGATATAGGCCAGCGGCGCGGCATATTCGCGCGACAGCAGGAACGCCAGGATCGCGGTCACGACCACCGGCGCGAACACCGGCACGGCGATGCCGACGCCCTGCACCGGCGTCGCCATCGCGTGGATGATCACGGCGATCACCAGCACCGCGATCGCGGCGCGCAGCCAGAGCTGGTAGCGCAGCATGAGATAGGTCGACATGATCGTCGGGATCACCGCGCCGCCGACATTCACGGCGAGCAGAGTACCCGGCCATTGATGCACCAACGGCACGACATATTGCATGCCGAAAAAGTCGATGATCTCGCCAGAGCGCGCGACCTGCCCAGGCAGCATGGTGATCGGGATGTTGAAATAGCTGCCGACCAGCGAGCCGAACAGCAGCAGCATCGCGGTGCCCGAGCTGACGCCGAGCTTCATGTAGGCGTAGCGCAGGATGCCGAACTGGATCAGGACGATCAGGACGCCGAAGGCGAGCACCAGGATCGCAAAGAATACGGGCGTGATCGGCAGATATTGGATCTGGGAATGCATGTCGAAAGCGCTTCGATGATGGACCGTGCTGCCCGCGCAGGATCATCTCACGCGGGCGACAGGGTGACAAATGGTCATTCGGCGCCTGGTTCCCAAGGGCAGCCATGGTCTCGTTCATTCTTCAGACGCGATCAGCGTGGCGTGCAGCACGTAGCGCTCCGGGCCCTGTGTCAGCGCGTCGAACGGCCAGCAGGTGGAGAGCACGAGCTCAGGGCGTTCGGTGTCCGGATCGATGCCGGACGCATCGAAACGCACGACGCTGGCCCCGTCGGCCCGATAGCGGAAGGTCTTGCCGTCGCGCCTGACGATGTCGATCTCGTCGCCGATGCTGACGTCCTTCAGGAAGCGGAAATGCGTGTCGCGATGGCCCGAGTAGACGGCGACACCCGGCTCGCCCGGCTCGGCGCTGCCCTCGACATGGCCGGCGCCGAAGGCCAATGCCTGGCCGCTCGAGCCGGCCAGCGCGATGGTGGAGACGCCGAGGCTCTTCACCTCGATGCGCGCGACCGGGACGGTGTCGGCCCAGGACCACGGCTTGACCGCATGGCCGGTCGCAATGGTCTGGGTGAAGGCGCGATCGAGCAGCACCTGCGCCACGATCGCCTTGGCATGGATGAGGGCGCCGTGGCCGAACAGGATGAGGCCGACAAGCGCGACTGCGAGCGGGATGACAAATCGTGGCATTCTCTCTCCTCCGTCATTGCGAGCGAAGCGAAGCAATCCAGAGTCGTTGTGCAGCCCCTGGATTGCTTCGTCGCTTCGCTCCTCGCAATGACGACATTGCTTAGTTGGCAGCCCGCCGCCTGATCGCGACGAGCCAGATCAGTTCGAGCATCAGCAGGCCCAACCCGAGCAGCATGCTGAGCTCCGCATCGGTCGCCGTCTTCGGCAGCGTGACCGTCGCAGGCGCTGCCGGCACCACCGGCCGCTTCAGCGCGGCGAGCTGGACGTCGCGGTCTGCTCCAGCGCGGCGCTCCTTCTGTGCCGCCGGCATCCGGCCACGGTCGCCGAACACCTTCTCGAAATCCCAGCCGGCCGGCAGGTTGATCGGCAGCTCGGCGAGCCTGAGCGGCTCGCCGTCGGGACGGCGCGGCGTCTTGTCGACGGCGACGAGGCTGGTCAGGCGGCTCACCAGCTGGTGCTCCAACGCGAGCTCCAGAATGGCGCCGTCGGCTTCCTCCGGCGTCATCTGCCGCATCGTCTTCGCCACCTCGGCATCGCCGATCTTGCGCCGCGCCCACAGTTTCGACAGGCCCTTGCCCTCGGCGGCGCCGGACAGCGGCAAGGTGATGGTCCAGGGCTGGTCGCCGATGCGGCCCTTGAGCTGCAGCGAGCCGGCGAGGCGATCGATTTTGGCGGCCAGCACCAGCGGCTCGTTGCGATAGACGTCCGGCAGCACCGCGGGCGTGAGGTCGGCAGAGGCTTCGGAGAACGTCGCGCTCAGCCCAGTCACCACCGGGTTCTCCAGCTTGGCGAACAAATCGCGCATGCGGTCCTCGACCTGCTCGACCGAACCGATATGGGTGAAGGCGCCGCGGCCGAGCTCGGCGGCGCGCGTCATCAGATAGGTGTTCGGCGCCGAGCCGATGCCGACCATGAAGATGCGCGAGCGGCCGCGCATCGCGGTGATGGTCTCGAACAGCTGCTGCTCGTTGCCGATGGCACCATCGGTCAGAAACACCACCTGACGCACGCGGTCGGAGTCGCTGCCGTCGTCGGTCAGCGCCGCGCGCATCGCCGGCACCATCTCGGTGCCGCCGCGCGCGTCGAGCGCACTGACGAAGCTGGTCGCGCTGCCGACATGCTCGGCATCGGCCGGCACCGAGGCGGGAAACAGCACGGTCATGGTGTCGTCGAAGCGGATCACGTTGAAGCGGTCGCCCGGCTGCAGGCGGTTCAGCGCATAGAGCAGGCTGGCCTTGGCCTGGCGGATCGAGGTGCCGCCCATCGAGCCGGAATTGTCGATCACGAAGATCACGTCGCGCGGCTGCGGACGCTGTGCCGACGCCGTCACTGCGGGAGGCGTGACGAAGGCGAGCAGATAGTCGGCATCGCCGACCTGCTCGTGGAACAGGCCGACCGACGGCGTCGCGGCGGCCGCCGGCTTCCAGGTCAGCTCGAAATCGCGATCGGCCGGCACCACGCCCTCGGCGAGTGTCACGACACGCGTCTTCGCATCGGGGCTGTCGATCGTCACCTGGTGATGGTGGCTCTTGACCTCGCCGATGGCGAAGCCTGCCTGCAGCCGCACCGTGATCCTCGTCGGATTGACCGGATCGGTCTTGGCTGGGTCGAGCACCTCCGGCGAGATGCGGTCGCGATCAGGCACGGGATCGTTGCTCGCTGCGCCCCAGCCGTTGCCGCCCGGGCGCAGATCGACGCTCTGCACGATCGGCGCCGGATTGTAGCGCGGCGCCACGACCAGCGGCACCCGCAGCGAGAACTCGCCGCCGCTCGCGGCCACCGGCTGCTGATATTCGATCTGCACCAGCACGGTCTCGCCGGGGCCGATATTGGCGAGCGAGTTGGTGAAGATGTTCGGTCGCTCCTGCTCGGTGAGCGCCGCGGTCTTGCCGTCGCGCTTGGCCTGCTCATAGATCACCTTGGCCTGTTCGCGCGGCTTGATGTCGCCGACCACGACGCGGTCGCCGACGATCATCTTCAGCGTGTCGACCGCGCTGTCGGGTGGCAGCGGATAGACATAGACCGCCTCCATCCATTGCGAGCTGGTGTTCTTGAACAGCTGCGTCACGCGCGCCCGCGCGGTCGGGCCGGAGACGACGATGTCGACATCGATGCCGAGCCGCGGCGCCTCGGCATAGCGGCCGTCGGACTTGAACAGCAGTGCGCCGGAGCGGGCGTCGCCCGGCCTGGTCAGCGGCGCCAATGGCCCTTCGGCGGACCAGCCAGGGGTGACGCAGAGAAACAGCGCCGTGAAGCCGACCAGCAGCACGGCGGCGGCCTGGAGCAGCAGGAATAGCAGCATGGTCACGATCCATGACCGGACCGGATGGGTGCTGCTTCTGATATCGTGGTCCATTGTCTCGCTCATCATTGCCTCCGCAACGAACAAATTCGGCAGGCCGAGACTGGGCGCAGCGCGCCGGCACCGCGAGCGGAATGGTCGGTCTTGTTCGGCCGCCGCCCGCCCGCGCATGTCCTGTCGTGGTCGAGAGCGCGGCTGATCTGTCCGGGTTTGTGCTGATTTGTCCGTCTGCTAGAAGAGGTGCGCATCACGCGGCAGGGGACAGGATGTCGATACCGGACAACAGCGAGCTTTCCGACGAGCAGAGCCGGCAGGTCGCCGAGACCGTCCGCGAGGAGATCGCGCGGCGCCGGATGTCGCGGCAGGCGCTGGCGGAGCAGGCCAAGCTGAGCCTCTCGACCCTCGAGAAGGCGCTCGGCGGCCGCCGCCCGTTCACGCTCGCCACCATTGTCAGGCTCGAGCAGGCGCTCGGCATGTCCCTGCGCAAGGCGCCGAGCGCACCTCTCGCCGCGCCTGCCGCGAGCGGCGGCATTGCACCCGACAGCCTCGGCTCCTATTCGCGGCGGGCTGTGGAGTGGATCGAGGGCACCTACGTCACCTTGCGCCCGTCATTCGGCGACAAGGACGCGATCTACGCCTACCGCACCGACATCGTCTGGGACGATGCCGCGTCGTCGCTGACGTTTCGCGAAGGCGCGCGGCTCGATGCGGCGTTCACGCAGTTCGGCGAGGTTGCCGTGCCAAACCAGTCCGGCTTCGTCTACCTCGTCACCAACCGCCACGGCCAGCACCGCCTGATCACGGTCTCCAGGCCGACCATCACCGGCGAGATGTACGGCATCATCACGACGCTCCTGGCGGGCCGCGGCTCGCTGCTGACCCCGATCGCCGCGCCGATCGCGCTGCTCCCGCTGCGCAATGTGGTGGAGCCGAGCTTCGGCAGACTCGGTGCTGACGATCTGCACTATGGCTTCTATCGCGAGCACCTGCGCAAGACCGTCGAGGAGCCGTTCGCGCTGTTCGTGCAGGGCGTGCCGTGAGATTTGGGCACACGACTAACCACCGTCATTGCGAGGAGCGAAGCGACGAAGCAATCCAGAGTCGTGAACTCGGCCCTGGATTGCTTCGCTTCGCTCGCAATGACGGAGTTTGTAGTTGCCGCCGTGCTTCTAGCCATGCAGCGTCGTCCCGGCGAACGCCGGGACCCATACCCCCAGGGAGCGGTTTGAGTCCGGCTGGTCATTGGCTTTTTCGCGCCACATCACCGCCGCGGAGTATGGGTCCCGGATCGGCACCGTGCCGCGCTTCGCGCGTCACGGCTTGTCCGGGACGACGGCGGTGGGGTGAGGCGGATTCACGGGATCAAACAGCGCGACGTTCAAGCAGCCGAACGTCTGAACGACAGATCGGATCGCTCAGCAGACAATCGACTAAGGACGTGTCATCGCAGTCTCGCGGCGACACTCGCCCGAGGTTTCAATCAGTCCGTCCCTCTTCACGTGCAGAGGGCGCAGGGAATGCCGGGTGAAGGCCTCACCCATGGCCCGCCTGCGAAAAAAATGCAGGCGGCAGGTACCACAGGCAAAGCCGAGCACGCCGGCATTCCCTGCGCGATGGGTTGAACGCTTATACGCAGTCTCCCTGGTGCACCGGCTTGTTGGCCACCATGCCGCGACAATGCTTGCGCGTTGCGCGGGAGACACCAGCTTCGGGGTGTCAGGACGCTGCGACTTCACGTCCGCAAGCGATCGTTCGTCCGCGCCTTCGTAAGAAGACGCTGCGATCTCTCGCGGCCACCGCATCCCCGCCTCGCGTGTCGTGACGATCGCGCGTAACGCCCCTCCGCAGTGAGGCGGGATGGCGAGAGAGAAACATGGATTCGGAAAAATAGCAAGAAGATTTTGCTTGGCAGAATTTGACCCGATGGCGGTCGACTCCCCTCCCCGCAAGGGGGAGGGGAGTCGACCGGTATCGTGGTTAGAACGTGGGCATCAATTGCGCGCGGGTCTACCACCCGGCGCGTGCGTGAACCTACCCCCCGACGTCAGCGCTGATGATGTCGCCGAACAGATCCCACTTGCCGCCCTTGAACTGCATCATCTTGAGCTGCTCGATCGGGGCGAAATCATTCGGGCCGGTGTTGACCTTGATGCCGGGGATCAGGGTGTCAGGCGCAAAATCCTTCAGGCTGGCGGCCTGCTTCATGACGTTCTCGCGGGTCAGAGTGTCGCCGCACTGCTTCAGGGTCTGCACCATGGTCTGCGCCGCGGCATAGCCATAGGCGAGGTTGGCGTCGGAGATGTTGGCGCCGGGCATGTACTTGTCGATGAAGGCCATGAACTTCTTCATGCCCTCGTCGTCCTTCCACTGCGGATCCGACGGGTCCTTGAGATAGCCGGCGGAGAGCACGCCCTCGGAGGCTTCGAGGCCGGCCGGCTTCATCACGGCGCCGATCGAGATCGAGACGTCGGTCATCAGGTGCATCGGCTTCCACTCGAGCTCGGCGATCTTCTTGATCGCCTGGGCTGCGAATTTCGGCGTCGCGATGTTGACGAACACGTCGGCGCCGGTGCCCTTCAGCTTGACGATATGAGCATCGATCGACGGCTCGGAGGTCTCGTAGCTCTCCTCGGCCACGATCATGGTCTTGGCCTTGTCGCCCAGTACCTCCTTGATGCCGAGGACGTAGTCCTTGCCGAAATCGTCATTGGCATAGAAGATCGCGATCTTCGCGTTCGGCTTTTCCTTCAAGATATACTTGGCGAAGATCCGCGCCTCGACGCGGTAGCTGGGCTGGAAACCCATCGTCCACGGAAATTCCTTCGGGTCGTTCCACTTGCTGGCGCCGGTGGCGAGGAACAGCTGCGGCACCTTCTTGGCGTTGTGATATTTCTGCACGGCGGTCTGCGTCGGCGTGCCCAGCGCGTTGAACACCAGGAACACCTCGTCGCTCTCGATCAGCTTGCGCACCTGCTCGACCGTCTTCGGCGGGCTGTAGCCGTCGTCATAGGAGATGAAGTTGATCCGGCGACCGTTGATGCCGCCCTGGTCGTTGATCATCTTGAAATAGGCTTCCTCGGTCTTGCCGATGATGCCGTAGGCCGAGGCCGGGCCGCTATAGGCCTCGACATTGCCGATCTTGATCTCGGTGTCGGTGGCGCCGGTGTCGTATTTCTTTTGCGCAAGGGCGCTCTGGCTCGCCAGTACGGAAAAGGCGGCCGCGGCCGCGAATGAGAGCAGAGTCCTGGTCGTCATCGGCAACATTCCCTGGGCTTCCTCTGGTTGAATTTTCGTGATTGTCGTTCTTGCTCTTGGCCTGCGGCGATGGCGACCGTGCAAGGCCGCTCACCACAACGAGTGGGCAGATGTGTGCAATGCACTGTCTTGCGTCCAGGCGCTGGCCCTGGGAAGCCGGCCGGGCCGACCGGGCGCGCCGCAGGTGATTTTGCCAGCCAGCCACTCCACGCAAGTTGATACGGGCGTTTCCGGCGCATCTTCTGAGGCGCACGAAGCAGGATCCTCCCGGCACCGCCATGACGAAAAGCCCGTTCTATACGGCCGAGCACGAGGCCTTCCGCGACGTCATCAAGCGCTTCGTCGACAAGGAGATCGCGCCGTTCGCGAGCGCGTGGGACGAGGCCGGCGAATTTCCGCGCGCGCTGTATCTGAAGGCGGCGGAGATCGGCCTGCTTGGGCTCGGCTTCCCGGAGGAATTCGGCGGCGTGCCGGCCGACCAGTTCATGAAGATCGTATCGTCGCAGGAATTGGCGCGTGCGGGGGCCGGCGGCATCAGTGCCAGCCTGATGAGCCATACGATCGGCGCGCCGCCGATCGCGCGCGCCGCGCAGCCGCAGGTGAGGGCGCGCGTGCTGCCGGAGATTCTTGCGGGGCGCAAGATCTCGGCGCTGGCGATCACCGAGCCGAGCGGTGGCTCTGACGTTGCCAATCTCAGGACCAGGGCCGTCCGCGACGGCGATCACTATATCGTCAGCGGCGAGAAGACATTCATCACCTCCGGGATGCGGGCCGACTACATCACCGTCGCGGTGCGCACCGGCGGACCGGGGCCGGCGGGCGTCAGTCTGCTGCTCGTGCCCGGCGACACGCCGGGGCTGACGCGCACCAGGCTCGACAAGATGGGCTGGTGGGCGTCGGACACGGCGACCCTGCATTTCGACGGCTGCCGCGTGCCGGTCGAGAACCTGATCGGAGAGGAAGGGCAGGGCTTCAAGCTGATCATGCACAATTTCAACAGCGAGCGGATGGGCATGGCGGCGAGCTGCACGGCCTACGCCCGTGTCTGCCTCGACGATGCGATCGCCTACGCCCGGGAGCGCCACACCTTCGGCAAGCCGCTCGCCCAGCACCAGGTCATCCGCCACAAGCTGGTCGACATGGCGCAGCGCGTGGCGGCGTCGCAGGCGATGCTGGAAATGCTGGCGTGGCGGCTCGAACAGGGCGACAATCCGGTCGCCGAGATCTGCATGATGAAGAACCAGGCGACGCAGACGATGGCCTACTGCGCCTCGGAAGCCGTGCAGATCTTTGGCGGCGCCGGTTTCATGCGGGGTGTCCGCGTGGAACGGATCTATCGCGAGGTCAAGGTCAACGCCATCGGCGGCGGCACCGAGGAGATCATGAAAGATCTGGCCAGCCGGCAGATGGGATTGTGAGTCGCGGCCTCTCCAAGCCCGTCATTCCAGGTTCAAGGCCTGCGGCCTTGCCCCGGACTGACGATCGTGAAGCAGTTAGATAAGACATAGCGAGATTCCGGGGTCGGCCGCTGCGCGACCGCTCGGAATGACAGGGAATGACAGGGAATGAAACATGCTCTTCACCGCCGACCACGACGAACCGCGCCGCATCCTGCAGAAGTTCATCGCCGCCGAGATCAATCCTCACGTCGACGCATGGGAGGAGGCCGGCATCTTCCCCGCGCATGAGCTGTTCAAGAAGCTCGGCGACCTCGGCTTTCTCGGCCTCAACAAGCCGGTCGAGTTCGGCGGCCAGGGGCTGGACTATTCCTACGCGCTGATGATGGCGGAAGAGCTCGGCGCCATCAATTGCGGCGCGATCCCGATGGCGATCGGTGTGCAGACCGACATGGCGACCCCGGCGCTGGCGCGGTTCGGCTCCGACGAGGTGCGCAAGGAGTTCCTGGCGCCCGCCATCTCAGGCGACTACGTCGCCTGCATCGGCGTGTCCGAGCCCGGTGCCGGCTCCGACGTCGCCTCGATCAAGACCCAGGCGCGCTCCGATGGCGACGACTACGTCATCAATGGCGGCAAGATGTGGATCACAAACGGCACCCAGGCCGATTTCATCTGCCTGCTCGCCAACACCAGCGACGGACCTGTCCATCGCAACAAGTCGCTGATCTGCGTGCCGATGAAGAGCAAGGGCGTGCAGGTCGCGCGCAAGCTCGACAAGATGGGCATGCGCTCGTCCGACACCGCGCAGATCTTCTTCGACAATGTCCGGGTGCCCAAGCGCAACCGCGTCGGCGAGGAGGGGCAGGGTTTTACTTATCAGATGATGCAGTTCCAGGAGGAGCGGCTGTGGGCCGGCGCCGCCTGCCTCAAGGCGCATGAGGCGATCATCAATGCGACCATCGAGTACACCCGCAACCGCAAGGCCTTCGGCCGCTCGATCCTCGACAACCAGGTCGTCCACTTCAAGCTCGCGGAGATGCAGACCGAGGTCGAGCTGCTGCGCGCATTGACCTATCAGGCCGCGGAGGCGATGATCGCCGGCGAGGACGTGACGCGGCTCGCAACCATGGTGAAGCTCAAGACCGGCCGGCTCGGCCGCGAGCTCACCGACGCCTGCCTGCAATATTGGGGCGGCATGGGCTTCATGAACGAGACCCCGGTCAGCCGCGCCTATCGCGATTCGCGCCTGAGCTCGATCGGCGGCGGCGCCGACGAGGTCATGTTGACCATCCTGTGCAAGATGATGGGGACTTTGCCCGGCACCGGCAAAGCGGGGAACGCCTGATGATCACGCTGTATCATTGCGACGGCGCCCGGTCGTTTCGCTCGTTGTGGATGCTGGAAGAGCTTCGACTTAACTACGAGTTGAAGATGCTGCCGTTCCCGCCACGGGTGCTGGCGAAGGAATATCTGGCGATCAATCCGCTGGGCACGATCCCGCTTCTGATCGACGGCGAGACGAAGATGACGGAGTCCTCCGGCATCTGTCACTATCTCGGCATCAAGCACGGCCCGACGCCGCTGATGGTCGGACCTGAGGAGGCGGCCTACGGTGCGTTCCTTAACTGGATGTATTTCTCCGACGCGACGCTGACGTTCCCGCAGACGCTGGTATTGCGATACACTCAGCTCGAGCCGGAAGAGCGGCGTTCGCCGCAAGTCGCCGCCGACTATGCCAAATGGTTCCTGGGCCGGCTGCGCGCGGTGGAGGCAGCGACCGCGAATGCCGAGTTCTTGTGCGCCGGTCGTTTCACCGCGGCCGACATCGTGATCGGCTATGCGCTGCGGCTCGCCGACACGCTCGGCCTTTCCAAGGAGTTCGGGCCGAATGTGGCGGCCTATTGGGCGCGCCTGCAGCAGCGCGATGGCTACCAGAGGGCGCGCGCCGCCGAGCAGCGTGCAGGCGTGGAGCAGGGCATCAAGCCGCGTGTCAGGCCGTGAGTTGCGCACGTCATTCGGGCGTCCCGGATGACGGATGCATCCTTGAGCACTGGGTTAACCGCGACAAAAATCGGCAGTCATCGCCGATGACAGCGACGCGAATTGCGCTATGGTTCTCTTCCAAAGAAGCGGCCGACAGAGCCGCGCCTCAGGAGGAAGACCATGGATGTGAAGACCATGGACGTGACGCGCCGGGACTCCGGCCATCTCATGCTGATCACGCCGGAGCGCGTCTTCTACGCCGGGCTGCTCGGCCGTCCGCGCCAGCGCTGCTCGGGCGCGTGCCATATCTACGTCGCGCTCACCGGCAGCCTGCGGCTGATTCCCGATGGCGGCGAGGAGCGTTGCGGCGAGCTGCTGGTCGTGCCGCCCAACAGGCAGCACACGATCGAGAGTGATTATCGCACCGTCATCGTCGTGACGATCGAGCCGGAGAGCGTGCCGATCGGCGCCTTGGACCGCTTCGCGAGCAAGGTCACCCGCGAGGCGGAGGCCTATGCCTGCCGCATCCGCGCCGCCTATGAGGAGCTGGTGCAGCGGCCGCTGAGCGGCGACGTCACCAGCGCCGTGTTCGACCGGCTGTGCTTCGGCGAGGTGCTGCCGCAGCGGACGCTCGATCCCCGCGTGGTCAAGGCGATCGGCCTGATCAGCCGCTTCTCCGGCGAGCCGGCGACCGCCGAGAGCTGCGCCGCCGCCGTCGGGCTCTCGACGTCGCGCTTCCTGCATCTGTTCAAGGAGGAGACCGACATCTCCTTCCGCTCGTTCCGCGCCTGGAAGCGCGCGCGGCATCTGCTCAACTACGCCAACCAGGACCTCAACCTGGCGCATCTCGCGCAGGACATCGGCTATCCCGATTCCACGCATTTCAGCCACTCGATCCGCCGCTTCTACGGGCTGAAGCCGCGCGCGATCTTCTCCGGCTCGCGCGATCTCGCGATCTACCGCGCCGGCGAGGCGGCCTTGACCACCTGATCCGGCTTGTCCGCGCGCCGCGACAGGGCGGCGCGCAGCGGAAACTTCGACAGTTCGAGCATGATCAGCGTCGTGATCGCGGCGGCTGCAGTCAGCGCGAGATCGTCGGCGTGCAGCGGTCCGAACCGGAACAGCGCCGCAGCGGCAGGCAGCGTCAGACTTGTCGCGAGCACGGCGACGACGAAGCCGATCACCAGCAGCAGCATGCGGTTCGGCCGCAGCAGCGCCTCGCGCAGCGAGCTCGAGAACGAGCGGTTGACGAAGATCAGGCTGACGATCACCGACACCAGGCTGAAGAACACCAGCGCGCGGAGCTCGTCGTCCGGCATGCCATTGCGGTGTGCAAGCAGCAGTACGCCGCCCGTGGCGAGCATCGCCAGGATGCCCTGCAGCGCCCCCCACAGCACCAGCGGCCGCGGCAGCAGGGGCTCCTGCGGATCGCGCGGCGGCCGCCGCATGATGTCGCTCTCCTCGGTCTCGGCCTCGAACACCAGCGAGCAGACGGGATCGATGATCATCTCGAGAAACGCGATGTGCACGGGTCCGAGCAGGAGCGGCAGGCCGGTGACGAGCGGCAGCAGCGCCAGCCCGGCGATGGGAAAGTGCACGGCGAGGATGAAGCTCATCGCCTTGCGCAGATTATCGTAGATGCGGCGGCCGAGCCGGATCGCCTTGACGATCGAGCCGAAATCATCGTCGAGCAGCACGATCGCCGAGGCCTCGCGCGCGACGTCGGTGCCGCGGCCGCCCATGGCGATGCCGATATGCGCGGCCTTGAGCGACGGCGCGTCGTTGACGCCGTCGCCGGTCATCGCGACGATCTCGCCGTCGGCCTTGAGCGCGGTGACGATGCGCAGCTTCTGCTCCGGCATGATGCGCGCGAACGCCGTCGGCGCGCGCGCCGCAAGCGCCAGGGCGTCGTCGTCGAGATCGGCAAGCTCGGGGCCCGCGATGACGCGCTCGGGATCGATCCCGGCCTGCCGCGCAATGGCGGTGGCCGTCGCGGGATAGTCGCCGGTGATCATGATGACGCGGACGCCGGCGGCGCGGCACTCGGCGACGGCATCCTTCACCTCCGGGCGCAGCGGGTCGGCGAAGCCGACGAGACCGCGGAATGAGAACGCGAAGTCCTGCTGCGCGTCGGGAAGCGCCTCGCCGCTCCAGCTCGCCTCGGCGACGCCGAGCACGCGCAGGCCCTCGGCGGCGAGCGTCTCGACGCGCGCCTGCAGCGCCGCCAGCGCGCCGCCGTCGACGCCGCACAGCTTCGCGATCGCTTCCGGAGCACCCTTGGCCGCCGCGACACCGGCGCCGTCGCGCGACCAGACGTTGGTCATCGCCAGCAGGTCGGGGCGCAAACCGTAGCGCCGCTGCAACGTGGCGCCCGCGGTGGCGTCGGCGCCGAGCGCGTGCAGCGCCTTCTCCATCGGATCATGCGACTGCGGGTCGCAGGCGAGCACGGCGGTGGCGACGAGATCGCGGAACGGCGGTGCGATGGCTTCCGGCGTCGCCGTCGCAGGCTGCAGCACGCCGCCGTCCGGCAGCACCAGCCGGGCCACCATCATGCGGTTTTGCGTCAGGGTGCCGGTCTTGTCGGAGCACAGCACGGTGGCGGCGCCGAGCGATTCGATTGCCGAGGCGCGCCGCGTCAGCACCCGCGCCTGCGAGATGCGCCAGGCGCCCATCGCCAGAAACACCGTCAGCACCACCGGGAATTCCTCAGGGAGCATCGACATGCCCAGCGCGATGCCGGCGAGGATTCCCTCCAGCCAGCCGCCGCGGTACATCGCATAGAGCACGACCGTGATCGCAACCACGATGGCGCCGCCGATCGCGAACGCCACCACCAGGCGCCGGGTCTGCTGCCGCAGCCGCGGCGTCTCGGTCTCGAGCGCGGTCACCGACTGGCCGATCCTGCCGATCGCCGTGTGCGGCCCTGTCGCCATCACCTCGGCGATGCCGCCGCCGCGCACCACCAGGCTGCCGGAGAAGACGAAGGGCTGGTCGTCGCCGCCGGCCATGGTTGCCGCGTCCATCGCTTCGCCGGCGGCCGGCCGCTTGCGCACCGGCACGGATTCGCCCGTCAACAGCGATTCATCCGTGAGCAGATCGTCGCAGTCGCGCAGCACCGCATCGGCTGCGACGCGATCGCCCTCCGAGAGCACGATGAGATCGCCGCGCACCACCTCGCGGCCGGCGATGCGGATGCGCTCGCCGTCGCGGATCACCAGGGCGCGCGGACTGGACAGGTCGCGCAGCGATTCCAGCACGCGCTCGGTCCGCGCCTCCTGCACGATGGTGATGAAGACGGAAGCCGAGGCGAACACGCCGAGCAGGATCGCCTCCGCCGTGTCGCCCAGCGCGAGATAGATGCCGGCGCCGCCCAGCAGCAGGAGCAGCATCGGTTCCTTCAGAACGTCGGCGACGAGGCGGAGGATCGAGCGCGAGCCTGCTTGCGGCAGCTCGTTGAAGCCCTCCGTCTGCAGCCGGCGCGCGGCTTCCGCCGCGCTCAAGCCATCGGGAAACATCGGCGCAGGTTGTGGGTCGGTCGACATTGCACGCCCGTGAGGAGGAGAGCAGGAACCGCTTAGCGCCGTTTCCGGCCGCGGATTTGACGCAAAGCAATATCCGGTTGCGCTGCATGTCACCAGCGAGTCAACGCAAGCAGATCCCGGCGTGCGACCGTCATATACGGACCCTATCAGCACAGCGCCGCCTGCGCGCAGCCCATCGAACGAGTGCCATGAGCGACAAAGCCGTCATCACCTGCGCGCTGAACGGCGTGCTCACCGATCCCAGGCAGCATCACGTGCCGGTCACGCCCAAGGAGATGGCGCGCGAGGCGCGGCGCGCCTATGACGCGGGTGCGGCGATTATGCACATCCATCTGCGCCAGCAGGCCGCTGGCAAGGGGCATCTGCCGTCCTGGGACGTCGACGTCTCCCGCGAGATCCAGCAGGCGATCCGCGAGGCCTGCCCCGGCGTGATCATCAATCACACCTCGGGCGTGTCGGGACCGGACTATCAAGGCGCGCTCGACTGCATCCGGCAGACCCGGCCGGAGATCGCGGCCTGCAATGCCGGCTCGCTGAACTACCTCAAGGTCAAGGCCGACAACACCTGGGCCTGGCCGCCGATGATGTTCGACAATTCGGTCGAGAAGATCCAGGACTATCTCGCCGCGATGAAGGACGCGCACACGATCCCGGAATTCGAATGCTTCGATGTCGGCATCGTGCGCTGTGTCGGGATGTATCGCCAGACCGGCATGTATGACGGCCCGCTCGAATACAACTTCGTGATGGGCGTCGCGTCGGGCATGCCGGCTGATCCCGAGTTGCTGCCGATCCTGCTCAAGCTGAAGCTCGCCGAGGCGCATTGGCAGGTCACCGCGATCGGCCGCGCCGAGATCTGGCCGCTGCACCAACGTTGCGCCGAGCTCGGCGGCCATCTCCGCACCGGACTGGAGGACACGTTCTATCTCGCCGACGGCACCAAGGTGACCTCGAACGGCCAATTGATCGAGGCGATCGCCGCCTGCGCAAGGCGGACGGGCCGCGAGATCGCAAGCCCCGCCGAGGCGCGGCAGATGTTCGGCACCGTCAACTGATGCGAAGTGCTCCGTCATTGCGAGCGCAGCGAAGCAATCCAGAGTCGTGGGCGGGGCCCTGGATTGCTTCGTCGCTGCGCTCCTCGCAATGACGCCGATGGGGAGGAGTAAATCAATGACCAATCTTGAGACCACCGGCGGCGTGCCCGGTCCGGGCCGGATCGGCCGGGTTGCGATCGGCGATCTCTTGAAGCGCGCGGCGCGGCGCTTCCCGGAGCGGGTTGCGATCACCGATGGCGGCCGCCAGGTGACGTTCACCGAGCTCGAGCGCGATGCCAACCGGTTCGCGAACCATCTCCTCGCCAAGGGGCTGAAGCCGGGCGAGACAATCTCCACCGTCTGCAACAACTCGATCGAGTTCGTCAAAGCGCTGTTCGGCATCCATCGCGCCGGTCTCGTCTGGGTGCCGATCAATACGATGCTCGGGCCCGCCGACATGGACTACATCCTCGGCCATGCCGAGGTGCGGTTCGCGCTCATCGACGACAATCTGTTTGCGCAGCCGGAGCGGCGGGCGGCGCTGGAACAGCGCGGCGTCGAGCTGATCGCCGTCGATCTCACCGGGACGGCGAGGACCGCGGGGCTTGCCAGCTTCAACGACCTCATCCAGGGGCATTCGGACGTCGAGCCCGAGATCGAGATCAACGACCGCGATCTCGCGATGATCATCTACACGTCGGGCACGACGTCGCGGCCGAAGGGCGCGATGCATTGTCACCTCGCCGTGGTGATGGCCGTGATGAGCAACTGCATCGAGATGCAGCTCTCGCGCGACGACGGCATCACCGGGCAGTTCCCGCTGTTCCACTGTGCCGGCCACGTGCTGCTGCTCAGCTATCTCTCGGTCGGCGGCCGCATGGCGCTGATGCGCGGCTTCGACCCGGTCGCCTGCATGGAGGCGATCGTGCGCGATCGGCTGACCGTGTTCGTCGGTCTGCCGTTGATGTACCAGGCCATCCTCGATCATCCGCGGCGCAAGGAGTTCGACCTCTCGCATCTGCGCACCTGCCTCTACACCATGGCGCCGATGGGCCGGCCGCTGCTGGAGCGCGCGATCAAGGAGCTGTGTCCGAACTTCGCGCTGACCAGCGGCCAGACCGAGATGTATCCCGCGACGACGATGTCGCGGCCCGAGGTCCAGCTCAACCGCTTCGGCAACTACTGGGGCGAGTCGCTGTTCGTCAACGAGACCGCGATCATGGACGATGCCGGCAATCTGCTGCCGCCGGGCGAGATCGGCGAGCTGGTGCATCGCGGGCCGAACGTGATGTTGGGCTACTACAAGGATCCGAAGTCGACCGAGGACGCCCGCAAGTTCGGCTGGCACCACACCGGCGATCTCGCGGTCATCGACAACGGCGAGGTGCTGTTCCTCGACCGCAAGAAGGACATGATCAAGTCCGGCGGCGAGAACGTCGCCTCGGTCAAGATCGAGGAGACCCTGCTGGCGCATCCGGCGGTGCAGAATGCCGCCGTCGTCGGCCTGCCGCATCCGCAATGGGGCGAGGCGGTGTCGGCCTTCGTCAAGCTCAAGCCCGGCGCGCAGGCCAGTGAGACCGAGCTGCTCGAGCACTGCCGCAAGTCGCTCGGTGGCTTCCAGGTGCCGAAGCTGGTGCGGGTGCTCGAGGAGATGCCGATGACGGCTACCGGCAAGCTGCGCAAGGTCGAGCTGCGCCAGGCCTATGGCGAGCATTTCGCGGCGAAGAGCGCGTGAGCCGTCTACTCCACTTCCTCCGTCATTGCGGGATGACCCGAAGGGCCAGGCCCGGAATCCATACTCCCCATCGTGGCGATGGATTCCGGGCTCGCGCTCCGCGCGCCCCGGAATGACGCCAAATGAGAGAACCCGTCCGTGGCCGTGATCGACAACACCGTCTCTCCCTCCGGCGCCGCCTTCCAGGCCAACCGTGACGGCATGCTCGGCCTGATCGCGCGGATGCGCGATCTCGAGGCGCGCACGCGCAATGCCTCCGCGGCGGCCAAGGAGCGCTTCCATCAGCGCGGTCAGTTGCTGCCGCGCGAGCGCGTCGCCCTGGTGCTCGACCCTGGCGCGCCGTTCCTCGAGCTGTCGACGCTTGCCGGCTACATGTTCGATACGCCGGACCCGGCCAAGAGCGTGCCGGGTGGTGGCGTCATTGCGGGTATCGGCTTCGTCGCCGGCGTGCGCTGCATGGTCTCGGCCAACGACGCCGGCATCGACGCCGGCGCGCTGCAGCCTTACGGCCTCGACAAGACCTTGCGCGTGCAGGAGCTGGCGCTGGAGAACAAGCTGCCCTACGTGCAGCTCGTCGAGAGCGCCGGCGCCAACCTGCTGCGCTACCGCGTCGAGGATTTCGTCCGCGGCGGCAACATCTTTCGCAACCTGGCGCGACTCTCGGCGGCCGGCCTGCCGGTGGTCACCGTGACGCATGGTTCGTCGACCGCGGGCGGTGCCTATCAGACCGGATTGTCCGACTACATCGTCATGGTGCGCGGCCGCACCCGCGCCTTCCTCGCCGGACCGCCGCTGCTGAAGGCCGCGACCGGGGAGATCGCCACGGAGGAGGAGCTCGGCGGCGCCGAGATGCACACCTCGATCTCCGGGCTCGGCGACTATCTCGCCGAGGACGATCGCGACGCGCTGCGCATCGCGCGCGAGATCATGGGCAAGCTCAACTGGGACCGGCCATCGCAGGAGCCGTCGCCGGTCAAGCCGCCGCGCTACGATCAGGAGGAGCTGCTCGGCATCATGCCGCTCGACCACAAGCGTCCCGTTGACATGCGCCAGGTCATTGCGCGCATCGTCGACGACAGTGACTTCGTCGAGATGGCTCCGAACTACGGACCGGCCACGGTGTGCGGCCATGCCCGCGTCGAGGGCCAGGCGATCGGCATCGTCACCAACAACGGCCCGCTCGATCCGGCGGGCGCCAACAAGGCGACGCACTTCATCCAGTCCTGTTGCCAGACCCGAACGCCGATCCTCTATCTCAACAACACCACAGGCTACATGGTAGGCCGCGCCTATGAGGAGGCCGGCATGATCAAGCACGGCTCCAAGATGATCCAGGCGGTGACCTCGGCGACCGTGCCGCAGATCACGCTCTATTGCGGCGCCTCGTTCGGCGCCGGCAATTACGGCATGTGTGGCCGTGGGTTCCACCCGCGCTTCTGCTTCTCCTGGCCCAACGCCAAGACCGCCGTGATGGGTGGTGAGCAGGCGGCGGAGACGATGGCGATCGTGACCGAAGCGGCCGCGGCCCGCCGCGGCAAGCCGGTGGAGCGCGAGAAGCTCGACGCCATGAAGGCGCAGATCATCGGCGTGTTCGACAGCCAGATGGACGTATTTGCGACCTCGGCGCGCGTGCTCGACGACGGCGTGATCGATCCGCGCGACACCCGCGCGGTGCTGTCGGAGGTGCTGGCGATCTGCCGCGAGGCGGAGGCGCGACGGCCGCAGCGCATGCAATTCTCGGTGTCCAGGCCATGAGCGGAGAGATGACGGGAATGCAACGCAGGCCGTTCCACAAGGTGCTGATCGCCAACCGCGGCGAGATCGGCTTGCGGATCATGCGCACCGCGCGCCGGCTCGGCTACGGCGTGGTCGCAGTCTATTCCGATGCTGATCATGGTGCGCCGCATGTCCGGCTCGCCGATCAGGCGGTCCGCATCGGCGCGCCACCGCCGGCGCAATCCTATCTGAACATTGCCGCGATCATTGCTGCGGCCAAGGCGAGCGGGGCCGATGCCGTGCATCCCGGCTACGGCTTTCTCGCCGAGAACGAAGGATTCGCGCAGGCCTGCGAGGAGGCGGGGCTGGTCTTCATCGGACCCTCGCCGGTGGCGATCGCGGCGATGGGCAACAAGGCCGGCGCCAAGGACATCATGCACCGCGCCGGGGTCCCCTGCGTGCCCGGCTATCAGGGCGAGGACCAGGGCGACGAGGCGATGCTGCGCGAAGCGCGCCGCATCGGCTTTCCCGTGATGATCAAGGCCGTGGCCGGTGGAGGTGGCCGCGGCATGCGGCTGGTGACGGATGCGGACGCCTTTCCCGACCTGCTGCGCAGCGCACGCTCGGAAGCCGCGACGGCGTTCGGCGACGGCACCGTCATCCTCGAGAAGGCGATCGCCAATCCGCGCCACATCGAGATCCAGGTGTTCGGCGATTCGTTCGGCAATGCCGTCCATCTCGGCGAGCGCGACTGCTCGGTACAGCGGCGGCATCAGAAGCTGATCGAGGAGGCGCCGTCGCCGGCGGTCGGGCCGGAGCAGCGCGCGCGCATGGGCGCGGTGGCGGTGCAGGCGGTGAAGGCGCTGGGCTATGAGGGAGCGGGGACGCTGGAATTCCTGCTCGACGGCGACGGGCAGTTCTACTTCATGGAGATGAACACGCGGCTGCAGGTCGAGCATCCCGTGACAGAGGCCTTGACGGGACTCGATCTCGTCGAATGGCAATTGCGCGTCGCCGCCGGCGAGCCGCTGCCGTTGCGCCAGGAGCAGATCAGCTTCTCGGGTCATGCGATCGAGGTGCGACTATGCTCCGAGGATGCGGCACACGACTTCATGCCGCAGTCCGGGCGGATGGCGCTGTGGCAGATGCCCGAGACGATCCGGGTCGAGCATGCGCTGGAGTCCGGCGCGGAGATCCCGCCCCATTACGATTCGATGATCGCCAAGCTGATCAGCCATGCTGCGACTCGTGAGGAGGCGCGCGGAAGGCTGATCGCCGGATTGGAGCAGGCCGTTGCCTTGGGCGTCCCGACCAACCGGGCCTTCCTGATGTCCTGCCTGCGGCATCCGGCCTTCGCCGCGGGCAAGGCGACCACCGCATTCATCGCGGCGCATCGCGACGAGCTGCGTGCGCCGGCCGCCGAAGCGGCAGACCTCGCGCTGGGCGCGCTGCTGCTCTCCGTCAGCCATCCGCTCGCGCATCCCGTCCGCCGCGGCCGCTCGCTCGCGGCTGCCTTCGCGACGCCGCTCCGGTTCGAGATCGCCGACGAGGTGGCCGAGTGCGAGCTGCTGCGCGAGCGTGATGGAATCTATCGCGTGACGCGTGGCGATGCAGAGCATCGCTTCGAGATCGTATCGCTCACGGATGATGCGATTCGGGTTCGTCACGCCGAGATCGTCGAGAGCGTGCGCTTCGTCCGCGACAACGATCGGCTGTTCGTCCAGCATCGCGGCCAGACGCTGGCGCTGCGCGACGTGACGTTGGCCAGGCCGCAATCCTCAGCGGCTGGCGGCGGTGATGGCAGGGTTCGCGCAGCGTTGAATGGTCGTGTGGTCGCGGTGCTGGTGAAGCCGGGCGACAGCGTGGCTGTGGGACAGCCGGTGGTGACGCTCGAGGCGATGAAGATGGAGCACGTCCACACCGCCGGCATCGCCGGAACGGTGACCGCGATCGAGGTTGCCGAGGGCGACCAGGTGACGACGGGCCGGATCGTGGCGGAGATTGCGGCCTGATCGTCGGGCAGGGGAGTGAGCTACGGGAAGATCTGCGACGAAGGCAATCATTGCTTGTCGCAGCGCGTGTGTGCCGACATCTTGCGGCTTGCTCGGTGCACCTCTCCCCGCTCGCGGCAGGGGAATCGCATATGGTGAAAGAGGCTGGGCGCGCAGTTTTTTCGCGACCATCCTTCGAGACGCCCGCCTTCGGCGGGCTCCTCAGGATGAGGGCCTTTCTCCGCCGCAAAGCTGTTGATCCTCATGGTGAGGAGCGTCGCTCTTGCGACGCGTCTCGAACCATGAGGCCATGAAAGGTCCGCCCGGGAAAACCATATGCGATTGCCCTGCCGCTCGCGGGGAGAGGTCGGATTGCATCGTCAGATGCAATCCGGGTGAGGGGGGTACAGGTCTATCCACGTATACTTCTCGTGCGGCTGCCCTCACCCCACCCCTCTCCCCGTAAGAACGGGGCGAGGGAGCCTACCGTCCGTGCCGAAATGGCTCGTTTCTCGTCTCTGCGCGTGTCTCGTCTCCAGCTGTGTGCAAACGAATTCGTCGCGAAGAAGAAAGTACGCGAATCAGCGGGGATTTAAGCTCGGTCGCTTGCGACTCTCACTCGTGCAACTGACGGCGTAGCGCCGCGACCAGCCGTGACGTCTGGAACGGCTTCGACAGCAGCGGTGCCGTGGCGAATTCCTCCGGGCATTGATCGACGGAATAGCCGGTGACGGCGACGAAGGGCACGCCGGCCGCCGCCAAGGCGCGCGCGATCGGCGCCGATGTTTCCTGCCCGAGATTGACGTCGAGCACGGCAAGATCGCAATGATTCCGCTCTAGCAGATGGAGGGCTTTGTGCACGGTCGGCGCCACGCCGACCACCGTGAATCCGGCGGCTTCCAGCTCGACCGCGAGGTCGAAGCCGATCATGGGATCGTCCTCGACGATCAGGAGATGAGTCTTCTCACTGGCGCGCATGATGACGGTCGCGGCAGAGGCGTTGCAGGGGGCACCTCAGGTGCCAGCGCAGTCCGGCCGGCAGGAACTCGACCTCGACCGTTCCATCCAGGCCGGCGCGCACCAGGTCGGAAATCACCCGGCTGCCGAAACCGGTGTGCTCTGGCGGCGCGACCTCAGGCCCGCCGCTCTCGACCCAGGTCATGTCGAAGCTGTCATCGATGCGCAGCCAGCGGATCGCGATCCGTCCGTCGTCGTTCGACAGCGCACCATATTTGGCGGCGTTGGTGGCGAGCTCGTGAACCGCCATGCCGATCGACTGCGCGGCCTCCGGCGTCAGCTCGATCGATGGTCCGTCGATCGCGATGCGGTTGCCGATCAGGTCGTTGAATGCGCCGAGCTGCGAGCGGACGAGGCCGTCGAGCGGAATGAAACGCCAATCGTTCTGAATCAGGAGATCCTGATTGCTCGCGATCGCCTGCAGGCGCTCCAGAAAGCGGTTGAGGTCGAGCTGGCGGCCGTGACGGGTCATCTGCCGGGCGATCGCCTGCACCAGCGACAGCAGGTTCTTGCTGCGGTGGTTCACCTCGGCCAGCAAGGTGCGCAACTGCTCTCTTGTCTGGCGCTTGTCGGTGATGTCACGCACGATCTTGGAGGCGCCGATGATGCGGCCGCTGGAATCCCGGACCGGCGAGACCGTCACCGATACGTCGATGAGTGCCCCATCCTTGCGCAGGCGGATGGTCTCGAAATTGTCGATGATCTCGCCGGACAGCACGGTGGCAAGGATCCGGTCCTCCTCGGCCTGGCGCTCCTGCGGGATGATCGTGCGGATCGAGTGGTTGATCATCTCGCCTTCCGAGAAGCCGAAGATGCGTTCGGCGCTCTTGTTCCAGCTGGTGATCGTGCCGTCCAGCGTCTTGCTGACGACGCCGTCCGAGGACGAGGCGACGATGGCCGCGAGCATCGCCGACGCACGCTCGGCCTTCTTCGACAGCGTGACGTCGCGGATGATTTTGGAGATGCCGACGATCACGCCGGTGCTGCTGCGGATCGGTGAAAACGTGATGGAAACCTCGATCGGGCGTCCCGGCTTGGTCAGCCGGACGGTCTCGAAGCTCTCGATCGCTTCGCCCGCGTTGACCCTGGCGCGCAAGGCGCTCGCTTCTTCCGCCAGCTCGGGGGGTATGATCTCGGAGACGGATCTGCCGATCATCTCAGCCGCGGTGAACCCCAGCATCCGTTCGCTAGCCGCATTCCAGCTGCGGATGATGCCGTCTGCGGTGGTGCCGACAATGGCGTCGGCCGAGCACTCCACGATCGCCGCCAGATAGGCCGTATCGTCGTCGGTTACGCGTGGGGCGGGGGAGGCGCCGGGCATTCCGTGCACGTCGCAGGCTCCTTGCTAACAGGTCGACAGAGAAGACGCCGCGCACGGGATTACCAACTTGTTTGTGTACAAATGCAAGGGCTATCTCGATCGCTGCTTGTTGTTGGTTTTTCCGGCAACGAGGACAGGACGGCTTGCCGCCAGCAGACCCCCCAGGGGCCGTGCGACGTGCTCCAGCTCACGACGGCGAACACCGAGAACGCAGGCTTGGGCGGTTTGTTCCAAGGGATCCTGTTAAATTGCCGCCGAACCGGCGCCAGGGTGCGCTTGCAGCCGGACGCCGCCGGCCAGGGGCTGCGGCTCAACCCATTGGCGAATGTGGCCTTAATTACTTCCTCAGGCTGAGAATGTAGCCTGCCAGGTCGGCCGCATCATTCGCACTGAGCGGATTGTTGGCCATCGTTGCGTGGGGAAGCAGGAGGAACTTGGTCAGCATCTCCTTCGTCACGTCGTCCCTGGCCGCGATGGCGACGAACGGCCGCGCGCGCCGGAACTTGGTTGGCTTGGTGGCCACCGCGTGGCAGGCGGCGCACCAGCGCTCGGCGAGCTGGCGGCCGTGGTCGAGATCCTCGGCGGCCGCCGGAGCGGAGAGCAGGACCAGCAGCAGCAGCAGCGATGGTACGGAGGCACGTCGCACGCCCGGTTCTCCTCACAGCGGCTGGTCGTCGTCGGTCGACGGCTGGTCCTGCAGCGAGACGATGTCACCGCCGCCGAACTCGTCCTCTGGCGGCGGATAGACCCACATGTGGTCGCGCACGCTCCTGACGCCCTGGACGCTCTTGGCCGCCACGATCGCCGTGGCCCGCTCCTTCTCGTTGCGCACCGCCCCCGTGAGACGCGCGATGCCGTTGCGGACGACGACGTTGAAGCGGCCATGCTTGCAGGCGGCCTGGTCGAGTGAATCGAGGATGGCGCTGCGGATGCCGTCATCGTCGGGGGTGGGGCCCGGAACGGCAGTGGCGAGGTCGGCCACGGTTTGCAGGAAATCCGTATGTGTCACCACGCCGGCCAGCCGGTCGCCACTCATCACCGGGAGACGCTTGATGTTGCGCTTTTCCATGATCTCGGCGATCTCCGCCAGGCTGGCATCGGCGCTGACGGTGACTGGAGGCTGGCTCATGATGTCGCCGACCGTCCGGCCGTGGGAATGGACGAAGTCGGCGCCGATGCGACCGCGGCCGACCAGGAGGTCGAGCCAGCGGCCTTGCCTGCGCTCGGTGCCGAGCTCGGCGCGGCGCAGGAAATCACCGTCCGTCACCATGCCGACGAGCGTGCCGGACGCGTCGACCACCGGCAGCCCGCCGATGTGGTTGTGCAGCATGATCCGCGCTGCCTCGGCCACCGGGGTTCCGGGCGTCACCGCGATCACGGATCTGGTCATGATTTGATGAGCGCGCATGTCGTCGTCTCGTGCAATCGCTACGGTCGCAATCGATGGAGAATAGCTCCGCGGCATCGCGCGCGCTTGACCAGGATCAATCCGAGGTCGTGCCGCCCTACACGATCCTTGACGTCTTGTTGCCCCAATAGCGGTCGCGCAGCAGGCGCTTGTAGAGCTTGCCGGTCGGCAGCCGCGGCAGCTCCTTCTCGAAATCGATCGAGCGCGGCACCTTCTGCCGCGACAGCGACTGCCGGCAGAACGCGATCAGCTCCTCTTCCAGCTCAGGCCCGGGCATGATGCCCGACATCGGCTGGACCACCGCCTTCACCTCCTCGCCGAGATCGGGATTGGGCACGCCGAACACGGCGGCATCGGCGACCTTCGGATGCGTGATCAGCAGGTTCTCGCATTCCTGCGGGTAGATGTTCACGCCGCCGGAGATGATCATGAAGGTGGCGCGGTCGGTGAGATAGAGATAGCCGTCGGCATCGACATAGCCGACGTCGCCCACGGTGCTCATGCTGCCGTCGGCCGAACGGGCCTCCTTGGTGCGCTCGGGGTCGTTGAAGTATTCGAACGGCGAGCCCGTCTTGAACCACACCGTGCCGGCGGTCCCGACCTGGCAAGGCTGCATGTTTTCGTCGAGGATGTGCAGGTCGCCGAACAGCACCTTGCCGACCGTGCCGCGATGCGCGAGCCATTCCGCGCTGTCGCAGGCGGTGAAGCCGAGGCCTTCGGTGGCGCCGTAATATTCGTGGATGATCGGCCCCCACCATCTGATCATGTCCTCCTTGACCTGTGCCGGGCAGGGCGCTGCGGCGTGGATTGCGACCTCGAGCGAGGAGAGGTCGTAGCGGGTCCGAACGTCCTCCGGCAGCTTGAGCATGCGCGAGAACATCGTCGGCACCAATTGGGTGTGCGTGATGCCCCATTGCTCGACGAGCTGGAGATAACGCTCGGGATCGAACGTCTCCATGATGATGGCGGTGCCGCCGACGCGGATGGTGAGGTTGACCGCGGCCTGCGGCGCGGAGTGATAGAGCGGCGCCGGCGACAGGTAGATCATGCCCTCGCGGTAGCGCCACAGCCTTTCCAGGAAGTCGAAGATCGGAAGCTGCTGCACCGGCGGCTGCTCGGGCAGCGGCCGCAGGATGCCCTTCGGCCGGCCCGTGGTGCCGGAGGAGTACAGCATTGCGGTGCCGACGCATTCGTCGGCGATCGGCGTCGCCGGCAGGCCGGCTGTGGCCTCGGCGAGGCCGACGATCCCCTCGCTCTCGCCTGCGCCATCGGCGACGATGCACAGCTCGATGCCGGGCGCCTCCTTCAGCGCCTCGCGCGCGACGTCGAGCTTGGCGAGGGAAGTGATCAGGAGCCGCGACCGGCTGTTATTGAGGATGTAGGTCAGCTCGCCGGGCGTGAGGTAGGAGTTCACGCAGGTGAAATACAGCCCGGAGCGCTCGCCGGCGCCGCACGCCTCCAGATAGCGGCTGTTGTTCTCCATGAAGATCGAATAGTGGTCGAGCCGCTTCAGGCCGCGTTGGCGGAACAGATGCGCCAGCCGGTTGCTGCGCGCCTCCAGCTCGCGATAGGTCACCGCCTCGCCGGTCGAGGCCATGATGAAGGCAGGCTGCAATGGGCGCAGCCGGGCGTGCTTGCCGGTGTACATGTGTCCTCCTGCCGATGCGCGCAGCTCGCCGCGGCGCGCGGGCGGGAGGCGCCTGCCGCGGCACCTCGGCATGGCGACGCGATGCAGACGATGCTGCCTCACGCGTCCAGGCGGTTTCCGTCCCTGCGCACCATCCCGGCGGGACGGCTCGTTGTTTGGCGCGAATGTAGCGGAGGAGCCCGCCTCTCTCAACATGGCTGTCAGCCGATTGACCGAGGCGGGAAGGGGATGGGCGCGGCCGGGGTTCTGGCATAACATCAGCGCGCATTCCAACGAATGACATCTCAAGACCAAGAAATGCGGGGAGAGACCATATGAAATCGGGTTTGCTGGCTATTGCGGCCGTCGGTGCGCTGCTGGCGGCGGCGCCGGCGTCGGCACAGGTCAAGATCGGCATCCTCAATGACCAGTCCGGCGTCTATGCCGACTACGGCGGCAAATATTCCGTCGAAGCGGCCAAGATGGCGATCGAGGATTTCGGCGGCGAGGTGCTGGGGCAGAAGGTCGAGCTGGTCACCGCCGACCACCAGAACAAGCCCGATCTCGCCTCCACGATCGCGCGGCGCTGGTACGACACCGAGGGTGTCGACATGATCACCGAGCTGACGACGTCGTCGGTCGCGCTGGCGATCCAGGAGCTGTCGAAGGAGAAGAAGAAGATCGACATCGTCGTCGGCGCCGCGACCTCGCGCATATCGGGCGATGCCTGCACGCCCTACGGCTTCCACTGGGCCTATGACACCCGCGCGCTCGCGGTCGGCACCGGCGGCGCGCTGGTCGAATCCGGCGGCGACACCTGGTTCTTCATGACCGCCGACTACGCCTTCGGCTATGCGCTCGAGAAGGACACCAGCGACATCGTGACGTCGAAGGGCGGCAAGGTGCTGGGCTCGGTGCGCATCCCGCTCAACTCGTCGGACTTCTCCTCCTTCCTGCTGCAGGCGCAGAGCTCGAAGGCCAAGATCATCGGGCTTGCCAATGCCGGCCTCGACACCACCAACTCGATCAAGCAGGCGGCCGAGTTCGGCATCGTCAAGGGCGGGCAGAAGCTCGCCGGCCTGCTGATGACCCTGTCCGAGGTGCATGGCCTCGGGCTGGAGGCGGCGCAGGGCCTGATCCTCACCGAAGGCTTCTACTGGGATCGTGACGACAAGTCCCGCGCCTTCAGCGAGCGCTTCATGAAGCGCACCGGCCGGATGCCGAGCATGATCCACGCCGGCACCTATTCCGCGACCTTGTCCTATCTGAAGGCGGTGAAGGCCGCCGGAACCAAGGACTCCGACGCGGTGGCTGCGAAGCTGAAGGAGCTGCCGGTCGACGACGCCTTTGCTCAAGGCAAGGTGCTCGCCAACGGTCGCATGGTGCACGACATGTATCTGTTCGAGGTAAAGAAGCCGTCGGAATCGAAGAAGCCGTGGGACTACTACAAGCAGCTCGCCACGGTGCCCGGCGACAAGGCGTTCTTCACCGCCAAGGAGAGCGGCTGCCCGCTGACGAAGTGATCCTGCCACGCTAAAGGGGTCGTCCCGGCGAAAGCCGGGACGACGGAAGAGGGCGGAGCGGTCAGCCGTGCAGCATGCGCCAGAGAATGGCGATGAGCGCGCCGACCAGCAGCGCCGAGGCGGCGAGCGCCTGCACGCCGAAGCCGGGGCCCCGCTTCTCCGCGGCCTTGGCGTAGGACAACATGTACATCGCGCGGCCCGCGATCCAGACGAGGCCGATCAGGGCCGCGATCGTGTCGCTGACATAGATCGCGAACAGCCACAGCGCCGGCAGGAAGATCGGCAGCCATTCCAGCGTATTCACCTGCACGCGATAGGTGCGCTCGAAATCGAGATTGCCGGTGACGGCCGGCGCCTTCACGCCGAACCGGGCGCGCGCCTGCGCGACGCGGACCGCCATGTAGAAATACAGCATGAGCGCGAGCACGGTGACGAGTGCGGTGAAATGATACATGCGCGGTTCCCCCCTTGATGACGGCCTGTTAATATCCCGTCAGCTCGAGATAGCCCACCCCGGTGTGGCTGCCCTTGAAGCTGATCGGTCCCTCCCAATACGGCACGCGCGTGCCCATCCAGGCCTTGGGGTTGAGCGGCGCGGTGTCGATGGCGATGCCGAGCGCGGCGATCTCGACGCGCCAGCCGACCGGCAGCTTGCGCTCACCGATCGTGACCGTCTCCTTTGGGCTCATGGCAATGTCTCCGGGCCCGAGTGGGCGCGAGGCGCCGTCGGCCGGGATCCAGGTGCCGGACGTGTAGTCGCCGTTGCCCTGCCGCATCCGGTACAGCATCAGCTTCTCGCCGCCGGAAAAATGCAGCGCGAACCAGTCCCAGCCGCTCTGGTCAGAGGCCAGCGGCTGGCTGCTCCATTCGCGGTCGAGCCAAGCCTGGCCTGAGACCTCGACCGGTTGATCGTCGAAGCTGATGCGGCCGCGGGCGCGGTAGAACGGCTGGCTGTAGTAGTAGGAGGCCTGACCGCGCTCGGATTTGCGGCTGTAGCCGCCGATGCCCTGCAGCACCACGGGACGATCGGCCTCGAGATGCAGCGCGTAGGAGAAGTCCGGTCCCGCGGCGCGCATGTCGAGCGGCGCCAGCGCTCGATCGTCGGTCGCGGCGGTACCGCGCAGTTGCCAATCATCGATCCAGGCCTGGAACGGCTTGGCCTCGACGCCGGCCTGGCCGACACCGCCGCGTGCGAACTTTTCCGTCGAGCGGTGGCTGTCGGCGCGCGTCACGGCGGCATGCGCCATCCACAGCTGCTGATTGTCGAAGCCTTCGCCTTGCGGCCCCGGCCGCGCCGCCGAGCGGAACAGCGTCCATTGCAGGCCGTAGGCCTTGCCGCTGGCGTCGCTGAGATTCGCGGTGACGTACCACCATTCGATGCGGAAATCGTCGTGCGGGCCGTGGTCGGCGGGGAATGAGAACGTCCTGCCCGGCGTCACCGCCGCAAAGCCGTCGGCGCTGTCGCTGAGGCCCGCAAAGCCCTGCCCGCGCGCAAGCCGCGGCAGCGCCAGCAGGCCTAGCCCGCCGATCAGCCCGCGCCGCGATATGGTCGCCCTAGCGCTCAATGGTGAAGGTCCTGACCAGATCGGCCGGCTGCATCCGCGCCAGCCGCAGCACCGGCAGCAGCGAGGCGATCACCGCCGCCACCAGCGTGACGATCAGCAGCCGGATGAGCTGCAGCGGAAACACGTCGAACGGCAACCGCCAGCCGAACGCCTTGACGTTGACGATCGCGATCAGGCACCACGCCACGACGAGCCCGAGCGGCAGCGCCAGCAGCGCGGTCAACCCGGCGAGCGACAGCGTCTTCAGCAGCTCGACCTCGGCGAGCCGCCGCCGCGTCAGCCCGATCGCCCAGAGCGGCGCGAGCTGCGGCAGCCGCGAGTTCGCGAGGGTCAGCAGGCTGGTCAGCAGCGCGATCGCCGCGACGCCCAGCGTGAAGGTGTTGAGCGCGCCGGTGACCGCGAAGGTGCGGTTGAAGATCTGCTTCGACTCCTGCTTCACGGTCGCCTGGTCGATGACATTGCGGCCGTCCAGGCCGAACTTGTCGGTGAGAGCAGCGATCAGCCCCGGCACGT
The DNA here is from genome assembly GCF_051168015.1 of Bradyrhizobium sp. HKCCYLRH3061. NCBI lineage: Bacteria > Pseudomonadati > Pseudomonadota > Alphaproteobacteria > Hyphomicrobiales > Nitrobacteraceae > Bradyrhizobium > Bradyrhizobium sp. HKCCYLRH3061. The sequence goes on from NZ_JBNPUE010000007.1 coordinate 251,952, forward strand.
CGGCCGGCGCCGCGCGCACGGCCATGCGCGTGATCGGCGTCGCCGGAAAGCGCCGCGTCAGCGCGGCGACGTTGACCGTGACCTGGCCCTTCGGATTGCCATAGTCGGCATAGATCCCCACGACAGTGATGCGCCAATCGCCGGTCGGCGCGGCGAGGTCGATGCTGTCGCCGACAGACAGATGGAGCCGCCGCGCCAACTGCTCGCTGACGAAGCCTGCGTCGCCGCGCACCAGCTGCTTCCACGCGTTGGCGCCGGCCTGCAGCAGCGGCCAGTGGTCGCGATAGGTGTCGTGATCGGGCAGGCCGAGCACATCGATCGGCGCGCCCGCCAACTGCGTCTCGGCGCGGCCGCCGGGCAGCACAGCCTGCACCTCAGGCCGTGTACGCAGCCAGCTTTGAATCTCGCGCGCCTGCGCCTCGTCCGCAGCGCTGATGTAGACGTCGGCGGCGAGCCGGCCGTCGAGCCAGACCAGGAAGGTGCGGCTGAAGGTCTCGACCATCGTGGCGACGCCGACATTGACGGCGAGCGCCAGCAGCAGCGCCATCAGCGCCAGCGACAGGCCCGAGATCTGCTGGCGGCTGTCGGCCCAGAACCACTGCGCCAGCGCCGTCCGCGCGCCGCGCTCGCCGAGCCGCAGCACGAGCTCCAGGACCGCCGGCAGCAGCAGCGCGGCACCGAGCATCATCGCCGCGAGCACGCCGAAGCCGGCCAGCAGCGATTGTCCGAGCCACAGCAGCAGACCTGCTGTGACGAAGAAGGCGAGCGCGATGGCGCTCTGCAGCTGCAGCCAGCGCCGCTGCGCCTCCTGCCACGCATAGGGCTGCGCGGTGGAGAGGATCGGCAGCCGCATCGATTTGATCAGGCTCGTGGTCGCGGCTGCGAGCGCGCCGGCGATGCTGATGACGAGGCCCGCAAGCCACCATTCCGGCTGCAGGCTCAGTTCGCCCGGCACCTGCGCGCCATACAGCCCGCGCAGCGATGCCGCTACGTTCGGCAGCAGCGCGGCGGCGATGATGTAGCCGCACACCAGTCCGGCCAGGCCCGCCACCAAGGCAAAGCCGATCAGCTCGCCGATCAGCACGCCATTGAGCTGCCGCGCCGACACGCCGCAGGCGCGCAAGGTGCGCAGCACCGGCAGGCGCTGCTCGAAGGCAAGACCGATGGCGGAGTTGACGATGAACAGGCCGACGACGAACGACAGCAGGCCGAAGGCGGTGAGGTTGAGGTGGAAGCTGTCGGTCAGCCGCTCCAGGTCGGTCTCGGCCTCCGGCTGCACGAGCTGCAGCCGGCCGCCGGCGAATGATTGCAAAGCGTCTCGCTTGCCCGTCGCCTTGCCGACCAGCAGCCGCGAGATCTGGCCGGGCTTGTCGAGCAGCCGCTGCGCGTCGCTGATATCGACGACGAGCACGCCGGGCGCGAGCTGCTGCTGCGCCATCAAGGGCGGCAGCTTGACATCGTTGCTGAGCCGCGGCGTCGCGCCGTCCTTGACTCCGAGATCGGCCAGCGTGTCCGGCGAGATCAGCGTCCGATGCGGCGGTGTCAGGAACGCCTCGAGCTCGCTGCGGCCGACCATCGGCGCATCGCCGACCTCCCGGGGGATGCTGAACGGCTCGATGCCGAGCAGCCGCAGCGAATGGCCGTCGATCTGCACGCGGCCCTCCAGCACCGGCGACACCGGCCAGCCGGCGCGGCGCAATTCCGCGAACACGCTCTGCGGCAGCATCTTGCCGTCGGTCGCGACCAGCATCGGCGTGCGCGCGCCGCCGAAGATCGCGGCGGCGCGATCATACGAGCTGCGCGCCTGCTGATTCAGCGCCTGCACGCCGCTCCACAGCGCGGTCGCCGAGATCAGCCCGATCAGCAAGGTCGCGAGCTGCATCGGATGCCGGCGCCAGTGGCTGAGCAGCACCGCTAATATCCACAGCGCGCGTCTCATGCGATGCGTCCGGCATGCAGGTGGACGTGACGGTCGAGCATCGCCGCGAGCCGCGCGCTGTGCGTCACCATCAGGAAGCCGCAGCCGGTGCGCGCGACGAGGTCGCGCGTCAGCGCCATCACCTCGTCGGCGGTGTCCTCGTCGAGGTTGCCGGTCGGCTCGTCAGCAAGCAGCAGCGCCGGCTTGATCGCCAGCGCGCGGCCGATCGCGACGCGCTGCTGCTGCCCGCCCGACAATTGCTCGGGATAGCGCTTGAGCAGCGGCTTCAGCCCGAGCCGCTCGACCAGCTCGCTGTGCCACGCCGGATCATGCCGACCGGCCAGCCGCGCCTGGAAGCTGAGATTGTCCTGCACCGACAGGCTCGGCACCAGGTTGAACTGCTGGAACACGAGGCCCAGCCGCTCGCGCCGGACCGCCGCGCGTGCCGAATCGTCGAGCGCGCCAACCGCAGCGCCGTCCAGCAGGATGTCGCCGCCGTCGGCGGCATCGAGCCCGGCGATGAGATGCAGCAGCGTGCTCTTGCCGGAGCCGGATTCGCCGGTTAGCGCGACGCGCTCGCCGGAGGAGACGTCGAGGTCGACGCCACGCAGAACATGGATCGGTTCGCCGCCGGATCGATAGGATTTGGTGAGATGACGGACGCTGAGCACGGGCATGATCGGGGTTGTTGCGTCACAACATAACAAGGGCCAACGCGAACATCACCTGCTCGTTCGTCGTGACGCCGCCGATGTGATGCCGGCCGCGCGCAATCAGGTTGCGAGGGTATCGCGATGCAGCCCAAGAGGGCGGATTCCCGCGTTGCAGCAACAACTTAGCGCGCGAGCCGGTTGCCTGCGGAGCCGCTTCGTGGGTAGCATCGTCGAAACGCCCGGATGACAGGGGCGGATCATGACAGAACGGGGAACGACCATGGCCGCGCCGACGACGCTGAAGGGCACATCCCGCGCAAGCGCGACCCCGAAGGGGGCCTGGAAGATCACCTTCCTGCTGTTCCTGTTCATGCTGGTGAACTTCGCCGACAAGATCGTGGTCGGGCTCGCCGGCGTGCCGATCATGACCGAGCTCAACCTGAACGCCGAGCAGTTCGGCCTGCTCGGATCGTCCTTTTTCTTCCTGTTCTCGATCTCCGCCATCGTCGTCGGCTTCGTCGTCAACAAGGTGCCGACGCGCTGGGTGCTGCTGGTGCTGGCGCTGATCTGGGCGGTGGCGCAGTTTCCGATGGTCGGCACCGTCGGCTTCACCACGCTGCTGATCTGCCGCGTCATTCTCGGCGCCGGCGAAGGTCCCGCCGCGTCCGTGGCCGTTCACGCCGTCTACAAATGGTTTCCCGATGAGAAACGAGCGATGCCGACCGCGATCCTGTCACAGGGGTCGGCGTTCGGCGTCATCCTCGCGGTGCCCGCGCTGAACTGGATCATCGTGAATCATGGCTGGCACTATGCTTTCGGCGCGCTCGGCGTGGTCGGGCTGATGTGGAGCGTGGCGTGGCTGTGGCTGGGCAAGGAAGGGCCGCTGGCCGAGGTCGAATTCGCCGGCCTGCGCGAGCAGCGCGTCCCGTATCTGCAATTGCTGACGTCGCGGACCTTCGTCGGTTGCGTTGCCGCGACCTTCGGCGCCTATTGGGCGCTGTCGCTCGGGCTCACCTGGTTCACGCCGTTCCTGGTGAAGGGCCTCGGCTTCTCGCAGCAGCAGGCCGGCTTCATCTCGATCCTGCCCTGGATCTTCGGCGCGTGCGTGGTGCTGACCACGGGCTTCGTGTCGCAGACGCTGATGGCGCGCGGCGTATCCACCCGCATGGCCCGCGGCGTGCTCGGCGCGACGCCGCTCGTGATCGGCGGCGCCCTGATGGCGATGATGCCGCATGTCGACGCCGCGTCGGCCAAGATCGCACTGCTCGTGGTCGGATCGGGATTGTGCGGCTCGATCTACGTCGTCTGCCCGCCGATGATCGGCGAGTTCACGCCGGTCACGCAGCGGGGCGCCGCCATGGCGATCTACGGCGCGCTCTATACGCTGGCGGGCATCGTGGCGCCGGTGGTGATGGGCAAGATGATCCAGGCCTCCGGCAGCCTGCTCGAAGGCTACATGTCCGGCTTCACCATCAACGCCGTGATCATGGTGATCTCCGGCCTGCTCGGCCTGGCGTTGCTCTGGCCGAACAGCGAACGCGCCCGCCTGCAGGCGCAGCAGGCTGCCGCGCCGGAATTTGCGTGATACAACCCCTGCCGGGGGTCATCAGGAGGCGGCCTCGCATTCATCCTTGCTGAGGTCCTGCACGATGCGCCTGTTTTATCATATGCTGCACTACTGGCGCGGTGCGCGATGCCTGAAGATCGAGGACTTCCCAGGCGCCATCCTCCACTTCAGCAAGGTGATCCAGCTCAACCCGCGCAACTATTACGCCTACCATAATCGTGGCGTCGCCCTTCAGGGCATGGGAAGCCACGCCAGTTCGATCGCGGATTTCGGCCTGGCCCTCAAGCTGAAGCCGAACGCGCAGACATTCGGCGCCCGGGGCGTGTCGCGGAAACTCCTTGGCGACTTCGACGGCGCCTTTGATGACCAGACGCGAGCTCTCGCTCTCGACCCCAGGGTCGCCGCGGCTCATGGCGAACTCGCGTTCCTTCATCACGTGAAGGGCGATTCGGATCGCGCGATCGTCGAGAGCACGACGGCGATCGGCCTCGCACCCAATGACCCCATCATGCAGAGGGGGCGTGGCTATATCCAGTTTTGCCGCGGCAGGTTCGATGCCGCGGCAGCGGACATGGAAAGATCGCTCGCGCTCGAGTTCGATCCCTATGCGGTTCTGTTTCTTTACCTGTCGCTCGCCCGGTTGTCGGGGCGCGCCAGGCCGGACCTCGCCGCTGTCGCATCGCGCTGGACTGCGGCGCAGTGGCCTGGACCGGTGTTCGATCTGCTGATGGAGCGTTCGACGGCGCAGCAGGTGCTGAATGCGACCGCAACGGCTCCCGAACAGGCTGAAGCCTATTTCTACATCGGTGAGTGGCATCTGTTGAACGGCCGCCACGACGAGGCCGCAAGAGCACTCGAAATCGCCCTGCGCTCGTTGCCGCCATGGTTCAACGAATACTCGGCCGCACGATCCGAGCTTGCAAGGCTCGCCGAGACGGTCGCCGCGGCCAGTTGATGTCTCAGCTCACACGGCGCGCTCCCCTGACCAGCCGCCCCGGCCGTGCGCCGGTGGCCTCGCCGTGGCGGCGCGTGACCACGCCGGACACGATCGTCGCGTCGTAGCCGTCGACCTCCTGCATCAGGCGGCGGCCGCCGACCGGCAGGTCGTAATGCACTTTCGGCGGATGCAGGTGCAGCCGGTCGTAGTCGATGACATTGACGTCCGCCTTGTAGCCCGGCGCGATCAGGCCGCGATCGTCGAGGCCGACGGAGAGTGCGGTCTTGCGCGACTGCGCGGCGACGACGAAGGGAATCGACAGTCTGTCGCCGCGCTTGCGGTCGCGGGTCCAGTGCGTGAGCAGATAGGTCGGGAAGCTGGCATCGCAGATGATGCCGCAATGCGCGCCGCCATCGCTGAGGCCGGGCACGCTGCGCGGGTCACGCAGCATCTCGTAGGTGGCATCGAGATTGCCGTCGGCATAATTGAGGAACGGCACGTAGAGCATGCCGCGCCCGCCGTCCGTCAGCATTGCGTCATAGGCCAGTTCCTCGGGGCGACAGCCGCGGGCGCGGGCCTGGGCGCCGAGCGACCGCTCGGGCGGCTGCTCATAGTCCGGCGGATCGCCGAGCAGGTACATCTTGTCGTAGTTCGGCTTGAAGAACAGCGGGTCGTCGGTCGCGCTGGCCTGCTCGCTCAGGATCGCCGCGCGAACCTGCGGATCGCGCATCCGGGTGACGCGCTCCGCCAGCGGCAGATGCGCGATCGCCTGATAGCTCGGATGCGTCTGCAGCGGGTTGCGCGACAGCTCCAGCCCGAGCAGCAGCCCGACCGGACGCGCCGCGATCTGCGCCGTCACCGACAGGCCGCGCGCAGCGGCGGCGTTGATCTCGGCCAGCGTCTGCCGCCAGCGCTGCGGCGCGCGGTCGTTCTGCGTCACCGAGAACGAGATCGGGCATTTCGTTGCCTCGGCAATGCGCAGCATCATCGGCAGGTCTTCATGGATGGTCGAGATGTCGAGCACGAATTGCAGCACGCTGCGGCCGGCGCCGTGCATGGCCTGCGCGATCGTCGTCAGCTCGTCCTCGCCGGCCTTCAAGGTCGGCGTGTAGTCGCCGGTCGAGGTCCGGTGGTTGAGCGTGCGCGAGGTCGAGAAGCCGAGCGCGCCGGCCTTGACCGCATCGCGCGCCAGCGCCGCCATCGCGCGGTTGTCGTCGGCGGTGGCGGGATCACGCCGCGCGCCGCGCTCGCCCATCACATAGACGCGCAGCGCCGCATGCGGCAGTTGCGCGCCGATGTCGAGATCGAATTCACGCTTGCCCAGCCACTCCATGTAGTCCGGAAAGCTCTCCCATTCCCAGGGAATGCCGGCCTCGAGCACCGGCTCGGGAATGTCTTCGACGCCCTCCATCAACTGGATCAGCCGCTGATGATCGGCCGGCCGGCACGGCGCGAAGCCGACGCCGCAATTGCCCATGATCGCTGACGTGACGCCGTTCTGCGACGACGGCGAGATGTCGTGGCTCCAGGTGACCTGGCCGTCGTAATGGGTGTGGACGTCGACGAAGCCGGGCGTGACCAGTTTGCCGCGTGCGTCGATCTCCTCGCGGCCGGATGCTGTGACCTTGCCAACTTCGGCGATGCGGCCGTCCGCAATCGCCACATCAGCCTCACGCAGCTCGCCGCCTGAGCCATCGGCAACGGTTCCACCGCGGATCACGAGATCTGGCTGCGTCATGGCGTGTCTTCCCCGATATTGTCATTATCGGGACATCATCGACGCATGCACGATGATGTCAACACGCGGGAAGAGACAGCAGCGTTGCATGGAGAGGTGGAAGCGCGTCTCAAACGTCGCGCAACTATCAGAGGTGCTCATGATTGCGCCCTCTCCCCTTGTGGGAGAGGGCATGTAGGACAGATCAGCAAGCTCGGTCGGGTGAGGGGTCTCTCTTGGGGTATCTCTCCGCCGGCTTCCTTCGCAGAGCGAGCCCCCTCACCCGACGGAGCACGCGGCTGCGCCGGCGATGCCCTCTCCCACAAGGGGAGAGGGCGCTGCATCGGGCAGCGCGGACGAACTAATAGCTTACTGTCCCTAGGGTGGCAAAGCGACGCCATCAGGCGCTGCGTGCCCACCGTTGGTAGCTGTGGTGTCGGTGACAAATGGTGGGCACGCGTCGCTTTGCCCACCCTACGTCGAAAACTACGCCTTGGCCTTCTTCGGCTCGGTGAAGAACGCCAGCACGATGGTCAGCAGCATGAACACGACCGAGGCGCCGAACACCCAGCGGGGCGCGTTCATGTCCATGATCCAGCCGAACAGCAGCGGGCTGACCACGCCGGCGAAGTTGAAGCCGGTCGAGACGATGCCGAAGGCGCGGCCGGCGGCACCTGGAGGAGCCGCGTTGCGCACCAGCATGTCGCGCGACGGCGCGATCACGCCGCTCATGAAGCCGGCGATCAGCATGATCGCCACCAGCAGCACCGTCGGCAGGCTGACGAAGGTGATGACGAGCACCAGCACGGCGTTGATCGCATAGGCGACGGCCGCGACCAGGTTGTGATGCCTGATGCGGTCGGCGAGCTGGCCGCCGGCGAGCACGCCGACGGCGCTGGCGCCGAGGAATGCGGTCAGCGCGATATTGGCGGTCGAGAACGAGATGCCGTAGCCGTTCATGAATGCGACCACGCCGAAGCTGGCGATGCCGGCGTTGGACAGGCTGAGCAGCATGAAGAACACGGTCAGCAGCATCAGCATCGGCGTCAGCAGGCTGGGCTGCTTCGCCTTGCTGCCGTCGGCAGCGGTGTGGTGCGGATGCGGCGGCACCTCGGGCACGTTGCCGACGAGCAGCAGCAGCGCCGCGAGCGGTCCGACCAGGCCGGCCGCGATCAGCGCGCCGGAGCCGCCGACGGTGGTGACCAGCGCCGCCATCACGGCGGGCGCGACCGCGCCGCCGAGATAGCCAGCGAAGGTGTGCACGCCGAAGGCGCGGCCCATCCGCTTCTCGTCCATGTGGGCCGACAGCAGGGCATAGTCCGAGGGATGGTAGACCGCGTTGGCGAGGCCGAGCAGCACCGCCGAGACGACGAGGCTCGTGTAGGTCAGGTAGAACCCGAGCAGCGCCAGCGACAGGCCGCCGAGCGTGAGGCCGAGCAGCAGGATGCGGCGGGCGCCGGCGCGGTCGACGAGATAGCCGACCGGGGCCTGGGTCAGCGCCGACACCACAGCGAACACGGTGAGCGGAAAGCCGAGCTCGACATAGCCGACGCCGAGCTTCTCCTTGAGGTACGGAAACAGCATCGGCAGCACCAGCATGTGCAGGTGGCTGACCCAATGCGCCAGCGAGATCAGCGCCAGCGTGCGCAGCGGGGAGGCGGCCCGGACCGGAGCACGGACATGTTGCGGTGCGGCGAGAACGTCAGCCATGGTCGATCCGTGTGGCTCCGGTCGTCAGCGATGGAAAAGAGGACGCGTTGCCGGCAAACCGCCGATGCTGCCTAAACAGAGGCGCGCGACACAACGCCACACTATCGGATTGCGGTTCATTGTCCATGAACGCCCGCGCATGGCACCTGCGCGGGATGGCCGGCGGCCGAGGGGCGGCAAGTCACCCGCCGCCGTTCCGGGGTTGTGGGCAGGAAGGCACGGTGTGTCCCCACCACAGGTGTCGTCCCCGCGAACGCGGGGACCCATAACCGCCGGCGGATGTTTGTTGCGCGAGTCGTGCAACACGCAGCCTGCCTCGAGACGGATCACGCGGTATGGGTCCCGGGTCGGCGCCCGCTGACGCTTCGCGTCAACGGTCTTGCCCGGGACGACAGCGAGTGTGGGGCGCGGTCGAAGGCTGCCGAAAGGTGGGAGAGGAGAGCGAGAGCGTAACTCCCTACGGCACCACCGGTCCGCCGGCCTTCTTCCACGCGTCCAGTCCGCCCTCGATATGTGCCGTATTCGCAAGCCCCGCCGCTTGCGCGGTCTGCACGGCCATCGCCGAGCGCTCGCCATAGGCGCAGAAGAACACGATGCGGCGGCCGGTGGCGGCGGCAACCTCGCGCAGCATGCCGCCGGGCTTGAGATTGTCGGCGATCGCAGGATAGGGCGCGTGCAGCGCGCCGGACAGCGTGCCGTGCTTGGCGCGCTCGGCGGCCTCGCGCAGATCGACCAGCAGCACGTCGGGACGTCCCAGGCATTCGATCGCCTCACGTGCCGACAGCGACAGGCCCTGCTTCGCCAGTTCCTCCTGATGCAGCCCGACGCGCATGTTGGCGGGCACCGCGACATCCATCATCTTCGGATTCGGCAGCTTCAGATTCGCCATCAGCGCGACGTAGTCGTCGACCGACTTAACCTGCAGGCGCGGATTGTAGCGGCGCTCCTCGCCGATGGTGGAGACGGTGTCGCCCTTGTAGTCGTGCGCGGGATAGACCAGCGTGTCGTCGGGCAGCCGCAGCAGCCTGTTGAAGATGGAGTCGTACTGCTGCCGCGCATCGCCGTTCTGGAAATCGGTGCGGCCGGTGCCGCGGATCAGCAGCGTGTCGCCGGTGAAGACGCGGTCGCCCATCGAGAAACTATAGGAATCGTCGGTGTGCCCGGGCGTGTACATCACGTCCAGGCTGATGCCTTCGATGGCGATCTTGTCGCCTTCGGCGACGCGCATCGCCACCACGTCGGCTTTGGTCTGCTCGCCCATGATGGTGACGCAATGGGTGCGGTCGCGCAACGCGCCCAGGCCGGTGACGTGGTCGGCGTGCAGGTGGGTGTCGACGGCCTTCACCAGGCGCAAATCGAGCTCACGCAACAGCTGGCAGTAGCGGTCGACCTTCTCCAGCACAGGATCGATGATGACAGCCTCGCCGCCGGTGCGGCTGGCAAGGATGTAGCTGTAGGTGCCGGAGACGCTGTCGAACAATTGGCGGAAGATCATCGGCGCCTCCTTTCGATCAGGATCGTCGTGGCATTAGCACGATCGGCCCGATGTCACCAATGCGGCGGACGCTCGGCAGGCCGGATTGCACCGCGCCATCCGCGGTCACGATTGCGATGCAAATCCGGGATTGCCGTCGACGCCCGAGAGCGTGACCTTGTTGGTTCCGACCAGCACCAGCTGACCGTCGCGCAGGTGGTTGGCGACCACGTCCCACACCGGCTTGCCGTCTTGCGGGTTCATCGAGGCCCAGCCGGCGACCTTGTAGCTCTTGCGCGCGTCGAGCGGGCGGCCATCGTCGCGCGTGAGATCGGAGATGCGGCGGCCGATCGGCTCGGCGGGCGCGCAGCGGTAGGACAGCCCGCCGGTGCGCACCATGTCGCCGCCCTGCTGCAGATACGGATCGGCGTTGAACAGATTGTCGCAGACGTCCTCGAGCACGTTCTTGATCTCTGCGCCCGTCATCCGCTGCACATAGGTCTCGGGATAGGTGATGGCGGTCTGCGCCAGCACGTCCTCCAGCAGGATGGACTGGTTGGCGAGCAAGGTCGGACCCCAGCGGAATCCGGGCGACAGCGCAATCTCGGCGTCGAGCTCGCGGCGCAGCGCCGCGCAGATCAGGTCGTCGGTCGCGCCTTCGAAATTGCCGCGCCGGTACAGCAGCCGGTCCGATGTTGCGAGCTTCTCGCTCCAGGCCGCGACCTGCGGCTGCTGCGTCTGGTCGATCAGCGCCTGCATCGCGGGATCGGGCTTCAGCAGCTCCGAGTAGATGGGCAGCAGCCGATAGCGTGCATCGGCGACGCGGCCCTTGCCGACATCGAGATCGAGCACGGCGAGAAATTTGCCGTTCGAGCCGGCATTGGTGACCAAGGTCGCGCCCTTGGCGTTGCTGACCGCGACCGGTTGCGGAACCGCGTCATGGGTATGGCCGCCGAGGATGACGTCGATGCCGGTGACGCGGCTCGCGAGCTTGAGGTCGACATCCATGCCGTTATGCGACAGCAGGATCACGGCATCGACCTTGTCGGCGCCGCGCAGGCCATCGACCAGCTTCTGCAACTCCTCCTCGCGGATGCCGAACGTCCAGTCCGGCGTGAAGCGGCGCGGATGCGCGATCGGCACGTAGGGGAAAGCCTGGCCGATCACGGCAATGCGGGCGCCGCCGATCTCCTTGATGGTGGCCGGCTTGAACACGCGCCCCGATCCGGGATCGAATGCCTTGGCGTCGTTGAACGCGGCCTCCTCGGTCAGGAACACATTCTGCGCAAGGAACTCGCCCTTGAAGCGGGCGAGGTTGGCGCGCAGCGCCTCCTCGCCATAGGTGAACTCCCAATGCCCGGTCATCGCGTCGATGCCGAGCAGATTGGCGGCGCTCACCATGTCGGCGCCGCGCATCGCATTGGCGAGCCCGGTGCCCTGCCAGAGGTCGCCGCCATCGAGCAGCACCGAGCGATGGTCGCCGGCATCGGCGCGCAGCTTGTCGACCAGCGTCTTCAGATGTGCGAAGCCGCCCATCCGGCCGAAGCGGACGGCGTATTTCTCGAACTCGAACGAGGTGAAGGCATAAGCCTCCGCGCTGTCGGGCCGGATGCCGTAGCGGTCGAGGAAGGCGCGCTCGACCAGATGCGGCGGCCGTCCCCACATCTCGCCGATGCCGAGATTGACGCTGGGCTCGCGGAACAACAGCGGCCGCAGCTGCGCATGCGTGTCCGTGATGTGCAGGATGCGCGCGTTGCCGAATTTCTCGATGTCGTACAGGCTGACGGTGTCGGCGGCGGTCGCGCCGCGCAGCAGCGCCGGCGCGGCGATGGCCGCGACAGCCGATGCTTTCAGAAAATCCCGGCGCCGCATCGTCATGGCCAGCGTTCTAGATCATGATGCGATTCCATGGAATCGCATCATGATCCATCCCTTTGTGTGAGCATGATCTCCGCGCAAACGCCTTCGGCGGTTGTCGCGAGGGAGAACCGGTTGCCACGTCTCCGGATCATGCTCTAGCGGATCTCCATGTCCTTCCAGCGCTGCTTCTCGCTGGTGGCCTGGACGATCGAGGCCTTGGCGAGCGCCTCGGCCTCCTGCGCCGATTTCAGCGCCGAATCGAAATTGCCGGAATCCGCTGCCTTCTTCGCAGCGGTGAGTGCGGCCTGGGTCACGGTCCATTGGTTGCGCAGACGTCCGGCTTCCTTGTTGGCGCTCTCGGCCGCCGCGACCGCCGAGAGATAGTCGGCCTCCGACGCGGCCCGCGCGGAGCCGGCGCCGACCGCGGATACCATCATGGCGAACACGATCTTTTTCATGACGCCTGCTGTCGTGACATTTTTCATGGCCGCGCTCCCGGTCCTGAAACCGGCAGGCCGTTCGACACGTAGGACAGATAATATTCGAGGTTGCGGTATTCGTCCGACTGCGGCTCCAGCGGCACGGCGCGGGTCTGGCTGTTGCAAGTGACGAAGCGCCGGCTGATCGTGCCCATGCCGCTCCATTCCGAGCGGTAGATCGGCATCGCGTTGAGGATGCCGAGCGCCGGCGCCAGGATCTCGGCGCGGATGCGCTCGCCCGGGCTCTGCACATGGCAGCTCGCGCAGGAGAAGTTCAGCTGGCCGCGGCGGGTGTAGAAATACTCCTTGCCCTTCTCGAACGCCTCGAGCGCCCGCGGGTCATCGGGGATCTTGATGTCGAAGCGCTTGCCGCGCGAGGTGAACGCCATGTAGGCGGTCAGCGAGGCCATCTCGTCCTTGACGTAGGAATAGGGCTGCTCGCCATTGGCCTCGCGGCAGCGGTTCAGCGCCAGCTCGAGGGTAATGACCTTGCCTTCCTTGTCGTCGAAATAGGGATAGTTCTGGCGGATGCCGATGCCGCCGTTCGGGAAGCAGTCGGCATAGGTCTTGCCGTTCTTGAACGGCTTGGCGAACATCTCCTTGCCGGCGTCGAGCGCGAACTCGTAAGGAGGGAACTCCTCTTTCTCTTCCCATTGCTTGCGCATGTCGGCGTTCATCGAATACGGCCCGTTGACGAAATCATCGAACGGCACCTTCGGGAACTTCTTGACGAAGTAGTCCTGGAACGCCTTGGCGTCGGCGGCCGGATTCGGCTTGTCCGCGGCCGCGGCGCCGCAGGCGCCGAGAGCGAGCGTGGCCGCGATAGTCAGCGCGAGGCGCGGCGCCATCATTGGATCGTCGCCGTCAGGCTGTCGGTCGCGCCCTTGCTGTCGACCCAGCTCACCTTGAGCTCGTCGCCCTTGGCCGCGCCCTTGAAGGCGAACTTGACGTAGGGGTCCTTGGACACCGCGGTGCCCCAATCGGCCAGGAACACCGTCTTGTCCTTGTGCACGAAGGTGACCTGCTGGATGTAGTGCGCGGGGATCAGTTCGCCCTTGGCGTCCTTGACCAGACCCGTGTCCATCGGGTGCTGGATCAGGGTCTGGACCTCGGCGATGTCGCCGTTCAGGACGGCGCGGACGCGGATGCTCGATGCCATGATGATCTCCTGACCTTAGCCGCCGCAGCCGCCGACGGTGACCTTGACCTCCTTGGTCGCGCTGTAGAGCTTGCCGCCGGATTCGACGAGCGCGATCACGTTGGAGGTCTTGGCCATCTTGAGCCGGTTCGCCACCGCGGGCACGGTGCCGTCGGGGATGTGGTACGACGCCGCCAGCGCGAACGGATTCTCGCTGACGATGAAAGCGATCGAGGTGACGTTCGGCAGCGTGGTCGTCACCGCGATCGGCACCACGCCGCCGTTCTCGGCGATCTCCGGCGCGTCGAGCTTGATCTTGTCGGACGCTTCGTGGTCGCGGCCGTACAGCGCCTTGACAGCGTCGCCCGCGTTCTTCTGCTTGAAGGCGTCTTCCGGATATTTGTTGTCGTTGGTCGCCGCGAAGGCGGGCGCGGCGTGCAGCACGGCGTTGCCGAGGCCGATCAGCGCGACGAGACCGGCGCCCTTCAGGAACAGGCGGCGGTGGGCCAACGGGCCGGACGAGGCAGTCATGGCGGTCTCCAAACGGAATCAGAGGGTCTGCAGGAAATCGACGATGGCGCTGATTTCCTGCTCGGTCAGGATGCGGTTGCGGCCGAACGGCGGCATCACCGTCAGCGGATTGCGCCTGGTCTCGTCGTTGAGAATCGCGATCAGCTCGGCGCGGTCGTATCTCGCCTTGAGATTCTCCAGCTTCGGGCCGATCGAGCCCGGCAGGTCGCCGCCCTTGATCTCGTGGCAGGTCAGGCAGTTGCCCTTGCCGCGGTCGAAGGCGAGCTTCTGGCCGTCGACGGCACCGGACTGGGCGTGAGCGGCCATGGACATGGCGAGCGAGAGCCCCATCGCCAGGGCGGTACGCAGGACAGGTGTGATCAAGGTGGAATTCCGACGTCTCGGTGGTCTCGGTAATATAGGAGCTGCAAAGCATAAAGACCATCGGCTGACAATGCAGCTATAGTGGCCGCCGCAACGCGGTTAACGAAGGCCGTTCATCTGGCGCCAGGAGATTGGTCATGGCGGAGTATGTCGTGGAGTTCGGCCGGGACGGCGGGCCGGTGGAACCGGACGGACGGCTCGACGCGGCCGCGTTCCATCGCAACCACCAGCCGATCTGGGCGGTGCTGGGCCGGCTGCTGGCGGGCAAGACCGGCGACGTGCTGGAAGCCGGCAGCGGCACCGGCCAGCATGTCGTGCATTTCGCCTCCCAGCGCCCGGACCTGACGTGGTGGCCGAGCGATCTCAACGCCAACCACCTCGCCAGCATCGCGGCGTGGCGCCGGCATGCCGGGCTGTCCAACATCCGCGACGCCCAGCGCATCGACCTGTCCGATCCCGGCTGGCCTGCAGTGTTCCGCACCGCGGGCGGCCCGTCGCAGCTCGCCGCGATCTTCTGTGCCAATGTGATTCACATCGCGCCCTGGGCGGTGGCGGAGGGATTGTTCGCCGGCGCCGGGCAGGCGCTGTCGGCGGACGGCGTGCTGGTGCTCTACGGCCCGTTCAAGCGTGACGGCAAGCACACCGCGGTCAGCAATGCCGTGTTCGACACCTCCCTGCGCGAGCGCGATCCGGACTGGGGCGTGCGCGACATCACCGATCTCGACGCGCTCGCCGCGCGCAACGGGCTCGTCTTGCGCGAGACGGTGGAGATGCCGGCCAACAACATGATCCTGGTGTTCGGTCGGACGTCGTGAGTTGTCGACGGCGCTGCTCCGAATTCCGCCGTCGTCCCGGCGAACGCCGGGACCCATAGCCACAGGGTCCAGTTGTGACGCGAGATCGGCGTGACATCTGCCCTCGCGACAAACTCCTGCCGCGGAGAATGGGTCCCGGCGTTCGCCGGGACGACAGCGGTGGGTGGGGCCGGCAGCACGGTAACGGAGCGTAGGCGCTACGCCATCTCCAGCCCCACATGCCGCGCCAGGAACCGGGTGCCCAGCGTGATGAAGCTGGCGCGCTCGCGGTTGTCGGTGCCATAGCCATGGCCGCCGGCGGCGGGTTCGTAGAACCACGCGTCGTAGCCCATGGCCTGCAGCTTGGCGGTCATCTTGCGGGCGTGGCCGGGATGGACGCGGTCGTCGCGCCGGGTGGTCGCGATCAGGATCGGCGGATAGGGCTGGCCGGGCGTGGCGGTGTGATAGGCCGAATAGGTCTGCAGCCAGCTCCAATCCGCGTCCTGATCGGGATCGCCATATTCGGCGATCCAGCTCGCGCCGGCGAGCAGCTTGGTATAGCGGCGCATGTCGATCAGCGGGATGGTGCAGAACAAGGCGCCGAAGCGCTCGGGATAGCGCACCAGCATGTTGGTGATCAGGATGCCGCCATTGGAGCCGCCCTGCGCCGCGATGCGCTTCGGGGCCGTGACGCCGCGGCGGACGAGATCGGCGGCGACCGCGGCGAAATCATCATGCGCGAGCCGCTTGCCGGCATAGCGGCCGGCGTCGTGCCAGGCGGTGCCGAACTCGCCGCCGCCGCGGATGTTGGCCTCCACCAGCGTGCCGCCGCGCTCCAGCCACAGCTTGCCCAGCGCCGCATTGTAGGCCGGACGCAGCGTGTGACCGAAGCCGCCATAGGCGCTCATGTGCACCGGCGCGTCGCCGGTCAGCTCGGCCGGTCCGGTCTGGGTGTAGGGAATACGCTCGCCATCCACCGAGATCGCCTCATGCCGCGTGACGACGTGCCCCTCGGCGCTGAAGGTGCGAGGCGCCTGCTTCAGGATCCCGGGTGCGGCGAAGCCTTCGATCAGTTGCAGCGACGGCGGCGTCAGCGGATCCTGGACATTGGCGAGCAGGTCGCCGTTGCTTTCCGCCTCGTCGGTGTCGAGGCGCCAGACGTCCACCGTCGCGATCTCCGGCAGGCCGGGCAGCCGCTCACAGCTCCACGCCTCCCGTGACGGCGTCCACACCTCGAACCTGGCCCTGAGTTCGTCGAGGATCGACAGCACCAGCCGGCCGCCGGCCCAGGACAGGCCCTGCAGCGCGCGTCGCGGCGCGGGCTCGAACACGCGGGTGAAATCGCGGCGCCCGGCAAGGAATGCCGACAGCCGGAGACCGAGCACCACGTCCGCAGGATGGGTGACCTCGCCGAGGCTCCAGGGCTGGCGCAGCTTGATGGCCATCCAGTCGCCATGCGCCGACATCCAGCAGTCGGTCGGCAGATCGAGCCTGGTCCGCGCGCCGCTGCCGTCGCCGAGCCAGAGATGCTGGTTGAAGAAGTCGATGCCCTCGGCGAACCACACCCGCGCCGGCGCGACGCTGCGATCGACGCCGACATGCACCCATGTCGACTGGCTGCCTTCGGCGGCGAAGATCACCTCCGCCTGCTCGACCGGCTGGCCGCGCCGCCAGCGCCGCACCGTCCGGGCGTAGCCCGACGGTGTCGCCATGCCCGGGCCGAACGCGCTTGCGAGCAGCAGCGTGTCGGCATCGAGCCAGGCGGCGCTGCCCTTGGCCTCCGAGAGCGTGAAGCCGCCCGTGACAAAGCGCTTCGCCGCGAGGTCGAACTCGCGCAGCACCACGGCGTCGCTGCCGCCGCGTGACAGGCTCAGGATGGCGTGCTCATGGGCCGGCGGCAGGCTCGAGACTCCGTTCAGCGCCCAGTCCTCGCCTTCGTCGGCGGCGAGTCGGTCGATGTCGAGCAGGTCATCCCATTGCGGTTGCGCCTTGCGGAACTCCGTCAGCGTCGTACGCCGCCACAAGCCGCGCGGATGCGCCGCGTCCTTCCACTGATTGTACAGCAGCCCGCCGCGTCGGCTCACGAACGGGATGTTGTCGGGCCGGTCCAGAATGGCAGCTAGTGCGTCGCGGTCGCGTGCGAAGGCCGCATCGCCGAACGCGGCGAGCGTGCGCTGGTTCTGCGCCGCGACGAAGGCGAGCGCGCGCTCGCCGTCGATCTCCTCGAGCCACAGATACGGATCGTCATCGGGCGCCGCGATGGTCGGACGATCGTCGATTGACATGGCTCAAGCTCCGCGGGCGCCGTTGACGCGAGAATACCGTCGGCTTGATTAGCCGGGCGGGTCGGGAGTGTCGAATCACGCTCGGTGGCGCGGCCGCTGCCGCATGGCTTGTCTCCGTTCGCGCCCGTTGCCTCGGGCGCGTGCTTCCCCCAATAGTGCGGCTGAACCAGCAAGGCGAAGCGTGCGCGCCACGCCCCCGGATACCTGAGATGATCGATCTGACCGTGAGCGAAGACACTTCCGATGATGCCCGCGCTCGCCGCAACGTGGCGCGGCTCGCGGCCGCCCAGGCGCTGACCGGCGCCAACTCGGCCGTGATCTTCGCGACCGGCGCGATCGTCGGCGTCACCATTGCCCCGAACATCGGGCTCGCGACGGTGCCGATCTCGATGTACGTCGTCGGCCTCGCCGCCGGCACCCTGCCGACCGGCGCGATCTCGCGGCGCTATGGCCGCCGGGCGGCCTTCCTCATCGGTACCGGCTGCGGTGCCGTCACCGGCGTGCTCGGCTGCCTCGCGATTCTGCGCGGCTCGTTCGCACTGTTCTGCCTGGCGACGTTCCTCGGCGGCCTCTATGGCGCGGTCGCGCAATCCTATCGCTTCGCCGCTGCCGACGGCGCCAGCGCCGCGTTCCGGCCCAAGGCGGTGTCGTGGGTGATGGCAGGCGGCATCTTCGCCGGTCTGCTCGGTCCACAACTCGTGCAATGGACCATGGACGTCTGGCAGCCCTATCTGTTCGCGTTCAGCTATCTGATCCAGGCGGCGGTCGCGCTGGTCGCGATGGGGATCGTCGCCGGCGTCGATCTGCCGAAGCCTGAAGCTGCCGATCTGCATGGCGGCCGGCCGCTGTCCGAGATCGTGCGCCAGCCGCGCTTCATCGCAGCCGCGCTGTGCGGCACCATCGCCTATCCGGTGATGAACCTGGTGATGACCTCGGCGCCGCTGGCGATGCAGATGTGCGGGCTGACGGTGTCGGATTCCAATTTCGGCCTGCAATGGCACATCGTCGCGATGTACGGCCCGAGCTTCTTCACGGGATCGCTGATCGCGCGCTTTGGTGCGCCTGCCATCGTCGCGCTGGGCCTGGGGCTCGAAGCGGTCGCGGCCGTCATCGGCCTGTCCGGCCTGACCGCGATGCACTTCTGGGCCACACTGGTCATGCTCGGCGTCGGCTGGAATTTTGGCTTCGTCGGCGCCTCCGCCCTGGTGCTGGAGACGCATACGTCCGCCGAGCGCAACAAGGTGCAGGCGTTCAACGATTTCCTGATCTTCGGCCTGATGGCGCTGGGCTCGTTCTCCTCGGGCCAGTTGCTCGCCCATTTCGGCTGGTCGGCGGTGAACCTCGTGGTCTTCCCGCCGGTGCTGCTGGGCCTGTGCGTGCTCGCGCTGGTGTGGTCGTCGAAGCGCCGCGAGGCGGCGGCGGGCTGACGTTTGACGGAGTTAGACTAGCAGGTACTTCTACGAGAATGCTGAGTATCAAGCGGCACGGGTGGTGCACCCTCTCCCCTCGTGGGAGAGGGTGGCTTTCATGCGCAGCATGAAAGCCGGGTGAGGGGTCGCCCCGGGCTCAGACCTGAATATGTCGCACGAACCCCTCACCCGAGTGAGTTCGTCGCTGACGTCTGTGTAGCCCTCTCCCACAAGGGGAGGGGGCGCAGTCATGGGCAGCGCGATACTATGCGCACTGGAGCGATTTGGGTCACTTCAACTCCGACACCTCGCCCTCCGGCAGATCGAACTCGAACGTGTTCAGCGTCATCGAGACCATCGTGTAGTAGCCGCAGAGGCCGATGATCTCGACGACGCCGCGCTCGCCGAGCGTTGCGATCGCGTCCTTGTAGAGCGCATCCGTCAGCCCATGGCCCTCATGCAGCGACTTGGCGACGTCGTAGATCACTTTCGCCTTGGGATCGGAGAACTCCGGCGTGCGGCGGTCGCGGATGGCGTCGATGATCTTGATGTCCAATCCGCCGGCCAACGCGAGGCGCTTGTGCGCGTACCATTCGTAGTGCGCGGTCCAGTGCCGGGCCGTCACCAGGATCGCGATCTCCGACAATGCTGCGGGAAACACCGTGTCGTAGCGCAGGAAGGCGCCGAGCCGTGTTGCATGCCGCGCCATCTCGGGACTGTTGAGCCAGGCCATCATCGGCGGCGGCGGCGAGCCGCGCTTGCTGGCGATCGATTCGTCGTAGGTCTGGCGCTGGTCGGCGCTCATTTCGCCAGGCGAAAGAAGTTTCAGGCGCATGTTCGTTTCCTCGTATTTCACGCGGCGGCATCATGACCATAGAACGCCCGGCAAGGCGAGGGTGCCCGCGGCGACATCGATGTTGAATTCCGCCAAGCGCTGAGGTTAGGTCTTGCCAACGACAGCAATCATGGAAACGCGTGAGGACCTGGCATGGCCGATCTCGACACATTCCGCCGCGAAACGCGGGCCTGGCTGGAGGCCAATTGTCCGCCGGAGATGCGCCTGCCGACGACCTCCGAGGAGGATACGTTCTGGGGCGGCCGCAATGCGAAATTCTCCTCCGAGCCGCAGCGCATCTGGTTTGAGCGCATGCGCGACAAGGGCTGGACCGTGCCGCACTGGCCGAAAGAATACGGCGGCGGCGGCCTCGACGGCGAGGAGGCCAAGATCGTGCGCCAGGAGATGGCGGCGATCGGGGCGCGCGCGCCGATCACCTCGTTCGGCATCTCGATGCTCGGGCCGGCGCTGCTGAAATACGGCACCGACGACCAGAAGCGCGAGCACCTGCCCAAGATCACCGCCGGCCTGATCCGCTGGTGCCAGGGCTATTCCGAGCCGAACGCCGGCTCCGATCTCGCCTCGTTGCAGACCCGCGCCGAGAGCGATGGTGATGACTACATCATCAACGGCCAGAAGATCTGGACCTCCTACGCCAACTACGCCGACTGGATCTTCTGCCTGGTGCGCACCGACCCCGCGGCGAAGAAGCATGACGGCATCAGCTTCATCCTGTTCGACATGACGTCGAAGGGCGTGTCGACCAAGCCGATTCTCCTGATCTCCGGCCGCTCGCCGTTCTGCGAGACCTTCTTCGACAATGTCCGGGTGCCCAAGGCGAACGTGCTCGGCACCGTCAACCGTGGTTGGGACGTTGCGAAGTACCTGCTGCAACACGAGCGCGCGATGATCTCGGGCATGGGCGAGCGCGGGGGCAGCCGGCCGCTCGGCCAGGTCGCGGCCGACTCCGTCGGCAGCGACGGGCAGGGCCGTCTCGACGACGCGCTGCTGCGCGCCGAGATCGCGACCTTCGATGTCGACGAGGCGGCGCTCGCGGCGGCCGCCGAGCGCATGGTCGATCTCGCCAAGGCGGGGCAGGGCCATCCGGCGTTCTCCTCGGCGATGAAGTATTACGGCACCGAGCTCAACAAGCGCCGGTATGAGCTGTTGATGTCGGCCGGCGGCATCGACGCGCTGGAATGGGAGAGCGAGCGTTCCCATGAAGGCGCGCGTCCCCGTGCCTGGCTCCGCACCAAGGCCAACTCGATCGAAGGCGGCACCTCCGAGGTCATGCTCGGCATCGTCGCCAAGCGCATCCTCGATCTGCCGGGGGCGTAGTTCATCACTCTCTCCGTCATGGCCGGGCTTGACCCGGCCATCCACGTCTTTCCTCGTGACGTGAGACATGGATGGCCGGGTCAAGCCCGGGCATGACGAGTGGAGAGAGCCCGCATCCAACAAACAAAATTCTTGGAAACACCCCATGCCTCTCCTCCTCACCGAAGAACAATCCATGCTGCGCGACAGCGCGCGCGGGCTGATCAACGACAAGGCGCCGGTGCCGCACCTGCGCAAGCTGCGCGACGTCAGAGACGAGACCGGCTTCTCCAGGGAGCTCTGGGCCACCTTCGCCGAGATGGGCTTTGCCGGACTGCTCGTGCCGGAAGAGCACGGCGGCTCCGGCCTCGGCGCGGTCGAAGCCGGCGTCGTGATGGAGGAGATCGGCCGCACCTTGATGCCGTCGCCGTTTTTCGCCACTGCCGTGCTGTCAGCCTCGGCGCTCACCCGCGCCGGCTCGGCGGCGCAGAAGTCCGAGTATCTGCCGAAGATCGCCAACGGCGCGCTGCTCGCCGCGCTGGCGTTGGACGAGGGTGCGAAACATCGTCCGCTGCACACAACGCTGCAGGCCGCGCGCTCCGGCAACGGCTTCAAGCTCAGCGGTGCCAAGGCGATGGTGGTCGACGGCCATGTCGCCGATCTCCTGCTGGTCGTCGGCCGCAGCGCCGGCGCGCCCGGCGAGCGCGATGGCCTCACGCTGTTCCTGGTCGATCCCAAGGCCAAGGGCGTGGTGATCGAACGCACCATCATGGTCGACGCGCACAACGCCGCGCGGGTCACGCTCGACAACGTCGAGGTGACCGCCGATCACGTGCTCGGCGAGGTCGATGGGGGCGCTGCCACGCTCAGCGCCGTGCTCGATCTCGGCCGCGGCGCGGTTGCCTCCGAGATGGTGGGACTGAGCGAGGAAGTGTTCGGCCGCACCGTTGCCTATCTCAAGGAGCGCAAGCAGTTCGGCAAGGCGATCGGCGAATTTCAGGCGCTGCAGCATCGTGCCGCGCAGCTCTACATTGAGATCGAGATCACGCGCGCCGCCGTGCTGAAGGCGCTGCAGGCGCTCGATGCCGATCCTGCCGGCGCGCCGGCGGCCGTGGCGGTTGCCAAGGCGCGCGCCGGCACGACCGCGACCCGCGCCGTCCAGGAGGGCGTGCAGATGCATGGCGGCATGGGCATGACCGACCAGTTCGACATCGGCTTCTTCATGAAGCGCGCCCGCGTCTGCGAGGAGATGTTCGGCGACGCCAACTACCACGCGGCGCAATTGGCGCAGCTGAGGGGGTACTGAATAAGGCTGCGCTCGCGAGACATCACTCTCTCCACAGGTGCGGCCCAACTCGTGCCACACCCAGCGCCGTCGTCCCGGCGAACGCCGGGACCCATAACCACAGGATGACGTGGTGACCCGCGCTGGCAGCTTCAGCCTTCGCCAAATCCCGGACGGTGGCTATGGGTCCCGGCTCAAGGCCGGGACGACACCGATGTTGTTGGGACGATATCGGCCCTCATCGGCCATTTGCGTCCCCGCGATCTTCAACGTCGCGATCTCAGAGATCACTGACAAAGAGCGCGCCATCAACCGATGGCGCGCCCTCGTCGCATCAATGATGCATCGCCGACTTCGCCGGTGGCAGCAGCACCTTGTCGATGACGTGGATGACGCCGTTCGAGGCCATGACGTCGGCCTGCACCACATGCGCGTCGTTGACCTGCACGCCGAAGAAGGTGCCGTCGACATCGACCTTCTGGCCCTGCGCGGTCTTCACGCTGAGCTTCTTGCCGGCGACGTCGCCGGCCTTCACCGCGCCGGGAATCACGTGGTACTTGAGGATCGCGGCGAGCTTGGCCTTGTTCTTCGGCTTGAGCAGATCCTCGACGGTGCCCGGCGGCAGCGCGGCGAACGCCGCGTCCGTCGGGGCGAACACGGTGAACGGGCCCTTGCTCTTCAGCACCGGCACGACGCCTGCGGCCTTGGCGGCCGCCACCAGCGTCTTGAACTGGCCTGCACCGACGGCAGTGTCGACGATATCGGCCGCACGAGCGGCGGTGGCGGACATGGAGAGCGCGCCCAGCATCAACGCGCCGGCCACGAACGAACGGATTCCCAGCGTCATTCGAATTTTTCCCTGTGAACTGAACTAATGAGTTGGTTGATGCGCAAAAGGGATTTGCGGCCCCTGTTCGCCCTGTCCTCCAGGTCGCATCACCCCGACCGGATTGGTCAGGCTCGTTACGATCGCTGCGTTCGGATGGATTTGAGGATGAGTTCACGAACTCGTGAGCCGCCTCTGAGGCCTGCAGGGCAGTGCGTCCGAGAGCCATGAATCCGCGGGACTAATTGCTTTGTAGGAGCATCCGCATTGCCCGTCGTGCCATTTTGTCGCAACCCGACGGGCGTTGTGTCGTCGGGCAAATCAGCCGCACATTTACCGCCGTCACGGCCCGCAAGAGGGACGCTTCGCGATCGTTACGAAACGTGGGCCGGCGACGCGATGGACGCATCGGATCGCAGCGCGCGAGATCGCGCCGACGAACGATGACGATGCGGACGTAAAAGCGCGTGGTCCTGGCGCCCCGATGCTGGCGTCAAGTCGATGGGAGTGATCCCGAACGACGACGGTGGCTAACAGGTCGGACACCGGGGAGAGCGCGCCATAAGCGTTAACACCATCGCGCAGGGAAGGCCGGGTTGTCCGGGCTGAGCCTGTGGTTCTGCCGCCTGCATTTTTTTCGCAGGCGGACCGCAGGTGCCAGTCGGCACCTGGCCTTCCCTGCGCCCTCGATTTACGGAGGGTGGAGATTTGGCAAAGCTCGGGCGCGAGAGGCGTCGCGAGAAGGTTACGTCATGCTCCGTCATTGCGAGCGAAGTGTTTAGCCCGGAGACATAGCTTACACCTGTTCGGGGACATGGTTGACACTTTTGGGGTCACGCAAATCGATCGCTG
>NZ_JBNPUE010000008.1:0-270001 GCF_051168015.1 Bradyrhizobium sp. HKCCYLRH3061
GCGATCGATTTGCGTGACCCCAAAAGTGTCAACCATGTCCCCGAACAGGTGTAAGCTATGTCTCCGGGCTAAACACTGCGCTCGCAATGACGTGGAGCTAGCTGTGGCTTAAATTCACGACGCCGCGCGCTGCGCCTCGCCATAGACCCGGGCCAGCAGGGTGCGCGCGGTGTCAGTCGGCTGCAGCGCGGCGACGGTGACCGACGGCTCCGTGCGCGTATCGCGCTTGCCGTGGGAGGTGTGGCGCATGACGCTGGAGAGGCGGCGGGCGATGGCGTGGGCCGAGCGCAGGTCGGTCTCGGCGAACACGACGACGACGGAGCCGTTGTCCTCGTGGGTGCCGAAATCCATCCGCCGCATCAGGCGGCTGATGATGCGGGCGCCGTCATATTGCGCGCGCGGATTGACCGGATCGAAGGCGAAGCGGGCGACCGCCAGGCTGCCGCCGCTCTTCTGGGTCTGGCTGACGGCGGTGGCGAAGTCGCGGGCGAAGGCGTTGCGGGTGAGCAGGCCGGTCTGCGGATCGAGCATGCCGCCGGCTTCGATGGCGCGCAGCGTGCGGTTGAGGCGGGCTTCGAAGGCGTGCTGGCGGATCAACGGCAGCGCGCTGGCCGCGATGTGCGCGGGAGCGCCGGCGATGATCTCGAGATTGGCGAGTTCCTGCAGCGGCGCCGGCTGGTTGGCAGTGACGACAACGGCAAGGTTGCGGAAGCGGGTGTCCTCGGCGAGCACCGCGAGGAACGCGTCGACCACGCGCGGCGAAAACCCTTCGCCGAGCACGATGCCGTCGATGTCGCGGCTCGACAGATGCTTGGCGGCGGCTTCGATGCTCAGCGCGCCGACGACCGCAATGCGTTCGCCAAGCGCGACCGACAGGCCGGGCAGGGAGCTGCCGCGGCCGAGCAGCAGCACGGTCGCGTCATCCAGCGGATCTGTTTCCGGCAGGGTGGCGTCGGGTGCCTTCTTCTCATCGAGACGGCGCAGCACGGTGGTGTGCAGCGTGCGGACACGCAGCGCCGCGCGCAGCCGCGCCAGCAGCCGCTCGTGATTGTCGCTGCCATGCAAGGGAATGGCGTGGTCGGGCAGGACAGCGCCACCGGGCGCGATGGCGATCAGCGGCACGTAGGGCTTGCGCGCACCGACATGACGCGAGACCGCCGCCAGCTCGGTTGCATCAGCATCCTCGACGACGGCGACGACCGCGGCCGGCTGAACCCGGGACATCGTGCTGATCGCATCAGCCCAGCGCGTCTCGACGGAGGGGAGAATTTGCGCCACCGCGAGGGCCGCACTCAGCGAAGGCCGCGTGGACGAGGAGACGATGAGAAGCGGGCCTTGTGGGGACATCCAGGAAACTCAGGATACGCTGGGCGATACGTCGCGATCCTAGGTCCCTCCCGTTAACGCAGCGTCAACACTGTTCCAAACATGACGGTTCCGTAGTGGTCCGGACGGCAGGATCAGCCGCCCGGGCCGGCGCGGTCGCGGAAGGCCTCGACCATCAGCGGATTGAGTCCGAGCTCGGCGAGCGCTTCCCGCGCGCGCGCATTGTCCATCGCGCGGCCCGCGAGGCGGTGACCGCTGAGACGGTCGGGCAGAGCGGTCAGCAGCGCGCCCTGGCCGAGCCGCCGCGACCATTCGTGCAGGTCCTGCGCAAGGAAGCGGTAGCCGCCAACGGCCATCACGCCGGCCGGCGGCGCCGTGATCGAGATCGTGTCCTGGGCACGGTCGAGGCGCACCGCATACTCGGTGTCGACGTAGTCGCGCGGCGCTGCCGGCATCAGCGAGTCGCTCGGCGGCGGCGGAGGGGCGT
The DNA here is from genome assembly GCF_051168015.1 of Bradyrhizobium sp. HKCCYLRH3061. Taxonomy (NCBI): domain Bacteria; kingdom Pseudomonadati; phylum Pseudomonadota; class Alphaproteobacteria; order Hyphomicrobiales; family Nitrobacteraceae; genus Bradyrhizobium; species Bradyrhizobium sp. HKCCYLRH3061. The sequence goes on from NZ_JBNPUE010000008.1 coordinate 1,814, forward strand.
AGGCGGCGAGCACGACCATCGGCCCCCGCAGCCCGAGCGTGCCCTTCGGCGTCACCAGGATCTCGCCGGCGATCGACGAGCCCGGCTGTTCGCGCGGCGCGCCCTGGCGGCCCGGTTTGACCGGGCCGGGACTGCCATCGGCCGCGGTGCGGCGCACGGCGAACAATCCGGCTTCGCCGAACAGATAGACGTCGGTCATCTCGATGTCGCGCGTCTTCCAAGATGCGCTCGACGCCACCTGCTCGGGCGCGCGCCACATGCCGAGCACGTAACGCAGGTTCGGCAGCCGCGAGGCGAGGTCGCCCTCGTCGAGACGCAAGGCGAGTTGGGCCGGCGCGATCAGCGTATCGCAGGCGAGCTCCGCGAGCTGCTGTTCCAGCACGTCGGCGTCGAACGGGTGATGCAGCGCAAGGGTGCCGCCGGACAACAGCCATGTCACGACCGAAGCGGCAAGGCCGGCGAATGACGACGGCAGGAAGGCCGACATCATGTTCACGCCCTGCGGCAGATCGCTCTCGAGCGAGACGGCGAGCCCCCCGGCGATCAGGCTCAAATGGGTGCGCGGGACGGCGCGGAAGCCGTCGGCGGTCACGTCGAACGAGACGATCGCGGCCTTGCGGCCGTCCGGCATCAGCCCGCGCGTCGAGCGCGAAGGTTTCGCGATCGACTGGTCGAGCGAATACATCCCCTCGGGCAGGTCGGAGCCGAAGCCGCAGACGTGGCGGATCGAGAACGCCTCCGCCGCCGCATTCATCGCGAGATCGGAGTGAATCACGCCGTCGATCTTCGACATCGTGACGATGGCGCGCGCGCTGGTGCGGTTCAGCGCCGCCACGAGCTCCGACTGACGCCACAGCAGTGGGAACACGGCGACGACGAGGCCGGCGCGATGCGCGGCCAACACCGTCAGCACGAACTCGATCGTGTTGGGCAGCTGGACCGCGATCACCGAATGGGCGGGCAGGCCGGCGTCGATGAAATGCGCCGCCAGCGCCGAGATCACGCGATCGGCTTCGGCATAGGTCAGGCGCATCGGCGGCCGCCCGGTGACGCGCTGCTTGTTGATGGGATCGACCAGCGCGACCGCATCCGGCTTGCGCGCCAGGATGCGTTGAAACAACGCGTCGAGCGTCGGCGACGTATTGGCCTGATTCACCTGTTGCCCCGTACTTTCACGGACCCGGCCAAGACCAATTGCCCCGATTGGTCACTTCCGTGCCGGCTCCGGCCGCTGCCACCAGCTCTCCGGGAGCGCTCCCGTCAAAGCCGTCCTCTTTGGCCGTTCTATACGATTCCACCGCGCGATCCATTCCTCGGCGGCATTGAGCACTGGAATAGCGTAGAACCCCACCATAAGAGTACGGTCCAATGCGCGAACCGTCGAGATAAATTCCGGCCTGTCGCGGGCGCGCAACAGCGCCGCGATCATGGCGTCGATCGCCGGGTCCCTGGCCCCCATGTAGTTGCGGGTTCCGGTGCGGTCGGCGGCCTCGCTGCCCCAATAGAACGCCTGCTCGTTGCCGGGGGATAGCGACTGGTCCCAGCGATTCTGGATCATGTCGAACTCGAAGCTCAGGCGGCGCTGGTCGAACTGCACGGGATCGACCACCCTGATCGAGGCATTGATGCCGGCCCGCTTGAGACTGCCGGCGTAAGCCAGTGCGATGCGCTCCTGATCGCGCGTCGTGACCAGGATCTCGAAGGCGAGGGGGGCCCGCGTGGTCCGATGCCGCAATACCGTCCCGTCGAGGCCATATCCGGCCTCGTTAAGCAGATCGAGCGCCGCCTTCAGCGTTGCGCGGTCGCGGCCGGATCCGTCGGTGATCGGCAACCGGTAGCTGCCGTCCATGATGTCGGCGGGGATCTGCGTGGCGTAGGGCTTCAACAGCTCAAGCTCGGTCGCGTCGGCCGGACGTCCATAGGCGGACAGCTCCGAGCCGGCGAAATAGCCGCCGCTGCGGCGGTACAGCCCGAAGAAGTAGTTGCGGTTGATCCATTCGAAATCGAACAGCAACGTCAGCGCACGGCGCACCTTCACGTCGGCGAACACCGGCCGCCGCGTGTTGAACACCAGGAACTGCGAGGGCTGCGGCATCCCCGAGGTGAAGCTGTCGCGGATGACCTCGCCATTGCGTGCGGCCGGGAAGTCATAGCCGTCGTGCCAGCGCAGCGGCTCGGTCTCGACGCGGAAGTCGTACAGCCCGCGCTTGAAGGCTTCGAACTGTCCGTTGGACTCGCGGTAGTAGTCGAGCCTGACCTCGTCGAAGTTCCACAATCCGCGGTTGACCGGCAGGTCGCGTCCCCAATAGTCCGGATTGCGGGTGAGGGTGACACTGGATCCCGGCTGCACCGCGGTGACCCGATATGGGCCTGACCCGAGCGGCGCGGTCATCGTCGTGTCCTCGAAGCTCGGCACGTCCGTCGCGTGCTTCGCCAGAATCGGCATCAGGCCGAGGATCAGCGGCAGCTCGCGGTCTTCCGTTCCACCGAAATCGAACCGGATGGTCAGCGGGTCGAGCACGTCGGCCCTGGCCACCTTGCCGTAGAACTGCCGGTGGTTGGGGCGGCCGTGATCGCGCAGCAGCTCAAAGGAGAACGCCACGTCCTCGGCGAGCACGGGGCTGCCGTCGGAGAAGCGGGCACGCGGGTCGAGCCGGAAGGTGACATAGGTCCTGTTCTCGTCGGTCTCGACGGATTTCGCGAGCAGGCCATACAGCGTGAACGGCTCGTCGTTGCCGCGGGTGAGCAGGCTCTCGACCACATAGCTGCGGATTTGCTGCACCGCGAGGCCGCGGACGATGAACGGATTCAGGCTATCGAAGGTGCCGAGCAGTCCCCAGACCAGACGGCCGCCCTTGGGCGCGTCGGGATTCGCATAGGGCATGTGGTCGAAGTCGGCCGGCAAGGCCGGGAGACCGTGCATGGCGATCGCCGCAGTCTCTGCCGCGTTCGCCGTGGGGGTGTAGACCGCGGGCAACAATGCCAGGACCACGGCGACCCATCCCGCGGCCGCGCTGAACATGCGCTGCAGCATCAGGATCGGGGCGCAAGCATTTGATTCGGAACAGGTCACAAGGGGCTTTTACCACAGGCTCGCCAGCGCTAGACCGCGGCTTCGACATGGTCTCGCGGCATTGATTCTTCCGCGCACCGCGTTAAGAAGGCGGGCGATTGAGTTAGGGCGGCAACGCCTGTCACTTAACCGCCTCATTTCCTGAGGAGACAGCCGCTTCAACGGCTTGGTGTGGCGCCTTTGGCGGTCTCGGGCGCTGCCGTTCAGAAAGGGTTTTCCGCAATGAATTTCCGTGACTTGGCCTCGTCGGTTGGGCCGCGTGGGCGGCTTGTCGCGCTGCTCGCGGTCACCGCGCTGGCCGTTTCCTTCGCTCCTTCGGTTGCGCAGGCTCAAGCGCCGAAGGCGAAGGCTCCGGCTGCCGCTCCCAAGGCTCCCGCGCCGGCCGCCCAGGCCCCTGCCATTCCTCCCGCCGGCGGCCAGCCTCAGGCCCAGGCTCAGCAGGAGATGCCGCAGCTGATCTACGCGCCGTGGACCAAGTTCTGCCTGAAGGGGCAGGATGCCAACGCCAAGCAGGTCTGCTTCATCGGCAAGGACGGCCGCATCGAATCCGGTCAGCCTGTGGTTGCAGCCGTCATCATCGAGCCCGAAGGCGAGCCGAAGAAGATCCTGCGTGTGACCTTGCCGCTCGGCATGCAGCTCCAGCCCGGAACCCGCATCGTCATCGACAACAACCAGTTCATGGAAGGAAAGTACGTCATCTGCTTCCAGAACGGCTGCATGTCGGACTACGAAGCGACGCCCGAATTCGTGAACAGCCTCAAGAAGGGCCAGACCCTCTACGTCCAGGCGATCAACTCGAACGGCACCGCGCTGACGCTGCCGCTGCCGCTGCAGGAAGGCAACAGCAGCTTCGCCAAGGCCTATGATGGTCCGCCGACCGACCCGAAGCAGTTCGAAGAGACCCAGAAGAAGCTGCAGGAAGAGCTGCAGAAGCGCGCCGAGGAGCAGCGCAAGAAGCTCGAGCAGACCCAGCCAGGCCAGCCGCAGGCGAAGCAGTAACGCTGGCCGGGCCCGTCCCGCATGATCAAAGGCGCTCCATTCGGAGCGCCTTTTTCATTCTGCGAGCTGATGCGAGGGGGAACTTGCGAGCCTGGACCGAACGATGAGGGGCTTGCGCCGACGGCGCTCAGGCGAAGCTCTCTGGTCGAGCAGGTCAGTTCATCAGCGGATTGCGCGGACGATAGCCGCCCGATTTGTCCTTGATGAAGATCTCCGCAACCTGGGAATGGCGGATCGGCTCGCCGGACTCGTCGGGAACCAGGTTCTGCTCGGAAACATAGGCGACGTATTCGGATTCCGCGTTCTCGGCCAGCAGGTGATAGAATGGCTGGTCCTTATGCGGACGGACCTCCTCGGGAATCGACAGCCACCATTCCTCGGTGTTGTTGAACTCCGGATCGATGTCGAAAATCACGCCCCGGAACGAGAACACCCGATGCCGGACGATCTGGCCGATCTGAAACTTGGCAGTTCGTGCTTTGATCATCCCAGTCGAATAGACCAGGACGGGGAGCGATGCTAGTGCCCCGCGGGCGGATTTAATCTAGACCAATCCGATTCGCGTCAAGCCGCGACGCCCCGCATTCCAGGCCCTTCCCAGGCTCCCTCCGGGGCCATCTTCCGAGCCCATGATCGACATTCTCAATCTGGCCCTGCCTTATTTCGGCGTCGTTTTCATAGGCTTCGCCTGCGGTAAGTGGAGGAGGCTGCCCGAAACCGGGCTCGCCTGGATGAACTTCTTCCTGCTCTACGTCTCGCTGCCCGCCTTGATGTTCAACCTCATCGCGCGCACGCCGTTCACGGAGCTGAGCAACCCTCCCTTCCTGGTTGCAACGACACTCGCCACCATGCTCACCTTCGCCCTGGCGCTCGTGCTCGGCAAGGCGATCGGGCGGCTGTCGCTGCGCGAGGCGACCATGGCCGGGCTCGCGGGTGGCTACGGCAATATCGGCTATATGGGGCCCGGGCTGGCGCTGGCCGTGCTCGGGAGCAGGGCGGCGGCGCCGACCGCGCTGATCTTCTGCTGCGACAGCATCTTCCTGTTCTCGATCGTGCCGCTGCTCGTCGAGCTGACCGAGCGCGATCATGCCTCGGTGGTGCACGCGCTGCGCACCGTGCTGCGCCAGATCCTGCAGAACCCGCTGATCATGGCTACCGCCGCTGGCATCCTGGCGGCCGCGTTCCAGTTGCATCCGCCGACCGTGCTCGACCGTACCCTGCAGTTCCTGCAGAACGCCGCTGCGCCGACGGCGCTGTTCGCGCTCGGCGTGACCGTGGCGCTGCGCCCGTTCGAGCGGCTGCCCTGGGAGGTGCCGGTCCTGACCGTGGTGAAGCTCGTCGTTCACCCGCTGCTGTCGTTCGGGCTGATGCTGCTGTTCGGGCCGTTCGCGCAGCCCTGGGCGGCGACCGCGGTGCTGATGGCGGCGCTGCCGCCGGCGCTCAATGTGTTCGTGATCGCGCGCCAGCACGACAGCTGGATCGAGCCGGCCTCATCGGCGGTGCTGATCGGCACCTTCGCCTCGGTGATCACCCTGACCAGCGTGATGTGGCTGATCCAGACTGGCCGGCTGGCGTTTCCCTGACGGTGCTCAACCGGCCCTGCGCGTGACTCTCCATGACGGCGCCAGGCCCTCGCGCATCGCGAGCCGTCGCAGCGGACCGATGCCGCTCATGAGATGCATGCCGACGGCGCGCAGCGACTGCATCGGCAGAAGATCGCTGAGCAGCGAGCGGTTGGCGACGTCGATGGCGAAGGTGCGGCTCAGGATATCGGCGCGGCGCGCCGCACCATAGCGCGCGAGCACCTGCGGCGCACCGATATCCTCGCCGGCCGCATTGGCCTTGCGCACGACATCTGCGATGTCGATGCCGTCGCGCAGGCCGAGGTTCAGTCCCTGCGCACCGATCGGCGGCACCACATGCGCGGCCTCGCCGACCAGGGCGATCCGGTTTTGCGCGTAGCTCAAGGGCCGCTCGATCGCGAGCGGAAACACATGGCGGCCCGGCTTGACGCGCACCCGGCCGAAGATCGAGTGCGACTGCCGCTCGGCGGCGGCGGACAGGGCGTCGTCGTCGAGCGCGAACAGCCGGTCGGCCTCCTTCGGGGCCGCGACCCAGACAACGCTGCAGCGGTCGCCCGGCAGCGGCACGAACACGCAGGGTCCCTGCGGCGTGTGGAATTCCGTCGACACGTTGTGATGCGGCCGTGCATGGGTGATGTTGAAGGTCAGCGCCGACTGCTGCAGCGTGCGCCGGCTCACGCCGATGCCGGCGGCCTCGCGGCACAGCGAATGCCGGCCATCGGCGCCGACCACGAGCCGCGCCGTCAGCACGCGGCCCGATGCGCTGGTGACGGTCACCGCATCGGCATCGCTGCGCACGCTGTCCGCATCCTCGGCGATCCGCACCAGGCCGTCGATCTCGCCGGCGCGTTGTTCCAGCGCGTCGACCAGGACGGCATTGGCGATGTTGTAGCCGAACATTTCGAGACCGATCTCGTCGGCGACGAAGCGGACCTCCGGGGCTCGGATCAGCCGGCCGGTATCGTCGACAAGCCGCATCGCCTTGAGACCGGCGGCGCGGTCACGGCACGCCGACCAGACACCGATCTCGTCGAGAAAGTCGACCGAGCCGCCGAGCAGGGCGGTGGTGCGGTTGTCGGCATACGGCGCCTGGCGGGCCACGAGCGCCGTCCGCGCCCCGGTCTGCGACAGGGCAATGGCGGCGGCGAGCCCGGCGGGTCCGCCGCCGACGACGATGACATCAAAGCTGGCGTCTGTGTTGCTCATGCGGGAACATTTGACGTTCCGGCAGGGCTTTTTCAAGGGTATTGCGTGAGCCTGCGCGGCGCATCGCCGCAACGGCGGATATGCAATCGGCTCCGATTCCTGATAGCACTGGCGCCGCATGGATCAGTTGAGACCAGAGAGCAGGGTCGCCGCAACGCCGGCGCATCGCGCCGCGGCGTTCTCGGTGCACGTCTTCACCGCGCTCGGTGCGGGCGTCGCGCTGCTGGCGATGCTCGAGGCCGTGCGCGAGCATTGGACTGCGATGTTCTGGTGGCTCGGCGTCGCGCTCGTCATCGACGGCATCGACGGGCCGATGGCGCGCCGGCTCGACGTCGTCCATGTGCAGCCGGACTGGTCGGGCGACGTGCTCGATCTGGTGGTGGATTTCACGACCTATGTGTTCGTGCCGGCCTACGCCATCACCGCCAGCGGCATGCTGCTGCCGCTCGCCGCGCCGGTCATCGGCGTCGGCATCGCCGTCACCGGCGCGCTGTATTTCGCCGATCGCCGCATGAAGAGTAACGACAATCATTTTCGCGGATTTCCGGGACTCTGGAACATTGCGGCATTCTATCTGTTCCTGCTGCATCCCTCGCCATCGTTGGCGACCCTCGGTCTCGCGGTCCTGATCGCGCTGACCTTCGTCCCATTCCACGTCATCCACCCGGTGCGCGTCGAGCGGCTGCGCTGGCTGACGCTGCCGCTGGTCGCGCTCTGGGGCGTCCTGGTCATCGACGTGCTGGGAAACAACTTCGCCGTGGGCTCGATCGTGACGGCCTTGTTGTGCGCGATCGCCCTCTACATCGTCGCGAGCGACTCCGCGATCCGCCTGCTGAGATCCTTGAAAGCATGATCGACCTTCTGACCAGTCCCGAAGCGTGGGCCGCGCTGCTCACTCTGACCGCCCTCGAGATCGTTCTCGGCATCGACAACGTCATATTCCTGTCGGTGATCACCTCGCGCATCCCGCAGCCGCAGGCGACACGCGCCCGCCAGATCGGGCTGGCGTTGGCCCTGATCTTCCGCATCCTGCTGCTCAGCGTGCTGGTCTGGCTGATCGGGCTGACGCAGCCGGTGTTCACGATCGGCGGCGTGGGCTTCTCCTGGCGCGACATCATCCTGATCGCCGGCGGCCTGTTCCTGATCGCCAAGGCCACGCACGAGATCCATGCCGAGGTCGAGGCGCGCGAGGAGGAGGAGGGGTCGCAGGGCGGCGGCGCCAACAAGTTCTTCTGGGTGATCCTGCAGATCATCGTCATCGATCTCGTGTTCTCGCTGGACTCGATCATTACCGCGATCGGCATGGCCCAGGATCTCGAGATCATGATCGCCGCCGTCATCATCGCCATGGTCATCATGTACGTGTCCTCGGGACCGGTGGCGCGTTTCGTGGCGAACCATCCGACCACCAAGATGCTGGCGCTCGCCTTCCTGGTGCTGATCGGCGTCGCGCTGGTCGCCGACGGCTTCAAGTTCCACATCCCGCGCGGCTACATCTACTTCGCGATCGTCTTTGCGCTGGCGGTCGAGGCCTTCAACGTGATGGCGTCGCGCAACCGCAGGAAGCGCAACGCCTGACCGGTGCCGAGTTGACAAGGCCGCCGTGATCGCCTTCGCTTTTGCCGCCGGCAGCGCCGGGTGCGCGGCCGGAGGTCGGCTCCTTCAACGGAGCCGGATGTCCGATGAGAATCAGGTAAGTGTCGAAGGTTCTTTCGCCGGATTCCCGGACGCGGCGATGGAGAGTCCGAAGGGGAGATGGCGGGATGGTCAAGGCGGTGCGCGTGCACAAGGTGGGAGGCCCCGAGGCGCTGGTCTATGAGCCGGTCGATCTCGCCGCGCCCGGCCCCGGCGAGGTCCGCATCCGCCAGCACGCGATCGGCCTGAATTTCATCGACGTGTATTATCGCACCGGACTGTACAAGGCGCCCGGCCTGCCGTTCATCGCCGGTAACGAGGCGGCAGGCGAGGTGATCGCCGTGGGGCCCGGCGTCACGCATTTCCATCCCGGCGACCGCGTCGCGTATTATGAGAACCTCGGCGGCTATGCCACCGAGCGCAACATCGCCTGGCAGCGCCTGGTCAAGCTGCCCGACCATATCACCTATGAGCAGGGCGCGGTGCTGATGCTCAAGGGGCTGACGGTCTGGTATCTGCTGCACAAGACCTTCAAGGTCGAGCCGCACCATCGCGTGCTGATCCACGCCGCCGCCGGCGGCATCGGCCTGCTGGCCTGCCAGTGGGCGCGCGCGCTCGGCGCGCACGTCATCGGCACCGTCGGCTCCAAGGCGAAGGCGGATCTCGCGCTGGCCAATGGCTGCGATCACGTCATCCTCTACAACGAGGAGGACTTCGTCGCGCGGGTCAAGCAGATCAGCCGCGGCGAATTGTGCGACGTGGTCTATGACGGCGTCGGCAAGTCGACCTTCCCCGGCTCGTTGTCCTGCCTGAAGCAGCGCGGCCTGTTCGTCAGCTTCGGCAACGCCTCGGGTCCGGTGCCGCCGTTCTCGATCGCCGAACTCAACAGTCATGGCTCTCTGTTCGCGACCCGGCCGAAGCTCAACGACTATATCGGCAAGCGGTCCGAACTGCTGGAGGGCGCCGATACGCTGTTCTCGGCGGTGATCAGCGGCAAGCTGCACGTGCCGATCAATCACGCCTATGCGCTGAAGGATGCGGGTCGGGCGCATGCCGACCTCGAAAGCCGCGCCACGACCGGGGCCTCGATCCTCAAGCCTTAACAGCCGGCCTTAACAGCCGCGCGACCGAGCCCTGTCGCTACACCTCGCCCCGGATCGAAGCGTCACCGGCTGCCGCGCGACTCCAGAGCACCGCATCGGTCTGCGCTGCCGTCGACGCCTCGATCCGCGCCGGCGCGAGGCTGTCTTGCCCGTCCCGCCAGGCGCGCTCGCGCTCGGGGTCGTCGAGTGCCAGAACGAGACCCTGGTTGAGCTCATACAGGCCAGAGGCGAGCCCCGCAGCGTCGAGCGCCGCCCTGAGCGAATCCTGCACCAGCGCGCGCAGCGCGAGGTGTGGTGCCGAGACCGGCACGTCGACCTCGCGGCCGGCCATGGCCTGTGCGCAGGCGCGCCGGTCGAACGAGGCATGCCCGCGGCAGGCGAGCGGACGCGCGGGATGGACGATGCAGCCGCCGCGTACGAGGAATGGGCAGGGCTGACGCAACTTCATCCGCGCGGTGTCGCTCAATCCGTGCGTCGCGCGGTTGGCGAGCTTGATCCGGCGCGACAGCGAGCCGAGCGCCTTAGCCGGCATGCGCTGGTCGATCTGCCGGACATAGCGCGCGAGCAGGAAGATCTCCGGTGCCGTCGCGGTCACGCGCAATGCGCAACAGGAGGGGCAGCCCTTGGCGCAGGCGAGGGCGGGCAGATGCGCCGTCTGGGCGTCGATATTGGCTTCGAACAGATCGAAAGCGCGGTCGGCGAGCGTCTCAGCGCAGTTCTGCGATGTCCTGCACGCTGCCAGCAGCGAGCTGAACGCCCGCTTCAGTTCGGTGAAAGCCGCATCGCTCAATGCTGTCCTCCAAAGACCCGACGATCAAAACGCCGGACGGTCAAAAACGCCAGCGACCGCGGCGCACCCGGCGCACCGCGGTCGACAGGGGCAGGGCAGAGAGGACGCTCACTGCCACACCCAGCCCGAAAGCCGATGTCAGGCAATGCCCTTGAGGATCGCCTCGAAACAGGGGCGGGGGATGCGGAAGAAGCCGCGGCCGCCGGCGAAGGTCTGATAATGCGGACGCGCCATGTCGAGCAGGCGCTCATACCATTCATTGGCGGTCAGGCTGGCGGGCTTCTCGCCGATCGAGTTGATGTCCGAGTTCGGGAAGAAGCGAACGTGGATCAGCACCTCTTCGGTCGCGGCCAGGGCGATGTGGCTGCCGCTGTCGTCGACCGGCAACGCCCGAGCCAGATTGTCTCTCGCCATTCTTGCATCTCCTTCTATCGTGCCGACCTCGTTGTCGGCGGATGATCATCAGCTTGGTCCCGGCAAGCCTCTCTCCTCCGAGCTGATCACATCCCGTACAACGCTATATCAGGACAGATATAACGTAAGTCATCGGATCGCAGGTGTTTGGCGCGATCAGGATCGTTGTTCGGGGGGACGGCTGTCCTTGATCCAGGTCAAATGGCTGCGAGCCCAACCTCGGTGTTTGTGCCTCATCTGTAGGCAGCCGGCACGCAGGCTTCGCATGTGGCACGGAGCCTGCGTCTTGAACGGCATTCGATCAGGCGACGCAGCGCGCGGCGCCGACTTTGGTCAGGATTCCGTCCAGCGCGTCGATCATCGCCGCAATCTCATCGCGAGTCACATTGAGGGCCGGCATGAAGCGTAGCGCATCCGGACGCGGCGCGTTCAGCAGCAGGCCGAGCTCGAAGGCGTGCGCAACGATCGCCGGCGCGATCGGCCTGATCACGTCGAGCGCAAGCAGCAGACCACAGCCGCGCACTTCGCCCAGGCCGTGCCTTGCCGAGATGCGCTGCAACTCGCTCTCCAGATAGATCCCGTTGTCCGCGACAGCCTTCAGAAACTCCGGCTTCTCGATCACATCGAGCACGGCGAGTCCCGCCGCACACATCAGCGGATTGCCGTTGAAGGTGCCGCCCTGATCGCCATGCTCGAAGCAAGACGCCTCGTCGGTCGCCAGCAGGGCGGCGAGCGGAACGCCGCCGCCGATGCCCTTGCCCAGGGTCATGATGTCCGGGAGGACGTCGGCATGCTCATAGCCGAACAGTTTTCCGGTGCGGCCCATGCCGGTCTGGATCTCGTCGACGATCAGCAGCAGCCCGTGCCTGGTGGTCAGCGCCCGCAACTGCTGCAGGAACTCGTCGGTCGCGGGCCACACGCCGGCCTCGCCCTGGATCGGCTCCAGCATGATCGCCACCGTCTTGTCGGAGATCAGGGCCTCGACCGAGGCGATGTCGTTCAGCCGTGCCTTTGGAAAGCCCGGGACCTTGGGCTCGAACAGCGGCTCGAACGCCTTCTTGCCCGAAGCCGACATCGTCGCCAGCGTGCGGCCGTGGAAGCCGCCCTCGAAGGTGATGATCTCGTATGCGCCGTTCTTGCACAGAGCGCCGTATTTGCGGGCGAGCTTGATGGCGCCTTCATTGGCTTCGGCGCCCGAATTGGTGAAGAACACCTGGTCGAAGCACGAGCGGTCGACCAGCGCCTTAGCGAATTGGAGGCTGGTGTCGTTGAAATAGGCCGGGCTCGGCGTGATCAGGCGTGCCGCCTGGTGGGCGAGCGCGCTGGCCAGCTCCGGCGGCGCGTGGCCGAGCGAGTTCACGGCCCAGCCCTGGACGAAGTCGAGGTAGCGCTTGCCGCCGTCGTCCCATAACCAGGAACCCTTGCCCTGAACGAAGACGGTGCGCGGGCGCGCCGTGATCTCCATCAGAGCGTCGTAGGGATGGGAGGCGGTCAGCATGTGCAATCTCCTATGCTCAGGGGGAAGCGGGGGCCAAAAAGTGAGAAGGCCGCTCCTTTGCGGGAGCGGCCTTCTCGAAAACCTGGAGCTGATGAGCTAGCTGATCAGCAACGTCTTCGGACATGGCGCGCCCCGGCATCGTCACGGCGGTGACGACGGCAAACGGCGGCGCGGCGGTTGGTCCGGTTGAAGATCATGCGGCGGCCATACAGGCAAATCGCAACCGGTGTCAAGATGCCGGCCTGCAGACTGCAACAAGGGCCGCCGCTCCAGGAAGCGGCGAGGGAAGCGCCGCGGTGCGAAGCCCGCTCGATCCGGTCTCGGGTCTCGCACTTTAGTGACAACTTTACCAAACATTTAGCGGCTGTGTTTACCCTCCCTGGGCAGCTTGAAAATGCAAGCGCTCAGGACGAGCGATGTCGAACCCCCATCTCACGATCGCCGAAGAAGTGCAGGCGGCCATAGCCACCGGCTCAGCCGACCGCTGCTCCGGCGTGGCCGAGCGGGTCGCCTCCCTGTTCGTCGCCTCTGCCGGCAGCCTGGATATCGAGCAGCACGCGCTGTTTGCCGACGTCTTCGAGCGTCTCGTCAATACCATCGAGCTGCGTGCGCTGGCCGACGTCGGGGCCCGGATCGCACTCGCCGAACTCAGCGCCCAGCTTGCCCCGATCCCGCAGGCGCCGGCCGGCGTGATCCGGCGGCTGGCCCATCATGACGACATCGCCGTCGCGGGGCCGGTGCTTTCGGAATCGCCGCGGCTGAGCAGCGAGGATCTGATCGAGATCGCGCAGACGCGCAGCGAGAAGCACCTGATGGCGATCGCCGGGCGCTGGTGGCTGCAGGAGATCGTGACCGACGCGCTGCTCGCTCGACGCTATCCGAGCGTGAGCCGGCAACTCATGAAGAACCCCGGGGCGCGGGTGTCACCCGCCGGATTTGCCGCCATCGTGGCGCAAGCGGCGGGAGACGCGGAGCTCACGGTCGCGGCCGGCATCCGCGCCGATCTGCCGGCAGCCTTGCGCAGGACCCTGTTGCAGCGCGCGACGGAGGCGGTGAGGGTGCGCCTGCTCGCGTCGGCGCCGCCGCATCTCTACGAGGAAATTCGCAGCGCCATTTCATCGGCCACGCTCGACGCCGAGCGCGAGATGTCGCGCAATCGCGACGCGGGCAGGTCCAAGGTGGCAGTCGGCCAGCTGAAGCAGGGCGGCAAACTGACCGAAGCCGCGCTGCTGGAATTTGCCCGCCAGCGGCGTTACGGCGAGACGATCGCGGCCATCGCGGAGCTCGCGAAATGCAGCATCGAGCTGGTGCGGCCGCTGATGCAGAGCCTGCGCAGCGACGGCATTCTCGTGCCGTGCAAGGCCGCTGGACTGAGCTGGGTCACGGTTGCCGCGATCCTCGATAGCCGGTTCGTTTCAGGCGCAACGCCCCCCGACGAGCTGACCAAGCTCAAGAACAAATATCTCGAACTGAAGCAGGACGAGGCGCTTCGCCTGCTGAAGCTCTGGTCGGTTCGTACCACGGGCTCCTCGCACTGAGGACGGCTCGCCCGGGGCCGCAAAGGCGCTTGGGCGACCTGCTGCGGTGCAGCAAGACAACCGAGGGGCGTTCGGCCATATCCACGCACCTTTGATCTTTTAAAATCAGGGGTTGTGTCGTATCCTCTTCGCTGCCTGCGGGAGATGCCCCGGTCAGACCGGTCAGGAATGACTCCCGTCGAGGAGATCGTGATGGGTGTCGAGCTTCGTCCGCTGGGCGTGACCTGCAACATCATGTGCCAGTATTGCTACCAGAACCCGCTCCGGGACAGCGGCAGCCTGCGCCCGCGCTATGACATCGATGCGATGCTGGCCGCCCTCGCAGAGGACGATGAGCCGTTCACGTTGTTCGGCGGCGAGCCGCTGCTGCTGCCGCTGCCGGATCTCGAGAGGCTGTGGGCATTCGGACTGGCGCGCTTTGGCCGCAACCGGATCCAGACCAATGGCACGCTCATCACAGACCGCCACACGGAGCTGTTCGCGACCTATGCGGTTCATGTCGGCATTTCCATCGACGGCCCTGACGCTTTGAATGATGTCCGCTGGGCCGGGTCCCTCGACAGGACGCGGGACCTCACCAAGAGCGTCGATCGTGCGATCGCCGGACTGTGCGAGCGGGGCCTGCATCCGAGCCTGATCATCACGATGCATCGGGGCAATGGGCTGCCGCAGCACTGGCCCTCAATGGACAGCTGGCTGCTGGAGATGCAGGCGAGGGGGGTGCGAAATGTCAGGCTGCATGCACTCGAGGTCGACTCGCCCGCCGTGCAGGCGCATTGGGCGATGACCGATCCTGAAACCATCGCGGCGTTTCTACACTTCTACCGATTCGAGCGCGAGCACCTCACCTCGATGCGCTTCGACATCTTCGACGAGATGCGGGCGCTTCTTCGTGGGCTGGATGACCAGACCGGCTGTGTCTGGCACGGTTGTGATCCGTATACGACCGGCGCGGTGCACGGCATCGAGGGATTTGGCGAGCGCAGCAATTGCGGCCGCACCAACAAGCGCGGGATCGACTTCATCAAGACCGAGGCTGCCGGCTATGAGCGTAGCATTGCCCTGTGGTTCACCCCGCAGCCGGCCGGCGGCTGCCGCGACTGCCGCTTCTTCGCGATGTGCAAGGGCCAATGCCCGGGAACCTCGATCGACGGCGATTGGCGCAACCGCAGTGCGCAATGCGCGCTCTGGACCGCGCTGTTTGTCCAGATCGAGGAAGACCTGCTCGCTGTAGGCGAAACGCCGTTGTCCTGCGATCCTCGTCGCGCCGAGATCGAGCACAGGCTCATCAAGTCGATGATGGACGGCCGGGTCCCGTTGCTGACGGAGATCATGGAAGATCTGAGTGGATCGCCGCCTGTGGCGGTTTGAGATCCAGGACGTTTGCGAAAGAGAATTTGGCCGATCAAATGTCCGAGCATGCCGCGATCCTCCCTCCGATCCGCCCGCCATTCGTTCGCATCGGCTGGGTCTCGGAGGCTGCGAGAAAGGTGTGGGAGCCGCGCTTCGAGCTGATCAGGACGGAATGGAAAGTGTTGCGTTGGCGGGCGGTCGCGGCCGGTTTGAGCCGGGCATCGATCAGCACCGTCAACCCCGAAGCTCTCGATGAGATGGCGCTGCAGGTCGAACGCGCAGGGCTCGCGCTCATACCAGTCCGACTGGCGGTCGAGGCGGTCCCGAAATTGCCGTCGTCGCAGACGCGGGCAAGACTGCCGCTCGAAGTCACCATCGCTGTCGTCCGTGCTCGCGACACGGATGAGTTCGAAGCCGACTGGCAGCGCGATCCGGCACGAACATTGCGGGACTGGGCAGGGTGTCCCCATTGTTGCGCCGAGGCGCTGCGCCGCCGCGAGCGCCGGCCGCTGGATCCGGTCTGGGCGAGCGCGCTGTTCGAGAGAACCGAAGCGTCGGGACATCGGCGGATCGAGCTGCCGTCGCGGCCGGCGACGAACATGCTCTGGCGGTCAATTGATCTCTGCATCATCCCGCACTGGCCTTGCCGGCTCGATTGCCCGGCAAGCGCCGCGCTCGCGGCGAACATGCTCGCATTCGGCCGAGCGCATTGCGGGCAGACGACGGAGTGGCTGCTCGATGTCCTGACGTGGCCGGCCGAGTGGTCAATGATGCACGGCATCGCCGAGCTGCACGCGCCGGTCTGCCGGATCACGGCATCGACCTCCTACAGCAGCGCACGCCGCGAAATTATCTATCATGGCGCGACCTGGCCCGTTGAAGGCGCGAGCGGCTTGCGCTTCCCGTATCGGGCACCATCGCGCGAACGCTGGACGGGGTCGAAGAGCTTTCGTGGGGGAACGCTGACGACAGGGTAGGCGGTCCTACTTCCCTGGCCCGAGTGAAAATACAATCTCCGCGAGTTGTGATGTATCTACTGCCGCAAAAGTGTTATATGCTCCGCTTTGCGTTGATTGACCACCTTCATTGCCAAGAGCGATTATCGGGAGACTCCAAGATGTCTTACATGGACAAGAAGATTCAAATCACTGCGGACCTTGCGAAAGTGAAGGCTGCGGCGGCCCAGCTGAAGAGCCAGGCCAATGCCGCGGACGAGCTCCAGAAGGATCCGCAGGGATATCTCGCCCAAGTCGGCATCGAGATCGATTCGAACACGGCCGATCTGATCAAGGATCGCCTGTCGGGCCAGAAGGCGACCGCCGCGCCTGCTTCGGTCATTCACGTCGACGTCTGACCGCGATCTCAAGCCGGCCGGACAATGTCTGCATTGCCCGGCCGGAAACGTGCTGCAGCTCCGACCTCCGTCAAAGTCAGTTCCTGCCCCTGGGAGCAGCTGGACATGCATTCGCGTGACCGGGTGACGAAACCGACTGAGCTTGTCTTCAATATCAGTTACCGCTGTCCGCTGAAGTGCAGCCATTGCTGCTTTTCGTCGGATATGACTCAGCTCGACGTGCTGCCGCAGGACCTGATGATCGCAGCGATCGATGATGCAGCCGTCGCTCACGACATGACGCGGATCAATCTGGTCGGCGGCGATCCATTCCTCCAGCCCGAATTGATGCGCGCTGCGGCATCCCGCGCCAGGTCGTTCGGCCTCTCCACGTCCGCGACCACCAGCGCCTATTGGGCGACATCCGAAGCGAAGGCCGAGCGGATCCTGACTCCACTGGTTGAAGCAGGTCTCGAACGGATCATCATCTCTTTCGACGACATGCATGCCGAATTCTTGGACGGGCGCAATATCGCGCATGCCTACCGGGCTGCCCGTTCGCTCGGATTGGACGTGCTGATTGCCGTCGTGACATCGCCGGGCAGCGTGATCGACCAGTCCCGGATCTTCGATCTTCTCGGTGTCGACCCTGACTCGGATCCGCAGCTGTCGGTGTACGAGACGGCGATCAACTCCACGGGACGCGCCGTCGACGATGTCAGCGCGTCCGACCTCGACGCAAGGCGGCATTCGCCACAGGTCTATCGCGGACCATGTCCCTCGGTGCTGAGGCATTTCTCCGTGGCCCCGAGCGGGAACGTTCTGCCCTGCTGCGGCGTGCTGCCGTTTCATGCCGCGATGAGCGTCGGTGATCTGAACGAGACGCCGATGTCCGAGGCGATGTCCCGCGCCTACATGGACCCGGTGTGGAAGTGGATCGCCTTCGAAGGTCCGATCGCTCTGCTCTGCGAAATCACGGCGGAGACCGAACGACCGCTCGCGGCCAGCGATTTCGACGGCATCTGCACGGCGTGCGACCGTCTGTTCTCAAATCCCGAGCTGCTGCAATTGCTCGACAGCCATTTGCCGCGGAAGCTGCCAACGTTGACGCTGCTCGAGCACATGTTCGAGGCAGTGGGTGTATTTCATTCGGTGCCTCCGCCGTCGTCCGACCTGTCCGCCAAGTTCTGACAGCCCAAGTTCTGAGAGCCATTGCCATGACCATATCCGTTGCGCTGGTTGCAGCGCCGTTCCTGGCCTTGACGCGGCCCGCGCTGGGGATCAGCACGCTCCAGGCGGCCCTCGAGGACCGCGGGATCGACGCACGGCAGTACTATCTCGGTTTTGCGTTTGCCGAGTTGATCGGCGCCGACACCTTCCAGTTCATCGCGGAGCAGGTTCAGACCAGCCTGCTGATCGGTGAATGGGTGTTCGCCGCGACCTTCGAAAACGCTCCTGATCCTGTCGCGGAAGCCCGGCACCGGGAGCGAATGGAAGCCTATTGCGGCAAGCATTGGCCCGCGGTCGTCGCGGCGCGCGATGCGGCGGAGAGGTTCGTCGACCGGTCGGCTCGTCTGCTGATCGCAGACGGCGCCCGCATCGTCGGCTTCTCGTCGACGTTCCAGCAGAATTGCGCGTCTCTCGGCATCGCGCATCGCATCAGGCAGCTCGCGCCGGACACGATCATATGCTTCGGCGGCGCCAACTGCGAGGGGCCGATGGGCGAGGCGCTGCTCGAACGCTTCCCGCAAATCGACTATGTGTTTCGCGGCGAGTCCGACCGGACCTTTCCGGATTTCGTCGAGCGCTTCCTTGCAGGCACCTTGCCTTACAGTGAAAGCACCGACGTGCTGGGCCGCGTGGGCACGAATGGGAGGATCGCGGAGACTCCGCTGCAGAATCTTGACGAGCTTCCCGTCCCCGACTTCACCGACTATTTCGCGGAGCTGAGGCAGGCGTCGTTCTGCGATGATCTGCTCCCCGCGCTGCCGTTCGAGAGCTCGCGCGGCTGCTGGTGGGGCATGAAGCACCACTGCACATTCTGCGGCCTGAACGGCGCGACGATGGCGTTTCGCACCAAGTCGGCCGAGCGCGTGCTGGCCGAGCTCGCAACACTATCCGCGCGCTGGAGCGTCAAGCGCTTCGAGGCGACCGACAACATTCTGAACTTGAAGCATGTCGACGCCGTGTTCGGCCACCTCGCCAACACCGCGCCGTCGCCTTACCGGATCCTCTACGAGATCAAGTCGAACATGCGCCCCGAGCAGCTGCGTACGCTCGCGCGCGGCGGGGTGACCTGGGTTCAGCCGGGCATCGAGCATCTCGACAACGATGTCCTGCGCCTGATGGAAAAGGGCGTGACCGGGCTGCAGAACGTCCGCGTGCTCCGAAGCTGTGCCGAGATCGGACTCCGGCCGATCTGGAACGTGCTGTGCGGCTTCCCCGGCGAGCGGCCTGCGGCCTACGCCAAGATAGCGCGATGGTTTGCGTTGCTGGAGCATCTGCAGCCGCCGACCGGACATTGCCGGATCAGGCTCGACCGCTTCAGCCCGTACTTCAACCACGCGGCCGAGTTCGGGTTTGAAAATGTCGCTCCCGCGCTGGCCTATCAGGCGGTCTATGGCCAGCCGGAAGATGTGCTGACGCGGCTCGCTTATTTCTTCGATGGCACGGCGGCCAACACCGCGTCGGATGATGATCTCGCGCCGCTCGGCGCGGCGATCAAGCTTTGGCGGTCTGCACATGTGGACGGCACCGCAATGCCGATACTGGCGGTGGTCGGATTGGGTCCGTTGTCGATCCTCAAGGACACGCGCCGGATCGCAACCGAGACATGGCGCATCCTCGATCCGATCGAGATCGCCGTGCTGGACGCCTTCCGAGAACCAGTTCGCATCGACGCGACCCTCGGGCGGCTGGTCGACCAGGAGACCTCCTGGCCAGAGGTGGAGCAGAGCTACGCCGGCCTGGTCGCCAGCGGGTGCATCCTGGAAGACGAGGACTGCGCGCTGACGCTGGTCACCAGCACCGAAGCCCTCGTCATCGACGACGAATGCCGGCGCGATTTCCCCGGCGGCTGGCTGCGCCCGATCGCCAGGGACGGCTCCGGCGCGTCGTCCGCTCAGCTTCAATTCTGAATCAACATCCGTCGCGGGAGGAGACAATGATCGACTGGTCGCGGGCCGCGGCACCACAGGATGATCTGTATGACGCCTTGCTGGCCTGTCATCTCGCCAGCACGACCACGAACGCTCACCGGCCGGAGCCGTTCGTGCACCGGGTCGTCGGCCATTCGCCGCGCATCTTCGATGGCGCCGTGTCGGTTCGCTACGTGCAGCCGACCGCGCCGGGGGCGCCCGTATTCAGCAACGGTCCGCTGGAGCACCCCAACATCGATGCTGCCGTCGACTACGTGCGGCGCTGGCCGGTCGCCTTCGAACAGATGCGCATGCTCATCGATTCCTTCCATCCGTTGGCGCGTCCCGATGTTGCGGAGAGCGACTATCGCGAGGGCTATGGATCCTACAGCGGCTCGACCGACGACCGGCTGGGCACGCTGTTCGCCACCATCTTCGATCCGATCGGCCTGGCCCAGGCGTTCGTGCACGAGATGGGACACAACAAGCTTCGCGCGCTCGGCATCAATCTGGAATCCGCGGATCGGCTGGTGTTGAATCCGGCGGACGAGTTGTATGTCAGCCCCGTCATCAAGGATCGTTTGCGCCCGATGACCGCGGTGCTGCATGCGGAATATTCGTTTGCCTACATCACGGCGCTCGACATCGTGCTGATCGAGACCGAGCCGGATGAAGAGCGGCGCCAATTGCTGTTTCGCCTGCTGCGGCGCAATCTCGCCCGCATTGAGGAGGGGGTCGACGAGATCCGGCGGTACATCCGCGTCGACCGGGACGGAGAGGCGTTCGTTGCCGGCCTCTATGCCTGGATCGACGCGTTGATCGCGCGAGGCCGGCAGTTGCTCGAGACCCGCGAGGCGGCGGCGGTGCACTGAGGAGGCGTCGTTGGACCTGTCAACGTGGCGAGCGCTGATGTCCGGCGAACGGCCCGCGCCGGATTGGCTTGCGGCCGACAACGGCTTCGCGTCCGTCTGCGGAATGCGAGAGGCTCACGCTCCCATCGCCGCGGCCGTAAGAACGGTCACGGCCGGGGCGCGCTACAACATCATCGATCTCGGATGCGGCAATGGGGCGCTGTTGGCCGCGAGTTGCGAAGGGACGCCTGATCTGCAGCCGCTCGGCATCGAGCGAGATTCACGAAAGCTCGTCCATGCGCGAGCGATGTTCGGACGAGCGGTTTCGCACTGGCCGAGTTGCGACATGTTCGCTTGCCCCGCACCGCTTGAGACGGCCGCTGATCGGAGCGTCGTTTTGATCATGCCCGGACGGTTGCTCGAAGCGGGCGCTGACAGGGCTGCCACACTGTGTCGGTGGCTTCGCAGCCACGCCGACATCATCCTCTGCTACGCCTATCCCGATTGGATCGCGCGCTACGGCAATCTTGATGAACTCGGCAGACGCGCCGGCTTTGCATCATTGGAAAGCGTGGGACTCGACCGGACGATTGCGATCGGCCGGCTTCCCTGAGTTGCCGTTGACCCGCGCTAGAACCCAGCGACCGTGCCGTGCAGGTCGTATTCGTCGGCACGCTCGATCTTGACCGTGACGATCTCGCCGACACGCAGCGGCCGCCGGCTGGACAGATAAACGGCGCCATCGATGTCCGGGGCATCGGCCTTGGTGCGGCCCTTGGCGACGCTCGGCCCGACCTCGTCGATGATCACCTGCTGACGCGTTCCGACCTTGCGCTTGAGCCTGCGCGCCGAGATCTTCTGCTGGCGGGCCATGAGCGCGTCCCAGCGCTCCTGCTTGACCTCGTCCGGGACCTGGTCGGGCAGGGCGTTGGAGGTCGCGCCGGCCACCGGCTCGTATTTGAAGCAGCCGAGCCGATCGATCTCGGCCTCATCCAGCCAATCCAGCAGGTAGGCGAAGTCGGCGTCCGTCTCGCCGGGGAAGCCGACGATGAAGGTCGAGCGCAGCGCAAGATCCGGGCAGGTCGTCCGCCAGGCCTTGATCCGGTCCAGCGTCTTGTCCTGCGCCGCCGGGCGGCGCATCGCCTTCAGGACGTTGGGGCTGGCATGCTGGAACGGGATGTCGAGATAGGGCAATATCTTACCGTCCGCCATGAGGCCGATCACCTCGTCGACATGCGGGTAGGGGTACACGTAGTGCATGCGCACCCAGGCGCCGAGCTCGCCGAGCTCGCGCGCCAGATCGAGGAAGCGAGCCCGGACGTTGCGGTCCTTCCAGGCGCTTTCGGCATATTTCAGGTCCAGCCCATAGGCCGAGGTGTCCTGAGAAATGACCAGGAGCTCCTTGACCCCGGCTGCGACCAGCCGCTCGGCCTCGCGCAGCACGTCGGCCGCGGACCGCGACACCAGATCGCCGCGAAGCTTCGGGATGATGCAGAAGGTGCAGCGGTTGTTGCAGCCTTCGGAGATCTTCAGATAGGCGTAGTGCCGGGGCGTGAGCTTGATGCCCTGCGGAGGAACCAGGTCGAGATGCGGGTTGTGCGCCGGCGGCGACGCGCGATGGACGGCGTCCAGCACGCTCTCATACTGCTGCGGGCCGGTGATCGACAGCACGCCGGGATAGGCCTGCTCGATCTGCTCCGGCTCGGCGCCCATGCAGCCGGTGACGATGACCTTGCCGTTCTCGGCCATGGCCGCGCCGATCGCCGACAGCGATTCCTGCTTGGCGCTGTCCAGGAACCCGCAGGTGTTGACGATGACGACGTCGGCGCCGTCATGCTTCCGGGCGAGCTCGTAGCCCTCGGCGCGCAGGCGCGTGATGATGCGCTCGGAATCGACCAAGGCCTTGGGACAACCGAGCGAAACAAAGCTGATCTTGGGCGCCGAACCCTGCTGCATCTTGGAACTGCCTGATGAGATAGGCGTCAGCTAGTCCGAATTGTCCAGAAAGACAAGGCTTTGAGGCGGCCACGTCCATGCTATGGGTGAGGGCCCGGACAACCTGGTGATCGATGAGCGCCGAGCAATCGCCTAAAATCGTGATCGTCGACGAAAGCCCGATCCGCGCGGCCATCCTGGAGGAGGGCTTGCGGGAGGCGGGTTTTACCGGCGTGGTGCATGTCAGCGAGATGCAGGGTCTCCTGGCGCGCATCTATGCCCTGGACCCGGATGTCATCGTCATCGACCTGGAGAACCCCAGCCGCGACGTGCTGGAGCAGATGTTCCAGGTCAGCCGCGCCGTCCGCCGGCCGATCGCGATGTTCGTGGACCAGAGCGACGCGGCCTCGATCCAGGCCTCGGTCGAGGCGGGCGTCTCAGCCTACATCGTCGATGGGCTGAAGAAGGAGCGGATCAAGCCGATCCTCGACCTCTGCATCTCGCGCTTCAATGCGTTCTCCAAGCTTCAGGACGAGCTCGAGCGCACCAAGTCCGCGCTGGAGGACCGCAAGGTGATCGACCGCGCCAAGGGCATTCTGATGAAGATGAAGGGCTTCACCGAAGAGGAAGCCTATGTGCTGTTGCGCTCCACGGCCATGCGCGAAAAGAAGAAGATCGGCGAGATCGCGCAGTCGATCCTGACCGCCTCGGAGTTGTTGAAATGACCGGCCCGCTTCGCATTGGCTTCATCCCGCTGGTCGATGCCGCCGCGCTGATCGTCGCCGTCGACAACGGCTTCACCGCGGCCGAAGGTCTCGACGTCACGCTGGTCCGAGAGGTGTCGTGGTCGAACGTGCGCGACAAGCTCAACATCGGCCTGTTCGACGCGGCGCATCTGCTGGCTCCCGTCGCCATCGCGTCGAGCCTGGGCATCGGTCACGTCAAGGTGCCGATCGTGGCTCCTTTCAATCTCGGGGTGAACGGCAACGCGATCACCGTGACGCCGGCGCTGCATGCGGCGATCATGGCCAATCTCGATGGGGATCGTTTCGACCCGATGGCGACGGCGCTGGCGCTGGCGCGCGTCGTCGCGGAACGGCGCAAGGCCGGGCGCGAGCCGCTGACGTTCGGCATGACGTTTCCGTTCTCGACCCACAACTATCAGTTGCGGTTCTGGATGGCCGCAGGTGGCGTCGACCCCGATGAGGACGTCCGCCTCGTGGTGCTGCCGCCGCCCTACATGGTGGAGAGCATCGCCAACGGTCACGTCGACGCGTTCTGCGTCGGAGCACCGTGGAACTCGATCGCAGTCGATCTCGGCATCGGCCATATTCTCCACTTCGTGTCTGACGTGCTGGTGCGCGCGGCCGAAAAGGTGCTGGCGGTCAGGCAGAGCTGGGCTGACAAGAATCCCGGCGCTCTCGCCGGCCTGGTTCGCGCCTGCGCCAAGGCCGCCAATTTCATCGAACAGAACCACGCAGAATCCGCGCGCATCCTGGCTCAGCCGGAGCGCATCGGCGTCGATGCGGAGGTGCTCCAGCGTACGCTGGACGGCCGCCTCAAGATCTCGCCGGACGGCACCTTCCGCGAAAGCTCGCGCTATCTGCTGGTGGGCCGCGAAGACGCGGGACGGCCCGAGAGGATCCAGGCGGCATGGCTCTATGCCCAGATGGTGCGGTGGGGCCAGACTCCCCTCAGTACTGAAGCCCTGGGCACTGCCATGGGCGTGTTCCGGCCGGACATCTACGACGCGGCCATGGGCACGGCCGCGGTCGGCACGGATGCCGCCATCGGCGCATTCGCCGGTCCGCCTTTCGCGGCGGACGACGTGATCGGCCATCTCAAGGCCTTCAAGATCGGCCGCTGGACGGCCTGATTCACGCACCGATCAGGGTCTGGGCACCGTGTGCCGTCGACCAATTTTTGGGCGACGTGCCCGTATTTCGAGGCTTGAGTCGGTTAACTTGCCTTCATTGATTCGATCAGCATTCTGATTTTACGCGCTTTTTCTGTTTTTTCCGGCTGGCACGCAACTTGAATATTGCAGTGCAGTCAGCCGCCGCAGATGCCGCTGACTGCAATCCGTGTCGGATTTCCGCAGCAACGAAGCTGGTCGGATCTTTCGTCGGAAGCAGGCCATGTCGGCCTGTCGGACGATGCGATCCTCATCCCATTCCCGAACGCCAACCGCCGTGGCCGCTGGAGCTTCGTCCGCCATCATGAAAATCGAATCGTTGTCAGTCGACTTTAACGACGAGCAGAAGCGCTACCTCGAAGGCTTGGCTGCGGGCCTCAAGGTCACGCTGGCAGGGCGCGGCCAGGGTGGCACGCAGACGGCAAGCGAGCCGACCGGCCCGGACGCCATCCACATCAAGGCCCAGGACAAGGTGATTGCGTCGGGACGGAAGCTCGCCGACCAGGAGAAGGTCAAGCGCGAGCTCCATCCCTTCGATGCCTACGAGCGGCTGAAGGAGCAGGCGCGCAATGATGCCGCGCCGTCCACGGCCGACAATTTCCGCTGGCGCTATTACGGCCTGTTTCACGTCGCGCCGGCGCAGGATTCCTATATGTGCCGCCTGCGCATCCCCAACGGCATCCTGAAGCATTGGCAACTGGCGGGCGTCGCCGATCTCGCCGACCAGCTTTGCGGTCCCTACAGCCACGTCACCACGCGGGCCAACCTGCAACTGCGCGAAATTCCCCCGAGGCACGCGGTCACGCTGCTGGAGGGACTTTCGGATCTCGGCCTGACGGCGCGCGGCTCCGGCGCCGACAACATCCGCAACGTGACGGGAACGCCGACCGCCGGCATCGATCCGCAGGAATTGCTCGATACGCGGCCCTATGCGCGCGAATGGCATTTCCACATCCTCAACGACCGCTCGCTGTACGGCCTGCCGCGCAAGTTCAACGTCGCCTTCGACGGCGCCGGACGGATCGCGGCACTGGAGGACACCAACGACATCGCGTTCTCAGCGGTCGAGGTGAAGGACGGCTTTGGCGTTGCGCCGGGCGTGTGGTTCAAGCTCGGCCTCGGCGGCATCACCGGACACAAGGATTTCGCCAAGCCGACAGGGATCATCGTCGAGCCGGAGCGGGCGACCGAGGTGGCCGACGCCATCGTGCGGCTGTTCATCGAGACCGGCGACCGCACCAATCGCCTCAAGGCGCGGCTCAAATATGTGCTCGATAGCATGGGTCACGACAAGTTCATGGAAGCCGTTGAAACAAGGCTCGGCCGCAAGCTGGCGCGCGTCCCCGACGAGGCGCTCGCGCCGCGGCCCGACGCCGATCGCATGGCCCATATCGGCGTCCACCAGCAGAAGCAGCAGGGGGTGAACTGGATCGGCGTGGTGCTGCCGTTGGGCAAGCTGAGGACGGACCAGATGCGCGCGCTCGCCAAGATCGCAGCCGATCTCGGCGACGGCGAGATCCGGCTCACGGTGTGGCAGAACCTGCTGCTCTCGGGCGTTCCCGACGACAAGGTCGCTCTGGCCTGTGCGGCGATCGAGCAGATCGGGCTGTCGACAAAGTCCTCGCACATCCGCGCCGGACTGATCGCCTGCACCGGCAACGCCGGCTGCAAGTTCGCGGCATCCAACACCAAGAAACATGCGGCCGAGATCGGCGACTGGTGCGAGAGCAGGGTGGACGTCGACACACCGCTGAACATCCATCTCACCGGCTGCCATCATTCCTGTGCCCAGCACTACATCAGCGACATCGGCATGATCGCGGCAAAGGCGCCGGTTGGTGACGGCGACGACACGGTCGAGGGCTATCACCTGTTCGCCGGCGGCGGGTTCGGCCCGCAGGCCGACATCGGCCGCGAGGTCTATCGCGACCTCAAGGCGGCGGATGCGCCTGTAACCGTTGAGAAGCTGCTCAAGGCCTATCTCGCCCATCGCGCCTCTCCCGAGGAGACCTTCCTGTCGTTCGCACGCCGTCACGACGGCGAGGCGCTGCGCAATCTCGCCGAAGCCCAGACCTCGTCGGAGGTGTCAGCATGAACCAGATCACGCCCATGCCCAAGATCGAGATCATTCCTTCGACGGCGCCATTCTCCGAGGCGCAACGCTCATGGCTCAACGGCTTTCTGGCCGGAGCGCTCGGCTTCGACGGCGCGACAGCATTGTCGCCGGCGCAGAACGGCGCCGTGCTTGCGCCCGCGGGCGACGGTGACGACGGCGAGGCGCCATGGCACGACCAGACCATGCCGATCGCCGAGCGCATGAAGCTCGCCGAGGGCCGTCCGCTGCGCCGGCGCATGATGGCGGCCATGGCGCAGCAGGACTGCGGCCAATGCGGTTACAATTGCAGCGACTATTCGGATGCGATTGCCGATCGCAGCGAGGCGCGGCTGAATCTGTGCGTCCCCGGCGGCAAGGAAACCGCGCGGATGCTCAAGGCGCTCTACGAGGAGATCGACAGGGCTCCGGCCGCGGCCAAGCCCGCTGCGGCTGCGCCGGCCTCCGTCTCCGTCGTCGTCAGCGAGCCCGGTCGCTCGCGCGACAATCCGGTCGATGCGACGTTCCTGTCGCGGCGCCTGCTCAACAAGCCGGGCTCGGAGAAGGAGACCTGGCACATCGAGTTCGATCTCGGCGAGAGCGGGCTCGACTACGTCGTCGGCGATTCCTTCGGCATCTTCGCCAAGAACGATCTCGGCCTCGTCGATCAGATCATCGCGCTGCTCGGCGCCTCGCACATGACCGAGGTGAACGGCAAGCCGCTGCGGCAGTGCCTGTTGGAGGACGTCTCGCTGGCGCCGGCGCCGGATTCGCTGTTCGAGCTGATCTCCTTCATCACCGGCGGCGCAACCCGCGAGAAGGCGCGGCAGCTGGCGCAGGGCGAGGATCCCGACGGCGACGCGGCGACGCTCGACGTGATGGCGGTGCTGCAGAAGTTCTCCGGCGTCCGGCCGCATCCGGAGGCCTTCGTCGAGGCGCTGGAGCCGCTGCAGCCGCGGCTCTACTCCATCTCGTCGTCGCACAATGCCACGCCCGGCAGGTTGTCGCTGACGGTCGACTGCGTCCGCTACGTCATCGGCAAGCGCAAGCGGCTGGGACTTGCCTCGACGTTCCTGGCCGAGCGGATCAATCCCGGCGACAAGCTGCGCGTCTATGTGCAGAAGGCGCACGGATTCGCGCTGCCCGCTGATCCGAAGACGCCGATCATCATGGTCGGTCCCGGC
Source organism: Bradyrhizobium sp. HKCCYLRH3061 (assembly GCF_051168015.1). Classification (NCBI taxonomy): domain Bacteria; kingdom Pseudomonadati; phylum Pseudomonadota; class Alphaproteobacteria; order Hyphomicrobiales; family Nitrobacteraceae; genus Bradyrhizobium; species Bradyrhizobium sp. HKCCYLRH3061. Next base: position 29,453 of record NZ_JBNPUE010000008.1, read on the forward strand.
ACCGGCGTCGCGCCGTTCCGCGCGTTCCTGCACGACCGCAGGGCGACCGGCGCGCCCGGCAAGAACTGGCTGTTCTTCGGACATCAGCGCAGCGACTGCGACTTCTTCTACGCCGACGAGCTGAACGCCATGAAGACGGCCGGCCTCCTGACGCGGCTGTCGCTGGCGTGGTCGCGCGACGGCGACAAGAAGTTCTACGTCCAGGACCGCATGCGCGAGGTCGGGCGCGAGGTCTGGACCTGGCTCGCCGACGGCGCCCATCTCTACATCTGCGGCGACGCCAAGCGCATGGCCAAGGACGTCGAGCGCGCCCTCGTCGACATCGTCGCCCAGTTCGGGGCCCGCTCGACCGACGAGGCCGTCAGCTTCGTGGCCGACCTCAAGAAGAAGGGCCGGTTCCAGCTCGACGTCTACTGAAGGGGAACCCTGCGGAGAATGTTCTCGGCCGCGAGCCCGGCCGAGAATTTTTTGGTTCCAGCGGGACCCGAAGCAGGGGGCTTGTCGTTATTTCGCCGGTTGCCTTGCACCGGCCCGCGAGAACGCTTTTCTCATGGCCGGAACTTCAGGAGACCGGCCATGCGGACGATATCGACGCCCCTGCGACAGATGCCCCAGGCCCGCGCCATTCGCGAGCGCGGCGCAACTGTCGCGCTGGTTGCCTTCTACAGCGCGATGGCGCTGATTGCCGCGATCACCCTGGGCACATCCTTCACGCACCCGTTCTGATCCTCCTCACCTCTTGAACGGCGCGACCGTGATGCCGGCCGCGTCCAGCGCCTTGCGGACCTCCCGCGCAATCTCGACCGCGCCAGCGGTATCGCCGTGAATGCAGACGGTGTCGGTGCGCATCTTCATCACCTTGCCGGTCACCGAGATCACCGCGCCGTCCTGAACCATGCGCACGACGCGATCGGCGATGATCTTGGGATCGTGCAGCACGGCGCCGGGCTTGCTGCGCGACACCAGGAGTCCATCGTCGCCATAGGCGCGATCGGCGAACACCTCGTGCGCCATCGACAGGTTGGCCTTCTCGCCCGCGGTCACCAGCTTGGAGTTGGCGAGCACGACAAAGATCAGACTGGGATCGACGGCCTTGATCGCCTTGGCGATCGCGTTTGCCGTCATGTCGTCCTCGCAGGCGACGTTGGACAGCGCGCCGTGGGCCTTCACATGCGTGACCTTGTGGCCGGCCGCGGCGGCGATCGCTTGTAGCGCGCCGATCTGATAGGCGACGAGGTTCTCGATCTCGGATGATGTCAGCCCTGGTACCGGACGCCGGCCGAAACCATGCAGATCGCGATAGCCGGGATGCGCACCGACGCTGACGCCTTTGGCCTTCGCCATCTCGACCGTGCGGCGCATGATGTCGGCATCGCCGGCATGAAAACCGCAGGCGACGTTCACCGACGTCGCCAGCTCGATCATGGCGGCATCGTTGCCCATTTCCCACGGGCCAAAGCTCTCTCCGAGGTCGCAGTTCAGGTCGACGGTGCTGGTCATGTCAGGGTCCGCTCGTTGATGGGTCCGAAACAGCGTGAGATGTGCTCAAATCAATCGGGAGTCGCTCCGGGCCAGGTGGTGGCGTCGGTTGCGCTGACCGCATGACCGGCGACATTGGCCGTGAACAGCGCATCGACATTGAAATCGCTGTTGGCGAGCTCGGTGACGCGGCCGGGCAGGCTGCGCAGCAGCTCCTTGTAGCGGCGCAGTTCGGCCTGCGCCTCGGCGATGCTCACGGCCTTGAAGCGGAATGGCGTGCCGGCGGGCGTCTGCGCCAGGCGGCCGAAATCCGCCGTGATGACGGTCGCGATCTTCGGATAGCCGCCGCTGGTGCCGCGATCGGACATCAGCACGATCGGCGAACCGTTGCCAGGCACCTGGATGCTGCCGTCCACGGTGCCGTCGGAGACGATGTTGTGGCCATGGAGATGGCGGATCGGCGGTCCTTCGAGGCGATAGCCCATGCGGTCGCTGGTTGCTGACACCATCCAGTCGCTGCCGAGGAACAGCGCTTTCATCTCGTCGCTGAACTCATCGTCCTGCGGCCCCATCACGACGCGGATCACGCCGCTCATTCTCGGCACATCAATCCGCAGTTCCGGCGCGTCGCTGGCGGGGGTGACCTCGAACCTGTCGCCGGCCTGGAGCGGCCGCGGGTAGGGGCTGCCGAGCCCGGCGCGCGCGTTCACCGAGAGACTGTTGAACATCGGCTCGCCGGCGATGCCGCCTTCGATGGCCAGATAAGTGAACGAGCCGCCGCGCGCAAAGCCGAGCGTGAGCTGCTCTTCGTCGTTCAGTGTCACCGACGTGTTGATCTCGATCGGCCGCTTGGCGACGTCCGCCGGCCGCTGCGCGCCGGCGAGCGCCACGCGCACCGCGCCGCCCTTCGCCGCGAACGTCGCGCCGAACGGGCCGATCTCGATCGCAGCCGCCATCGGCACATTGCCGACGAGGCTGTTGGCTGCGGCCAGCGCCAGCTTGTCCATCGCGCCGGATGGCGTCAGTCCGTAGCGCTGCGCGCCGAAACGCCCGCCATCCTGGACCGAGCTTGCCGGACCGATCTGTGAGACGACGAGCGTGCTCATGCGGCGATCCGCTCTGCGATGAGCTCGCCGCCCTCCGCGGCGCGCTCCTGCTCCGCGAAGGTCTTCACGTCGACGGCGTAGAAGCTGACCTCGTCGCCGGGCTCGAGCAGGAAGGTCGGGTCGCGGTGCAGTTGAAATGTCCGCATCGCGGTGCGCCCGAGCAGGTGCCAGCCGCAGGGGCCGGCAAGGCACTGGATGCCGGTCTGGATGCCGCCGATCGCGATGATGCCTGCCGGTGTCGCCAAGCGCGGGTTCTGCCGGCGCGACATCTGCAACGTCGGATCGAGACCGGACAGATAGGACCAGCCCGGCGTGAAGCCGATCATCGCGACGCGGTAGATGCCGGCGACATGGCGGGCGACGACCTCGTCCGGCGTCAGGTTCAGCGCCTTGGCGACGTCCTCCAGGTCGATGCCATTCTCGCCGCCGTAGCAGACTGGAACCCGCCAGCGCCGGATCTCGCTGTCCGGCGCAAGCGACCCGGCCGACAGCGCCAACAGCTTTGCCCCAAGCGTGTCGTGGTCGATCACACCTGCATCATAGTGCACCAGCAGCGAGCGATAGGTCGGCACCGTCTCGGTGATGCCCGCGATGGCGGCGGCAGTCAGCGCATGGTCGAGCGCAAGCACGCGGCGATTGGCGGTCTCGTCGATGGTCCGGCTGAACTCGACGGTGACCGCGCTGTCGCCGCTGGGCAGCAGGCGAGGAGGTGGAAAAGAGTCGGCCATCTGTCCGAGAAGATCCGTGTTGCTGTTCCTCATCTAGCCGCTTTCGATCGCCAGTGGAATTGCGCTGGAGACAAAAAGTCTCGAAAATTCAATAAATTAATCGGATGCCCCGCGATAAGAAGACCTTATCGGGCCGCTGCAGGCCCCGCATGCGCTGGGCGCACTGAGCATGCCCTTGACGCGGCCTTCGTCGCTCGCAAGATGCGCCTGCTTTTTCCGCCAGCCTGTTTGGAGCGCCAGTCTCACAATGTCCCTCACTCCCGAAGCCATCGCTACCCTCTCCCAGGTCACTACGGCGACCATCACGACGGTCCTGCTGAAGAAGGGGTTGCGCAATGTCTGGCTGCGCGGCGCCAAGCCGCTGCGCCCGGGACAGAAGCGGCTGGTCGGTCCCGCCTTCACGCTGCGCTTCGTGCCGGCGCGCGAGGATCTCGCGACGCCGGAATCCTGGTCGTCGCCGATCTCGACCCGCACCGCGATCGAGGCCATGCCCGAGGGCTGCATCGCCGTGGTCGATGCGATGGGCGTCAAGGACGCCGGCATCTTCGGCGACATTCTGTGCGCCCGCATGGTCAAGCGCGGCGTCACCGCGCTGATCACCGACGGCGTGGTGCGCGACCTCGAAGGCGTGATGGGCACCGGCCTGCCGGTGTGGTGCGATGGCTACGCCGCGCCGCCGTCGGTTGCCGGCCTCACCTTCGTCGGCTGGGGCGAGGCGATCGGCTGCGGCGGCGTTGCGGTGTTTCCGAACGACGTCATCGTCGCCGACCAGGACGGCGCGGTGCTGATCCCGCAGGCGATGCTCGATCACGTGCTCGCCGAAGGCCCGGAGCAGGAGCGCATGGAAGCCTGGATCGTCGACGAGGTGAACAAGGGCGCGGTGCTGCCGGGTCTCTATCCGATGAATGCCGAGACCAAGGCGCGCTACGCGGCGTCGAAGAAGTAGGTCGCGGCCGACGCAGCGATCGATCGACTGCAAGGACTTAGGAAAGGCAGAACCATGGTGGATGTTTATCTCGCGGGCTCGCGCCCCACGCGCCGCGCGGCGGCCGAAAGTTTCACCGGTACGGTGTGGCAGGACCCGATCATCACGCCGCAGGCGCCGGCCCGCGTCGCCTCGGCGCGCGTGGCGTTCGAGCCCGGCGCGCGCACCGCCTGGCACACCCATCCGCTCGGACAGACGCTCTACGTGATTCAGGGCGTCGGTCGGGTGCAGGCCAAGGGCGGGCCGGTGCGCGAGATCAAGGCCGGCGACGTCGTGTGGATTCCACCAGGCGAGAAGCATTGGCATGGCGCCGCGCCGACCACCGGCATGGTCCACGTCGCGATGCATGAATCGCTCAACGGTGAGCACGTGACGTGGATGGAGCACGTCACCGACGAGGAATATGCGACGCCGGTCGGCTGACGCCAGACTGACGACCGCTCGAGCGCGCGGTCGCAAGGCCGCGCGCGTTTCATTTGAATGAACTTCGACGGTCGTCGCCGCGCTCAGTTCACTCGCGTCCAGGTCTGGCCGCCGCAGAACATGCCGCCGAAGGCGCAGCCCTGCACGCGCAGATTGTCCGCTCCCTTCAGCGCGATGGTCGAATCGTAGGTGCTGCCGCTGTTCGGATCGAAGATGCGGCCGGTCCACTTCTTCTCCTGGGCCTTGTCGCTCGGCCGCATGTTGATCAGGATCTGCTCGCCGTTCTGCTTGGTCTTCGCATCCACGGCGTAGCCGCAGAGATTGGCGCCGCAGGGCTCGATGCGGATCTGGCCCTCCTTCTCCTCCGTCAGCCAGATGCCGACCGGCGAGTTGGGATCGCGACCGGCGGTCTGCGCCGCAGCGGGCGGAGCGGCTGCGGTGGTCACGGCAGGCGCCTGGGCTGGACGCGGTGGCGGCGGCGCGGCGGCCGTCGTGGGGGCCGCAGCGGCCGTTGCAGCGGCCGGAGGCGCAACCGGTGCCGTAGCGTTGGCGGCTGGGGCCGCCGGAGGTGGCGGCAGCGGCGCCGGTGGCGCGGCCGCCTGGACGGGAGCAGGAGCGGCCGGCGGGCTCACCGGTGCGGCTGCCGTCGGAGCAGGCTGGGCGGGAACTGGAGCAGGGGCCGCGACCGCCGGAGCAGGCGGTTGCGGGGCCGGGGTGACCGCCGCCTCGGTGGGCGCCGGAGCCGGCTTGTCCGCCGCGGCCGGCGGCCTGGCCGCCTGATCCGGATCGCGCTTGGTGCGCTTGGACTTCTTCTGCTCGGTATTGTCGTAGACGCCGGGGATCTGCACGGTGCCGCGGTCGGGATCGATGCGGATCGTCTTGCCGCCGTACTCGATGACGTACTGCGCCTCGGCGGCACTGCTGGCCAGAACCACGGCAGCAACGGCCAACAGCCTCTTCATCAGGATCTCCACGATGTCGGTTGCTGATGTGAGCGAGCTCACGCGCAATTAAGTCGCCGATGCAGCAGCCCTGGTTCAACGCGCCCTCCGCTCAGAAATCCAGCGGCGCATTGTCGACCACCTCCTTCATCACGAAGAAGGTGCGGGTCTGCCGCACGCCGGGCAGCGAGATCAGCTGGTCGCCATGCATGCGGTTGAAGTCCTGCATGTCGCGGACGCGGATCTTGAGGAAGAAGTCGAAATCGCCGGCGACGAGATGGCAGTCGAGCACGAATTTGAGCTTGCGGATCGCGGCCTCGAAGGTGCGAAAGCTCTCCGGCGTCGAGCGGTCGAGCACGACGCCGACCAGCACCAGTGCGCTGCGCTCGACCTTCTCCGGCGCGATCTGCGCGCGCACGCTCCGGATGTAGCCCTCCTCGAACAGGCGCTGGGTGCGGCGATGGCAGGTGGCCGGACTGACGTGAACGGTGGCGGCAAGCTCGGCATTGCTCATCCGGCCGTCCTTCTGCAGCAGTTGCAGGATGCGCCGGTCTACGCGGTCGAGATCGGTTTCGGAAGTTTCTTTCATACGACACACAAGTTTTGGGAAAACCCATCGCTCAACGAGCCAAGCGCCGACGTAAGCATGAAATTCTGCGCCAATAAAGAGAGCACCTTTCTCAGGCTTTTTCGTATGTTGGGGACGACCGATCTCATTCACCCACGGAGAGGCCCCGTGCTTCGGCTCGACAAATTCAAAAAATATCCGCTCACCTTCGGTGCCACCCCGATCGAGCATCTGCCGCGGCTGACGGCGGCGCTCGGCGGCAAGGTGCAGATCTACGCCAAGCGCGACGACTGCAATTCCGGTCTCGCCATGGGCGGCAACAAGCTGCGCAAGCTCGAATACATCGTGCCCGACGCGATCGAGTCCAATGCCGACACCCTGGTCTCGATCGGCGGCGTGCAGTCCAACCACACCCGCATGGTGGCGGCGACCGCGGCCAAGATCGGCATGAAGTGCGTTGTCGTCCAGGAGAGCTGGGTGCCGCACGAGGACGCCGTCTATGACCGCGTCGGCAACATCCTGATGACGCGCCTGATGGGCGCCGACAGCCGCATCGTCGAGGACGGCTTCGACATCGGCATCCGCAAGAGCTGGGAGAACGCGATCCAGTCGGTGAAGGACGCCGGCGGCAAGCCCTACGGCATTCCGGCCGGTGCTTCCGTGCACAAATTCGGCGGCCTCGGCTATGTCGGCTTCGCCGAGGAGGTGAGGGCGCAGGAAGCCGAGATGGGCATCAAGTTCGACTACATCATCGTCTGCGTCGTCACCGGCTCGACCCAGGCCGGCATGATCGTCGGCTTTGCCGCGGATGGACGCGCCGACCGCGTCATCGGCATCGATGCCTCCGGCACGCCGGAGCAGACCCGCAGCCAGGTGCGGCAGATCGTCGACAACACCGCCGAGCTGGTCGAGCTCGGCCGCAAGGTGCGCGACGACGAGATCGTGATCCTGAATGACTACGCCTATCCGGCCTATGGCGTGCCGAGTGCCGAGACCAACGAGGCCATTCGCCTCGCCGCCCGCACCGAGGCGATGATCACCGACCCCGTCTACGAGGGCAAGTCGATGCAGGGCATGATCGACCTCGTCAAGAAGGGCTACTTCCCGGAGGGATCGAAGGTGCTCTACGCCCATCTGGGCGGCGCGCCGGCGATCAACGGCTACAGCTACACGTATCGCAACGGCTGAGGCCTGTTTGAACTCCGTTCGCTGCGCGGTTATGAGCCGAGCTTTCACAACACGCTCCACTGTCGTCCCGGCCTTGAGCCGGGACCCATAACCACCAGCGGGACTGTTCTGCAGGCCTGCACCTTCGCACCTGCCACAAACGACGGCCTGTGAGTATGGGTCCCGGCTCGAGGCCGGGACGACACCGTTTGTGTCGCCCGAGCGATCCGCACCTAACACTCTAGAGCATGACCTTGCTGTCTCGCGACGCATGACGTCCGAGTGATTCCATCAGTCGTGCCCCTCTCGAATAGAAGAGGGCGCAGGGAATGCCGGGTGAGGGCCTCACCCATGGCCCGCCTGCGTAAAAAAATGCAGGCGGCAGGTACCACAGGTGCTGCCGATCAACCGGCATTCCCTGCGCGACGGTCTTAACGCTTATACGCAGTCTCCCTGGTGCGCCGGGCTTGTTGGCCACCATCACCACGCGGCGCCTTGAGCACCGTCGCGACTTGATACCAGCGTCGGGGTATCAGGACCCTGCGACTTCACGTCCGCAATCTGCCGTTCGTCCGCGTGCAAGCACGCTGCGGCACCAACGCGGCCATCGCATCCCACCTCGCGTGTCGTGACGATCGCGCGCAACGCCCCTCTCGATGAGGTGGGATGGCGGCAGTGAACCATAGTTTTCGGAAAAACGCAAGCCTATTGTTTCTGGCGCAGCGACTGGACAGCGCCATGCCGCTGAAACGGCGTAGAAAGATCCTCTCTGGTCGCTGATTATCGATGACCGTGCAGCTGATCAAGACCGCGCCTAACGCTCGTCGAGCGTGACATTGTCGACATGCTTGCTCCTTACGTCGTAATAGCAGCGAACTCGCACCCTAACTGCGGCATTGAACCCATTTTTAAACCTCGCATCGGGCTCTATGGCAACTACTTTGCCTGTCCTGACATATTCATTTCCTGTCAGATACGTGCCGAACGGAAGCCAAGGCCACTCCGGGTCGCCGTATTTTGCTCGATCGTTGGCCGCGATCTTGCAGGCCACCTGGACCTCGCTCCAACCCGACCAATTGTTAACCAGCTGCTCGTTATCAGCGCACGATGACCAGTCCCGCTTGCAGGCGTCTCGCTGCGACTTATACTTTGCGAATTGAGCTGCGTTCATTCCCTTCTCGATGGCGGCCTTGTATTCGTCGTAGCTTCCGAAATCGCGGACCCGATTGTCATAAGTCCCTTCTGAAATTCCCTCCGACTTCAATATGCGCGCCTTCTTCTCTTCACTACTTTCTTCTGCAGACCCTCCGGCCAAAACACAAAAGATCGCAAATACTATTGCGCTGCTAACATATCGATCGAAGTTTGTTGCGCTGTGTTGCATATGCGGTTAATCCCCCTGCAGACAATCCAACGGCATTCGCCGCAACATCAGCGACGTCAAATCTCCCCTGAACTAAGTCAAGCGCCTGACCCACTTCGGATCCGAGCACGACCGCTGCAGTTAACGCAATGACGGCAATCGCGGCGATCGAGACAAGCGTGTCTGCCCAAATCTTCACAATGCAGAACATAAACGAGAAAGCCCAAAGAGCAGAAGGGAGCGAATAGAGAGCGAAGCCGCTCACGTAAGGATTAAGAGGTCGGACCAGCGTTCGTGCGAAGTCGAGTAGAGGTCCACCACCCGCGCCTCCTATGGCATAAATAATCCAAGTATCTTTTGTACGAAAAAGCAAATATATTAAAGAGCCTATGCAAACTGGAACTACTGCAAAAATCATATCCATAGCCCTTCCAAGCCTTCCGTTCATAGCTTCGGCCACCGTCGTACAGCGCGACCATGTTCCGATCGTCCATATGCTTCTGTTAAGGACCGAAACGAACAGAACGCAACGCCGGGGCCAATTCAACGAGATCGCACTAGGGATCTGGTTTTGCTCCTTGCAGTTCGACCAGCGTGACATCCGCAAGATCTCGACGGGAAATCCCCACTAGTCGCCTCCGCCAGCCTCACTCGAACCAATTCTTGTAGATCGCCTGATAGCTGCCGTTCTCGGTGGAGATATGCAGCCACTGATCGACGAACGCCTTCAGCGCCACGTCGCGCTGCAGCCAGTAGGCCTTCTCCGAAAAGTCGAACGGCTTCTCTGGATGGACGGCGCACAAGACACCAGGATGCAGCTTCTGCTGGTAGCGCGTCTCAGAGGCGTCGGTCATCATCAGGTCGGCGTCGCCCTTGGCGATCTCGTCGAAGATGGTGACGTTGTCGGTGTGGACGCGGATGTCGGCCGCCTTGATGTTGGCGCGAGCAAAGCGCTCGTTGGTGCCGCCTGGATTGACGACGACCCGGGTGCCGGGCTTGTCGATGTCGGACAGCGTCTGGTACTTCGAGGTGTCGCTGCAACGGGCGATCGGGGTCTTGCCCTCGCGCATGATCGGCGTCGAGAAGTAGCCCTTCTTCTGGCGGTCGAGCGTGATCGACACGCCGCCCATGGCGACGTCGAACTTGTCGGCCTCGAAATCCTTCATGAGCTGCGGCCAGCTCGTCGGCACGAACTCGACATTGACGCCGAGGGCCTTGCCGAGCGACTCGGCCATGTCGACGTCGAAGCCGGAGAATTTGCCGGTCGCCTTGTCGAGATAGGTGAAGGGCTTGTAGTCGCCGGTCATGCCGACCCGCAAGCTACCGCGCTGCACGATCTCGTCGAGCCGCGAGGCCTGGTCCGCGGCCGCCGGCACGGCAAGGCTGCAGACGAGGACGAGCCCGGTCAGGACGGACAGCGGACGATCGAAAAACCCCATGATTGCGACACCTCGGCTTGAGTGGGACGAGGGTCTTCTTACAGGAAGCGGTGTCGCGGGACGAGGGGCTGGCGGCGGTCGCATCGTTCGGATCGGCTTACGGCCGCCGCCAGCGGTCGAGCCTCCTGGTCCACCAGGCAGTGCCGCGCATCATTCAACGATGCGCGGCCACCGAGCGCTAGGTCCGGCCGGGTTCGACCGGAGCAAACGCACCCTTGCCGGTCATCTCGTTCTTCAGTGCCTCGAAGCGCTCGGCCGCCTCGCGCGCACGGGTGTCGACCATGTCGATGGCGGCTTCGGCCGTCATCGGGCCGCTACTGACGGCGATCGAGGTCGGCCCGACGGTCTCATCGACATAGTAGCCGTCCTCGCCGCGCCGCGCGGTCCAGCGGAAGCGGATCGCAGAGATCGGGCCGGGACCGATCTTGGTGTAGCCGTCGGCCTGATCGAATGAGACCACCGTACCCGTGGCCTTTCTGGCTGGAGAGTTGGGAACAGGCGCGCTCGCCCGGTCGTCACGCTTCGCAGATTCCGGCTTGTCGAGGATGCTCGCTATCGTTGCGAGCGCGTGCTCCGTCGCAACACTCATGATCGCCTCTGTTCCTACTGACGCGCGCAAACGCCGACGCCAATAGCTGCAGTTGTAGCGAAGTCTGGGCGAGATGCAACATTGCGTTCAAATTTGGGCGACAAAGCGGTGGATGAAGATCCCCGCAGGACGGCGCTCGACTCAGCCGGCTCGTCTCCAAACGTGAATGGCCGGGATGGAGCCCGGCCATGATCATTCGAGCACTGAGCACAAGTATCAGCGCGAGACGGCGCCAGCCCGCGATTCAGAGCACGTCCTGATTGATCACGTTCTGCCGAATCGGCTCGCCGTCGAGCACACTGAGGATGTTGCGCGCGGTCTGCTCGCTCATGCGGTCGACCGCCTCGCGGGTGACGCCGGCGACGTGCGGGGCCATGATCACGTTGGGCAGCATATGCAGCGCGTGGCCGACCGGCGGCGGCTCCTGCTCGAACACGTCGAGGCCGGCGCCGGCGAGGCGGCCGGACGCCAGCGCGTCGTACAGCGCGGCCTCGTCGATCAGGCCGCCGCGCGCGGTGTTGATCAAATAGGCGGTCGGCTTCATCAGCCGCAGACGCGCGGCATTGAACAGGCCGATGGTCTCGGGCGTCTTCGGGCAATGGATGCTGACGAAGTCGGCGCGCGGCAGCGCGGCGTCGAGGTCGGTTACCGGCTCGCAGCCAGCGGCGGTGATGTCGGCGGCGGGCTTGTAGGGATCGTAGACCAGGACCTGCATCTCCATCGCCAGGCAGCGCTTGGCGGTGCGGGTGCCGATGCGGCCGAAGCCGATGATCAGCACGGTCTTGCCGTAGAGATCGAACGGCAGCACGCCGAGCCGCGAGCCCCAGGTGCCGTCCTTGACCATGGCATGCATCTCGTTGGCGCGCTTGGCCAAGGTCAGCATCATGAACAGCGCCTGCTCGGCGACCGACGGCGAATTCGCGGTGCCCGCGACCATCAAGGGCACCTTGTGGCGGCTCAGCGCCGGCACGTCGACCGCATCGAAGCCGACGCCGATCCTGGTCACGACCTTCATGTCGCCGGCAGCGACGAGCTCCGGCTCGCCGAAGCGCGTCGCACCGAGAGCCACACCATGCACCGGGGCATGGGAGGCGAGCAGCACGGAGAAATCCGCAGCCGAGATCATGTTGGGGAACTCGATCATCTCGACGTCGTCGCGCGCTGCGAGCAGCGCGCGTCCCTTGGCCGAGAAGGATTCCGTGACGAGGATCTTGTTCTTGTTGGTTGCCGTCCTGGTGGTCATGTCCTGCCCTTGAATCGTCCTGGTGCTCGTCAGATCACGAGCCCGGTCGCCTCGTTTAGCAGGTGCATGTTGTTGAGGTCCATTGCCATGCGCAGAGGGCTGCCATCCCGCGCGCCGGCATTGGGGTTGACTCGCCCGCAGACCGGCGTCTCGTTGAGGGTGAAGTAGACCAGCGTCTCCATGCCCATCGGCTCGGTGACGTCGAGCAGCGCCTCGAACGGCTCGATCCCAGGCTCCGCATGCGGCTTGGTCTCGGTGATGTGCTCCGGCCGGATGCCGAGCAGCAGCGGCTCATTCCGTGACACGGACTGATAGCGCGCGGCGCGCGCGGGCGGCAGCGGAAAGGCGATCCGATCGGTGAGGCGGATGTGGAGCCGGCCATTGGCCTCCTCGAGCCGGCACGGCACGAAGTTCATCGCGGGCGAGCCGATGAAGCCGGCGACGAAGCGTGTCGCCGGATTGTGGTACAGCTCGTTCGGCGTGCCGATCTGCTCGATGCGGCCCTTGTTCATGACCACGACACGATCGGCCAGGGTCATCGCCTCGACCTGGTCGTGGGTGACGTAGACCGTCGTGGTGCGGACCTTCTGGTGCACCTTCTTGATCTCGATGCGCATCTGCACGCGCAGCTTGGCGTCGAGGTTGGACAGCGGCTCGTCGAACAGGAACACCTTGGGATTGCGCACGATGGCGCGGCCCATCGCGACGCGCTGGCGCTGGCCGCCGGAGAGCTGCTTGGGCTTGCGGTCGATGAGGTCGGCGATATCCAGCATGCGCGCGGCCTCCGCCACGCGGCTCTTGATCTCGGCCTTCGGATAGTGCTTCAGCCGCAGCCCGAACGACATGTTCTCGGCCACCGTCATGTGCGGATAGAGCGCGTAGTTCTGGAACACCATGGCGATGTCGCGGTCCTTCGGCGGCACGTCGTTGACGACGTCGCCGCCGATCGTGATGTCGCCGTCGGAGATGTCCTCGAGCCCTGCGATCATCCGCAATGTCGTCGACTTGCCGCAGCCGGACGGGCCGACCAGCACGACGAACTCGTGATCGGCGATGTCGAGATCGATGCCACGGACGGCCTCGACGTCATCGTAGCGTTTCACGACCTTGCGCAAGCTCACTTCAGCCATGTCAGATCAACTCCCGTCCTCAGCCCTTGGTCGCGCCGGCCGTGAGCCCGGCAATGTAGTAGTCCATCAGGAACGCGTAGATGATCAGCGGCGGCGCCGCGCCCAGCAGCGCCCCGGTCATGATCTGTCCCCAGTTGAAGACGTCGCCCTTGATCAGGGTGGTGACGATGCCGACCGGCAGCACCAGCTGGTCGGTCGAGGTCGTGAACACCAGCGGATACAGGAACTGCGCCCAGGAGACGGTGAAGGCGAAAATCGTCGCCGCGATCAGGCCGGGCAGGGCGACGGGAATGAAGATCCGCGTCAAGGTCTGCAGCCAGGAGGCGCCGTCGATGATGGCGGCCTCGTCGAGCTCCTTGGGGATCGAGGCGAAATAGCCGATCATGATCCAGGTGCAGAACGGCACGGTGAGCGTCGGATAGATGAACAGCAGCACGTACCAGCGATTGATCAACTGGATGCCGGTGACGTCGCCGACCAGCGCGAACATCTTGAACAGCGGAATGAACAGCAGGCTGTCCGGGATCAGGTAGGTCAGGAACACGCCGGTCGCCAGCGTCGCCGAGCCCCAGAACTTCATCCGCGACAGTGCGAACGCGGCCGGAATGCTGATCAGCATGGTGATGATCACGACGATGATCGAGACCATGGCGGAGTTGAAGAAGAAGCGCAGGAACTGGTTCGAGGTGAGCAGTCCGACATAGTTCTCCAGCGTCGGGTGGAACACCCACCACGGGTTGGTCGCCGCCGAGATCTCCGCGCTGCCCTTCAGCGAGGTGATCAGCATGTAGAGCGGCGGCACCAGCGAGAAGATCGCGAACAGCGTCAGGAAGAAATACGACCAGCGCAGCGCCCAGGCGCGGTCGCGGCTCATCGAGCCGTATTTGACATTGCGGGTCGGGCCGGCCTTGTCGACGGTCATGGTGCTCATCAGGACTCGTTCCCCCGCTTGTTGACGTCGCGCAGGATGAAGATGGCGGCGACCGCGAGGATCGGCACCATGAACAGCGAGACGCTGGCGCCGAGCGGAATGTCGCTGCCCTCGATGCCGACGCGGAACGCCCAGGTCGCGAAGATGTGCGTCTTGTCGAGCGGGCCGCCGGCGGTGAGGATGCGGACGATATCGAAATTGGCGAACGTCACGATCAGCGAGAACAGCGTCGTGATGGCGATGATGTTGCGCATCATCGGCAGGGTCACGTACCAGATCCGCTGCCACCAATTGGCGCCGTCGATCGCCGCGGCTTCATAGAGCTGGTCCGGGACGGATTTCAGCGAGGCCAGGTACATGATCATGAAGAACGGTGCGCCGTACCAGACGTTGACCAGGATCACCGAGAACCGCGCCCAGGCGGCATCACCGGTCCACGGGATCGGGCCGATGCCGAAGAACGACAGCGTATAGTTGAAGGCGCTGTAGGACGGGTCGAACAGCCACAGCCAGGCCAGCGTGCTCATCGCCGGCGGGATCACCCAGGGCACCAGCAGCATGCCGCGCCATTTGCGCTGGCCCTTGGCCGGGATGTTGTGGACGAAATGCGCGACGATGAAGCCGATCAGCGCCTTGAAGACGACGGCGGTGATCGCGAAGATGCAGGATTGCTTGACGACCAGCCAGAATGTGTCGCGCTTGAACAGGAACTCGAAATTGCCGAAGCCGACGAAGCGCTGCATCGACTTGTTCAGGGTCGCCAGATGCACCGAATACAGGGCGGGATAGACGACCAGGAGCACGATCAGCAGGATCAGCGGCAGCGTCATCAGGAAAGCGGCGGTCGATTTCCGCTTCAGCGCCCTGTGCAGACCATTGCGGCGGGCCGCGCGGGGGCGGGCGACGGCGTTTTCACCGATGGCGGCATCAACCATGAGAAAGGGCTCCTCGTGATGTCCCCTGCGAAGGCGGGGTCCTCACTGGATGGGAAACACTGACGAGGTGAAAGGGGGCGGCCCGCCTGCCGAGGCGGACCGCCTGCGTTGCTTCGAGCATGCCTCAGCTGCGCATGAAGCCTTCGCACTCGCCTTCGGCCCAGGCGAGGGTCGATTCCATCTTCTCGCCCTGGGCGTAGCGCAGGCACATCTTGGTCATCGTCGCCTGTGCATAGATCTGCTGCGCGATCTTGGGCGGAGCAGGGGAGGCTGCGATCGACAGCGTCTGGTGATTATAGGGGTTGGGATAGTGAAACAGCGTCCCCTTTGGCGGCGCCGCCTCGGCCCACACCTTCAGCGTCGTCAGCTTCTCGTAGGCCGGCAGGTCGTAGCCGCCGCTGGCCACCACCATCTTTTCGATCGAAGACGGTTTCGAGAGGTGGACGATCAGGCTCTTGGCCGCTTCCTTGTTCTTCGAGAACGCCCAGATGCCCCAGAAGTACGGCAGGAAGGGTGCGAAGCGTCCCTTCGGACCCGCCGGGAACCCGTGCGTCCAGCATTGCTCGGCGACCTGCGGCGCATCGCGCTTGGCGACCGCCCAGGCGCTCGGCGGATTCATGATCATCGCGCCCTTGCCGGACACCAGCCATTTGTTGTTGGACGCGTCGTCCCACGCCGCGACGTCGGGCGGCAGCACGGCAATCAGCCGCTTGTAGAACTCCAGCGCCTGACGGACTTCATCGGTCTTGACCGTCACGTCACCCTTGGCGTTGACGAGATCGGCGCCGAACGCCTGGAAGAAAGCGCCGGCGGAATCGACGCTGTCGGTCGTCTCGCCGAGACCGATGCCGAACGGCACGCCGGCCTTGTGACATGCCTCCGCCGCCTTCAGGAACGTCTCGGTGGTCCAACTGTCGGCCTTCGGCGGGCTGCCGGCGGGATACAATTCCTGCACGTCGATCCCTGCGTGCTTCTTCATCAGATCGATACGGGTGCAAGGGCCCTTGATCTGGCTGCCGACGCAGGCCGGCACCGCGAGCCATTTGCCGCCAGCCTGGCCGAGATATTTGACGGTGCCGTTGACGGAGCCATTCTCCTTGACGATCGGCTCCATGATGTCGTTGACGGGCTCGAGCTGATTGGCATAGGCCTGCGGCCACCAGGTGGGATGGGCGAGAATGTCGTGGCCCGAACCGGCCGCCGCCTCGGCAGCGATGGTGAGCTCGAGCTTCTTGCCCTGGCTGGTGATGTAGTCGATCTGGACCTCGACCTTCTCCTTGGCAGCCCATTCGTTGACGAGATCGGTCGAAGCCTGATTGGCGCCGGGAACCCAATGGTCCCAGAATCCCATCGAGAGCTTGCCGGCGGCGTAGGCGCCGCGCACATAGGGCGCGGCAATCATGACCGCCGAGGTGGCAGCGGTCGCAGCAACGAATTGTCGGCGGTTCAGCTTCCTCCGTGACATGGCGTTCCCTCCCTGGTGAGCCAAGCGTTTGGGTGCGAATCCGATTTGTTAGTTGTTGCGTCGCGTCATGCGACGCATGGATTTCGCTTGGGTGCAATCAGAGCAGAATTGCGAGCGGCTGTCGAGAAAGCAGGTGGGGCGAATCCTAGAACTAATGGCGGGCACAATCGTCGCAGGTCTCGCAACTGATTGCATCGCAACGATGAGCGCTGCAGCGCAAAGCGCGTCACGGCAGAACAGGAATCGATGTAGCTGGACGCGTTGGATGCATCGCACTGCGTGCGACAGATGGACTTGCGCGGTGCGGCAACGATAGAATTCGTTGGAATCATGGCCGTCACGACCGGCAAGTCGCGAGACGGTCGGACGTGTTGCACGGAGCATGAACTGATGGTGACGAGCCCCGCCGGCATCTGGCGCCGGTCTTTCGGATGCATCGCAATAGGAGTGTCAGTGGGCCTCGTCGGCCTCGTGGGCCTACCGCGTCAGCCTGCCGCGCAGGGCCTGTTCAAGGGCGTCGAGCAGGGCGCGCGCGAAGGCAACAAGGCAGCAGGCCCGGTCGGCGGTGTGCTCGGTGGCGCGATCGGCGGTGTCGTCGGCGTGGTCACCGGCGTGACCGGGGCGTTCACCGGCAACAACGACCAGCAGAGTGCGCAGCCCGCGGCACCGCCGGCCGAGGCCAGGAAGGCGAAGCCTTCCAAGGCGGCGAAGACGAGCAAGGTCGCCAAGGCGACGCCGATGCTGACGCAGCCAGGCGCCCCGCAACTCACGGCCGAACAGATCGTCGCCAACAGCGACAGCAATGTCGAGCGGCTGAAGACCGGGCTGAACCTGACGGAAGAGCAGGCGAAGAACTGGGGTCCGTTCGCCAATGCGATGCACGCGCTCGGCCGCAACGGCGCTGACAGGCTCGATCTGCGCATCGCGCGGTCGAAGCGCGACCCGCCGGATGACATCGTCGAGCAGATGCGCAACGAGGCTCAGTTCCTGGTCGACCGCGCCGCCGACCAGCGCGCCGTGGCCGACGCGTCGGAGCCGCTCTTCACCAGCCTCGACGACAGGCAGAAGCAGATCTTCATCGACGAGATGGTGCGGCTCAGTCGCGAGCGCGGACTGGACTAGCTCGACGGAGTTGGCGTCGCC
The DNA here is from genome assembly GCF_051168015.1 of Bradyrhizobium sp. HKCCYLRH3061. Classification (NCBI taxonomy): domain Bacteria; kingdom Pseudomonadati; phylum Pseudomonadota; class Alphaproteobacteria; order Hyphomicrobiales; family Nitrobacteraceae; genus Bradyrhizobium; species Bradyrhizobium sp. HKCCYLRH3061. The sequence goes on from NZ_JBNPUE010000008.1 coordinate 47,088, forward strand.
GCGGCTGTCTGTGTCCGGCGGCAGCAGCGGCGCCTGCGGCATGCCGTGACGCATGATCACCGCGGCCGCCCGCGCTACGGTATTTAAATACTCTAAAAATGACGATTGGTCGCGTTGACGGCCTGACCGGGAGAAAGCAGGCTCCAGCGGCGTGCACATTTATCGAGCACGAGCGGGGTGCTCGCGCAACGTCCCGGTCCACCAGCGCTGCTTCTGCAACCGAACTGCGACGCATTTTGATGTACATTGCAATTGTATTACGTAGAGAGCCGGAGCCGGCAGGGCGGTCTTCGCAGGCGTGCTGATTCGCAGCAGCGATCGCACGGCAGACGATCAGCAGGCCGTTCGGCTCGATATCTTGGAGGATGATTGTTGTCGAGAGTGCGACTGCGCCGATGGATCGAGGGCCGGTTGGGGATTGGCACCGCCAGCACCGAAAGCCGCCTCGATGAGGATGTGAAACGCTTCGTCGATGCGCTGCAAGCGGAGCTGATCGCCGCGAAGGATGAGTCCGAGCGGTACAGGCGCATCACCGAAGAGAGGGGCGTGATCATGGGCCGCCTGCGCGACGAGCGCGACGGCTACAGGCTGGAGTGGGAGGCGGCATCCGCGGAGCTTCGCCGGCTGACGCGCCAGCGTCCGGCCGTGGTCTCGGACAATGGAGCGACGCGCCCCTCCGGCAATCGCCGTGACGTGGCCTTGAGGAATTCTCCGCCTTCCGCGCTGCGGGTGCTGTGCGTCGGCACCGGCCGGGACGGCACGACGTCGCTGGCGCGGATGATGCAGGAGGTGTTCGACAACCAGGGCAACGGCGACAGGGCCGTGCACGAATGGGCGTCGAGCGAGCTCAATGAGCTGTTCTGCCAGCTCAAGGAAACCAACGATCCCAGCTTCGCGGATCAGATTCGTCAGACGATCCTCGATTGCCCCCATGCCTGCGTCGTCGGCAACGGTTATGCGGCCGTGCTGCCGATCATCGCCGAGCTCCTCGGCGACCAGGTCACGCTGGTGCATCTGCGCCGGCGCGACCGGGCGGCGTGCATCGCAAGCCTGGTTGAGAATGCGGCGCTGTCGCCGCAGAACCACCTCTACTACGCCGACTCGCCGGCCGCGCAGCGCAAGCGTCCGACCGCTGTCCACTTCGGAGAGATGTCGAAGCAGCAATGGATGGATCTGTCGCTGGCCGACAAGTTCGGCTGGTACTACGACAAGACCCACGCCTTGATCGAACGGCACAAGAGCCTGTTCCCGAACACGCTCTCCGTCGATACCGAGGACCTCAACGCGGACAGCGTGCGCCTCGCGCTGGCCCACGCGGCCGGCAGCGCCGAGGCGCCGCGCGCCTTCCACGTCAACCGGTTCGTCGATCTGCGCCATGTGCCGCCCGATCGCCGCAGCTTCGTGCAGCGGCTGCTCGGCCAGCTCGACGTCCAGAAGCTCGCCCACGACGACCTGTACGGGCTGCGGCAGGTGCTCAACGAGATGATCTATCATCTCTCGCATTTTCCCGACGCAGCACCTGGCGCGGTGGATGAGCTGCGCTGGACGCTGACCGAGGTGCACGGCCTTCTCGACAGCCGCATCCGCGACGTTCGCGAACTGATGGAGCGGGTCGGCGTGCCGCCGGAAGCTGCCGACGTTCACGGTGCGCCGCGAGCGATCAACGGCGCGCACGTCAGCCACTGATCGGGGGGGGGGGGGCGCGCGCGACCCTGCGGGCAGGCTCAACGCCTCAGCGGCCGGATTTCTCAGCCTCTCGCGTCTGCCAGTATGGAACAGTGCATCGCCGGGCGAATCCGGCTGCCTGCAGTTTGCTGCCAGCAAATACGGGAATGGCGGAAGGGGTGGGATTCGAACCCACGGTACCCTTGCGGGCACGCCGGTTTTCAAGACCGGTGCCTTAAACCACTCGGCCACCCTTCCATCCGGCGTTGTCTCCGGGACGTCGGCCGCGTCCACGCCACGGGGGCGCGAGATCGACGCGATCCTTGTTTAGGGTGCGGGCTTGCGGCTCGTCAACGGCGCATTCACGCCTGCCAGGACGGCCTCAGCTCAAAGCCCACGCTCACCTGAGCGCAAAGGCCATCAGGCCGGAGCACAAGACTGCGGTGCTCAGCGCTGCCAGGGCGAGAAAGCTGCCCGAGAGCAAGTCCTGATGTCGCAACGCTTGATGTCGTAGATCTTGGTGTCGCATGGGCCACCTGCTGCGGCTGCGCTACCGGTCCGATCTCACACCGGCCGGAGAAAACCAAGGGCCGGGCGACGAACGGTCTGGATGATCTTCTGGTCGAAACTTCCGGCTTCAGGGATGCTCCTGAAGTGTCGTTATTGAAGCGGACGCAAACATTGAAACGGACGAGAGCCGACCATGGCGTCGGCTGTCCGATCCGTCCGGAATCAGGCCCGCGAGCGGACCCCTTCAAACGCATGAGCAAGGAAGATCCCGGCGCCAACCAAGCCCATCACTGCCGTCATTGCTTCGATCATAGCGAACACACCCTGTTGCGCCCCACGTGAAGCAAACGACGTGCAGCCCCGCACAGTCAAAATGATTCAGGTCCCGCGAAATGAGAACACTCCCAGGTGAGGATTTCACGCAACATATGTGTCCAAAAAGGTGCACTCGCAACACAGTGGCGCAGCGGAGTGCACGCCTGGGCGGCCATGGTCCGCGTCACAACCGCTGGAAAGCTCCGGTTAACCACGGCGGGGCCCACCCCATTTCCGCCGTGTTCGGGTTGCGTTATCCTTGTGTATTGAGTTGCGGGGATGCGACTCGGGGACAAGCCGGGACGCGGGGGCCTGATGGGATGGCTCGGCTGCGACCGGCTCATTGGTAATTGGGGTCGATGGGGATTGGTCAAACAGATCCGGTCGAGAGAGCGGTGCGCAGTGCCGTTGCCGTCCTCGCCTGCCTGATGGTCGCGAACTGCGCCTCGTCCAACAAGTTCGCCAGCAAGGTCGATCCGAAATACGGCGTATCGTCGAGCCCGCGCGTCGTCGGATTCGGCGAGCCGGTGCCGAAGGGCGGCGGCGTCTACCGCGTGGGCAAGCCCTATACCGTGGCCGGGAAGACCTATGTTCCCGAAGAGGACACCAACTACCGCGCCGAGGGCTTGGCCTCCTGGTATGGCGATGATTTTCACGGCCGGTTGACCGCCAATGGCGAGGTCTTCGACATGACGTCGCTGACGGCCGCCCATCCGACCCTGCCGCTGCCGAGCTACGCCCGCGTCACCAATCTCGCCAACGGCAAATCGCTCATCGTCCGCATCAACGATCGCGGCCCGTACCACGGCAACCGGCTGATCGACGTCTCCAACAAGGCCGCCGATCTGCTCGAGTTCAAGGGCAGCGGCATCGCCCGCGTCCGCGTCGAATATGTCGGCCGTGCGCCTCTCGAAGGGTCCGACGATACCCAGCTGATGGCGACCCTGCGCACCGGCATCCCGGCGCCGGCGCCGTCCCTGGTCCGTGTCGCCTCCGCCAAGCCGTTCGTTCCCGAGATTGGCGCAGGTCGTCCGATTCGCGGCGAAGTCCCGCTGCCCGAGGGGCGTCCCTACACACTCGGCAACACCTCCGCCGACCTGGCGTCGGTCGCGGCGACGTCGGAGATGTCGGCTTCCAGCCGGAGCCGCGGACGCAGCCTCGATAATCCGCGTGCCGTGTCCTACGATCAGGCCGGCCGTTACGTGACGCCGACCAGCGCATACGACGGCGCGGATGAGGCCCGCGAGATCCTCGGCGGCCGCGGCCTGTACTGATCACGCAATACGCTCACGGAATACGATCTCGCACGTCGAACCAGCCGTCCCTCGCCGGGGCGGTTTCGATTCGACCGAGCCGCCAAGACCTTTTGCGAAAAGACCTGTTGCGAAAAGTCCTGTTGGGAAAAGTCCTGCCGGGAGGGGCCTATCGGGCGGTGAATGGCACGCGCGCCCTGGCCGAGAAGGTCCAGACCCGGGTGTTGCCGCCGATCCCGCCATACTCGGCACCGAGGCCGACGCCGGCACCACCCTCCGTCTGGATGCCGAGCCCGCCGGTGAACCGGGCCGACCAGCCCTGCAGCAGCGGCGTCGAGGCGAGCGCGCCGGCGGCGAGCGTGTTGGCGTCCTCCTTGTTGAAGTAGTAGTCGCCATACATGCCGAGGAACGGCGTCAGCAGAACGCCGCTGTCGAGCCAGGCGACAGGGTAGGCGGCACGCAGGCCGCCCGAGGCGCGGCCGCTGGCGAAGTCGTTGGTGCCCTGCCGCGTGCCCAGCGAGTCGGTATAGGCGTTCTGGTGCTCCCACAGCGCGTAGATCTTGGTCGAGGGCTCGAGCACCACGCCAGCCAATTTGTAGGTTCCGGTCAGACCGGTCGACAGCATCCAGCGCTGGCCGCTGAAGTTGCCTTGGGCCGTCCCCGCGGTCCCGTCATAGCCGATGCCGGAATAGGCGACGGCGGCATCGAAGCGCAGGGTGGGGACGATCTTCCAGCCGAGATAGGCGCCGGTGGTCCAGCCGTCGCCCTTCAGCTTTCCGTTAATCTCCTGCTGGGTGTAGCTGAACGTCTCGTAGCCGCCGAGCACGCCGACCAGGAAGCTCGGCGTCGCCCGGTAGGTCAGCCCCATCATCGCGTTGAGCTGCTGGCCGTACAGCGAGACCTGGTTGGCCTGGGTGATGCCGCCGTTGTTGGTCGTGCCGAAGCGATCGACGCCGGTGCCGCGGACATCAGCCCACAGCAGCCACTCCTTCTGCTCGTGCCATTTTGGCGCAGCCTGCCTCTTGTCGCCCCGATCGATGGACGCGAAGGCATCATCGATCCGCCCGCGGCTGCGGCCTCGCGGCGGCTCCCGGCCGGGCAGCATGGAGGAATAGGCGTCGCTCCCGCCGGCCGCGGCACGGTCCGAGGTCGGCGCCGGCTCGTCCTGGTCGCGTGGATCGGCTGAGAAGTTGAAGCGCATGCGCATGTTGCCCGGCGACATGAACGGACCGCCATCACTGAAGCCGTCGGCAATCGCGTCATCGATCGCGCCGGAGATCGCCTGTCCCGAGTTCTGCGCCACCAGCTTGCTGACCGTCTGCTGCAGCGAGCGCAGCCGCACACTGTCGACGGGCACGTTGACGGTCTGGGCGAGGGCAGGCGATGTGCTCGCGGTAAACAGCGCGCTGCCGGCATAGCTTGCGGTGACCGTGTGGCTGCCGACGGCGAGCGTTGAGGTGGCGAAGGTCGCGACGCCTCCAGCCAGTGTCACCGTGCCGATCGGCGAGCCGTTGTCGTTGAAGGTGACCGTGCCGGTCGGCGTGCCGCCCGACGCTGAAACGGTGGCCGTGAACGTCACGGGCTGGCCGAACTGGCTCGGATTCTGCGACGAGGTCAGCGCGACGGTCGTGACCAGCTGGCCTACCGACAGATTGAAGGTGGCATTGGCCGAGGCACTGTTGGTGTCGGTCACGGTCACGGTATACGTGGTCATTGCCGCCGGCGCCGTCGGCGTGCCGGTGATCTGGCCATTGCTGGTGTTGAAGCTGAGGCCGGCGGGCAGGGCCGGCGAAACGGCGAAGACCAGCGCACCCGTGCCACCCGAGCCGGCTACCGGCGTGAACGGCGTCACCGCTTGGTTGATCGGCAGCGCGCTCGACGGCACCACCGTCGTCGCCGTCACCGCGCCATTGATGGTCAGGCTGAATGTGTTGGTCGCGGTCGCGTTGGCGGCGTCGGTCACGGTCACGGTGAAGGTCGTTGCGGCAATGGTCACCGTGGGCGTTCCGGAAATGCTGCCGTTGGCCGTATTGAGAGACAGTCCGGCCGGGAGCGTCGGCGCGACGGAATAGGTGAGCGGCGCGGTGCCGCCGCCGCCCGTGACCGGCGTGAACGGCGTGACGGCGTGGTTCGCGGTCAGCGTCGTCGCGGCGATCGCCTGCGTCGCGCTGACGGCGCCGTTGACCGCCAGGCTGAACGTATTGGTCGCCGTGGCACTGTTGGCGTCGGTCACCGTGACCGTATAGGTGGTGGCGCCGCTGGTCGCGGTCGGCGTGCCGGTGATCGCGCCCGAGGACGTATTGAAGGTGAGACCCGCGGGCAGCGCCGGCGCGATGCCATAGCTCAGCGGCGACGTGCCCCCGGCGCCGGTCACCGGCGTGAAGGACGCCACCGGTGTATTCACGGTCAGGCCTTTGGACGCGATGGCCTGCGTCGCGGTCACCGCGCCATTGATCGTGAGGCTGAACGTGTTGCTGGCGCTGGCGCTGTTGGCGTCGCTCACCGTGACCGTATAGGTGGCGGCGGTGCTGATCGCGGTCGGTGTGCCCGTGATGGCACCCGTCGAGGTGTTGAAGCTGAGGCCGGCGGGCAGCGCCGGTGCGATGCCATAGGTGAGCGGCGAGGTGCCGCCGCCCCCGGTCACCGGGGTGAAGGATGTCGCGGCGACATTGACGGTCAGGGACTTCGCCGGAATCGACTGCGTCGCGCTGACGGCGCCGTTGACGGTCAGGCTGAAGGTGTTCGTCGCGGTCCCGTTGTTGGTGTCGGTGACGGTCACGGTGTAGGTCGCCGTCGCCGCGCTGGTCGAGGGCGTGCCCGAGATCGCGCCGGTGGAAGTGTTGATGCTCAGCCCGGCGGGCAGACTCGGCGAGATTGAATAAGACAATGCGCCCGTGCCGCCGCCGCCCGTGACCGGCGTGAAGGCGGTGATCGCCTGGTTGGCGGTAAACGTCCGAGAGGCGATGGCCTGCGTTGCGGTCACCGCGCTGTTCACCGTCAGGCTGAACGTGTTGCTGGCCGTGGCACTGTTGGCATCCGTCACCGTGACCGTGTAGGTCGTGGCGCCGCTGGTCGCCGTCGGCGTGCCCGTGATCGCGCCGGTGGAGGTGTTGAGCGTCAGGCCCGTCGGCAGCGCGGGTGCAACGGAGTAGGAGAGCGGCGGCGTGCCGCCCGATCCGGTGACCGGCGTGAACGAGGTCGCTGCTGTATTCTGTGTCAGCGCCTTGGACGCAATGGCCTGGGTCGCGCTCACCGGACCGTTGACGGTCAATTGGAAGGTGTTGCTGGCGGTACCGTTGTTGGCATCCGTCACGGTCACCGTGTAGGTGGTCGTGCTGCTGGTCACGGTCGGCGTGCCGCTGACCTGGCCGGTGCTGGTGTTGAAGCTGAGACCGGTCGGCAAGGTCGGCGCGATCGCATAGGTCCGCGGCGTCGTGCCGCCGCCGCCGGTGACCGGCGTGAATGTCGTGATGGCCGTGTTCACGGTGACGGTGGCCGAGCTCACCGACTGCGTCGCGGTAACGGCGGTATTCACCGTGAGGCTGAAGGTATTGCTGGCCGTGGCGCTGTTGGCGTCGGTGACGGTGACCGTATAGGTGGTTGCACCGCTGCTCACGGTCGGCGTGCCAGTGATCGCGCCGGTGTTGGTGTCGAGCGTGAGGCCCGAGGGCAGCGCCGGCGACACGCCGTAGGTGAGCGGCGGGGTGCCGTTGCCGCCGGTCACGGGCGTGAAGGAGGTCGCAGCCGCATTCTGCGTCAATATCTTCGATGCGACCGACTGGGTCGCGGTCACGGCCGCATTGACGGCGAGACTGAACGTGTTCGAGGCCGTCGCGCTGTTCGCGTCCGTGACGGTGACCGTGTACGTCGTCGATCCGCTCGTGGCCGTCGGCGTGCCCGTGATCGCGCCGGTCGACGTATTGAGCGAGAGACCGGAGGGCAGCGACGGCAAGATGCTAAAGGTGTAGGGCGTCGTGCCGCCGCCGCCGGTGACCGGTGTGAACGAGGTCGTCGCGTGGTTCTGCGTCAGCGTCTTCGAGGCGACCGCCTGCGTCGCCGTGACCGCGCCGTTGACCGTCAGGCTGAACGTGTTGCTGGCGGTGGCGCTGTTGGCATCGGTGACGGTGACCGTATAGGTGGTCGCGGTGCTGGTGATCGTGGGCGTGCCGGTGATCGCACCCGTGGACGTGTTGAACGAAAGACCGGTCGGCAGCGACGGCACGATGCCATAGCCGAGCGGCGCGGTGCCGCCGGATCCGGTGACCGGCGTGAACGAGGTCGTCGCGGTGTTGACGGTCAGCGCTTTCGACGCGATGGCCTGGGTCGCGGTGGGGCCGGGCAGGTTGACGGTGATGGTCCAAGAGGTGAGCGCCGTTCCGGAGCCTGAGCAGGTTACGAGAAAGTCGCTACAGTCTGACGCATAAAACAGCGTGATCGTATCCTGGCCGCCGCCCGTCAGGCTGTTCAGAGTGATGTTGATCTGAGCCTGACCAGTATTCGCACTCTGCCCATTGTCGTTTCCACTGCTTGGATGCAGCGTGTAATTGGCTTTGCTCGTCGTCGGGCTGTAGTCGGAATAAGCACTCGAGCTCGTGCCGGCGATGGGCAGCTGGGTGTTCGCATTCGTGCCGGATACGGAGTACAAGCCGTAGACAACGGCATCGTCTCCGGTGTTGGGAGTGCCAACCACGGTGAGACACAGGTGATAGACCTGTGACACGGAATTGAATGTGATCGTGGCCCCGGTGGTCGAATTGACGGTCAGATCGCAGACCGCCTGCGCCGATGAGATCGACGCGCCCATGGCCGCGAGAACGACAAAGGTCGTCACCGCCAACGTTCTTACGTTGCTGACGGCCGACGACCAGCGAGTCAGAAATCGCTGGAACGACGTCTTCCACGCGCCAATCATGACCGAGAAAAGGTGCACCTTGCCCCTGCGCTTCCCCGAGACCGCGGGTCGACCCCGGCCGCGGTCCCAAATATTTTGCGACTGCAATAAAGATTACCGAAAACTTACCGTTGATTAAGCTTTGTTTCCCCTGTGCCGCAAGCCAGTGATACACGGAACCGCTGCATTCGCGTGGCCTTTCTTGAGGCCAGTTGCGCGCCCGCAACACTGCGACCTCTCCGCGTGCTGATTCGGGGCAGGTCTCGCGAAACGCCCCACATCCCCTGCGGGTTCATGCTTGACTGTTCCCGTTGGATGCATGACACTTTCGAATTGCACATGATGAATACTGGACGCGTCGGTTGTCCGCGTTTCGTCGTGACACGCTTTCTTTTTTCGTTGAATTGCACAAAATCATTTGGAGGCAACGCATGCCGCTTACGCCTGTGCTCGGGCAAATCATGCCATTTGCTGGAAGCCAGCCACCGAGGGGGTGGGCGTTCTGCAACGGTGCGCTGTTGGCGATCCAGACGAATCAGGCATTGTTCTCCCTGCTCGGCACCTATTACGGCGGCAATGGTGTCACGACGTTCGCACTGCCTGATCTTCGCGGACGGGCTATCCTCGGCTCGACCGGCGGCAGCGGCCAGTTTCCCGCTGGCACGGTCAGCGGCGAGACCACGGTGACGCTCACGACGGCGCAGATGCCGACCCATAATCACCAGATCCAGGCGTCCAGCAACGATGGTACTGGGCGTGGAGCGTCGGCGACCAACAACGTGTTCGCGACCAACAAGCTCCCGCCAGACAATCCCAAGCTGATCTTCACCACCGCTGGGACGAACGCGGTGCCGCTGTCGCTCAGCACCAACATCGTCGATATCGGCGGCGGGCAGCCCCACAACAACATGCAGCCCTATCTGGTGATCAATTATCTGATCGCCCTGAATGGGGTTTACCCTTCGCGCAACTGAGACGGCTCGGCGCTCACGTTTCTCACCATCGTCGCAATCCGCCGCATCGCGCCCGCTTCGCGGCGCCCACCGCACTTGAAAGGATGTCGGGATGTCAGACCCGTTTCTCGGCGAGATCAGGCTGTTCGGCTTTCCGCGCATACCGGATGGCTGGCTGGCCTGCGACGGAAGCGCATTGTCCATCGCCAACTATGATGCGCTCTATGCGGTCATCGGGACGACGTTTGGTGGCGACGGGGTCCAGACCTTCAATCTGCCGGACCTGCGCGGCCGCGTTCCGATCGGGCAGGGCACGCCGCCCGGCGGCGCATCCTATCTGCTGGGGCAACTGGACGGTGAGGACGAGCACACCTTGATCACGACCGAGATGCCCACGCACAGCCACGCTTTGTTGGCGTCGACCACCGTCGCCGACACGGCACAGCCGGGGACCAGTACCCTCCTGGGAACCGCGACAGCGGGCAATCTCTACGCGCCCAGTGCTGACGCCGGGACCTACGAAGTGATGGCGGCCTGCGTCGGGCCGTCGGGGCAGGGCGTCGCTCACAACAACATCATGCCGACCGTCGTCGGCAATTACTGCATCTGCATCAACGGCATCTTCCCGTCGCCGGGCTGACGCCTTCGCGTTCGATCGGCTCTATTGCGCATTCCTCAGGAGAGACGTCGTGTCAGACCCCTTCGTCGGCGAAATCCAGGCCTTTCCGTTCACCTTTGCAGCCGACGGCTTCAACAGCGCGTGGCTGCCGTGCTTCGGCCAGTTGCTTCCGATCCAGCGGTATACGCCGTTGTTCGCGCTGATCGGCACCTATTACGGCGGCAACGGCACCACCAATTTCGCGCTGCCGAATCTGAGCGGCGCGATCACCAACGGGCAGGGCAACGGCCCCGGTCTACAGCCGCGCGTCATCGGTGAGGCGATGGGGACCAGCACCGCCTTTCTGACCACGGCCGAGATGCCCGCGCACAGCCATATCTTGCAGCTCGGCAGCAAGGCGGCCGCGAATGCCGCGCCAGGGCCAGGCACGGGCGTGGGCATCGTGGCGATCGATCCCAGCTTCAACGGGTTCCTTGCGCCGCCGGGCAATACGACGCTGGCGGTCAATGCGGTCACACCGAACGGGCAGAGTATTCCGCACGACAACATGCAGCCGACCCAGGCGCTGATCTGGTGCATCTGCTATGCGGGCATCTTCCCGTCATTCAACAACTCCTGAGCCGAGCAGGCTCGGAGTGACGCTCGGGATCGACGTCGTCTCACCGGACGTTCGCTTGCGGCTGCGGCCGGCCGAGACCGCCGACGAGCCGTTCCTGCGTGACCTCTTTGGTTTCGTCAAAGGTGCGCAGCTCGCCGCGGCCGGTCTGCCGCCGGCGATGCTCGATCTCGTGCTGGCGCAGCAGTATCGCGCCCAGCTCGCAAGCCATGCGGCGCAGTGTCCGGCGGCGCAGTCGCTGATCATTCTCCGCGACGCCGCGCCGGTCGGGCGGCTGCTGCTCGACCGCGCGGCGTCACAATGGCACGTGGTGGATCTCGCGCTGCTGCCTGGCGCGCGCAACGCGGGTGTCGGGCGCGAGATCATGCAGGCGGTCGCCACCGCCGCACGGGAGCAGGGCGCCGCGGTGCTTTCGCTCGCGGTCGCAACCACGAATGACGACGCGATAAGGTTCTACGTCCGACTGGGCTTCCGCGACGTGGCGGACAACGCGACAGCGTCGCATCGCATGATGGAGCTGCCGCTCGCGCGCTAACGAGCCGGAGCCACCTCGCGCAGGAACGCGATCAGCGCCGCGTTCACCTCGGCGGCGCGTTCCTGCTGAATCCAGTGGCCGGCGCCGTCGATGATCAGCTTGCGCCGGAGACCGGGCAGCACGCGCGCCATGTCCTGGACGCGCTTGGCGCCGATCAGCCCGGTCACCACCGCGTCGTCGCTGCCGGCGATGAACAGCGACGGCTGGCGGATCTGGGCGTCCTGCCAGGGCGCGGTCAGCTCCCAGTTGCGGTCGATGTTGCGATACCAGTTCAGGCCGCCGCGAAAGCCGGAGGTGCGATAGGCTGCGATGAACTCGGCGAGATCTGCCTCGCTCAACCACGCCGGCAGAGGCAGATCGGGCGTTACGTCGCCGAGAAACCCCTTGTCCGGCGCGACGAACAGCGACTGCGGGTCGGAGAAGCCACGCGCCAGCATCGTGCGCATCGTCAGCGCGACGTCACGCTCGAGTTCGGCCTCGGCGACGCCCGGCGTCTGAAAATACTGCCAGTAGAAGTTCTCGATGCCGCCGGCGCGGAGCGTGTCGAGCGGCCGGCCGCGGCCGCGAAGCGGCGGCGGCACGCTCAGTCCGGCGACGGCCGTGAACAGGTCCGGCCGGAACAGCGCCGCATGCCAGGCCACCGGCGCGCCCCAGTCGTGGCCGATGATGACGGCGGTGTCCTCGCCGAGCGCCTCGACCAGTGCCACCATGTCGCCGACGGTGTCGAAGATCGAGTAGGCGGCGATGTCTGCTGGCGCCTGCGAGCGGCCGAACCCGCGCATGTCGGGCGCGACCACCCGATAGCCGGCCTCGGCCAGCGCCACGATCTGGTGCCGCCACGAATAGGACAGTTCGGGCCAGCCGTGGCACAGCACGACAAGCGGGCCTTCGCCCTGTTCGCGCACGAACAGCTCGATTCCGTTGGCCTTGATGGTCCGCGTCGATGACACCGTTTCCCCCTTGGTTGTGCTCGACTTGTGATTGCCGGCCCTGGACGTATCGCACCGCGCGATGAGCCGTGCAAATCCCGGGACGGCGGACGGATCCGCGGATTGCCGAGTTGTTTGCACCCCCCGCAACTGCTAGAATCTCAGTGCGCTCCAGAGCTTAGCCGATGAATGTCATGACCTTACCGCCGCGTCGCTCCGGTTTCACGTCCGGACGGGTGACGCGTGCGCTCATCGCCTTGGCCGCGGCGTTCGCCGTCGGCTGGAGCGGCGTGCTCTACGCCGCCAACCAGAGCGTCCAGGGCGCGCGCAAGGAGGATGGCGGCTTCGACGGCGATGCGCCGACCGCGATCCTGGTGGAGGCCAACAGCGGCAGCGTGCTGTTCGAGAAGAATGCGGACGAACTGCGGGCGCCTTCCAGCATGATGAAGCTGATGACTGCCGAGGTGGTCTTCAACGCGGTCAAGGACGGCACGATCAAGCTCAACGACGAATACCGCATCAGCGAGAACGCCTGGCGCCGGGGCGGGGCGCCCTCCGGCACCTCGACGATGTTCGCCGCGCTCAACAGCAAGGTGTCGGTGAGCGACCTCCTGCACGGCGCGATCATCCAGAGCGGCAACGACGCCTGCATTGCGCTCGCCGAGGGCATGGCCGGCAACGAGAAGATCTTCGCCGCCGACTACATGACCAAGCGGGCGCGCGAGCTCGGCCTCACCAGATCGACCTTCGCCAATTCCAACGGGCTGCCGGATCCCGGCAACAAGATGACGGTGCGCGAGCTCGCCATGCTCGCCCGGCACATCATCCTGGATTTCCCGGAGTTCTATAAGATCTTCGGCGAGAAGGAATTCACCTGGAACAAGATCCGGCAGCAGAACCGCAACCCGCTGCTGAACGCGATGGAAGGCGCCGACGGGCTCAAGACCGGCTACACCAAGGAAGGCGGCTACGGCATGGTCGGCTCGGCCGTGCAGAACGGCACCCGACTGATCGTGGTCGTCAATGGCCTGGAGGATTCCGAGGACCGCGCCACCGAGGCCAAGAAGATGCTGGAATGGGGCTTCCGCAATTTCGAGACCCGCACCCTGTTCGCGGCGGAGCAGCCGATCGGCTACGCCAAGGTGTTCGGCGGCGAGAGCCGCTCGGTCAAGCTGTCGAGCCCGGTGCCGGTCAAGGTCATGGTGCAGAAGAATGGCGGCGACAAGCTGATCGCCCGCATCATCTACAGTGGCCCGGTCAGGGCTCCCATCGAGCCCGGGCAGAAGGTCGGGGTTGTCAGGGTCTGGCGCGGCCCCAATATCGCCATGGAGGCCCCTGTCTATGCTGCGGAGGCGGTGGGCAGGGGATCCACGATGCGGCGTGCGATCGATGGGGTCAGCGAGCTCGTGATCGGGATGTTCCGCGCCGGGGCCGAGAAGCTCTAGAGACATGGCGGATTCAGCTTTGAAACGTGGTCCGGGCCGCGGCCGATTCGTCACCTTCGAGGGTGGCGAGGGCGCCGGAAAATCCACGCAGATCAAGATGTTGGCGGACCGTCTGCAGAAGGAGGGTGTGCGCGTCGTCCTGACTCGCGAGCCCGGGGGATCGCCGGGCGCGGAGATCATGCGCCACCTCGTGCTGTCGGGCATGGGCAAGCTGCTGGGGCCGGAGGCCGAGACGCTGCTGTTCGCCGCCGCACGCGACGACCATGTGCGCAACGTGATTCTCCCGGCGCTGAACCAGGGAAGCTGGGTGTTGTGCGATCGCTTCTTCGATTCGACCCGGGCCTACCAGGGCAGCCAGGGCAAGGTCGCGCCTGATGTGCTCAATGCGATGCAGCGGGTCACGATCGGCGACCTCAAGCCGGACCTGACGCTGATCCTCGACGTGCCCGTCGAGGTCGGCCTGCAGCGCGCCGCGGCGCGGCGCGGCAGCGGCGCGCCGGACCGGTTCGAAGGCGAGGACATCAAGTTCCACAAGGGGCTGCGCGACGCCTTTCACAAGATCGCCGCCGAGGATCCCCGGCGCTGCGTGCTGGTCGACGCCACGGCGAGCGCGGATACGGTCTCGCAACTCGTTTGGGACGCCGTGCGCGAGCGGCTGTTCGCGGAAGTGGCGGCCGCCTCATGAGCGCACGCAAGGTCGAGCCGGAGATCGCGGTCCGCCATCCCCGCGAGACCAGCGCCTTGTTCGGCCATCGCGAGGCCGAGGCCGCGCTGCTGTCAGCCTATCGCAGCGGCCGGATGGCGCATGCCTGGCTGATCGGCGGCCCGCAAGGCGTCGGCAAGGCCACCTTGGCCTACCGCATGGCCCGCTTCGTGCTGACCCACCGTGATCCTGCGTCGGACGCGGTACGTACCGCCGGCTCGCTGCACGTGGACCCGGATGATCACGTGGCCCGGCTGATCGCCTCCGAGGCCCATGGCGGGCTGCTCACCTTGGAGCGCTCGGCCAACGACAAGGGCGTGCTGCGCACCGTCATCACCGTGGACGAAACCCGCGAGACGATCTCGTTCTTCGGCTCGACGGCGGCGGTCGAGGGCTGGCGGGTCTGCATCGTCGACACCGTCGACGAGCTCAATCCCAACGCCGCCAACGCGCTGCTGAAGATCCTCGAGGAGCCGCCGCAGCAGTCGCTGTTCCTGCTGGTCAGCCACGCGCCGGCGCGGGTGCTGGCCACCATCAAATCGCGCTGCCGCCGGCTGGCGCTGCGGGCCTTGGCGACCGACGACGTCATCAGCGCCGCGGCCGAGGCCACCGGCATGAACGGAGCCGAGCCGGCGCTGCGCGAGGCGGCCAGGGCCTCCGAGGGCAGCGTCGCGCGCACCCTGATGCTGCTGGGCGGCGACGGGCTGCAGCTGCAGACCCGGACCGCGGCGCTGCTCGCGAGCCTGCCGCGAATCGACGCCGGCGAGCTGCATGCCCTGGGTGATGCGCTCGGCACCAGCGACCGCGTCGCGCTGGCGAGCTTCCTCGACAGCATCGAGCGCTGGGTGGCGGAGCGGCTGCGCGCTGGCGATGCCAACGCGGAACTGCCGCGCCTTGCACGGCTGGCGGAGGTATGGGAAAAGATCGTCCGCGCCGCGCGCGACACCGAATCCTATAATCTGGAACGAAAACCGCTGGTTTTCTCGGTGTTCGGGATGCTTGCCGAAGCCACGCGGTAACCGCGCGACCATCATCCCGGGATCATCAGGATCAATCCGTCGACCGACGTCGTCAAAGAGGAATCTGCCGTGGCCAAGGCCAGCAAGACAACCGTGAAAAAGGGCAAGCCCGCGAGCAAGAGCGGCGCGAAGAAGGCTGCCCGCAACGCGCCCGCGAAGGGCAAGGTCAGCGCGGCCAAGGCGAAGGCGGCGAAGGACAAGGACGCCAAGAAAAAGACCGCCACATCCAAGACGGCCCCCGCGAAAGCCAAGAGCAAAGCTCCGGCGGCGACCGCGGCCAAGAAAGCTTCGAAGAGCGCCGCCAAGAAAGCGGTCAAGAAAGCTGTGAAGGCGCCAGCCAGGAAGGCCGTGGCAAAGCCCGCCACACCGCCGGCCAAGAAGACCGCCGCCAAGCCTGCGGCAGCAACGAAAAAGCCTGCGGCAGCGAGGAAGCCCGCCGCTCCGAAACAGCCGGCCGCACCGAAGAAGGTCGCGCCGGCCATCGTTGAAGCGCCGAAGCCGCCGCGCGCCGCCAAGCCGAAGGCGCCGCGCAAGCCGAAGGTCGAGGCCGCTGTCGTCGTCGAAATCGACGAGATCGTAGCGCAGGTCGCCGCACCTCCGGTCGACAAGAACACCTTCTACGTCACGACGGCGATCGCCTATCCCAACGGCAACCCACATATCGGCCACGCCTATGAGGCGATCGCGACCGACGCCATCGCACGCTTTGCGCGGCTCGACGGCAAGGACGTCTTCTTCCTCACCGGCACCGACGAGCACGGCCTGAAGATGGTGCAGACCGCGCAGAACGAGGGCCTGACGCCGTCGGAGCTCGCGACCCGCAATGCCGGCCGCTTCCGCGAGATGGACGAGCGGCTGAACGTCTCGTTCGACCGCTTCATCCGCACCACCGAGCCCGCGCATCACAACTCGGTGCAGGCGATCTGGACTCGCATGCGCGAGAACGGCGACATCTACGCCGACACCTATGCGGGGTGGTACTCGGTGCGCGACGAGGCCTATTACGCCGAGGACGAGACCGTCGTCGGCGAGGACAATGTCCGCCGCGGGCCGCAGGGCACGCCGGTGGAGTGGGTCGAGGAGAAGAGCTATTTTTTCCGCCTGTCGGCCTATCAGGACAGGCTGCTCGCGCTCTATGAGAGCCAGCCGGATTTCATCGGGCCGGATGCGCGGCGCAACGAGATCATCAGCTTCGTCAAGGGCGGTCTGAAGGACCTCTCGATCTCGCGCACCACGTTCGACTGGGGCGTCCGCGTGCCCCACGACGACGAGCACGTGATGTATGTCTGGGTCGACGCGCTCACCAACTACATCACCGGCGTCGGCTTTCCCGACGAGAGGGATCCGAACTGGAAGTATTGGCCGGCCGACGTCCACGTCATCGGCAAGGACATCATCCGCTTCCATGCGGTGTACTGGCCGGCGTTCCTGCTGTCGGCCGGCGTCCCTGTGCCGAAGCGGGTCTATGCCCACGGCTTCCTGTTCAACAGGGGCGAGAAGATGTCGAAGTCGGTCGGCAACGTCGTCGATCCGTTCAATCTCGCCGACCAGTATGGCGTCGACCAGCTCCGCTACTTCTTCCTGCGCGAGGTGCCATTCGGCCAGGACGGCAACTACAATCACGAGGCGATCGTCGCGCGCATCAACGCCGATCTCGCCAACGACCTCGGCAATCTCGCGCAGCGCTCGCTGTCGATGATCTCGAAACAGCTCGGCGGCGTGCTGCCGGAGCCCGGCGAGTTCTCGGCCAATGACAAGGCGATCCTGGCCGAGGCCGACGCGATGATCGGCGCGGCGCGCAAAGCCATGGCGACGCAGCAGATACACCAATGGCTCAACGCCGTGTGGTCGGTCGTGGCCGAGGCCAACCGCTATTTCGCGGGCGAGGCGCCCTGGGCGCTGGCGAAGACCGATCCGAAGCGGCAGCACACCGTGCTCTACGTCACCGCCGAGGTGATCCGTCAGGTCGCGATCCTGACCCAGCCGGTGATGCCCGCGGCCTCGGCAAAGCTGCTCGACAGCCTCGGCATTCCCGAGGACGAGCGAACGTTCGCGCGGCTTGGCGGAGAGCTCCGGATCGCTGCGGGCACGCAGCTGCCAGCGCCACAGGCGGTGTTCCCGCGCTACATCGAGCCGACGGCCGCGTGATGCTGGTCGACAGCCATTGCCATCTCGACTTTCCGGATTTCGCCGAGGATCTGGATGGCATCGTCACGCGCGCCGCGGCCGCCGGCGTCGGTCGCATGGTGACGATCTCGACGCGAGTGCGGCGCTTGCCCGAGCTGCTCGCCATCGCCGAGCGCTTCGACAACGTCTACTGCTCGGTCGGCACCCATCCGCACAATGCCGACGAGGAGGATGGTATTCCGGCCGCGGAGCTGATCGCGCTGACCCGCCATCCGAAGGTGGTCGCGCTCGGCGAGGCCGGGCTCGACAATTTCTACGATCACGGCTCGAAAGACGCCCAGGAGCGCGGGTTCCGCGCGCATATCGCCGCCGCCCGTGACACCGGCCTGCCGCTGGTGATCCACACCCGCGAGGCCGACGCGCAGTGCAGCCGCATCCTCGAGGAGGAGATGGCGCGCGGACCTTTCAACGCCGTGCTGCATTGCTACACCGGCGGACGCGAGCTGGCGATGAAGGCGATCGATCTCGGACTGCACATCTCGTTCACGGGCATCGTGACGTTCAAGAAGTCCGAGGCCTTGCGCGCGCTCGCCGCCGAGGTGCCGGCCGACCGCATCATGGTCGAGACCGACGCGCCATATCTCGCGCCCGGCAAGTTCCGCGGCAAGCGCAACGAGCCGGCCTATGTCGTCGAGACCGCGAAGGTTCTGGCGGAGACCCGCGGCGCCTCGCTCGAGGAATTCTCGCGCCAGACCACCGAGACCTTCTTCAAGCTCTTCTCCAAGGTGCCGCGGCCAAGGGAGGCTGCATGACGCTGACGCTGACCATTCTCGGCTGCGGCTCCTCGGCCGGCGTGCCGCGCCCGGCGCTGGGGTGGGGCGCCTGCGATCCGAACAACCCGAAAAACCGTCGCCGGCGCTGCTCGCTGCTGGTGGAGCGCCGCGCCACGCACGGCGTGACGCGCGTCGTGATCGACACCTCGCCGGATCTACGCGAACAACTGATCGATACCAATGTCGACCACATCGACGCGGTGTTCCTGACGCATGAGCACGCCGACCAGACCCACGGCATCGACGACCTGCGCTCGGTGGTCATGCATCAGCGGCGGCGGATTCCGGTCTATTTGAACCAGTCGACCGCCAAGGACATCATGCACCGGTTCTCCTATTGTTTCATCTCGCCACCGGGAAGCGACTATCCGCCGATCCTGACCCAGCACGCGATCGAGGCCGGCGAGACCCAGGCGGTGGAAGGCAAGGGCGGCGAGCTGAGGCTGACCGCGTTCCTCGTCCAGCACGGCAACATCCCCGCGCTCGGCTACCGCATCGGCAATGCCGCCTACACGCCTGACCTCAACGACATCCCGGAGGAGAGCTGGGGCGCACTCGAGGATCTCGACCTCTGGATTGTCGACGGCCTGCGGCCCGCCTCGCATCCCAGCCATTTCTCGGTCAACGACGCGCTGGCCTGGGTCGAACGCTTCAAGCCCCGACGCGCCGTCATCACCAACATGACCGCCGATCTCGACTACGAGGTGCTGCGCCAGAGCCTGCCGGCCGGCGTGGTGCCGGCCTATGACGGCATGCGGCTGGAGGTCGGCTGATTGTTCGTTGGCCGGCTAAGGCCGTCATTGCGAGGAGCCGAAGGCGACGAAGCAATCCAGAATTATAGCAATGACTCTGGATCGCTTCGCTCGCAATGACGGGCAGGGGCGGGCGACCGCAAGGGCCACGAAGCTGTACGGCCGAATACATGGAGACGCTACCATGCTGTCGCTGTTCTTCGAGGTCGAGGTCAAGCCCGGCCATCTCGACCAGTATCTGCAGCTCGCTGCCGCGCTGCGGCCCGAGCTCGACGCCCTCGGCGGCTGCCTGTTCCTCGACCGCTTCAGGAGCCTGTCGCGCGACAACCTGATTCTGTCCTACCAGATCTGGCAGGACGAGGGCGCCATGACCGCCTGGCGGGTGCACGCCCATCACCACGACATCCAGACGCTCGGCCGCGACAAGGTGTTCTCGGATTATCGCCTGCGTGTCGCCGAGCTGGTCCACGAGGTGAGGCCGGGGCAGGCGGCATGGCAGCCGGAGCGGCGGGGGACGTACAACGATCCGAAACGGCGTGCGCCGACCTATGTGCTGGCGGTGGAGACGGCTGCGCCGCAGCTGAGCATCGCGACGGATCTGCCGGTCGCGACCTTCTCCAGCGTCTATCGCGAGGGCCGCTTCGCGTATCTGATCGACTTGCCGGACGAGGCGACCGGCGTGGCGCTGAGTGTGCGCCTGCTCGCCGAACCCGGCGCCGACAACATCCGCGTCGTCGAAGTCAGCAGAGACTACGGCATGTACGATCGCCGCGAAGCGCCGCAGTATTATCCGGAGAAGAGCAGGGGCGACGCGGCGGCAAACTGACCTTCGACGCCCGAGCGAGGAAAGACCATCGTCATCGCGGTGCTCATGAATGCGCCCTCGCTCCTTGTGGGAGAGGGCTCAAAGGTGCTGACTACGTCCTCACTCGGGTGATGGGTTCGTGCCGCACATTCCGCTCTGAGTTCGTGGCAACCCCTCACCCGGTTTCGATGCTTTGCATCGAAACCACCCTCTCCCACAAGGGGAGAGGGTGCACCGCGCGTGTCGATGCAGCTCATCAGTTCATTGGCCGCGCGTAGGGCGGATTAGCGCAGCGTAATCCGCCATAGCCTCCAGCACTGGCGCGGCGGGTTACGCCTGCGGCTAACCCGCCCTACTCAGAGGCACCTACGCCGAGATCGCCTTGGCCGAGTTGACCTCGTTGCGCAGCAGAAACTTCTGGATCTTGCCGGTAGACGTCTTCGGGATCGGGCCGAACACGACGACCTTCGGCGTCTTGAAGCCGGACATGTGGCTGCGGCAATAGGCGATGATCTCGGCTTCGGTGGCTTCAGCACCGTCCTTGAGCTCGATGAAGGCGCAGGGCACCTCGCCCCATTTCGGATCGGGCTTGGCGACGACGGCGGCGAACAACACGGCGGGGTGCTTGTAGAGGATGTCCTCGACCTCGACCGAGGAGATGTTCTCGCCGCCGGAGATGATGATGTCCTTGGAGCGATCCTTGATGATGACGTAGCCGTGCTCGTCGAGCACGCCGAGGTCGCCGGTATGGAACCAACCGCCGGCGAAGGCTTCCTGCGTCGCCTTCTCGTTCTTGAGGTAGCCCTTCATCACGATGTTGCCGCGGAACATGACCTCGCCGATGGTCTCGCCATCGCGCGGCACCTCCTGCATCGTCTCGGGATTGAGCACCGTGACGGCTTCCTGCAACGGATAAGGCACGCCCTGCCGACGCTTCAGCCGCGCGCGCTCCGGCGCCGGCAGGTCATCCCAGCCGGGCTGCTCGGCGCAGACGGAGGCGGGGCCGTAGACCTCGGTGAGGCCATAGACATGCGTCAGCTTGATGCCGATGCTCTCGGCGCCTTCGAGCACGGCGACCGGCGGCGCGGCGCCGGCGATCAGGCCGACGACCGGCTTGTCGCGCTTGCCCTTGGGCGCGTCCGGCGCGTTGATCAGCACGTTGTAGACGATCGGCGCGCCGCACATGTGGGTGACGCCGTGGGTCTTGATCAGCTCAAAGATCTTGGTCGGCTCGACCTTGCGCAGGCAGACATTGACGCCGGCCGCGGCCGCCATGGTCCAGGGGAAGCACCAGCCGTTGCAGTGGAACATCGGCAGGGTCCAGAGATAGACCGGGTGCTGGCCGAGGCCGCCGGCGAGAATGTTGCTGACGGCGTTGAGATAGGCGCCGCGGTGATGCGTCACGACGCCCTTGGGATTGCCCGTGGTGCCCGAGGTGTAGCTCATCGCGATCGCGTCCCACTCATCAGTGGGACGGCGCGGCTCGAAACTCGGATCACCGGATGCGACCGCGGCTTCGTACTCGATCTCGCCGATGCGGCTGCCGCCGGCATAGGAGGCGTCATCGACGTCGATCACGAACGGCTTGGCGCCGCTCATCAGCTTCAGCGCCTCGCTGATCACGGCAGAGAATTCGGGATCGACCAGGATGATCCTGGCCTGGCCGTGATCGAGCTGAAACGCGATCGAGGATGCATCGAGGCGGATGTTGAGGGTATTGAGCACGGCGCCGGCCATCGGCACGGCGAAATGCGCCTCGTTCATCGCCGGGATGTTCGGCAGCATCGCCGCCACGGTGTCGCCGGTGCCGATGCCGCGTCCCGCGAGATAGGACGCGAAGCGCCGGCAGCGCTCATAGGTCTGGCGCCAGGTGAAGCTGCGGCCTTCATAGACCGTGCTGACGTGGTCCGGATAGACGGCCGCGCTGCGCGCCAGGAAGCTGAGCGGGGTCAGGGGGACGTAATTGGCCGGGGTCTTGTCGAGGCCGAGCTTGTACTGGTTCGTGCTCATCACCACCCTCCCTTGCGATCTGAAGAGTTTACAGGAACCCGATCGAAATCCATGGAAAAATCGCAACGATGACGAGGCCGATGACAAGCGCCAGCAGGTAGCCCCAGATCGGACGGATGCCCTCGGCGGGATCGACCCGGCCGATCGCGCAGGCGGCATAATATCCCACCCCGAACGGCGGCGCGAACAGGCCAATTCCCATCGCCAGGATGATCACCATGGCATAATGCACCTCGTGCACGCCGACGGCACGCGCGATCGGAAACAGCAGCGGCCCGAACAGCACGATTGCCGGAATGCCCTCGAGCACGCTGCCGAGGATCGTGAAGGCGACGATCGAGACCGCGATGAACGTCGCCGGGCCGCCCGGCAGCCCGGTCATGGCGGCCGCCAGCGCGCGTGAGAAGCCGGACTGCGTCAGGCCCCAGGCCATGCCGGTCGCCGTCCCGATGATCAGCAGGATCGCGCCGGACAACGCCGCCGTCTCGATCAGCATCGGCATCAGCCGGCGCCAGTCGAAACGGCGATAGACCAGCAGGCCCGCCAGCACGCCATAGACGATGCCGATGGTCGAGACCTCCGTCGCCGTCGCTACGCCCTCGACGACGGCCGCGCGGATCACGAAGGGCAGGGCCAGGGCAGGGAGCGAGACGATGAAGGCCTTGCCGATCTCGGCTCCGGTGGCGCGGCGGACGCCGCTCATGTCCTCGTTGCGGTAGCGCCACCACACCAGCGTGCACAGCGTGATCGCCAGCACCACGCCCGGCAGCAGGCCGCCGGTGAACAGCGCCGCGATCGACACGCCGGTGACGGAGCCGATCGTGATCAGCACCAGGCTCGGCGGAATGGTCTCGGTTTGCGCGCCGGTGGCGGCGAGCAGGGCGACGAGATCGCCGGGCCTGGCGCCGCGCGCCTTCATCTCCGGAAACAGCACCGGCGCGACCGCGGCCATATCGGCGGCCTTGGCGCCGGAAATGCCCGAGACGAGGTACATCGCGCCGACCAGCACGTAATGCAGCCCGCCGCGGACGTGCCCCAAGAGGCTTGCCAGGAACGCGACCATGGCGCGGGCCATGCCGGTCATCTCGATCAGCAATCCGAGAAAGACGAACAGCGGCACCGACAGCAGGATGAGGTGGCTCATGCCCTCGTCCATACGCCCGACCAGCACCATCAGCGGCGTGCGCGTCGTCAGCGCCAGATAGCCGAAGATCGCGAGCCCGAAAGCGAACGCGATCGGCACGCCGGCGAAGACGCACAAGCCGACCACGCCGACGAAGAAGATCACGAGGTTGATGTTGCCGAGCGGCTTCAGCAGCGGCTGCGCCACCCAGAACAGCGCGATGATGGCTACGACGGAGACGACGGCCAGCAGCATCGTCCTGACGCTGGCCGTGCGGGCGAGACGGATGAGGGCGAACAGCGCCATCAGTCCGACGCCGACCGGCAGTGCGGCGGCGCGCCAGATGTTTTCGATCTGCAGCGCCGGCGTGGTGATGAAGCTTTCCTCGTAGGCGTACTCCCAGGACGGCCAGGCGATCATGACCAGGAACGCCAGCGCCGCGCTCGTCGCGACCAGATCGAGATAGGCGCGGAAGCCGGGGCTGGCGCGCGCCACCATTGCCGTCATCCGCATGTGCTCGCCGCGGCGGAACGCCACCGCGGCGCCGAGCATTGCGAGCCACAGGAACAGGATCGAGGCCAGCTCGTCCGACCAGATCAGCGGCTGGTGCAGGACGTAGCGCGCCACGACGCCCGCGAACAGGATGACGATCTCGGCCACGACGAGCAACGCGGCGGGGATCTCGACGAGGAGGCCGAGCAGGGCCTCCAGGCCGTCGAGCCAGGACCGGCGGCGAGGGGTCTCGATGATCACCTCGCTGATCGCAATTTCCGTGAACTCGGCATGCGCCATGACGTCACCCGAACGCGCCCTACGCCATTCTTGTTTTGAGCATGATCTTTTCGGAAAACCGGTCTCCACTTTTCCGGATCATGCTCGGGGCTACGACAGCTTGCCGACGGCCTTTTCGAGCAGCGCCCAGGCCTCGTCGCCGTATTTGCCCTTCCACTCGGCATAGAAGCCGGCGGTGCGCAGCTTGTCGCGGAACGGCGCGACGGTCGGCTGATTGAAGGTCAGGCCCTTCGACGCGAGCTCTGCCTGCAGTCCGGCATTGAGCTTGGCGACGTCCTCGCGCTCCTTCACGGCGGCCGCGTTGATGTGCTTGGCGACGATCGTGCGCATGTCGGCCGGCACGGCCTCCCAGGCACGGCGGTTCGCCAGGAACCAGAAGCCGTCCCACATGTGATTGGTCAGCGAGCAGTACTTCTGCACCTCGTAGAGCTTGGCGGTCGAGATGATCGCCAGCGGGTTTTCCTGGCCCTCGACCACCTTGGTCTGCAGCGCCGAATAGACCTCGCTGAAATTGATCGAGGCGGGCGCCGCCTCGAATGCCTTGAACATCGAGGTCCACAGCGGCGACACCGGCACGCGGATCTTGAAGCCCTTGAGGTCATCCGGACCGTTGATCGGCTTGGTCGACGACGTCGTCTGGCGGAAGCCGTTGTCCCAGATCTTGTCCATGACCACCAGGCCGGCCTTGTTGATCTGGCCGCGCACATAGGCGCCGAGATCGCCGTCCATGGCCTTCCAGACCGTGTCGTAGTCCGGGAACGCGAAGCCGATGCCATTGATCGACGCGGCTGGCACCAAGGTCGCGAGGATCAGGCCCGAGAGCGTGAAGAACTCGACGCCGCCGGAGCGGATCTGGCTCAGCATGTCCGTGTCGGAACCGAGCTGGTTGTTCGGGAATATCTGCAGGTCGAACTTGCCGTTGGTCTCGGCCTTGATCGCCGCCGCCATCTCCTTGGCGCGGACGTTGAGCGGATGGGAGTCGGGGAGGTTGTTGGCGTATTTGTACGTGAACTCGGCGCTCTCAGCGCGCGCCACATGCGGCGCTGCGACGGTGCCAATTCCACCCAGTACGGCTGACGCCGCGGAGGCCTTCAACAGCGCGCGTCGTGACAGGCTCATTCTCGTTTCTCCCTGGAGAAGCTTCTTCTCGTTGCATCGCGCCGCCGCAAGCATCGCCGGACGAATCCTGCGACATCAGCGACGTCGCCTGCGCTTATTGCAGCGATGGGCCGCAGCAGCAATATCGGCGTTCGCAGCAGGCCCCATGCGCAGCGCGAGTCTCGGCGATGGCGAGCGCCCATCAGCTTGGGCTGGCCGGGGGGTCTGAAGGGCCCGCGGCTGCCGTAAATTCGAGGATTCGGCGCCAAGCCATTGAACTCCCTCAGCATATAAATATTCCATAATATACCTTATGCGAATTGGCTATGGGCGGTTGCCTGACGGTGGAAGCCGCACATCGGCCCGCCCAGCGCACGTCGGCGCCGGTGCGAAATCGCCCCCGCCTCGTCACCCCGCAGTCTTCGTTTGGTCAAAGCCCAGAGGTCAAAACCGCATCCTTCAGGATTGGGCACGGGCGTATCGTGAATGGGATCCGAAGACATGCCAGTTCAGTCGACGTCGAAGGAAGTTGATCCGGGTGATGTCGCGCTGCCGCCTGACGACGCTGTCTGCGAGGAGATCTATCAGCGGGTGCTGGCCGAGGTGCGCGCACGTATCGATCAGCGGATCGCCGCCATCGAGGCCCAGGCCGCCGCTGATGCGGTCGAGGCTGTCGAAGCCGCTGCAGGCAGCGACCACGTGGAAACGCCTCCTCCGGCCCGGCGCCGGCCCGTATTGCGGGCCATGATCACGCTGATGGCGTCGGCCGGGCTCGTCGGCGCTGCCATCACCCTGGCGCGGGACCATACCGAGACCATCACCTCCGTCACCGACCGAATCGAAGCTGCGGTTCAATCCATCCGGCGTGAGAACGCTCAGGCGGCGAATCCGCCGGTAGCACTGGAGACGGCGGCGAACGGATCGAGTGCGGCCGAGACGGCCCCTGCCTCACCATCACCATCACCATCCGTTTCACCGACACCGGAGACGTCATCAGCATCGACGTCAACGCGCGCCAGCGATCCATCCTCCGCGATGGCGGAGGCTACGCCGGAGCATGACGTGCCATCTGCTCCCGACCGGGACGTCGCGCCGGTGATCGACAAGATCGCGCATGACTTGGCCGAACTGCAGAGCGGATTTCAGGAGTTCAAGTCCAGCCAGGAACAGGCCAACCGCGATCACGCCAGGGCGATCGAACAGCTGCAGGCCAGCCAGGACCAGCTCGCACGCGCGTTCCGCGCAGCGAAGACCGAGCCGACGACCGTCGGCGCAGCGGCGCGCCTCGCGCCCCGGCCGCCACAGGCGCGCCCACCTCGTTTCCCGTAGCTCCGAGCTCATGAGATCCGGGCAGGGAGCAGGGACACCCCTGCTCCCTGCCCCCGTCCCTCACAGATAGTTCGCCGCGGCTTCGGCCTCGAACCGATCCGGCGGGCCTTCCCAGACGATCTTGGCATGATCGAGCACGTAGACGCGGTCGGCGTGCGGGAGCGCGAAGGTGACGTTCTGTTCGCCGAGCAGCACCGTGATCTTGGTGGTCTCGCGCAGTCGATCGAGCGCTTTCGACAAGGTCTCCAGGATCACCGGCGCAAGTCCGAGCGTCGGCTCGTCGAGGATCAGGAGCTTCGGCTTCATCATCAGTGCGCGCGCGATCGCCAGCATCTGCTGCTCGCCGCCGGACAGCGTGCGCGCCAGCTGCGGCTGCCGCGACTTGAGGATCGGAAACAGCCCGAACAGCCATTGGAGCCGCTCGGCACGCTCGGTGTCGGACAGCGCATTGCCGCCGAGCTCGAGATTTTCGCGCACGCTCATGTCGCCGAACAATTCGCGCGTTTCCGGACACTGCACGATGCCGGATCGCGCGATCTGCGCCGCCGTGCCGCCGGCGAGGCTGTGGCCTGCCCACTTCACTTCGCCCGAATACGGCACCAGGCCCGAGATGGCGTTGAACAGCGTCGTCTTGCCGGCGCCGTTGAGGCCGACGACCGAGACGAACTCGCCCTCATGGACGTGCAGCGACACGTCCTGCAGCGCCTGCGCCTTGCCATAGAGCACGCCGACCTTGTCGACCTGCAGCGCCGGCGTGACGTCCTTGAAGCTCGCTTCGGGGCGCGCGGTCGAAACCAGCGCGCCGCCGAGATAGACACGACGCACGGTCTCGTCCTGCATGACCTCGGTCGCCCTGCCCTCGGCGATCTTCTCGCCGAGATACATCGCGAGCACGCGGTCGACCAGCGCCGACACGCTCTTGACGTTGTGGTCGACCAGCAGCACCGCATGGCCGTCGTCGCGGAATTCGCGGATGAGCTCGGAGAAGTCGGCGACTTCGGACGCCGTGAGGCCGGCGAAGGGCTCGTCGACCAGCACCAGCTTCGGGCTGCGCGCGACAGCCTTGGCGAGCTCGAGCCGGCGCAGATCGGCAAACGCCAGCGTCGGCGGACGGCGATCGATGACGCCGCCGAGGCCGACGCGCTCCGCAATGGCCCGGGCGCGCGCATCGACGTCCTTGTCGGCGAACAGCCGCGTCAGCTTGTCCGGCAGCAGCGCGACCTTGATGTTCTCCAGCACGGTCTGGCGCGCCAGCGGCCGCGAATGCTGGAACACCAGCCCGACGCCCATGCGCGCGATGCGGTGCGACGGCAGGCCCGCGAGCTCGACGCCGTCGAGCTTGACCGAGCCCGCGGTCGGCCGCTCGACGCCCATGACGCTCTTCATCGCGGTCGACTTGCCCGAGCCGTTCGGCCCGATCAGGCCGAGGATCTCACCGGGCCGGATCGAGAAGCTCAAATTCTTGACGGCGACGAGGCCACCGAACCGTTTGGTGAGGCCGTTGACCTCCAGCATCGGAGCGCCACTCATGCCTTGGCCCCTCCCCTGATCATGCCGAGGAAGCCGTCGGGGAAGAACAGGATGACCACGAGCGCAATCACGGAGACGATCAGGGTCGCGAGCTCGCCGAGCGGCCGCAGCAGCTCGCCCATGCCGATCAGGAAGATCGCGCCGATCGCGGCGCCAATGACGGTGCGCCGGCCGCCGAGCACCGCGGCGATGATGATCTGCACGCCGACGCCGACATCGACAAAGGTCGAGACCGAGGCCGTGCCCATGTAGAACACCATCAGCGCGCCGGCGAGCCCGGAGAAGAACGCGCTGACGACGAAGGCGGCGAGCTTGTGCTTGGTGACATTGAAGCCGAGCGCGCCGGCCTGGATCTTGTCCTGCCCGCTCGCCTGCAGGATCAGCCCGATGGCGCTGCGCGACAAGCCGAACAGGATCGCACCGCTCACCAGCATGAAGCCGAGCGCGATCCAGTAGTTGGTCCTGGCATCGATCGAGATCACGTCCGGCACGGCGAGGCCGATCTCGCCGCCGGTCAGCCCCGCGGCGACGACGATGAAGTTCTGCAGCATCAGCACGGCCACCAGCGTCGTCAGGCCGAAATACGGCCCGCTGACGCGCAGCGCCGGCAGCGCCAGCACGACGCCGCCGACGACCGCCGCCAGCGCGCCGGCGGCGATACACAGCCAGATCGACAGGCCCGGCGAGAAGTGCGCATCGAGAATGCCGGCCGTATAGGCGCCGACGCCGATCAGGAAGGTCGGCCCGAAATTGACCTCGCCGGCGAAGCCGAACAGCAGGTCCCAGGACATCGCGAACACGGCCGTGTAGTACGCGACCGTCAGCAGCCCGAGGACGTAGCCTGAGACGTAGGTCGGCAGGACCAGAGCCACGATCACCGTCAGGAGCGCGATCCAGAACAGCCGCGACATAACGAATGCAGGCATGCTCACCTCCGTCCGAACAGCCCTTGCGGGCGCAGATACATGACGATGACGAGCAGCAGCAGCGCCGGGATCGTCCGGTAGGCCGGCGAGATCAGATAGGCCGTTCCGGTCTCGAGATAGCCGACGACATAGGCCGCGATCAGCGAGCCCGACACGCTGCCGAGGCCGCCGAGCACGACGATCGAGAACGCGCTCGCCGTCAGCGGTCCGACGCTGTAGGAGCTGACGCCCAGGAACATGCCGAGCAGGATCCCGGCCACTCCCGCCAGCAAGCCGTAGATCGCCCAGACGGTGAGATAGATCGACGACAGCTCGATGCCGAGCAAGGTGACGCCGCGCGGGTTCATCGACGCCGCCATCACGGCCTTGCCGCGCCTGGTGCGGTTGACCAGGAACCACAGCAGCCCGATCGCGACCCAGCAGATCACGGCGGTGAAATACTCGTTCTTCGGCGTACGCACGCCGAAAACCGTGGTCACGCCCTCGACGATCGGCAGCACGGTCTTGGCGTTGTTGGTGAACAGATACGCGATCGCCTCCTGGATGATGATGCCCCACAGCAGCGTCGCGGTCAGGATGAAGATCTCCTTCTCGGATTCGGCGATGATCTTCGATCGCTGGATCGGCCTGACGGCGATGAAGTAGGTGGCGAACGCCAGGATGAAGCCGGCGAGGACGCCGATCAGCGCCCCCGTGTAGGGCCCGACGCCGAGCTCGCTGGCGGCGGCCCAGGCGGCGACCGCGGCGCCGACCATGATGGCGCCGTGAGACAGGTTGAGAACACCGGAGACACCGAAGATGAGCGTGAAGCCGGTCGCGCCGAGGGCATACAGCGCGCTGATGGCAAAGCCATCGATCAAGATCTGCCAGAAAAGCATTGAAAATCGATCCGCAACGTCAGACTGAGGCACCAAGAAAATGGGCCGCTCCTTGAAGGAGCGGCCCCGCGATGCGTCAGTTGCTGGCCGCCTTGAGCTTGATGAAGGACGGCCAGGTGGCGGTGCCGGCGGCGAGCTCCTTGGGCCAGACGTTGACCTGCTTGCCGTTCTGCCATTGCAGCATCAGGCCGGTGATGTAGCCCTTTCCGGTCCGCAGCGCGTGCGGGTTCGGGTCGCCCTTCGGCTTGAAGGCGATGCGGCCGATCGTCCCGACATAGTCGGTCGCTTCCATCGCCTCGACCATCTTGTCGGGATCGGTGCCGCCGGCCCGATGGATCGCATCCGCGATCATGTAGACGTCGTCATAGGAGGTGTAGCCGGCATAGGACGGGAAGTTTCCGAACTTCTTCTGATAGGCCTCCACGAACGGCAGCGTCTTCGGCGTCACCGCGACGCCCGGTCCCGACACGGCATTGTACATGACGCCCTCGACGGCGCCGTTGGTGTCTTTCCAGAAGGTCGAGTTGGTCGCCTGCGAGGAAATGCCGAACATCGGGATCGGCACCTGCTGGCTCTTCCACTGCACGGTCGGCTGGGTGCCGACATGCGAGATGCCGGTGATCATGACGTCCGGCTTCAGGCCCTCGATCTTGTTGAAGATCGGAGTGAAGTCGGTGGTATCAGGCGACATGCGGATATGGTCGACGACCTTCAGCCCGATCTCCGGCAGGCACTTCTCGTAGCCGGCGTCGAGCGGCGTCGTCCACGCCGCATCCTCGCTCATGATCACCGCGGTCTTCATCTTGTAGGGCTCGACCAGCAGGTCCTTGGCGGCGTCGCAGACGAGGCCGGCCAGCGAGGTCGAGGTCAGATAGCCATGGAAGGTGTATTTGAGCTGGTCGTAGTTCTTGGCGATGTTCTGGGTGATGACGTCGGAAGCGGCGCCGGGCGTGATCATCAGCGTCTTGAGGCGCCCTGCCCACGGCTCCAGCGCCAGCACGACCTCGGAGATGTAGCTCGCAATGACGGCGTTGACCTTGTCCTCGCTGACGGCGCGCTGGAAGGCACGCACCGATTCCGCCGAGGAGGAGTGATTGTCGTAGACGACGATCTCGATCTTGCGCCCGTCGACGCCGCCCTTAGCATTGATCTCCTCGGCGGCCAATTGCGCCGCGGGAGCGATCGACGAGCCTGCGACGGCCTGGGCTTCGGCGATGACGCCGATCTTGATGGGATCGGCGGCCATGGCGGCCGAGGAGACGAGCGCAGTTGCGCAGCTCGCAAGCAAGATGGACTTGAGCGAAATCATGAAACCTCCCGAATCCTTATGCCTCTGACGGGCAGGCCCAACTTTGGTCTCCGATATGCCAGTGGGCAAGGGAACATCCGGCAACGTGCTCTGCGCTCAGCGCATTGTGATAGCGCGCCGCGCTCATGGCTCATGGAACATCTTACAAGACTGCCTCGTTCCTGCGCGCCGCCCAGACACATCCGCTGCATTGCAGCAACGGATATTCCGAGTCGCAGAAGGCCCACGTCCTTACGACCAGCCGGTGCCGGTGCCCTCGATCTACATGAAGCTTCTCGTCTGAAGCGGCGACCTCAACTCAGCCAAACTGGCGCAAGTGTCCAAGCATCTCGTGCACGTCGTAGGTCATGACGGCGAGCAGCGCCGCGAGCGCGAGATACGTCCCGGCATATTCGAGCTTCGTCTGCAGTGTCGTGCCATAATAAGCAACGTTCTCGGGCGCGCCGGGATCGTAGCGCCAGGCCTTCATCAGTTGCGGGGCTGCGAGGATGGCGATAATGAACAGCATCGGGCTCGGCCGATAGAGCATCAAGGCCAGCAGCAAGGGAACGCCGAGCAGCCAGATGCGCGGGCTCAGCACGCTGGTGATGCGGCCGCCGTCCAGCGGCGAGATCGGCAGCAGGTTGAACAGGTTCAGGAACAGGCCGGAATAGGCGATCGCGAGCAGCAGATTGCTGTCTTCCGATCTTGCCAACAAATAGACCGCGAGCGCCGCGGCGGTCCCGACCAGCGGACCGGCGAGTGCCACATAGGCCTCCGTCTCGACGTCGACCGGCTGCTCCTTGAGCGCGATCCAGGCGCCGACGAACGGGATGAAGGCGGGAGCGCCGACGTCGAGACCGCGCTGGCGCGCGGCGACGTAGTGCCCCATCTCATGAGCAAACAGCAGCGCGATGAAACCCGCCGCGTAGCGCCAGCCCCAGATGCCCGCATACACGACCAGCGACAGCAGCATCGTGCCGCCGCTCATGGCGAGCTTCCCCCATTTCAAGCCGGAGAACAGGATCAGCAGGAGTGCCTTCACGCGGGCCCGCCCGCGTTGTCGCCGCGCGGCTTGCGGCGCAGGAAGTTCATGACCGCGGCCCCGGCGCCGACGACGGCGAAGATGATGATCTTGGCGAACTTCAGGACGAACGCACCGGCCAGCGCCAGCAGCCCGAGCTTCTTCGCGGCAACGCCGCCGACCAGCGCCAGCAAGCCATATTCGGCGATCCGATCCGTGCCGGCGCTGAAATCCTCATAGCGCTTGCCGGCATTGTAGGAGAGATCGGACAGCAGCTCGTGCGCGACAGCCTTGTCGCCCGCGATCCGCTCCGAGCCGGACAGCAGGTTCAGGCTGAAATAGCCGTCACGCCCGAGCGCGTAGGTGTTGTAGTTGACGTTCTTCGGCGCGTCGTCGGGCTGACCCTTCTCCTTGGCGAGCAGCGACCAGACGAGACGATGCGTCGTGGCATCGTAGGCCGGCGGCTCGACCCAGCCGACCACGGCCATTTCCGGAAATCCGCGCGCCGCACGGTCCTTGTTCGCCTCTTCGGCGCCGGCGCGGAGGTTGCTCAGGAGATCGTCCGCGTTCCAGCTCTTGGCGTCGTCGTCTTTGATGTAGCCTTCCTTGATGTGCTTGATGACCACCATCCAGTCGTCGTTCTGGCGCCTGCCGACGACCAGCCCGACGAAGGTCGCGTCGTTGACGACGTTGCCGAGCGCGCGAAGGACCCGCAGGCCTTCGTTCTTCGGGACGTAGAAGTAGTCGGCCGGAAGCTTCAGCTTGCCCTGGTCGATCAGCACGATGTCGCTTGGTCCGTCGGTGCCCGCTTGGCTCGCTGCCTGCCAGGCGGCCATCAGTTCAGCCTTGCGCGTGGCCTCATCCAAGGGCACGGCCTGCGCGTGAGCAGACAGGACGACGAACGCTGCGCACAACACTGCGCGCGCAATGACAATCAAGCTTTGCACCGGCCCCAATCCCCCAAAAACATCGGTCGGATAGTACCTCGAAGGCTCGGCAGCGCGCAACCAAAGGCCGATTGAGGCCTCTCGAAGCGATCGACTGGCGCTGCAGCGAGGGAGAGATGGTCCGAAAAGGCCCCCTCCTCGTCACGACGCTGTCTTGCTTTCGGCCAAAGCGGCGGGTCGAGTCACGTTTGAAAATTCAAAGAGAACATCGG
This sequence comes from Bradyrhizobium sp. HKCCYLRH3061, assembly GCF_051168015.1. NCBI lineage: Bacteria > Pseudomonadati > Pseudomonadota > Alphaproteobacteria > Hyphomicrobiales > Nitrobacteraceae > Bradyrhizobium > Bradyrhizobium sp. HKCCYLRH3061. The sequence continues at coordinate 80,215 of NZ_JBNPUE010000008.1, forward strand.
CGTCGGCGGCGGGCCAAGGGTTTGGGGATCAGCAATGCAGTCCACACAGAACGTGCAACAGATTGATCAGAGCGAGATCGGCCTCGCCCCTGAGAAGCCCGAGAAGGCAGGCTACGATCAACTGTACCGGCGGGTCCTGCGCGAGGTGCTGACCCGGATCGATACGCGGCTTGCGGCGATCGAGAAACCCGGCATGGCGGCGGATGCCGCGGCGGCAGCGAGCACGAGCGGGGCGGCAAACGCCGGGGCCAGCCGCTGGGCGCGGGTGAAGGCCCCCCTCGGCAGGCTGCGCGGGCGCAACGCCGTGGGTCTCGCGCTGCTGGTCGTGCTGGTCGGCGGCTCGGTCGCCTGGTCGCAGCGCGACGTCGGCACGTCACTGATGGACCGCTGGATGCCGGGCGCCAGCGAAGCGACGCAGGACGAGGCGACGGCTCAGCAGGGCAGCGAGGATGCCATGATGTCGAATGCCTCGCTGAGGGGAGCGGAAGACACCACCGGCTCCCGCGAGCCCGCGACGTTGATGCAGAGGATGGCGCGCGACATCGCCGATCTGCAGCAGGGCATCGAACAGATCAAGTCCACACAGGATCAGGCCAGCCGCGATCACACCCGCGCCATCGAGCAGCTACAGGCCGGCCAGGATCAGCTGATGCGACTGGTGTCACGAATGTCCAACCAGGCGGTGCAGGCACGCGGCACGGTCCCCCCAGGCCCGCCCCAGCAGATCATCGTCACGCCGCAGCAGCGGACCACGACGGGAATGGCCCGGCCGCAGCCGGCGCAGCCGCAGGGTTCGACGTTCGGGACACTCTTTACCCGCAACACCTCGGGCATTCAGCCGCCGATGCCGCGTTGATGGTGTGATCGGCAGCGGCCATCGGTAGCGGCCTTTGCGCTGCCGATGCGCCCATTTGCCGACCGGTCCTTACGAGCAGGTGTGAACGCGCCCGTCGTAGCCGCGATAGGTGCCCTTCTCCGCATCGTAGGTACGGAAGCTCTTGCAATTGACACCACCCCTCTTCGCTTCGCTCTCGGGCTTGCTGCGGGCGCGGAGCTTCCGCTTGGCCGGCTTGGCGTCGTCCTCGGCGTGATGAGCATGCGCGTTCGCTTTGCCGTGCCGTTCGGGCTTGGCTGACGGGGCTGCGGTATCCTGCTTCACAGCCGCCTTCTGCGGTACCGCCGCTGAAGGCGCCGTGGCCGGCGGCTCGGATGTCTTGGGCTCGGCCGGCGCTACCGCAGGCTTCGCCTCGGCAGCGGTGGCCGGCTGTTCCGCCGGCGCAGCGGCCGCCGGCTTGCTCTCCGCCGCCTTCTCCTCGGCCTTCCCTTCGAGCTTCTCCGGTACGGGCGCGTCCTTGGCGACGGCGGCGGGCTGAACGGCCGGAGCGGGCTCTGCCGGTTTCGACTCGGTCACGGCCGGCTTCTGGCCGACGTCGGTGGCGGAGTTCGGTTCGACCTTGGTCTCGGATTTGGCCTCGGCCGGCTTGCTCTCGGCCGCAACATCCGTCGCGGTTTTTTCGGTCGATACTTTGTCCGCCGGCTGCGGGCTGGCGCTGTCAGTGGACTGAACGGGCTTGGTGTCCACAGCGGCCGGCTCGGCGGGCTTCTCGGCCGTCTTCTCAGGCTCGGCCGCAGCCGCCGGCTTGCCGGCGGCGTCCGAGGGCTGCTCTGCGGGCTTGTCGGCCGTCGGCGCGGCAGACTGCTCCGTGGCGGGCTTGGCCGCATCGTTCGCGGCTCCCTGGGCCCAGGCGCTGGAGCCAGCGATCACTCCGAGGACGCACAACAGAACGCCCGCGCGGACGGCTGGCGGACAGACAACGGAAACTTGCATGCTGGAAAACTCGCTTGAGGGGCCGGCAGATTGCCGGTTTAAGTCATCTGCAGCCAGCTTTCGCCACGAAAACTGCGTGCGCGCAAAAGAGTCGCACAAGGTGTGCTTTCCGCATCATGGATTTGCAATCGCGGCGTGAAGTCCGGCGCGCCGACACTCAATGCGTCGGGTGCCGAGGGCACATTGGCCGCCTGAATGGCGTGGACTGGGTCCGGCTGGACCCCCGGGTGACGTCGCGGCGCTTCACGCGCTCACGGCGTTGCGGCTGATCACGTGATGGTAGTACGACGCGCTGAGCTTGGGCGTGCGCACCTGGGTGTCGAAGTCGACGTAATAGATGCCGAAACGCTGCTTGTAGCCGAACACCCACTCGAAATTGTCCAGCAGGCTCCACAGGAAGTAGCCCTTCACGGGCACGCCCTCGGACGTTGCGCGCTGGAGCTGGGCGAGATAATTGCGCAGATACATCACGCGGTCGAGGTCGTGGACCTTGCCGTCGGCGGTCAGCTTGTCGTCCGATGAGGTGCCGTTCTCGGTGATGTAGATGGTCTGGAGATTCCAGATCTTGGCGGCGAGCTTCGGCACCCAATAGGCCGTCTCCGGACCGACCTGCAGCCAGGGGGAGCTCATATGCGGGAACGAGGACGGCATCGGCAGCACGTCGAAGCCGGCCGCGCGGTCCGACGCGACGACATAGGCTTGCGGCGCGTAGATGTTGAGGCCGACGAAATCGACCGGCGCCGAAATGATCTTCAGTTCGTCGGCGGTGAATTTCGGCGCATCCTTGCCGGACCACGCCAGGAAACCGTCCGTGTAGCGCCCCTCGAGGATGACGTTGAGGAAGCCCGCATTCAATTCGCGCGTCGCGATCTCGGCGGCGCGGATGTTCTCCGGCGTGTCGATCGCCGGCAGGCAGGCCGTGATGTTCTCGGCCATGCCGACGCGCATGCCGGTTTGCCCGCTGGCGCGGATGGCCTGGACGGCGAGACCGTGCGCCAGCGCCACGTGATGGCGCGCCTGGTTGACCTGCTGCTGCGGCAGCTTCAGCCCGGGCGCGTCGACGCCGAGGCCATAGCCGAACGGGATGAAGCGGCCGCATTCGTTGATCGTGAAGATGGTCTTCACACGGTCGCCGAGATGCTGCGCGACGTAGCCCGCATAATGCGCAAAGGCCCTGGCCGTGTCGGCCGAGAGCCAGCCGCCGACCCGATCCTGCAGCGCCTGCGGCAGATCCCAATGATACAGCGTTGCGTACGGCGTGATGCCGTTGGCCAGGAGCTCGTCGACGAGGCGGTTGTAGAAGTCGAGGCCCTTCAGATTGGGCGTCAGCCCGCCGTCGGGAAACAGCCGGGGCCAGGCGATCGAGAACCGATAGGCCCGGCAGCCGAGCTCCTTGATCAGCCGCACGTCGCCCTTGTAGCGGTTGTAGTGATCACAGGCGACGTCGCCGGTGCTGCCGTCCTCGATGTTGCCCTGCAGATGCGTGAACACATCCCAGATCGACGGTCCGCGGCCATCGGCCGTGGCCCCGCCCTCGATCTGATACGACGACGTCGCCGTCCCCCACACGAAATCGGCGGGAAACCGCCGCCCGGCATCCTCCTTCACTGCGCTCTCCTCCGCCTGCGCCGGGCCATTGGCCGCCCCAAGGGCCGCCAGCCCGGCCAGCTTTGCAAGATCACGGCGGGAGACGTCGTTCGGCATTGATGAACCTCAAACCTCTGTCGCTTTCGCGCCCGATCGGGACAACGAAGGCCCTACGAACCATATCTGGGCCCTGATTTGAACAGCCCGGGATGGCGGCAATGGAGCGACCCCGATCACATCTGCGTCCCGCGCCGTCGCGTCAACGGCCGAGGACGCAACGCTCGGCATTTTGACCGCCGCACGGCTGCGGCGGCCGTTGAACACGGCGGCACGCACCGAGGGAGCCACCTCGGCTCGACAGCGGTGCCCGATTACGCCTATGGTTGAGTCATGACGGATCACGATCACCATCACGACCATCCGCACGATCACTCGGACCTGTCCGAGACCGATCTGCGCGTTCGCGCGCTCGAAAGCATCCTGACCGAGAAGGGGTATATCGATCCTGCTGCGCTCGACGTGCTCATCGAGACCTATGAGAGCAAGGTCGGTCCCCGCAACGGCGCCCAGGTCGTGGCGCGGGCCTGGACCGATCCCGCCTATCGGGCGCGCCTTCTTGCCGAGGCCACGCCGGCGATCGGTGAGCTCGGCTATGCCGGCCGCCAGGGCGAGCACATCGTGGCGGTCGAGAACACGCCGGATCTGCACAACATGGTCGTGTGCACGCTGTGCTCCTGCTACCCGTGGCCCGTGCTCGGCCTGCCGCCGGTCTGGTACAAATCGGCGCCCTATCGCGCCAAGGCGGTGAAGGATCCGCGCGGCGTCCTGAAGGATTTCGGCTTCGAGCTGCCGCCGACGACGAAGATCCGGGTGTGGGATTCGACCGCCGAGGTCCGCTATTTCGTGCTGCCGATGCGTCCCGCGGGGACCGACGGCTGGAGCGCGGAGCAGCTCGCCGAACTCGTCACGCGCGACAGCATGATCGGCACCGGGCTGCCGAAGCAACCGCATGAGGTCGGTAGCTGATGGATGGCGCGCATGACATGGGCGGCGTCGCCGGCTTCGGTCCGGTCCGCCCCGAGCCGAACGAGCCGGTGTTTCACGCCGAATGGGAGCGTCGTGCGTTCGCCATGACGCTGGCCATGGCGACGCCCGGCGGCTGGAACATCGACATGTCGCGCTTCGCGCGCGAGAACCGTCCGCCGGACGATTACCTCGGCATGAGCTACTACCAGATCTGGCTCGCGGGCATCGAACGGCTGATGCAGGAGCGGCATCTGGTCGACGCCGATGAGATCGCCGCCGGCGAGGCGCTGCATCCGGCCAGGCCCGTCGCCAGGATCCTCACTGCAGATGCCGTCGCGGCGACCCTGCGTCGCGGCGGTCCGACCGAACGCGCGGAAACCAAGCCGGCGCGGTTCGCCGTCGGCGACCGCGTGCGCGCCAAGGACATCCATCCGGCGACGCATACGCGGCTGCCGCGCTATGTGCGCGGCCATCTCGGCCGTATCGAGGCGATCCAGGGCGTGCACGTGTTTCCCGACAGCAACGCCCATGGCGGCGGCGAAGACCCGCAATGGCTCTACACGGTGTCGTTCAGCGGCGCCGAGCTGTGGGCCGACGCGCCCGATCCGCTGCTGGAGGTGACGGTCGACGCCTTCGAGCCCTATCTGGAGCCAGCCCGATGACGCCGGACCGTGAGGCGGCGGTCGCGGCGACGCGCGCCCTGCCCGGCATTCCCGTCGATGACAGTGGGCCCGTGTTTCGCGAGCCGTGGGAAGCGCACGCCTTCGCGATGGCCGTCACGCTGCACGCCCGCGGCCTCTTCACCTGGCCCGAATGGGCGGCTGCGCTCGCCGAGGAGATTTCGCGCGCGCAAGCGTCTGGTGATCCCGATTGCGGCGATACCTATTACCGGCACTGGCTGGCGACGCTCGAGCGGCTCGTCGCCGAGAAGGGCGTCACCTCCGCGGACGCGCTGACGCGTTACCGCAATGCCTGGGATCACGCTGCCGATCGCACCCCGCATGGCAGGCCGATCGAGCTCAAGCCCGAGGATTTCGTCGGTTGAGCCCTTCGTGCGCGTCGTAAGAATGCTTAATGCCCGGTGAGCGGGCGATCCTGCTTTTGGTGGGCCGGTCTTAACGGCCGGCTATTCATGCCGCGAACAGCCGTATTCGTTCGAAATTGAACATTCATCAGTGCGTCCGTAGCGTCCCGCATCTTCTTTGCTGAAGTTGAGGGGGACGTCGAAATGCTCGCGCCAGAGTTCGCCACCATCGTCGACACGCTCGCCGGCGTGCGCCAGGACTATCACGAGAAGCTCAAATCGATTCCGCAATACGAGGCCTTCCTGCTGATCGAAAGCTCGACCGAGAAGGCCGCGGGCGCCCTGCACGGCACCGAGGCGTCGGGCTCCTCCATCGCCACCGACGTGATCGACTCGCTGCAATATGCGCGCAACCGGTTCGAGCAGCACATGGCCTCGATCCCGGAATATCGCGTGCTGGTGGCGATCGACCGCGTGATCAAGGAGATCTCGCAGCATCTCGGCCTCACGCCGGCTGATGAGGCGCCTGCCGCAGAGAGCCCCGCCGCGGCCGCCGAGCAGCCCGCCGAAGCTGCTGAGGCAATGGCGAGCACCGAAGCCGACGCCTCCGCCGAAGAGGCCGCGCCCGTCGAGCCGGCCCAGCCCGAAATGGCCGAAGACGAAACGGCTTCAGCCGAGGACGAGCCGGTCGAAGCCGGGGCCCCGACCCTGCGTGTCGTCGATACTCCGGCGAAGTCGCCATCGATCGTGCCCGCCGATCAGGATGATGCCGCGGAGGACGACGACATCGTGGTGCTGAACGCACCCGCCTGGGAGAAGAGCGGCAAGGACGCCAAGGACGCCAAGGACGAGATCACTGCGCGTCTCGTTGCGCAGGCGGCCTCCGCTGCCGCCAACCAGGCCGATGACGGCCACGACGTCGCCGATGCCGATCTCGTCATCGTCAGCCAGCGCGAGCCGTCGGACACCGAAGCCGCCTGAGCGCTCGTCTGTCGCGCAACTCTCCGCGGGGCCCGAGGGCCCCGCTTCCGATTCAGGATGGCCCGCTCGCCGCGATGTATTCGCGCCATCCCTTGGCGCGGAGCTCGCAGGCGGGACACTGCCCGCAGCCATGGCCCCAATCGTGCCGCGCGCCGCGCTCGCCGAGATAGCAGGTGTGCGACTGGTCGCGGATCAGGTCGACGAGGCCGGTGCCGCCGAGATCGTGCGCCAATTGCCAGGTCGCGGCCTTCGACAGCCACATCAGCGGCGTGTGCAGCTCGAACGCGCGCGCCATGCCCAGGCTCAGCGCGTTCTGCAGCGCCTTGATGGTTTCGTCGCGGCAGTCCGGATAGCCCGAATAGTCCGTCTCGCACATGCCGCCGACGATGTGGCGGATGCCGCGGCGATAGGCGAGCGCCGCCGCGAAGGTCAGGAACACCAGGTTGCGGCCCGGCACGAAGGTGTTGGGCAGGCCGTCGGCGCCCATCTCGATCGCGACGTCGCGCGTCAGCGCCGTCTCCGAGATCGCAGCCAGCGTCGGAATGTCCAGCGTGTGGCTGTCACCGAGCTTGACCGCCCAGTCGGGACGCAGGCGCGCGATGCCCTCGACCAGCCGGTCGCGACAGGCGAGCTCGATCGCATGGCGCTGGCCGTAGGCGAATCCGATCGTCTCAACGCGCGCGAAGCGGTCGAGCGCCCAGGCCAGGCACGTCGTGGAATCCTGCCCGCCCGAGAACAGCACCAGGGCCGTCGTGTCCTGCTCATTCATGGCTCCCGCTTAGCATCATCGACGGGTCGGGCCAACCTGCGGAGCGATCCCGCGTCATGGCCTTTTTGCTGGGAGCCGCGCGCCGCTTGGGGCATACAGGACAGGATCGAACGATGCTGTCAGGACCTGCCCATGATCCCTTCCCGCGACATCTCCCGCCTGATCGAGATCATGGCGGCGCTGCGCACGCCGGTCACCGGCTGTCCGTGGGACGTCGAGCAGACCTTCCAGACGATCGCGCCCTACACCATCGAGGAAGCCTATGAGGTGGCCGACGCGATCACGCGCGACGACATCGACGATCTGCGCGAGGAGCTCGGCGATCTCCTGCTGCAGGTGGTCTATCACGCCCGCATCGCCGAGGAGCAAGGCGCGTTCGCGTTCGGCGACGTCGTCGAGGGCATCACGAAGAAGATGATCCGCCGCCATCCGCATGTGTTCCCGGACAAGGACGGCAACGTCACCCAGCCCACCAAGGGCACCTGGGACCGCATCAAGGCCGAGGAGAAGGCCGAGCGCGCCGCGCGCCGCCCGCCCGAGGAGCGGACGAGCAAGTCCTCGCTGCTGGCAGGGATCAAGGCCGGACAGCCGGCGCTGGTGCGCGCGATGGAGCTGCAGCGCAAGGCCGCGACCGTCGGCTTCGACTGGAACGATCCGCGTGCCGTGTTGCAGAAGATCCGCGAGGAGGCCGACGAGATCGAGGCCGCCCTCGACAACAGAGATGCGACCGAGCTGACCGAAGAGACCGGCGATCTCCTGTTCGCGCTGGTCAATCTCGCCCGCCATGCCGATGTCGATCCGGAGACCGCGTTGCGCGGCACCAACGCCAAGTTCGAGCGCCGCTTCGCGCACATCGAACAGGCGCTGACGGCCAAGGGCCGCAGCCTCGAAGAAGCCTCGCTCGACGAGATGGACGAATTGTGGAACGAGGCGAAGCGATTGGAGAAGGAGCGTCCCCCGGCTCCGAAGCCGTGATCAGCCGCCCTTGCGCGACAGCACGGCCTTCGCGATCTCGACGAAGCGCTGCGCGGCGGGCGACAATCCGAAATCGGCGCGGCTCAAGAGCGAGACGTGCCGATGGATCGTCGGCTGCGACAGGGGGATGGCAACGAGCGTCGGAAATTGTGCCTTCGGCAGCATGTGCGCGGGCAGGATGCTCAGGCCTGCGCCCTCCGCCGTGAGCGCCAGCGCGGTGGTGATCAGCGACACCTCCCAGGCCGGCTTCAGCGCCCGCCCCGTCTGCGCCAGCGCCTCGTCGATCTGACTGCGGATCCGCGTGCCGTGACGCATCGTGATCAGCTCGGAGCTCATGATGCCGTCCCACGTCAGGCGGCGGTGCTTCTCGAACCGGCCGTCCTTGATGCCGATGGCCGACAGCGGACTCTGCATCAGTGTGTCGATCCGGACCTCCGGCACGCCCTCGTCCTCGACGCTGCCGAGGCCGAACTCCGCCTGCCCGGCCATCACGATCGCGAGCAGCTCGTCAGGCGCGACATCACGCAGGTCGATCCTCACCTCGGGATGGCGCGACCGGAAGGTCGCGAACACGCGTGGCAGCAGCGCCGACGCCACGCCCGCTGAGACCGCGATGGAAATCCGGCCGGCCTTGATCTCGGCAAGGTCGCGCATCCGCTGCGACAGCCCCTGCGCTCCCGCCAGGATGCGCTCGGCGGCGGTGATCGCCTCGCGGCAGGCCGCCGTCGGATGCAGCGCCCGCGTCGTGCGCTCGAACAGCTTGAGCTGAAAGTTCTCCTCGATCTGCCGGATCAAGAGGCTGATCGCCGACTGCGTGACGCGCAGCTCGGCGGCCGCCCTGGTGATGCTGCCGAGCCGATACACCAGGACCAGGGCCTCCAGTTGCCGCAGGGTCGGGGGCATTAGCTTTCCTTATGAATGAATGAGAATTTTGTGGCTAATCGAAAGAGTTTGATCATGCAACATATTTGCAAACAGCCGGAGCGGCGAAGCGGCCCGGCAACAACAAGCACATGGGGAGGGACATTTGACGCAGGCGATCAATCTCACGCGCTACGTCGACGAGCGGCCGCTGTCGGGATTCCAGATCCGGGTGATCTGCCTGTGCGCGCTGGTCGTCGGGCTCGACGGCTTCGATGCCCAGGCGCTCGGCTTCGTCGCCCCTGCCCTCAGCAAGGATTTGCATCTGGCGCCGGGCGCGTTGGGGCCCGTGTTCGGTGCGTCCCTGTTCGGCGTGATGATCGGCTCGCTGGTGTTCGGCGCGCTGGCCGACTATCTCGGACGCAAATGGCTGGTGGTGGCCGGCGTTCTCGTATTCGCGCTCGGCTCGCTGGCGACGACGCAGGCCACCAGCATATCCGACCTCGTCGTCCTCCGCTTCGCGACCGGAATCGGGCTCGGCGGCGTCCTGCCCAACACCATCGCGCTGACCGGCGAATATTCCCCGCAGCGTCGCCGAACCTTGCTGATCATGCTGATGTTCATGACCGTGTCGCTGGGGTCGGCGATCGGCGGAGCGGTCGCGGCCAAGCTCATCACCGCCTATGGCTGGCAGATCATCTTTCTCATTGGCGGCGCTCTGCCGCTCATCCTCTGTCCGGTCCTGATCGTCTGGCTGCCGGAATCGCTCTCGCTGATGGCGCTCGATCCGCGCAGGAGCGAACGCGTGCGCACGTTGCTGGCGCGCATCGATCCCACGGCCCAGCTTCCGGCCGATGCGCGGTTCACGATCGTCGAGGAGAGCGGCAAGGGCTTCCTGCTGCCGCAGTTGTTCACCAAGCGGCGCCTGCTCCCGACCCTGCTGCTGTGGGTGATGTTCTTCATGAACATGATGGACATCTATTTCCTCAACAGCTGGCTGCCGACGCTGACGCATGGTGTCGGCCTCGACGTCCAGGCGGCGATCGCGGTCGGCATCGCCTTCCAGCTCGGCGGCATGCTTGGCACCGTCGGGCTCGGCCTGCTGATCGAAAAGTTCGGCTTCGATCGCGTCCTGTTCGTGACCTACGTCGCCGGCTTCCTCTCGATCGTCACCATCGGCATCGCCGGCGCCTCGTTGCCGATCCTGGTGCCTGCGGTCTTCATCGCCGGCGTCGCCGTGATCGGCGGACAGATCGGCTGCAACGCCTACGCGGCGCGGATCTATCCGACCTACATCCGTGGCACCGGCATCGGCTGGGCGCTCGGCATCGGCCGCTTCGGCTCGATCCTCGGCGTCACGCTCGGCGGGCTGATGCTCGCGGCGAAATGGGACGTGTCCTCGCTGTTTCAGGCGAGCGCGGTGCCGCAGCTGTTCTCGGCACTGGTGATCCTCGGCCTTGCCGTCCTTGGCATGCGCGGCAGTCTTCCGAGCGCCGGCGACGCGCAGCGGGACACGCTTTCGACAGCCGAGCGTGCCTAGGTTCAAATTAAAAAGAGAACTGACATGAAGACGATTCAAACCCAGGTGCTCATCGTGGGTGCCGGCCCGGTCGGGCTGACCGCCGCCATGGACCTTGCCTCGCGCGGCATCGACGTCGTCGTCGCCGAGATCAGGCGCGCCGGAGAGCCGCCCAACGTGAAGTGCAACCACGTTTCCGCGCGGTCCATGGAGGTGTTCCGCCGCCTTGGTATCGTCCAACACGTGCGCGAAGGCGGCCTGCCGGCCGACTTTCCCAACGACTGCGCCTATCGCACCGCGGTCGTCGGCCGCGAGCTGACCCGCATTCCGATTCCGTCCCGCCAGGATCGCTATACGGCGACCGGTGGACCCGACACCGATTGGCCGACGCCCGAGCCGCCCCATCGCATCAACCAGATCTATCTCGAGCCCATCCTGTTCGCTTGCGCCGAGGCGCAACGCGGCATCACGATTCTCAACCGCGTCGAGGTCGATCGCTTCGACCAGGATGAAGACGGCGTGATCGCGCGGGCGCGCGATCTCGACACCGGCCAGGACATCACCATTTCGGCCGATTATCTGATCGGCTGCGATGGCGGCCGCTCCGCGGTGCGCAAGCTGATCGGCGCACGGCTCGGCGGCACCGATGTCGTACAGCGGGTGCAGTCGACCTACATCCGTGCCCCCGCGCTGAAGGACCTGATCACCCAGAAGCCGGCCTGGATGACGATGTCGCTCAACCCGCGGCGCTGCGGCACCACCGTCTCCATCGACGGCCGCGACAACTGGCTGATCCACAACCACCTCGCGGCCGAGGAAGTCGAATTCGACAGTGTCGATCGCGACTGGGCGCTGCGCACCATTCTCGGCGTCGACGACCGTTTCCAGTATGAGATCATCAGCAAGGAGGACTGGATCGGACGCCGCCTGGTGGCGGACCGCTTCCGCGATCGCCGCACCTTCATCTGTGGCGATGCCGCGCATCTGTGGATTCCCTATGCCGGCTACGGCATGAATGCGGGGATCGCCGATGCGGTCGACCTGTGTTGGATGCTCGCCGGCGTGCTGCACGGCTGGGCTGCCCCCGCCCTGCTGGACGCCTATGAGGCGGAGCGTCAGCCGATTACCGAGCAGGTGTCGCACTTCGCGATGAACCATGCGCTCGCCGTGATGAGCCAGCGGCGCGCCGTGCCTGCCGAGGTCGAAATGGAGGGCCCCGTCGGCGACGCGGCGCGTAGCAAGGTCGGCAAGGCCGCCTACGATCTCAACGTGCAGCAATATTGCTGCGCCGGCTTGAACTTCGGCTACTACTATGACCGGTCACCGGCCATTTCGTACGATGGCGAGACGCCGCCGCCCTACGGCATGGGCCATTTCACTGCGTCCACGGTGCCGGGCGCACGCGCCCCTCATGTGTGGCTCGCCGATGGCCGATCGCTGCTGGATGCGCTCGGCCCGGCCTACACGCTGGTCCGGTTCGATCCGGCCGTCGATGTCACGGCGCTCGTCGAGGCCGCAGCTCGGCATGGCGTTCCCCTGACTGTGGTCGACGTCGACCGGGCCGCGGCCGGCTATGGCTTTGCCGAAAGCCTGCTGCTGGTGCGGCCGGATTCCCACATCGCCTGGCGTGGCATGGCCGCACCGAAAGAGCCCGACAACCTCTTGGGCCGCCTGCGCGGCCTCACAACCCAGCCTGAGGCCGTGCGCCGTGACAATGCCGTCGTCGCCTGATCCTTGCCACCGCGCCATGACCCGCCACACCACCGCGCACTACTTCCTCGAGGCGCTCGTCGAGATGGGCGTCGACTACATCTTTGCCAATCTCGGCACCGATCATGTCTCGCTGATCGAGGAACTTGCGCGCTGGGACAGCGAAGGCCGACGGCACCCAGAGGTGATCCTGTGCCCCCACGAGGTGGTCGCGGTGCACATGGCGATGGGCTATGCGAGTGCGACCGGCCGCGGACAGGCCGTGTTCGTCCACGTCGATGCCGGCACGGCGAACGCGTGCATGGCCATTCAGAATGCCTTTCGCTACCGGCTTCCGGTGCTGCTGTTCGCGGGGCGGGCTCCGTTCGCGCTGCATGGCGAGCTGCCGGGAGGACGTGACACCTACGTCCACTTCGTGCAGGAGAGTTTCGATCAGGGCAGCGTCATCAGGCCCTATGTCAAATGGGAATACACGCTGCCGTCGGGCGTCGTCGTCAAGGAGGCGGTGGCCCGCGCCGCCGCATTCATGCACAGTGATCCGCCCGGCCCGGTCTACATGATGCTGCCGCGGGAAACCCTGGCCGAGACCTGGGACGAGCAGGCGATGCCGGCCTACCCGGCCGCGCGCTATGGCAGCGTCAAAGCGGGAGGCATCGAGCCGGAACGGGCGCAGGCGATCGCGGACGCGCTGATGAAGGCGGACAATCCGATCGCGCTGACCGCCTATCTCGGCCGCAGCGCCGAGGCGGTTTCCGTCATGGAGCGGCTGGCGCTGGTGTGCGGCATCCGCGTCGCCGAGTTCAATCCCGTCACGATGAACATCTGCCAGGACTCCCCCTGCTTTGCGGGCGCCGACCCCGCCGCGCTCATCGCAGGCGCCGACCTCGGACTGCTCATCGACATCGACGTGCCCTTCATTCCACAGATGCTGAAGGCGGCCGATCGGCTGCGCTGGATCCAGATCGACATCGACGCCCTGAAGGCGGACATCCCGATGTGGGGATTTGCCACCGACCTTCGCATTCAGGGCGATTCGGCCGTCATTCTCCGCCAGGTCCTGGAGATCGTCGTCGCCCGTGCCGACGATGCGTATCTGAGAAAAGTGCGCGATCGGATCGCGAGCTGGCAGCCGGCCCGCGAGGCGGCACAGGCGAAACGCACCGCCGCGGCGGGCCAGAAGGGCCGGACCGGCGCGATCAACCCGGCCTATCTGTTCGCGCGGCTGCAGGCGCATCTGTCGGAGGACGACATCGTCGTCAACGAGGCGGTCCGCAATGCGCCGCTCCTGCAGCAGCAGCTTCGCCGCACCAGGCCGATGACCTATGTGGGCCTCGCTGGCGGCGGCCTCGGCTTCAGCGGCGGCATGGCGCTCGGGCTCAAGCTCGCCAATCCCTCGACGCGCGTGGTGCAGATCGTCGGCGACGGCGCCTACCATTTCGCCGCACCGGATTCCGTCTACGCCGTAGCGCAGCAATACCAGCTCCCGATCCTGACCGTGATCCTCGACAACAACGGATGGCAGGCGGTGAAGGCGTCGGTTCAGCGCGTCTATCCCGATGGCACGGCCCAGCGGACGGACTCGTTTCTGTCCCGGCTCTGCACCGGCCGTCAGGACGAGCAGCGCCGTCTCGCCGACATCTCCAGCGCATTTGGGGCCCATGGCGAGCGGGTCGACGATCCCGATGCCCTCGATGCGGCGATCGAGCGCTGCGTCGCAGCCGTCGATGGCGGTCGCGCCGCGGTGCTGCATGTGGACATCACGCCGCTTTAGTTCGATCGGGCGCGACCAAACGGCGCGGTCTGACCCGGCGCGGCGGTCAGTTCTCTTTGCCTACATCGAGCTCGTCCCTGCTGACGGGGCCACTCTGCAAGTGGTCCTTGCCTGAAGATGTCGACAACTATGGAACGACACGGAGAAGGCCAGTCGAACATGAGGTATGAAATGAATCATGCCGAGCTTCGGGACAGACCCGGTAAATCTTCCAATCTGGCGAGGGACGCTTCCAGATCAGCGATCGCGCTCCCATATCGCGCGCCTGCCACGCTCCGTGCCCTAACTAGGTGCGCCCGTGCTTCCTCCAGACGCTTTACATGCAAGCAGGCCCGCACACGTGCAGCATGTATCGGAAACTTATGCCCTCCATAGCGATTGGCGCGTTCGAAAAACCGCATTGCGAGATCCAGATCAGATCTACAACGAGCAGTTAAGGTACCTAGCATCGTCCAGAACTCCGCTTCATCAACACCGAAGAGCACGTCGTGGCCGAATGCGTCTTGCCCGAAAAAACGCCGTCGCGCATCAGTCAAGATGTTTGCGAGTTGGTTTGGAGCTTCGAGGTCAGTCTCAAACTTAGATAACAGGTTAACATCGAACCACTCTTCATCCACGATGGATCTGCAAGCAATCCAAGCCTTGAAATTGTGGGCATGGTCGAAGCCCTGACGCAATGACTCCGAAAGAAACGAGAGCGCGTCATTCACAATGGTCAATCCTCTGCTTCGATCTTGCGAATATGCAGCAGTCGACGCCTCGCCTATGATGTACGCCACTCGGCTCAACGCAGGACGAAATCCGAAATCGATGCCCTTCCAAAATGCGTCTATCGACTTGGTATATTGAAATGTCTGCCGATAGAAGATTGGACGATATTTTGCGGACGCGCCGTATTCTAGAAGTTCGGGGCCTTCCAAACTCTGGCCTATAGCGGCTATCCGTTCATCATACTCCGCAACGGACCTCAGCGGGAGCAATCTTGCCTTCGAGTATTCCACGAGCAAAGACTGCAGCAACGCCGACGAGGATCTGACGAGAGACAGGCTACGTTTCGCGCAGCGCTCAGCTTCGCTGAACGAACTCTCTTGGTGTGATTGAAGTCGCTGCAAGCGGCCTCGCCACCTGACGACGGCAGACTTCACTATTAAGATATAGGCCAAGGCGTCCTGATCCTCAGCTGAAGCACTAACTGAATCGAGCTTGTCGTTCAGAGCCTTTGCCAATGTGAGCTTCTTCTGCGTATCGAATACGCTGTACTCATCCCTTAAGAAAAGCAGCATAAGCGAAACCGCGACGGGCACCTTTCGCGCGTCTGCTATCTTTCTCAGTAGAGCGGTGCTCGCCTGCAGACCCTTCTCCCATCGAGACGAAGAATAGTCGTTCTCCAACGACGTCGTCTTGAGTTCAAGTCGCGCCAACTCCACCCATTGCACGGCAGTTTCGACCAACGGGTTGAGCGCAATATCGCCTAGAACACGCTCTGCCTCCCGGAGAAGACTGCGCCCCTCTTTTGGTCCGCTCAGGGTCGCCTCATTCATCAGGTCATAGATTCGACCGACCCTGACATCTTGCGCCAACTCGTGGTGGTCGAACCTGAATGGACTGCTCTGAAACAAGTCATCTACGAATCTAGCGACGTGACGAGCTTTGTTCATGACCATCTGGAAGAGGATCGCCGGCGGGTATTCGCTCGGTTTTTCCTGATCGATCAGGTGATGGTGCTTTCGGCAAAGCAGCATCAAGTTGTTTTCAGAATCGAGATCGACGTGCGGAAACGATGCTTTGAATTCGGATCGACTGCCATCATTCACCGGCAGGATGTGGCAGAGTTCGCCGATCATCTCGATGTGCCCATTGGACCATCTTGCAGCGATTTCCCCACAAGCACCGTATTCACAGTGACCAATCGATCTCATAAAGATCGAGGTTCGGACACTCTGTCGGATTTTTTCTCTTGAGGCCATACGCGCAACCCGCATGTCGCTCGACAAAATAATCTCATTTGAACGAAAGGCACTTCTGAACGGCGTGGCCGTCGGCCGCTATTGATACAAATCAATATTATGATTGACACGTTTTAGTTGTAAGTTTTTTGTCTGTAAAGTCATCCGCGTCGGTGAGCCGAGATGGCTGTTAGAGCCGTTGAATCGGCTGCATCTGTTTGATTTTGCTGCGCGATGAAGCTGATGGTGGCCCACTAAGTGGCCGCCGGAGACGCTCAAAGAATATAGCGAACAAGCGCTCAAATCAGTTGATTTGGATGGTTGCGCACTCGATCGAGTGGCAATCGATAGTGGTTGGATACCTTTACTATTCTACGCGACCCGGGGCACGCCGTGATAGCGCTCCACCACGATGTCGCGCTTGGTAGCGTCGACGCGCACGGTCATGTCGTAATGGCCCTCGTGCAGCTCCTTGGCCAGCACCTCGGCATTGCGGTGCAGCCAGGAGATGCCGGCGCCGTCGGCGGCGTCGATGGTGAGGTCCAACGTGGTGCGCGCCGCCGCGAGCCGGTCCTCGATAGTCTGCAGCAGCGCGTCGACGCCCTCCCCGGTTTCGGCCGAGACCAGCAGGCAGGGCCGCTCCGGCGGACGCCGCGCGGCGATGTTGGCGAGGTTCTCGCGCGCAGCCGCGTCGAGCCGGTCGATCTTGTTCCAGACCTCGATGATGGTGTCGGTGGCTTCGGGATCGATGCCGAGCTGGCTCAGCACCAGTTCGACATCGTGCTGCTGCGCCTCGGCATCCTCGTGCGACATGTCGCGGACGTGCAGGATCACGTCGGCCTCCAGCACCTCCTCGAGCGTGGCGCGGAAGGCGGCGACGAGCTGCGTCGGCAGGTTGGAGATGAAGCCCACGGTGTCCGACAGCATCGCCTTGCCGCCATGCGGCAGCGTGATCGCGCGCAAGGTCGGATCGAGCGTCGCGAACAGCATGTCGGCGGCCTGGACGTCGGCGCGCGTCAGGCGATTGAACAGCGTCGACTTGCCGGCATTGGTGTAGCCGACCAGAGCCACGACGCGATACGGCACACGCTGGCGTCCGGCGCGATGCAGCCGCCGCGTCGCCTGGACCTTCTTCAGCTCGTTCTCGAGCCGCGTGATGCGGTCGCCGATCAACCGGCGGTCGGCCTCGATCTGGGTCTCGCCGGGACCGCCCATGAAGCCGAAGCCGCCGCGCTGGCGTTCGAGATGAGTCCAGGACCGCACCAGACGGCTGCGCTGATAGTTGAGATGCGCGAGCTCGACCTGCAGCGCGCCCTCCTTGGTCTTGGCGCGGCGGCCGAAGATCTCGAGGATCAAGCCGGTGCGATCGAGCACCTTGGTGTTCCAGGCCTTCTCCAGGTTGCGCTGCTGGATCGGCGAGAGCGCGCAATCCATCACCACCAGCTCGACGCCATGGCCGGCGATCACGCCGGCAATCTCTTCGACCTTGCCCTTGCCGAGATAGGTCGCGGGGCGAATCTGCCCGATCGGCGCGAGAATGGCCTCGGCCACGGTCAGCTCGATGGCCCGCGCGAGGCCGGCGGCCTCGTCGATCCGCGCCTCGAAATCACGCATGTCGGATTGGCCTGCTTGCGCGCCATCGTCGCCGCGGCGCGCTCGCAAGTAGGGGCCGACCACGATGACGAGCCCGGTCCCCTTGTTGTCATCCGGCCTCGACAGGCCGATGGTCCCTTCGCGATCGCGGGGTTCCAATCAGGTCACTCTCACGTCAGGTCAGACTTACGCAGACGCGTCCTCGCCACCCTCGAACAGCTGGATCGGCGCTCCCGGCATGATGGTGGAGATCGCATGCTTGTAGACGAGCTGCGAGTGACCGTCGCGCCGGAGCAGCAGGCAGAAATTGTCGAACCATGTGACAATCCCCTGCAGTTTCACGCCATTGACCAGGAAGATCGTGAGCGGCGTCTTGGTTTTGCGGACATGGTTGAGAAAGGTGTCTTGTAGGTTTTGTGCGCGGTCGGCCGCCATTGTTGTTATCTCGCAGTCTTGTGCTTTTTCTTATTGAACCTTCGATGACCCGATCGCAGGCCCCGGATTCATCGAGGTGACCCATGGTCCATTGAGATCCCCCTCGAGGGACCACGGGATGCCGGATTAGAAGACAGGCGAGCATATTAGGCAAGCCGCTTGCAGGGAAGCCGGTTCCAAAAGACCCGGATTCATCCGTAAAATTCCGGAACTGACCGAATTTTCCAATGTAAATTCGTCCAGTCGGCAAGTTTGGCCGAGCCGAAGGCCTCAGCCGACGCCGAGCGCCTTCAGCTTGCGATGCAGGGCGGACCGCTCCATGCCCACGAACTCGGCGGTGCGCGAGATGTTGCCGGAGAAGCGGCTGATCTGGGCGATCAGATAGTCGCGCTCGAACACCTCGCGCGCCTCGCGCAGCGGCAGTCCCATGATGTGCTCGCCATTGTTGCTGGTCGGCATCGCCGGCACCATCGATCCCACATCCGGCGGCAGCATGTCCGCGGTGATGATCACCTCCGGTCCACCGGCGGCCAGAATCATCACGCGCTCGACATTGTTGCGGAGCTGACGGACGTTGCCGGGCCACACATGCGACTGCAGCACGGCCATGGCGTCCTGCCCGATCTGCCGCTTCGGCAGGCCGGTCGTGACCGAGATCTGGTCCATGAAATAGTCGATCAGCTCGGGAATGTCCTCGCGGCGCTCCGACAGCGGCGGAACCCGGATCGGCACCACCGACAGACGGTGATACAGATCCTCGCGGAAACGGCCGGCGGCAATCTCCTCCTCGAGATTCCGAGCGGTCGAGGAGATGATGCGCACGTCGACGTGCACCTTGGTGGTGCCGCCGGCGCGCTGAAACGTCTGGTCGACCAGCACGCGCAGGATCTTGTTCTGCGTTTCGCGTGGCATGTCGGCGATCTCGTCGACGAACAGCGTGCCACCGTGGGCCTCCTCGAGCGCGCCGGTCTTGCGCGCCTGCTCGCCATTGGACTGCTCGATGCCGAACAGCTCCTCCTCCATCCGCTCCGGCGTGATCGCGGCGGCGTTGATGACGACGAACGGGCCTTCGGAGCGCGGCGACTGCGCGTGCAGCGACCGCGCGGCGAGCTCCTTGCCCGAGCCGGGAGGGCCGACGATCAGGATCCGGCTGTTGGCCTTGGCGGCGCGCTCGATGGTCTGGCGCAGCTGGTTCATCGATGGCGAGCGACCGGTCATGGTGCTCGCGGTCGGCGCCAGCTGCTTCAGCTCGCGCACCTCGCGCTTGAGCCGCGAATTCTCCAACGCACGCGTCGCGACCAGAATCAGGCGGTCGGACTTGAACGGCTTCTCGATGAAGTCATAGGCGCCGCGCTTGATCGCGGCGACCGCCGTTTCGATGTTGCCGTGGCCGGAGATCATCACCACCGGCAGGTCGGGATGGTCCTTCTTGATCTGCTCGAGCAGCTGCAGACCGTCCAGCTTGGAGCCTTGCAGCCAGATGTCCAGGAACACCAGGTTGGGACGGCGGCTCGTGATCTCCGCGAGCGCCGAATCGCTGTCGCGCGCGGTTCGCGTCGTGAAGCCTTCGTCGTCCAGGATGCCGGCGACCAGCTCCCGGATATCGGCTTCATCGTCGACAATCAGAATATCACTCGCCATGGGTCACGCCTGTCTCGTCAGCTGCCGGTTGCGGCTTGGATTTTTGGTTCATCATTGGTCGTTTGAACCGTGTCGGCGGTTTCGCCGCCGGCCTCGGTCTTCTGCGCATTGTCAGACGCCGCCGCCTGCTCCTTCGCGCCCGTCTTGGCGGCCTGGCCGGAGACGGCAAAGCGCAGCCGCATCCAGGCGCCACGCTGGCCGGGACGAAAATCGGATGCGTCCTTCAGCTCGAGCTTGCCGCCATGGTCTTCCAGCACGCGGCCGACGATCGCGAGCCCGAGGCCGGTGCCCTTGGCGCGCGTCGTGACGTAGGGCTCGAGCAGCCGCTGCCGCGCCACCTTCGGCAGGCCGATGCCGTTGTCGATGACGTCGATCAGCACGTCCTCACCCTCGCGCGAGGCGACGACATCGATTCGGCCCTTGCCGAGCTCCGCCTCCGGCACCACCTCGATCGCCTCGGTGGCGTTCTTGATGATGTTGGTCAGCGCCTGCGAGATCAGGCGGCGATCGAACTGCGCGCGCAAGGGGTCCTGCTTGATCTCGGTCTCGATGTCGATCTCGGGATGCGCGACCTTCATCAGGAACACGGCCTGCCGCACGGTGTCGGCGACGTCCTCGCCTTCCATCACCGGCTTCGGCATCCGCGCGAACCGCGAGAACTCGTCGACCATTCGCCTGATGTCGTCGACCTGCCGCACGATCGTCTCGGTACATTGCTCAAATACCGCCTTGTCCTCGGTGATGACCTTGCCGAATTTGCGGCGGATGCGTTCAGCCGAGAGTTGAATCGGCGTCAGCGGATTCTTGATCTCGTGTGCGATGCGGCGCGCGACGTCGCCCCACGCCGAGGTGCGCTGCGCCGACACCAGCTCGGTGATGTCGTCGAGCGTGATGATGTAGCTGTCGCGCGCCTGGTTGGTCTGCTCGGCGGTGACGCGCACCGACAGATTGCGCTCATGGCCGTCGCGCTGGATCGTGATCTGGCCCTGCACCAGCCGCTGCTTGCCCTCGCGCGCGGTCTTCATCATGTCGTCGAGCTCGGGCAGCACGTCGGAGAGCGGATGATCGAGCACCTCCTGTTCGGCATGTCCGATCAGCTTCTCGGCCGAGCGGTTGAGGATGCCGACGCTGCCGGAGGCATCGACGCCGATGATGCCGGCGGAGGCCGACGACAGCACCGCCTCGATGAAGCGGCGCCGGCTGTCGATCAAATCGCTGGCGCTGACCAGCTCGTCGCGCTGCGTGCGCAGCTCCTGCGTCATCTTGTTGAAGGTCTGGCCGAGCTGCGCGAGATCGCCCTCCGAGCGATGCACCGGGACCTGGACGTTGAGATCACCGGTCGACACGGTGTTGGCGGCATTCATCAGTTGCCGGATCGGCGCCACCAGCCAGTTGGCGAAGTTCAGCCCGATCAGCACCGAGGCCATCAGGATGGTCAGCGCGATCACCGCGAACATCAGCGCGAAGGCGATCTGGATGCCGAAGCGCCGCGCCTCGACCTGGGCATATTCGGCGACCGACAGCTCGGTCTGCTTGAGCTGCTCGACGACCTGCGGATCGAGCGGACGCGCGACGTAGAGGAAGGTGTCGTTGAACGCGCGCAGCCGGATCACCGCAGCGACGTAGTTCGACTCCGGCAGCACCGCGATCTCGGGTTCCTCCTCCCGGACATTGTTCAGGAAGTCGGGTGCCGGCGGCGAATAGGCCAGTTGCACCCCGCCGGACTCGGCCCAGACGATCGGATTGGTGTTCTTGTCGATGATCATCGCGCCCGGCAGATTGCGCGAGGCGGCGCTGGTGGTCAGCAGATCGCGGAAGCTGGCGCGATCCTGATCGAACAGCGGCCGCGCACGGGCGATGTCATTGGCCATGCCGATGATGTCGCCGCGGATGAACTGCGCGTGCTCCTGCATGTAGGCGCGCGCGATGGTCAGCGAGTTCTGGATCGCGACCTTGGCCGGTCCGGAGAACAGCCGGTCGAGGCCGCGATCGATGGTGACGTTGGCGGCCACCGCGACCAGCACCGCCGGCAGCACCGCGATCACCGAGAACAGGCTGACGATCTGGACGTGCAGCCGCGCCGCCGCCCGGCCGCGCCGGCGGGCCTGCACCACCTGCCAGACCTCGCGGATGATGATCCCGACCAGGACCAGGATCGTTCCGGCGTCGATCAGATAGAAGGTCTTGACCACGTCCGTCGTCGGCTCGACCGGGGTCAGCCCGACCAGCACGATGAAGGTGAGGAAGGCCGACAGCAGCGCGAGCGCGACCGCGACCGGCGCGAGCCAGGTGCGCCAAGTCCAGCGTCGGCGGTCGGCGGACGAGGAATCGAAGGGGGTGGCCGAGGTCTCTGCGCTGGTCATTCCGGCAAGGTGGGTGATGCTGAACGCGGCACGTCCGGGAATCGGACTGATGCATTCCTACCACGCTGTTGCCAAATTGCGACAAATCCGCGGCGCGGAAGCGCGACGCGGATTTGTCTACAATAATTCTCACCTGAGGCGGGCTTGAGCCAGCCGCGAAGGTATCAAATCACCGTCACCCGCCGCTGCGGTACACTTGGATGTCGAGGTCGCGAATCTTCTTCCGCAGCGTGTTGCGGTTGAGACCGAGCAGATCGGCGGCGCGGATCTGGTTGCCGCGCGTCGCTGCGAGCGCTGCCGTCAGCAGCGGAATCTCGATCTCCTTGAGAATGCGGTGGTACAGCCCCGGCGGCGGCACGCCGTTCGGAAATCCCTGGAAGTGCGAGGACAGATAGGCCTCCACGGCACCACCCAGATTGTCGATCGAGGTGGGCGCGTTGGAGCCGGTGGTCACCGCGGGCGGGGCCAGCTCGCCGTCGATGACCGAGGCGGTGATGACGTCCTGCGGATACAGCGCCGCCAGGCGCCGCGCGAGGTTCTCCAGCTCGCGGACGTTGCCCGGCCAGCGGTGCTGCTTGAGCCGCTCCAACGCGGCGGCATCGAGCTTCTTCGGCGGCAGCCCGTCCTTCTCGGCCAGCGCGAAGAAGTGCCGGACCAGATCCGGCAGGTCCTCAATGCGCTCGCGCAATGGCGGCAGCCGCAGCGGCACGACGTTGAGGCGGAAGAACAGGTCTTCCCGGAACAGCCCCTGCTGGATCAGGATGCGCAGGTCCTTGTTGGAGGCTGCGACGATGCGCACGTCGGTCTTGATCGGGGTGCGGCCGCCGACGGTGGTGTACTCGCCCTGCTGCAGCACGCGCAAAAGCCGCGTCTGGGCCTCCATCGGCATGTCGCCGATTTCGTCGAGGAACAAGGTGCCGCCCTCGGCCTGCTCGAAGCGGCCCGAGGCGCGGGTGTTGGCGCCGGTGAAGGCGCCGCGCTCATGGCCGAACAACTCGGACTCGATGAGGTCGCGCGGGATCGCCGCCATGTTGACCGCGACGAACGGGCCGTTGCGGCGCTTGCCGTAGTCGTGCAGCGCGCGCGCCACCAGCTCCTTGCCGGTGCCGCTCTCGCCAGAGATCATCACGGTCAGATCGGTCTGCATCAGCCGCGCCAGCACGCGGTAGATGTCCTGCATTGCCGGCGAGCGGCCGACCAGCGGGATCGATTCGAACTCGCCGTCGTCGGGCTGGCTCGCCGCCCGCTCCTTCGGCTCGGCCAGGGCGCGGCCGACGATCGCGATCAGCTCCTTCAGGTCGAACGGCTTCGGCAGATACTCATAGGCGCCGCGCTCCGAGGCCTTGATCGCGGTCATGAAGGTGTTCTGCGCGCTCATCACGATGACCGGCAGGTTCGGCCGCATCTTCTTGATGCGCGGCAAGAGGTCGAACGCGTTCTCGTCCGGCATCACCACGTCGGTGATGACGAGATCGCCCTCGCCCTGGCTCACCCAGCGCCACAAGGTGGCGGCGTTGCCGGTCAGCCGCACCTCATAGCCGGCGCGTGACAGCGCCTGGTTCAGGACCGTGCGGATGGCCGTATCGTCATCGGCAACGAGAATGCTACCTGCAGGCATGGTGGTCCTCAATTTGATCCCTGTGAGGCATGCAACGGCGTCCCCGAAACGTCATCGCGATTGCTTTGGTCTGGTTGTTTGGTTGCGCTGTACATCGGCATCAGCACCCGGAAGGTCGTCTTGCGCGGCTGCGACTCGCACTCGATGATCCCGCCATGGTCGCCGACGATCTTCGCGACCAATGCAAGTCCGAGGCCGCTTCCGGTCGGCTTGGTGGTCACGAACGGATCGAACAGATTGGGCATCAGGTCTTCCGGCACACCGGGGCCGTTGTCCCTGACGCAGAACTCGAGCGGCAGCGAGACCCGCGATTTCTTGCCGGGCACCGACAGCCGCACGCCCGGGCGGAACGCGGTGGTGAGCTGGATCTCGGCGTCAGCACCGAGGTCGACGACCGCCTCGGCGGCATTCTTGACCAGGTTGAGAAAGACCTGGATCAACTGGTCCTGGTTGGCGAGCACCGGCGGCAGCGACGGATCGTAATCCTCGACGAAGCGGATGTTGCGGGCAAAGCCGGATTGCGCCAGCCGCTTCACGTGGTCGAGCACGGAGTGGATGTTCACCGGCCCGCGCGCCACCGGGCGGTCGTCGCCGAACACCTCCATGCGGTCGACCAAAGTCACGATGCGGTCGGCCTCGTCGCAGATCAGCCGGGTCAGCATGCGGTCCTCCGAGGAGGCCTGCTGCTCCAGGAGCTGCGCGGCGCCGCGGATGCCCGACAGCGGATTCTTGATCTCGTGCGCCAGCATCGCGGCCAGCGCGATCACCGAGCGCGCGGCGCTGCGATGGGTAAGCTGGCGGTCCATCTTGTCGGCGATGGTGCGCTCCTGCAGCATCACCACGATGTGACCGGGCCGCTCCGGCAGCGGCGCGACGTGGAGGTCGACGAGGCGATCGGCGCCGGTGCGCGGCGTGCCCAGATCGACCTTGTACTCGTTGACCGGCGCGCTCGTGGTTCGGACCTGGTCGATCAGCGCCAGCAAGGGGCTGCCGAACGGCACCAGCTTCTTCAGCGATTGCCGCTGCAAAAACTGCGTCGAGGAATCGAAGAACGATTCCGCCGCCATGTTGGCGTCCATGATCATGCCGTCCGGGCCGATGACGAGAACCGGATTGGGCAACGCGTTGAGGATGGCATCGCCATCCGACGGAAGTCGCTTGCGCTGTTCTGCGGCTGAGCTCATGCGGCTGCACTCCAGGCAAAATCGTCGAAAGCGTCACGCAGCGCCCGATGCACCAAAGACGGCTGCTCGGACGTGAGGACACGGTCGCGCCAGGCCTTCAGTTTTTCGGCCGGCGCGCGGGCGTGCTCGGCGGCGACGTCGAGCCCCCAGCTGAGATGCTTGCGGGCGTGGCGCAGGCCGACACGCTCGCCGTAATGGCGGCAGATCTCGTCATAGAGCGCCGTGAGCAGTGCGAGCTGCTGCGCCAGCTCCGGCGCGCCCTCCTCCGCCCCGCCATTGAGCTGGCGGCCGATCTGACCGGGCAGCCAGGGGGCGCCTTGCGCGCCGCGCCCGATCATCACGGCATCCGCGCCGGAGGCGTCGAGCGCCTCGCGCGCGTCTTCGTAGGTGGTGATGTCGCCGTTGACGACGACCGGCAGATCGACGGCGTCCTTCACCGCGCGCACCGCGCTCCAGTCGGCCTCGCCCTTGTAGAACTGCTGCCGGGTGCGGCCATGGACCGTGATCAGCTGCACGCCCGCGGCCTGCGCGCGGCGCGCCAGCTCCGGCGCGTTCAGGCTGCGCTCGTCCCAGCCGAGCCGCATCTTCAGGGTCACGGGCACATCGACGGCCTCGACCGTCGCCTCGATCAAGGTCAGCGCATGATCGAGATCGCGCATCAGGGCCGAGCCGGACTGGCCGCCGGTGACATGCCGCGCCGGGCAGCCCATGTTGATGTCGATGATATCGGCGCCGCCGTCCTCGGCGACCCTGGCGCCCTCCGCCATCCAATGCGCCTGGCAGCCGGCGAGCTGCACGACATGTGGCCCGATGCCGCTGGCCTCGCAGCGCAACCGGGATATCCACCGCCCGCGCACGAGATCGTCGCTCGCGGTCATCTCGGACACCACCAGACCTGCGCCGAGCTCGGCCGCGAGTCGGCGGAACGGCGCGTCGGTGATGCCCGACATCGGCGCCAGAATGGCCCGGTTGGCGAGCGAAACGTCGCCTATCTTCAAGGCTTTGGCTGGTGGTTTGGCCGGACCGGTCACGAACGACTCTTAAAGCTCTTTGGACGCATCATCGCGTCTGCGCTGCACTCTCAAGCACAAATCTTGGGCAGTCAAGCGTCATGCCTACACTTTAGCCAAAACGATCAGTATTTCAAGTGCAGTGCAGCAAAATATGCTTGTTCGGCAGTCATGGTAAACCCTTGAGCCGCCGGATTTTTGCATGGCTCCACGGCGGTTCGCAGCAGCGGATCGGCCTTCAAGTGCCTCACGGCGCCTTACGAACGCGTCGCAGTCGCAGTCGCCGCTCAAGTCATGTGTGATCCTGCTCGCTTAACATCCTCTGCAGATGTAAGAAGCCGGCAAATCTCCTCACCCTGGTCTTTCATCAGCATCGATATCCTGTTCCCATGACGACTTCTCAGCGGACTGCAGCCATCCTCGTCGCGGCTGGACGCGGCCTGCGCGCCGGCGCCGGTGGTCCGAAGCAATACCGCACGATTGGCGGCCGTACCGTCATCCATCGCGCGCTCGCCGCCTTCGCCGATCATCCCGAGGTGGCGGTGGTCCAGCCGGTGGTGAATCCCGATGACATCGACATCTTCAATGCTGCCGTATCAGGCCTGCGCCACGAGGTCCCCGCACATGGTGGCGCAACGCGCCAGGCCTCGGTGCTGGCAGGCCTGGAAGCGCTGGCGCCGCACGAGCCCGACATCGTGCTGATCCACGATGCCGCGCGTCCGTTCGTCACGCCGGCCGTGATCTCGCGCGCGATTGTCGCGGCCGGCAAGACCGGTGCGGCGATTCCCGTCGTGCCGGTGACCGACACCATCAAGGAGGTCGGAACGGGCGGCGACATCACCGCGACGCCGGAGCGCGCGAAGCTGCGCATCGCGCAGACGCCACAGACCTTCAAGTTCGAGACGATCCTCGAGGCGCATCGCCGCGCCGCGCGCGAGGGCCTCACCGAGTTCACAGATGATGCGGCGATTGCGGAATGGGCGGGATTGACCGTCGCGACCTTTGAGGGCGATGTTGCCAACATGAAGCTCACCACACCGGAAGATTTCGTGCGCGAGGAAGCGCGCCTTGCCGCGCAGCTCGGCGACATCCGGACCGGCACCGGCTACGACGTGCACGCCTTCGGCGAAGGCGACCATGTCTGGCTGTGCGGCCTGCGTGTGCCGCATAGCAAGGGCTTCCTGGCCCACTCCGACGGCGACGTCGGTTTGCACGCTCTGGTTGATGCAATTTTGGGCGCCCTGGCCGATGGCGACATCGGCTCGCACTTCCCGCCCTCCGACATGAAGTGGAAGGGCGCCTCCTCCGACCAGTTTCTCAAATACGCCATCGAGCGCGTCACGGCGCGAGGCGGCCGCGTCGCCAATCTCGAGGTCACGATGATCTGCGAGCGGCCGAAGATCGGCCCGCTGCGTGACCAGATGCGCGCCCGCATCGCCGAGATCACCGGCGTCGACATCTCGCGCATCGCCGTGAAGGCCACCACCAGCGAGCGGCTCGGCTTCACCGGCCGCGAGGAAGGCATCGCCGCGACGGCGAGCGCGACGATCCGCCTGCCGTGGAACGCCTAGAGGCGCACCACCCTGTCACCGCTCATGGAGCTTTCGATCTGACGATCGGATGAGGACAACGCAGCCATGGCGAGCGAACGTCAAATCGGCTCTACCAGTGCGCTGGCCCGCTCGCTGCTCGATCTCTGCCGGTCGCGCAAGCTGATGATCGCGACCGCCGAGTCCTGCACCGGCGGCCTGGTCGCCGCGGCCCTGACCGACATCCCCGGCTCCTCTGATGTCATCGACCGCGGCTTCGTCACCTACTCCAACGAGGCCAAGCGCGCGATGCTCGGCGTCGAGGCTTCGACGCTTCAGACCTTCGGCGCCGTCTCCAAGGAGACCGCGATCCAGATGGCGGTCGGCGCACTCGAACGCGCCGACGTCGATCTCGCGGTGGCCATCACCGGCATCGCCGGCCCCGGCGGCGCCACCCCCGGCAAGCCGGTCGGCCTGGTCCATTTCGCCGTCGCCGCCCGCGACGGCCGCATCACCCATCGCGAACACCGCTTCGGCGCCATCGGCCGCAGCACGGTGCGGACACGGTCGGTGCTGGAGGCGTTGCGAATGCTGATGGAGCTGGCAAGGCCGCAAGTGCCGGCCAAGCCGAAGCGCGCGGCGGCGACGCGATTGCGCCCGCGCGCGGTACGGGCGCCAAGGCTGCATCCGGTGAAAAGGCCGCCACGCCGGCCGCCGACGTAATTGATCTCGATGCTTCTGCTCTCACCACACCGCGAGCGAATGGATGCAGTCTGAGATAAAGTGATAGATCTCATTCAAATGAACGTCCCGGCCTAATCATAATGAAAGAGCGCAGGACATCTGTCTCCGACCTGGTGGTCAACGATTTATTCCACGCAGCGTTTCCGAACGACGCTGTCCGCATTTGCATCGTGACATCGCTGGATGACAGCAGCCTGACGGCACGAGCGCTGACGACCCAGGAAGTATTCCGCTTCGACCGGAGCAGCGGTGTGAGCATCCCTCCTGAAGCCGATGGCGCCGTCTGCACGATCGACTCGGTCGCACCGCTTCCGGAGAGCATTTGCGACACGTTGCTCAGCTACGATCGACGCTGCCGCACGTCCGCGGATTCTGAGGCGGGTCGGTTGACGGCTGACGAGCGGCGGGCACTGCTCAACGCCAGACAATACTACGCGGCAAATCCAAGAACGGATCTGATCCGAACGTCACCCCTCCGAGCGCCACTTTGAGACTGAGCGGCGGATATAGTCGAGAGCATTTTCAAGCTCCCTCGCCGCCTCACCCTCAGTCGTCATCCCCGCGAAAGCGGGGATCCATAACCACAGCACGTCGTGTAGCGGCACGTCGGTGGCTCAGATCTCATTCCACCACACCTGCTGCGGAGTATGGATCCCGGGTCGGCGCCTCCACGGCGCCTTGCGCCGTTCCGGCTTGCCCGGGATGACAGTTGTGGGTGGGCCGACGCCTCGGTCCCAATAGTCTTCATGCCCGCCAGAACGGCCGACGGCACGACCGTCGCGCTTCGTCGCGCGTGAGGCCGTAGTCCTCCAGCACTTCGTCGGCGAGCCAGGGCAGCTCCCTGGCGAAGCTGCGCCGCTCGCGCCAGCGCGCCCACCAGAGCCGAAGCAGCGATTTTGATTCGGGCGCAACGCCGCCGCGCTCGGTAATTGACTGCGGCAAGTAGTAGACGTTTGCCCCAGGCTTCGGCGGAGCAGGACGTCGCGCCGAGTGATCGCGACCGCGCTCGAAGATCCGCGGCGCATGCGCGACACCACGCAATCCACGCGCCCCGATGGCGCTGACACTCTGCTCGTCGGTCGTGCTCGGCATGGCGGGCTCCCTTGAAAAGAAAGAACCTGCCGGCAATAAAAAAGCCGCCAGGTTCCTGGCGGCTGTTCGGATCAAAGACTGCACATCATCAGATTGCGCGTGATCCTCCCGCCGCCCGCAAGCTACGGTGCGTCCAACGACCAAAACGATGGGTGGCGACGGTGATCATGGCTGGTCTATAGCTGATAGATCTGAAGTTGTCATCTGCCAATCCGGTGAAAGATCAGCGCCCGCGCTGTCCAAAGTGTCAGGACGGAAAAGCGCCCACCGTCTGCGCTAGCTGCCGCGCCAACGATCCCGGCAACGCCTGATCGAAGATGCTGCTCAGCGTGCGGTAGTACCAGATCGTCCCATCCTTTCCGCCGGTGAAGCGCTGCCACACCGCGTCGCCGACCTCATCAAGATCGCGCGCGATCGCCTCGGCATTGTCGACCTTGTCGGCGAGCGACACCAGCAGCGATGACGCCGGCTTGAGCGGCAGCTTGGCGAGATAGGCTTCCTTCCGCGGGCGCCATGCAGGCTTCGGATCGCTCCAGGAGTCCGTGCAGTCCGCGACGATCTCGGCGACGCCATCGCCGAACCGCCGCTGGATCTCGTCCAGCGTGGCCTGACCGCCCTGGTCCTCGGCGGCGTCATGCAGCAGGCCGGCAATGGCCTGGACCTCGCTGCCGCCCGCCGACAGCACGCGACTGGAGACACTCAGCAGATGCGCGATGTAGGGCACCATGCTGCCCTTGCGCAATTGGGTCCGGTGCAACTCCGCCGCATAGACCAGCGCGTCGTCGTAGAGATGAGAGAGTGACATCAGCCTGCTTTCTTCTTCAGATTGTCCCTTGAGCATCATGATAGCTGACCCGTCGGGCAAATCAGCCCTCTTGCGGGTTTGCGCCCGGCGGGTTGCCTAGTCCCTTCCAACCGCCGAAGGCGCATCCAAGCCATGCGCCACGCGACGAATTTCTTGAGGGCTTTCAACGTCCGACTCACTGTCCAGTCCTCACCGTGAAAATAATCTTCTTTCGCTTTTCCGGAATCCGTGTTTCCCTCCGCTCATCCCGCCTCGACACGAGGGGCGTTTCGCGATCGTCACGACACGCGAGGTGGGGAGGCGATGGCCGCTGATTGCCGCAGCGCGTCTTGGACGTGCGGACGAACGGCTCCTGGCGGACGTGAAGTCGCAGCGTCCTGACACCCCGAAGCTGGTGTCACGCCGGTGGAGATGATGATCCGCCGGTCACGGGGGCAAGACAGCCGGTCCCCGGGGAGACTGCGTATAAGCGTGAAGACCGTCGCGCGGGGAATGCCGGGATGTCTCGGCTGCACCTGTGGTACCTGCCGCCTGCATTTTTTTCCGCAGGCGGGCCATGGGGGCGGCGAGCTCCCGGCATTCCCTGCGCCCTCGTGATTTCAGAGGGGCCATCGACAGGCACAGCCCGGGCGCGATTGCGCCGCTGAGGATGCGGCTGCTCGTCCGCTCGATGCCGTCCCTCACCGTCCGGATCGCGATCGCCGACGATTATCGCACGCGCCGCCACGGCCTAAAGGTTTTGGTTAATTTTGTCCTGCTACGTCTCGCGCATTCTTCTCTGACAGTGGATTCGGGACCCCATGGCTTTCTTCTCCGGCAAGTCGGCTGATCGCACGCATAACCTGTTGATGACGGAGCTGTTCGAACGCCATCGCGACGCCATCCTGGTGATGTCCGACGGCAAGATCATCGCCTGCAACGAGACCGCGGTCCGCTTCGGCGGCTTCCGCAGCAAGCAGGACCTGCTGTCGCGCTCGCCGGCGACCATGGCGCCGGAGTTCCAGCCCAGTGGCAAGCGCTCCGCCGACGTCGTGAAGGAGATGGATGCCAAAGCCAGACGCGAGGGCCACGCGACGTTCGAGTGGACCACCAAGCGCGCCGACGGCAGCCCGGCGCTGGTGCAGATCACGCTGGTGCCGACCCAGGTCGAGGGCCAGACCTATGTCATCAGCTTCCGCCGCGATCTCTCCGACCTCATTGCCGCGCGCGAGGAGAAGAAGCGCGCGCTCGACCGGATCGCCAAGGATTTCGAGACCTCGGTCGGCGCCATCGCCAATGCGATCTCCGGCGCCTCGCGCGAGGTCGAGACCACGGCCGCCTCGCTGACCACGACCGCGGATCAGGCCGCGCAGCGCGTGGCGCTGGTGGCGTCGGCGTCCAACTCCGCCTCCTCCAACGTGCAGTCGGTGGCCGGCGCCACCGAGGAGCTCTCGACCTCGGTCAGCGAGATCAACCGCCAGGTTGCGACCTCCTCGACCATCGCCGCCGAGGCCGTCGAGGCGTCCTCGCGCACCAACGACCTCGTCAACAGCCTCGCGGACGCTGCGGCCAAGATCGGCGCCGTCACCGACATGATCAACGCGATCGCGAGCCAGACCAACCTGCTGGCGCTGAACGCCACCATCGAGGCCGCCCGCGCCGGCGATGCCGGCCGCGGCTTCGCCGTGGTCGCCTCGGAGGTGAAGAGCCTGTCGAGCCAGACCGCGAAAGCGACCGACGAGATCAGCGCCCACATCAGCGCGATGCAGCGCGCCACCAGCGATACGGTGGCGGCGATCCAGGGCATCGGCGGCACCATCGGCCAGATCAGCGAGATCGCCAAGACCATCGCGACCGCGGTCGACCAGCAGGGCCACGCCACGCAGGAAATCGCGCGCTCGGTCAGCCAGGCCGCCAGCGGCACCCGCGAGGTCGCCACCAACATCGGCTCCGTCAGCCAGACGGTGGAATCGGCCGGCGGCGCCGCGCGGCAGATGCTGGGTGCAGCCGGCCAGCTCGCCAAGCATGCCGACGAGCTGCGCGGCAAGGTGAAGGACTTTTTGACCGCCGTGCAGGCGGCGTAGGTTCGATCGCAGCAGTTGACGCCGGCGATCAGGACGGCTCCGCGACCATGTCGCGGAGCAGCTGTTTGAAGACGTGGATAGGAAGGAACTTGCACGCTGCCGTCTCTGCGGTGAGAGGCACGCGGCCAACCGCGCCCTCCGCTGTCGTCCCGGGCAAGCCGGAGCGGCGCGGAGCGCCGTGGAGGCGCCGACCCGGGACCCATACCCCGCAGCAGATGTGGTGAAACGAGATCGGAGTGGCGCGCGTGCGGCCACACGGCCCTCTGTGGCTATGGGTCCCCGCGTTCGCGGGGACGACAGCGGAGAGTGGAGCGCCGTCAGTGGTTGATCATTGGCGTGATCAAAAAAGCGCTATGTCGACGACACCGCTGGCTTGCGGCCGTAGATCGCGTCGGCGCGCTTCTCGAACGCCGCCGACATGCGCGCGAAGATCGTGTCGAACATCGAGCCCATCAGCATCGCCAGCATGCGGCTCTTGAACTCGTAGGCGATGAAGAACGTCACCTCGCAGGCGCCCTGCTCTGTTGGCTCGAAGCTCCAGCGGTTCTCCAGGCTTGAGAACGGCCCGCTCACATATTCGACCAGGATCTTGCGGTTGGCGCGATCGAGCGTGACGCGGCTGGTGAAGGTCTCCTTGACCAGCTTGAACGAGACCGTCATGTCGGCGACGACGACCTCGGTGCCGTCAGGCTTCGGATTGCGCTGGCGCACCACCAGCTTCTCGCACAGCGGCACGAACTCCGGATAGCGCTCGACATCGGCGACGAGGTCGAACATCTGGTCGGCCGTGTGCGCGACGCGGCGCTTGTTGGAAAATCTCGGCATCTGGTCTCGATCAGCGCGCGAGCGCGTCGCGCGCGGCCTTCAGTCTGGCGAAATCCTCGCCGGCATGGTGCGAGGAGCGCGTGAGCGGGCTCGCCGACACCATCAGGAAGCCCTTGGTGTAGGCGACGGTCTCATAGCCGGAGAATTCCTCCGGCGTGACGAAGCGCATCACGGCGTGATGCTTCCTGGTCGGCTGCAGATACTGGCCGATGGTGAGGAAATCGACCTCGGCCGAACGCAGGTCGTCCATCACCTGCAGCACCTCGTGGCGCTCCTCGCCGAGGCCGACCATGATGCCGGACTTGGTGAAGATGGTGGGATCGATCTCCTTGACCCGCTGCAGCAGCCGGATCGAGTGGAAGTAGCGCGCGCCGGGGCGGACCGAGAGGTAGCGCGACGGCACGGTCTCGAGATTGTGGTTGAAGACGTCGGGCTTGGCCGCGACGACCTGCTCCAGCGCGCCGTCCTTGCGCAGGAAGTCGGGCGTCAGCACCTCGATCGTGGTGGTCGGGCATTTCGCGCGGATGGCGCGGATGGTCGCGGCGATATGGGCGGCGCCGCCGTCGGCGAGATCGTCGCGATCGACCGAGGTGACCACGACATGGGTCAGGCCGAGCTTGAAGGTCGCCTCCGCCACGTGCTCGGGCTCGCCGGCGTCGAGGGCGGCGGGAAGGCCGGTCTTGACGTTGCAGAAGGCGCAGGCCCGCGTGCAGGTGTCGCCCATGATCATGAAGGTGGCGTGCTTCTTGTCCCAGCACTCGCCGATGTTCGGGCAGCCGGCCTCCTCGCATACGGTGACGAGGCCGTTCTCGCGCACGATGTTGCGGGTGTCGGCATAGCCGCGGGTGGTCGGCGCCTTGACCCGGATCCAGGCCGGCTTGGCCGGCGAGACAGAGTCCGGACGGTTCACCTTCTCGGGGTGGCGGGGGCGCAGCGGCGTGTTCGCGTTGATGTCGACGATGGTGACCATGGGATTCGCACAAACCTCTGTTGCGCCCTAGCTATTCCGTGGCGCGGCGCACCGCAACCGGCTGGCCGAGGATACCAGGGCATGGCAGATATGGGCAGCGCGGAACAGCGCGCACCACGGCGGATTTCCTTGAGAATGGCGCAAAAACCGGCAAAAATCCCCGGGGTTTCACGGCTCCGGCGCAATGCGGCGGCCAAGCGGCTGACGCGGGCGTTCTTCGCCCGCGAGGTGCTTGCCGTGGCGCCGGAGCTGATCGGGGCGACGTTTCTGGTCGACGGCGTCGGCGGGATCATCGTCGAGGTCGAGGCGTATCACCACACCGATCCGGCGGCACATTCCTTCCGGGGACCGACACCGCGCAACCAGGTGATGTTCGGCCCGCCCGGCTTCGCCTATGTCTACCGCTCCTACGGCATTCACTGGTGCGTGAACTTCGTCTGCGAGGCCGAGGGCTCGGCGAGCGCTGTGCTGATCCGGGCGATGGAGCCGACGCTGGGGATTGGCGAGATGCAGCGGCGGCGCGGGCTGGAGGATGTCCGGATGCTGTGCTCCGGACCGGGCAAGCTGACCCAGGCGATGGGCATCACGATCGCGCATAACGCACTGCCGCTCGATGCTCCGCCGATCGAGCTGTTCGAGCGGACAGGCGATGTCGAGGTCGTCACAGGCATCCGCATCGGCATCACCAAGGCCGTCGAGCTGCCGTGGCGTTTCGGCCTGAAGGGCTCGCGGTTCCTGAGCAAGCCATTTCCGCCGTCATCGCGAGGAACGTAAGCGACGAAGCGATCCAGGGCTGCGCGTGAGACTCGGGATTGCTTCGCTTCGCTCGCAATGACGGAGGAGAGAGCGTCGTGTCAGACGCCCTGCAGCCGCGACAGCGCCTCTTGGAACTTGGCCTTGCGCGCCAGCGCCGCCTCGCGCTTCTCCTTCTCCTCCTCGACGAGCTCCTCCGGTGCGTTGGCGACGAACTTCTCGTTGCCGAGCTTCTTGTCGACGCGCTCGATGTCGGCCTCGGCCTTGGCGATCTCCTTGCCCAGGCGGGTGCGCTCGGCGGCGAAATCGACGACGCCCTTGAGCGGCAGCGCGGCGACCTCGCCGCGCACGACGAGCTGGGCGGAGCCGTCAGGCGCGGCGTCGGCGAAGCTGATGTCGGAGAGCCGCGCGAGGCGCTTGATGACCTCGGCCCAGCGCGGTGCGCGCTCCCTCGTCTCGGCGGAGGCCCCGACGAGCGCGAGCGGCATCAGAGTCGCCGGCGGAATGTTCATCTCGGCGCGGACCGAGCGGATCGCGGTAACGAGATCGACCACCCAGCCGATCTCGGCCTCGGCCGCCTCGTCCTTGAAGCTGGCGGCGTCGAACGAGATCAGCAGCGGCGGCACCAGGGGATCGCCGAAGCTGGCCGCGGACAGCGCGGCGATCTCGGCCACCGTCGGCCTGTCGGTGCGGTGCGGCCAGGGTGACAGGGTCAGCAGACTGTCGCGCTTGGCGGTGGACTCCCACAGCGCCTCGGTGATGAAGGGCATGAAGGGATGCAGGAGCTTGAGGATCTCGTCGCGCGCCCAGGCCACCATCGCGCGGGTCTCGGCCTTGGCGGGCCCGTCCTCGCCGAGCAGGGTCGGCTTGGAGAGCTCGACATACCAGTCGCAATAGACGTCCCAGACGAAACGGTAGATCGCGTTGGCCGCGTCGTTGAAGCGATAGGCCTCGAGCGCCTCGGTGACCTCGCGCGTCGCCGCGGCCGCCTCATGCGCGATCCAGCGGTTCAGGGTCTCCTTCGCGGAGCCCGGGTCGAAGCCCTCGGGCACCGTGCAGCCGTTCATCTCGGCGAAGCGGCTGGCGTTCCAGAGCTTGTTGGCGAACTTGCGGTAGCCGTCGACGCGCTGCGTCGACAGCTTGATGTCGCGGCCTTGGGCTGCCATCGCCGCCAGGGTGAAACGCAGCGCGTCGGCGCCGTGCTCGTCGATCAGCGCGAGGGGATCGATGACGTTGCCCTTCGACTTCGACATCTTGGCGCCCTTCTCGTCGCGGACGAGCGCATGGATGTAGACGGTCGAGAACGGCACCTCCTTCATGAAGTGCAGGCCCATCATCATCATGCGGGCGACCCAGAAGAAGATGATGTCGAAGCCGGTGACCAGCACGTTGGTCGGGTAGTAGCGCTTCACCTCCGGCGTGGCGTCGGGCCAGCCGAGCGTCGAGAACGGCCACAACGCCGAGGAGAACCAGGTGTCGAGCACGTCCTCGTCGCGGGTGATGAAGCCCTCGCGCTTGTTGCGGTCGAGCGCCATCTCGCGGCCCTGCTCGGCCGTGATGACCTCCTGCTCGACGTAGTAGCCGATGGCGTGGCCGACGGCCTCCTCCTCGGTCTCGGCGACGAACACCTTGCCGTCCGGACCGTACCAAGCCGGAATCTGATGGCCCCACCACAGCTGGCGCGAGATGCACCAGGGCTGGATGTTCTCCATCCACTCGAAATAGGTCTTCTCCCAGTTGCGCGGCACGAACGTCGTCGCGCCCGATCTGACCGCCGCGATCGCCGGCTGCGCCAGGGTCTTGGCGTCGACATACCACTGGTCGGTCAGGTAGGGCTCGATCACGACGCCGGAGCGGTCGCCATGCGGCACCATGTGCGTGTTCGGCTCGACGCGATCGAGGAAGCCGAAGGTCTCCAGCCGCTCCAGGATCTTCTTGCGCGCCGCGAAGCGCTCGATGCCGTGGAACTCCCTGGCGAACTCCTCGGAGCCCTCGGGAAGGCCGCGCAGATAGTCCTCGTTGTCGACGAGGACGATGCGGCCTTCGCGGTCGAGAATGCTGATCTGCGGAAGGCCGTGGCGACGGCCGACCTCGAAGTCGTTGAAGTCGTGCGCCGGCGTGATCTTGACCGCGCCGGTGCCCTTCTCCGGATCGGAATAGGTGTCAGCGACGATCGGGATCTCCCGGCCGACCAGCGGCAGGATCACGCGCTTGCCGACCAGATGCTGGTAGCGCTCGTCATCCGGATGCACGGCGACCGCGCTGTCGCCGAGCATGGTCTCGGGACGCGTCGTGGCAACGACGATGAAGCTGGTGGGATCCTCCGGGCTGAACGTCTTGCCCTCGATTGGATAGCGCAGGTACCAGAGGTTGCCCTTGACTTCGATCTGCTGGACCTCGAGGTCCGAGATCGCCGTCAACAGCTTCGGATCCCAGTTGACCAGGCGCTTGTCCTTGTAGATCAGGCCCGCACGGTGCAACTCGACGAACACCTTGACGACGGCCTTGGACAGGCCCTCGTCCATGGTGAAGCGCTCGCGGCCCCAGTCGCAGGAGGCGCCGAGACGCTTCAACTGGTTGATGATGGTGCCGCCGCTCTCGTCCTTCCACTGCCAGACGCGGGCGAGGAACTTCTCGCGACCCATCTCGCGGCGGCCCGGCTGCTGGCGCTCCATCAGCTGGCGCTCGACTACCATCTGGGTCGCGATGCCCGCGTGATCCGTGCCTGGCTGCCACAGCACGTCGCGGCCGCGCATGCGCTCGAAACGGCACAGGATGTCCTGCAGCGTGTTGTTCAGCGCGTGCCCCATGTGCAGCGATCCGGTGACGTTCGGCGGCGGGATCACGATGGTGAAGGGATCGGCATCGCGGCGATCGGGGCGACCGGCGGAGAACGCCCGGGCATCCTCCCAGACCAGGGACATGCGACCTTCTAGATCGGTGGGCTGATAATTCTTATCGATCATGGCATTTCCAGCGGCGTGGGGCCGGCTGTCCAATTCGGGATGTCGCGGAACTCGTCCGGGCCTTTTGTGACATGACCTGAAAAAGCTCACGCAA
The DNA here is from genome assembly GCF_051168015.1 of Bradyrhizobium sp. HKCCYLRH3061. NCBI lineage: Bacteria > Pseudomonadati > Pseudomonadota > Alphaproteobacteria > Hyphomicrobiales > Nitrobacteraceae > Bradyrhizobium > Bradyrhizobium sp. HKCCYLRH3061. The sequence continues at coordinate 117,897 of NZ_JBNPUE010000008.1, forward strand.
GCTGTTGGTGCTTGGGCTGTTTTCGGACTGATGTCCGACCGCGGACCGTGCTCCCGGAGGAGCCCTCTCGATCCGTCCGGCAGGGATCAGCTTGACAGGGCTAGAAAGCCGCCGCGGCGCGCCAAGTCAACAGCAGCGGCGAACATTGACGGAAAGGGCCTACCGCCCGCCGCGGCTCGCTCCAGAACGGAATGCGAGTTCGTGCCCCCTCTCGGCGTCAGCGGCCGCGCGAGACGCGCTCGATCTCGGCCTTGACGATGCGCTCCACCAGGGCCGGAAGATTGTCATCCAACCACGATTTCAGCATCGGACGCAGCATCTCCTTGACGAGGTCCTCAAGCGTCCGGGCGTTGTTGCTCAGCACGGTGTTGGCCAGCGCATTGAATGCCGATTCGACGGCGTTGACCGTGGACGGCGCCAGGATCGGCTGTTTCGGCGTGGCCTGCTCGAAAGACGACTCGAAGCTCGCGGCCTTCTGGTTGAGCCGCCCGGACTCGATGAACTCGATATCGTTCTGCGGATCCACCTTTCGGAAGGATGCCGCGGCGGGGGCTGGCGCTGGAGCGGGAGTCGGTGGGGCCACTGCCATGTCGTCCGTCAACTCAAGTACTTCAGGTTCTGGATCCGGCTCGGGTTCGGCCGGCCGGACCTCTGCCGCCGGAGTCGTTTCATCCAAACCCGCCAGCAATGCGTCAATGTCATCCTGACTGTTGGGCGCCGCAGCCGCCGCGGGCGGCGGCGCAGGTGGTGGTGGCGCGGGCTTGGCGGGGGCCGCAGCAGCGATCTTCGAAGGCGGGATGTCGTTCATCACCGGCTTCGCGGCCGGGGCCGCCGGCTTCTCGGCCTTCACCGGCTCCGGCGCGGCAGCCTTGTCCGCCGCCGGCGGCTTGCCCTCGTCGTCGGCAATGATACGCCGGATCGACGCCAGAATCTCCTCCATGGAGGGTTCTTGGACCTTCGCAGGCTGCGTCATTTCCGACTCCAAATCAGCAACGCCGCCCTACGTATCGGCGCGGCGCAAAAGTCCCGGGCGCCGGATCCAAGAGGCTTGGACTTCTCAACGGACATGCCAACTTGTCTCCGGACAAGGCCTGATCGATACAAAACAACAGAACGATACTGCCCATGTCGGAGACTATTCTTGGAAGAACTTCCGACGCAGTCCGAATCGTTCGGCGGCCATTTTGAGGCTATGTCATGGCAACAAATGAATGCAAGCAACGCCGGCCGCGAACCCGGTGGAGCACGGAGGTCGCCTGTCAAGCGTCGCCCATTCGTCACAACCACAGCATGTGCCACAAAAAAATCCCCCGGCCAAGGACCGAGGGATCAGGGTCGATATTAAGAATATACTAACGACCATCCGGCGTCCGTACACCCGCCCAGTTATCCCGGACCTGCTGGTAGTGAACGCTGGGATCGTAGGTGGTCGTCGGCAGGTTCAGCACCTGCGGCGACAGCCGCCCGACGGTCTGAAGTACCGAGTAGGATGCGACCACACGATCGTGCTGTGCGTTCACCAGCGAGTTCCGCGCATTGACCAGCGCCTGCTGAGCGTTGAGGACATCCAGCGTGGTCCGCTGGCCCGCCTTGGCTTCCTCGCGCACGCCGTTCAAGGCGATCTCGGAGGCCGCCACCTGGGCCTGCGCCGACTGCACCTGAGCCTTGCCCGCGAGCAGCTTGCCCCAGGCAGATACCACGTCGGAGCGAGCCTGATCACGCGTCTGCTCCAGGACCAGACGCTGCTGTGCCAGCGACTCCTTGGACTGCCGGATCAGCGAATATTCCGCCCCTCCGTTGTAGATCGGAACGTTCAGCGAGGCGACAGCCGACGCGCTGAACCCACGATAGGATTGCAGGCTCGACTCATAGCCCTGCTGAGCCTGAGCCTGGACGTTTACGGACGGCAGCAGCGCACCTTCCTTGATCTTCGTGTCAAGATACTGGACGTCGATGCCGTACATCGCCGCGGTCACGCTCGGGTTTTCCGTCAGGGCCGTTTCGACCGACTGCTGGAGGCTCGGCGGCAAGTAACGATCAACAGGAGAGCCCGGCGCCAGATTCTGGGGATCGTTGCCGATGATTCGGCGGAAGTTCGAGCGGGTCGCCGTCAGCTGGGCCTCTGCTGTGAGCTGCTGCGTGCGGCCGGCGGCGAGCTGAGCCTCGGATTGCGCGACGTCGGTGCGGGTGACCTCGCCGACGTTGAACCGATCCCGAGTCTGCTTGAGCGTCTGCTCCAGCACTCGCGTGTTGCTGCGCTGGACCTCGACGATCGCCGCATCGCGCAGATAGTCCATATAGATCGTGGCCGCGGCTAGCAGCACCTGCTGCTCGAGAATGCGGAGAGCCTCTCGTTGCGCCGAGACGTTCGCCTCGGCCTTGCGCACGCCGTTTGCCGTCTGCTGACCGTTATACAGATTCTGGTTGACCGTCAGGCCGACGCTTCGCGGCCTCTGCACGCCGCTGACGGCCGGCGTCGCGGGTGCCGCTTGCAAATCCGTATACTGAATGCCCGCCGTCGCAGTCAGATTGACCTTCGGCCGATACCCCGAGAGTGCCTGCGGAACGCCTTCGTCGACCGCACGAGCCTGGGCCCGCGACGCGTTCAGTTGCGGGTTGTTCTGATAGGCGCGCACCAGCGCAGCCTCGATCGTGTCGGCCAGCGCAGGCGTCGGGCCTGCACAAGCCATCACGAGGACCACAGCCGCCGCTGCGGTGACGAGCTTCACCCCAAACATCCCTGTTCCATTCATTTGTTACCGGCTCGAACGCCAGAGCCGGGCCGTAACCTGTTGAAGAGACTCCCGCGCACCTCGCACCTTATTCCCCATGCAAGCGCAACGGAACCACCCAAGCCTGGAACCCGTATCGAAAACTGTCAACGTGCAGCATCCAGGCCACACTTCTGATTTAAAACAGAATTTTGCCCGCCCGCAGCCGCGAAGACAACGCACCAAGCCGTACTGCGCGACGGGATGCCGGCAGTTCAGAGGGGTCGCCAAGAACTTCGTCTGACGACTTAAAAAACGAACTCGGGGACCCGTTCGAGGCCGGAAATGACCGGCGCCGCGGCATCGAACAGAACCCTGCTGCCGATATCACCATGCGATCGCGTAAAGATCATGGCGCGGGCGGGTCGCGAGGTGGCGAAGACGCCGACCAGGCGGCCGCCCTCTTTCAATTGAAGGCAAAGACCGTCAACAGCGACCTCGGTCGCTCCATTGAGGAGAATCACGTCGAAGCGGCCGTCCGCCGGATCACCCTCCGCAGCCGGCGCGACTCGAATCGTGACCGGGCAGCCATCGACGGCGGCAAGCACCTGCTTGGCGCGCCCTTCAACCGCCGAGTCGGCCTCGGTCGCCGTCACGCTGCCGGCAAGCCGGGCGGCCAGCGCCGCGAGATAGCCCGTCGCACATCCGACCACCAGCACGCTGTCGGTCGGCTTGATCTCGGCAGCCTGCAGCAGTTTTCCCGTCAGCATCGGTTTGATCAGATACCGCTTGGTCGAAGCGGATTCGGAGACGTCGAGATCCAGGTCGAGATAGGCCAGCGCCTGCCGATCTGTGGGAACGTAGGCTTCCCGCGGCACGGTCAACAACGCATCCAGCACGCGGTGATCGGTGACGTCGTTGGTCCGGACCTGACCATCGACCATTTTCTGGCGCGCCGTCGCGAATGAAGACATGAGCAGACCTGCAAGCAAAGCGGATGGACCGCGGACGATCTGCGCAATCTTTTGGTACAAGGCCCTCGAAAAGGCAACATGCGGGTTTCAACGGAGCCGCTGGGACACCGCCTGTGAGGACGCCGACCGCCGGCTACTCGATCACCACGGCCAGTCGCCCGAGCAACTGCACGATCTCGTCAATATGTTCGGAATCACCGCGCGTCATCATGTCGGCCAACCGCGTGAGACATTCGTCGTCGCTGAGACGCTCGACCTGGTCGGGAATCAACGAGGGCGCGGAGACTTCTTCAGCGAATGGGATGACGGTGTTTGGCATCTACGACACTCCATGACCGCGGGGGACTGGCCGGTTCCAGCAAACTATCGGGGCCGGTTTGCTCCCCTCCAAGTGAATTTCCTGTCATCGAACTGTGGGCGGCCGCTGCCCAGCAAGCGTTCAAAATCAATCTAACCATATGAAATTTCGGTATTTTATTCCTGAGCCCGCAATCGTCGCAAAGATGCGATTTCGTTCTATGCAAGGCGAAACGGCTTTGTTATACGCAGCCGCATTCGCGAACATTGCTTCGCCTGTTCCTCGGTAGCTCAGCGGTAGAGCATTCGACTGTTAATCGAATGGTCGCTGGTTCGAATCCAGCCCGGGGAGCCATTCTGGCCATGCCGAATGGTTCTTTATCCTCCCAATCCTTCTTTCTTGTGACGCGGGACATCCGCCGATTGGCGGCGAACGTTCGCCGATCTTCACTGTCTTCCCTTGACCGCGCATGGGGCGTCGGGCAAGCGGGGGCACTCCTTCTGCAGTGACGACCAGCGATGCCGATTTCCGATCATCTGAGAGCCGTCCGCAGCAAGATCGGCCATGATCTGTTGGCGACCACGGCGGTTTCCATCTCCGTGTTCGACGACCAGGGCCGCATTCTGCTCGGGCGCGACGCGGAGACGGGCCTCTGGACGTTGCCCGGCGGCGCCATCGATCCGAATGAGCATCCGGCCGACGCCGCCACCCGCGAATGCTTTGAGGAGACCGGCCTCGTGGTCCGCCCGAAACGTCTGCTCGGGGTGTTCGGCGGCCCGGAGTTCCTCATCCGCTATCCCAACGGTGATCTGACCTACTATACGGTCATCGCCTTCGAAGCCGTCATCGAAGGCGGCGCGCTTGCGCCTGACGGCGAGGAGATCGCGAGCCTCCGATTCGTCGATCGTGGGGAATGGGACCAGCTCCCGGTGTCGCCATCGAGCCGGATCATCTCGCGTCAGGCGCTCCAGCACGACCCGGTCCCCTACTTCGCTGCCGCGAGCTGGCGGCCCGAGAGCTGAACCGGACTCGAGTCCTTGGATCCTGTCGCCGCAATTCTCATGCTGATGGCCGGTCTGCTTCATGCGAGCTGGCATGCCATCGTCAAGACCGGCAGCAGCCTCTCCCTTCTGGCTGGCATGGGTCTGGTGAGCAGCGCCCTGATCCTGCCCTTCATGTTTCTCGTTCCCGTTCCGGCGCTCTCGACCTGGCCGCTCATCGTGGCCTCGCTGGTCTTGCACGCGGGCTACAAGGCGAGCCTCGCAATGGCCTACCGTTCGGCCGAGCTTGGACGTTCCTACCCGATCGCGCGTGGCACCGTTCCGCTGTTCGCAACGCTATTTGCCTCGCTGGGTCTGCAGCAACTGCCACGGAGCGGGCAGTTGATCGGAATTGCCGTCATCGTCCTCGGAATCACCGGCCTGGCGCGCGACCGCATCCACGGTCCGATCGACCGCCGCGCGTTCTGGGCTGCGGTCTGCGCCGCCGCACTGGTCGCCGGCTATTCGGTCGTCGATGCGGCAGGCACTCGGCAGACCGAAGGCTGGGCTTCGTTCACGGTCTGGATGATCGTGCTCGACAGTGTCGTGTTCTTTCTCGTCGCAATGATGTTGCGAGGACCTGCGCTGGTGTTGGAGATCCGAGACGCCCGGACTCCGGTGCTGATCGCAGGCACCCTGGGGCTGACGTCATTCGTGGTATTCCTTTGGGCCTTGAGCCGCAATCCGATCGCCAATGTGGTCGCGTTTCGCGAATGCAGCGTCCTGTTTGCGACGCTGATCGGCGTGCTGTTCCTGAAAGAGCGTGCAACGCCGCAACGGCTTTGCTGCGCGGCGCTGATCGCAGTCGGGCTGGTCATCGTCGCCTTGCTCAAGCCGGATTGAGATTCGTCAAACAGCCGGAGCCATCGACCCGGACATCATAGTTCCATCTTCATCGCATGATGCACAACAGAAGATCTGCCTGCGGTCCGGACAGGGAAGTTCCGTAAAACTCCTGGTTGCAGAATCGCAGCAACTAATTCAGTGTTAACTACTTTGCCATTTTTGAGCCTCAGCCTATTGTCCTTGTAGCGTGAGAGTCCTTCAGTCCCGCTGATACTGAGGTGGCCCATGCCTACTGTCCTCATTATTGACGATGATTGTGCCACGCGCGCTGCGCTGGAAACATTATTGAAGAAGAAGCGGTTCTGCGTGTTTCTCGCGCCGGATGGTCCGACCGGCATTCGATTGATCGGCAGCGTGTCCTTCGATGCCGTCGTGGTCGACATGTTCATGCCGGGCATGGACGGCATCGCAACCATTCGCGAGCTCATCAAGCTCGATCCCACGGTCCCGTTCATCGCAATCTCCGGCTACGCGTTCACCGACAAGAAACTGGGAGCTCCAGACTTCCTCGGTATGGCAATCAAGCTCGGAGCAACGGCAGCGTTGCAGAAGCCGTTCGACATCCTCGATCTGCTCGAAGCGGTCGATCGTGCGATCGAGGTGCGGCAACGACTTCTGACCGAGGCGCGGCGCGTGGCTCCTCATCCACGTCTGTCAGGAAGGGCTCATGATGAACATCCTGGTCGTTGATGACGAAGTCGGCGTTTGCTGTGTCATCCAGCATCTTCTGGTTCGCGAGGGCTACGCGGTCACGGCCGTCACCGACGGTCGGCTGGCCATGGATGCCGTGTCCCGCGACGATTTCGCTGCGGCCCTGATCGATCTCAACCTGGCCGACATGGACGGCAACGACGTCATCCGGGCTGCACGCGCGGCCCGCCCCACGATGCCCATCGTGATGATGTCGGGCATGGTACTCGAGTCAGGACAGGGGGCGCCTGACTTGCTCTTCCCCTCGCCCAAAGTGGTCGGCCTTCATCGTTTGGCGAAGCCGTTCAAGCCGAAAGACCTGTCGCAGCTGATGCGTGACATTCTGGCGCAGGACACCGAGCTTCTCGCCGTCGCGGTTTGACCGCCAGCGATTCTACCGCTTGCGTCGAGCCGGGCGTTTGGAGCGGGTCGCCTCTCTCCGGCAAGGCAGCTTGCGACGCGCGGCAGACGTTCTGGATCTCTTGCTCACGGTCGGCTACGGGCGGACTCGTGATCGCTGCAGGGCATCACCTGCCGCGCGGGCAGACGGGTCGACGGACGACGAGAAGCCTTGGGATGTGAGACCGTTCACACTGGAACGGCGCGGACCGCGGTATCTTTGGAACGAAGGGCACCGGTAACCAATTGGGTCCGTCGTGCCCGATCGTTAGAATTTGAGCGATCCGCTCAATTTGAACAAAGTGGAATTTTGCCATCCTGGCTCGCAGTTTGTGCGAGGGCGAGATGAGCGAAGCGGAATACGAGCTGTTGATGGACGTTGTGAGAACCGCTATTGCGCCCGAGACCGAGACCGATTCCATGGCCCGCTTGTTCGCGATTCTGCATCTGCCCGCGGCAGCCAACGACAACCAGGGCGCCTGGCCGCTGATCCCGTTTCCGGACGGCTGGTTCGCGGCCTGTTGACGCGCGATCTTCTGTCGTCATGCAAGCCAGTGGATCGGCACGTCTTTGCCGGAACACTGCTGCGGTCTTCATTTTCTGAGATGGCGACGGCGGAGGCCGCCGCCCCTCAGATCGCCGGCGCTACTTCTTGACTGCGAACACCCAGACGACGCCGCCTTGCGGGACGTTGTCCTCCAGACCGATGTTGCCTTTCGAGAGCGCATCCTGGATGCGTTGCGCATCGACGCCCCAGCCGGACTGCACGGCGATGTACTGCGTGCCATCGACCTCATAGGCGACGGGCATGCCCATGATCCCCGAGTTCGTCTTCTGCTCCCACAGCAGCTCGCCGGTCTTGGCATGGAACGCCCGGAACATCCGGTCGTTGGTGCCGCCGACCAGAACGAGATCGCCCGCCGTCGCGGTCACCGACCCGAACAGCTGGGATTTCGGGAAATTGTGCGACCATACCTTCTTGCCTGTCGCGGGATCCCAGGCCTGCAGCTCCCCGAAATGGTCGGCACCGGGCCGCACCGTGAGCCCGATGTCCTCGGCCTTGGTGCCGAGCCAGAGCTGGCCGGGAACGAGCGGCAGCTTTTCCCCGGTGAAGCCGCCGCAGAAATTCTCGTTCGCCGGCACGTAGACGAAGCGCGTCTTCTGGCTGTAGGCCGCGGACGGCCAGTCCTTGCCGCCCCACAACGAGGGACAGAAGTCGACACGCTTGCCGAGCGTCGGCTTGTGCGCGGGATCGACGATCGGCCGTCCCGTCTCGGGCTCGATGCCCTTCCAGACATCGGTGTGGACGAAGTTCCAGCCATTGACGTAGTTGATGCGCTCCGGCGTGCGCTCGAGCACCCAGAAGATGGCGTCGCGTCCGGGATGGATCAGGCTCTTGAAGCTGCGGCCGTCGCGCTGCAGGTCGACCAGCATCGGCGCATCGACCTCGTCCCAGTCCCACGAGTCGTTCTGGTGATACTGGAAATGCGTCTTGATCTTTCCGGTCGCAGGATCCAGCGCGATCACCGAGCTGGTGTAGAGATTGTCGCCGGGGTGCAGGCCCCCTGGCCAGGGCGCGGCGTTGCCGACGCCCCAATACACCGTCTTGGTGTCCTTGTCGTAGGTGCCGGTCATCCAGGCCGAGCCGCCGCCGTTCTTCCAGTCGTCGCCGCTCCAGGTGTCATGCCCGGGCTCGCCTTCGGCCGGGATCGTGAAGGTGCGCCAGAGCTCCTTGCCGTCCTCGGCATCGTAAGCCGCAACATAGCCGCGGACGCCGAACTCGCCGCCGGAGCCGCCGACCATCACCTTGCCGTCGACGATCAGCGGCATCAGCGTGAGATATTGTCCCTTCCTGTAGTCCTGGACCTTCTTGTCCCACAGCACCTTGCCGGTCTTGGCGTCGAGCGCGACCAGATGATCGTCCGTCGTGGCGAGGTAGAGCTTGTCCTGCCAGAGGCCGACGCCACGATTGGTCGGATGCAGCTGGAACAGATCCTCGGGGAGCTCGCGCTTGTAGCGCCAGTACTGATCGCCGGTCTTGGCATTCAGCGCGATGACCTGCCCCATCGGCGTCGTGATGAACATGACGCCGTTGTTGACCAGCGGCGGCGCTTCGTGCCCCTCGACCACGCCGGTGGCAAAGGTCCAGACCGGCACCATGTCCTTGACGTTCGCGGTGTTGATCTGGTCGAGCGGACTATACCCCTGGCCATCATAGGTCCGGCGGTAGAGCATCCAGTTGCCCGGTTCGGGATTTTCGAGCCGCGCGGGCGTAACGGGACTATAGTTGTCGATCGGGCCGGCCACGGCTGCCGGTGCGGCGAGACAGGTGAACGCCACGGTGCTCGATAGCAGCCATTGCTTGATCGCGGTGGACGTGATGGACATGGACAAACCTCCCCTGCTTCGTTTTTCGATTCACTTGTTGTCGTGACGGGTGTCGAGACGATGCGAGTTGCGATAGGGACATGGGATCTCATCAGCCCTGTTGGCCACCTACCTTCCCAATGAAGGGCCCGGCGATCAGGAGCGTGCCGTCCTTGATCGCGAGGGGAAGCGCGGCAAGCCGCCGCGGCGCGGGGCCGAACACGACCTGCGCCCCGCGCCTCGGGTCGTACTCGGAATTGTGGCACATGCATTTGAAGACATCGTCGTTGCCCTCGGTCGCCTTGATCCAGGCCGTGACCGGGCATCCCGCATGCGAGCAGATGGCCGAGTAGGCCACGATGCCTTCGGCCGCGCGCTGACGCGTGTCGTCGTCGAGTTCGTTTGGATCGAGCCTGACGAGCACCACCTCGTTCAATCGCGATCCGTCACGCACGATCGCATTCGCCGGATCCTTCGGCCATGCGTGAACCGGTGGCTCGCCGAGCTTCAAGTCGTCAGGCGTGATCGTCTGCCCTTCGCGCTCCCCTTCCGAGAACACGATCAGGTCGCCTTTCTGCGGCCGCTTCTCCTTGCGAGGATCATCGTCGTCGGCCGCTGCGCTGGCGACTGTTGCGCATGCGGCAAGCGTGCCGAAAACCACCGAGCGGCGTGTCGGGTGATCATCCATGACAGATCTTTGCGTGTGAAGTTGTGTGCTTGAGTCGTGGGAATGCTGCTCTAAAGTCCGGCGTCCCGCAGCGCACCCTGACATAGAACAATTAGAACAACACAACCTGACGAAATCAAGGCGCGTTGCGCGATTTCGCCGCGATGTTTTCAACTATCGTCGCTGCTGCGCGTCATTGCCGATGCAACAGTTCGGCGAAAGCTGCTGGTGATCGGCAGCCGCCGCATCGCCTGCTCCGTCTGGAATTTTCGACCACGCGAGATGTGGACCAGGGTCGGGATGAGAACGGCGCGACAACACCCCTACGCGCTGCCGAGCTCGATGCCGACCAGTTCGAAATGCGGCTCGGCGGATCGAACGTCCGGCTGGCTGAGGGCCCGGATCGATGGCGTCGGCTTCGCGACGAGAGTGGTTGCCTAAGCGACCGATTGCCTATATTGCTCCGCCCACAGGGGCCACGTGGCGGAGTGGTTACGCAGCGGTCTGCAAAACCGTTTACACCAGTTCAATTCTGGTCGTGGCCTCCACTCAATCAAGATCAAGCGGGTTGGACCACCCATTGGCCGCGGCCGGCGCTAGATGGGCAGATCGTCGATGCCGCCAGGATAGCTGACCTGCGCGCGCGGCCAGGTCAGAATTGCCCCTCGTTCACCGGCCGAGACGCCGCCCCGATCCGAGCCGGACCTGCCGGCCAGCCGGGGCGCGTAATCCCGGAACTGCACCACATTGGATTTTTCTGCTTCCTGCATGGCTCTGATCCTCGTTCCATGCTGCAATGCAAGAAGCGTACCCCCGGTTCCTAAACCCGCCGTTTACGGCCGCGCCAATCCGGCTTGCGGGCCTTTGGGCGGGGCGTGAGCTCCGGTTGCTCTTTTTCCACCTCCCGATACCGCGCCAGCATGCGCTCGAAGCTGGCGTCGAGGGTCGTGGCGATCTCCGGCCGGCGTTCCAGCGCGGCCATCAGCATCCCCGCCGCTTCGATGGTCGACAGCCCGTCGCGGCGCGGCTCGCGGCGCAGCCGGCCGTAGCGCGACGGCTGCCGCGGCCCGAGGATCACGCGCTGGCACTTCAGCATCCACGGGTTGCGCCACCACAGCGCCTTGGCCTGGCTCCAGGTGCCGTCGAGCAGGATCACGCCCTCGATCGACTTGAGGATGGCGCGCTGGTTGTCGGCCACCTCGCCCTTGCGGGTCAGCGCGACCACCTCGGTCTCAGGATCGAGCTCGGCCGCCTTGGCCGAGCCGAGATAGAGAATGGCCCAGCGCGCGGGATCGGCAACCGGCCGTCCCAGCGCCCTGGCGAGGCTCGGCCAGGACAGCCCGACCTTGACCACCGCGTTCTTGAAATGCTGGGCGGCGAGCCGCGCGGTGCCGAGCGCGCGCTCCTGCTCCTGCGGGTGCTGCAGGATCAGGAGCCCCAGCCGGCTCTCCAGCGGCGTGACGCTGTCGCAGATGCACAGCGGCAGCGGCTTCTGGCAGCGCGGGCAGTCGGGTGGCGCCTCGGTGGCAAGCGGCGGATGGTTGTGTGTCTCTGGCATGCCGCGCCTATACGCGCCGCTGAACGTTGCGACAACGGCTCATTCGGCAGGAGCTGCGAGCGGCTCCGGCGCCGGGCGGCGGCGCAGCCGGTCGATCAGCAGATAGATCACCGGCGTGGTGTAGAGGGTGAGGATCTGCGACACCAGCAGCCCGCCGATGATGGTGATGCCGAGCGGGCGGCGCAGCTCGGTGCCGGGACCGGTCGCGATCACCAGCGGCAGGCCGGCGAACAGCGCGGCGAGGGTCGTCATCAGGATCGGGCGAAACCGCACCCGGCAGGCCTCGAAGATCGCCTCGGCCGACGACATGCCGCGCTGCCGCTCGGCTTCGAGCGCGAAATCGACCAGCATGATGCCGTTCTTCTTGACGATGCCGATCAGCAGGATGATGCCGACGAAGGCGATCACCGTCAGCGGCGTATTGGTGACCTGCAGGGCGAGCAGCGCGCCGAGCCCGGCCGACGGCAGCGTCGAGATGATCGTCAGCGGATGCGCCAGGCTCTCATAGAGCACGCCGAGCACGATATACATCGCGGCCAGGGCGAACAGGATCAAGAGAGGCTGGCGGCCGCTGCTCTTGTTGAAGTCCCCGGCATTGCCGTCGAAGCTGCCGCGGATGCCCTCCGGCATGTGCAGCTCGTCGACGGCGCGCTGGATGTTGGCGGTCGCGGTCTGCAAGGGCACGTCCGGCAGCAGGTTGAACGAGACGGTGGTCGAAGGGAACGATTGTGAATGATACACCGCCAGCGGTGACAGACCGCGCTCGGCCTTGACCAGCGCCGACAACGGCACCTGCGCGTCCCCTGCCCCGGCCACATAGATGCGGTCGAGATTGGAGGGATCGGTCTGGAACTTCGGGTCGATCTCCAGCACGACCATGTATTGGTTGCGCTGGCTGTAGACGATCGAGATCTGGCGTTGCGCGAAGGCGTTGTTGAGCGCGTTGTCGATATCCTGGACGCGGACGCCGAGGCTCGCCGCCGTTTGTCGGTCGATCCGCAGCGCAAGCTGCAGGCCACCGGGATCGCGGTCGCTTGAAATGTCGGTGATGCCGTCGACCGACTCCAGGCGCTTGGCGACAATCGGCGCCCATTTCTGCAGAAGGTCGAGATCGGGACTGCTCAACGTGTACTGGTAGTCGGAATCGCTCTGGCGGCCGCCGGTGCGCACGTCCTGCGCAGCGAACATGAAGAGCCGAATGCCGGGGACCATCGCGAGGCTCCGCCTGAGGCGGTTGATCACGAGCTCAGTCGAGACGCCCTCGCGCTCCGCCGGGGGCTTGAGGTTGATGAACATGGTGCCGCGGTTGGACGTCGCGCCGCCCGGCCCGCCGCCACCCCCGACCGTCGAGCCGATACCGGCCACGGCGGGATCGGCCATCACGATGTCGGCAAGCCGCTGCTGCAGGCCCAGCATGGACTGGAACGAAATGTCGGCCGAGGCGCGCGTCGCACCAATGACGAAGCCGGAATCGTCGGTCGGGAAATATCCCTTGGGCACCTTGATGTAGAGCGTCACCGTGAGCGCGATGGTGGCGAAGAACACGATCAGGGTGAGAAACGGATAAACCAGCACGCCGCGCAGCGTCCAGGCATAGAAGCGGACCATGCCGGACAGCGCGCCTTCGACGATACGGTCGAACCAGGTGGCACGATCGGACAGCGTCTCCTTGATGTAGTGCGCGCAGATCATCGGCGTCACCGTCAGCGACACCAATGTCGACACGACGATCGCGAAGGTCAGCGTCAGCGAGAACTCACGCAGGAGACGGCCGACGACGCCGTCCATGAAGATCAAGGGCACGAAGGCTGCAATCAGAGAAAGGCTGATCGACAACACGGTAAAGCCGATCTGGCGGGCGCCATCGAGCGCGGCGCGCATCGGCGACAGGCCATGCTCGAGATTGCGGTACATGTTCTCGATCATGACGATGGCGTCGTCGACGACGAAGCCGACGGAGATAGCGAGCGCCATCAGTGACAGATTGTCGATCGAGAAGCCTGCGAGCCACATCGCCGCGCAGGTACCGGCAAGCGCCAGCGGCACCGAGACGCCGGCCGCGACCGTCGGCACCAGACGGCGAAGGAACAGGAACACGACGATCATCACCAGCACGGCGGTCGCGAGCAAGGTCCACTGCATGTCATCGACCGAGGCGCGAATGGTCCCGGTGCGGTCGACCAGAGTGGCGATCTCGATCCCCGCCGGCAGCCATTGCTTGAGCTCCGGGATCAGCGCCTTCACCCGGTCGACCGTCTCGATCACGTTGGCATCGCCCTGCTTGGCGATCTGGATCAGCACCGCCGGCTGCTTGTTGAACCAGGCGATCGAACGCACGTTGCGCACGGAATCCTCGACGTCGGCGACATCCGACAGCCGTACGAAGCTGCCATTGCTGCTCTTGATCAGGATGTCGCGGAATTCGGCCGCGCTGCGCATCTGCCGGTTGATGGCGATGGTCTCGCTCTGGCGGCCGCCCTCGAAGATGCCGACAGGCCCGATCGGATTGGCATTGATGATCGCCGTCCGGACATCGTCGGTCGAGATGCCGGCATTGGCGAGCGAGACCGGATTGAGCGCGATGCGCACGGCGGGTTGATCGGCGCCGCTGACCGTGACGTTACCGACGCCGGGTACCTGGAACAGCCGCTGCGCGAGCACGGTGTCGGCGACGTCATACATCGCGCTCGTCGTCATCGTCTTCGAGGTCAGCGCCAGAACGAATACGGGAGCCGCGGCCGTGTTCGCCTTGCGGAACCGCGGCAGCGCCGGAAGGTCGCTCGGAAGGTCCGACAGCGAGGCATTGATGGCCGCCTGCACGTCGCGCGCGGCCTTGTCGATGTCGCGGCCGATCGAGAATTGGATCTGGATGTTGGTGGTGCCGAGCGAGCTCGTCGAGGTGATCTGGTTGACGCCCGCGATCTCGCCGAGTCGCCGCTCCAGCGGCGCCGCGACCGTCCCCGCCATGACGGACGGGTCCGCGCCCGGGCGCGACGCGCTGACGAAGATCGCCGGGAAATCGACGTTCGGCACCGGCGCGACCGGAAGGAAGATGTAGGCGACGATCCCGACCAGGAACAGGCCGATCGAGAGCAGTGTGGTGCCGACCGGCCGGCGAATGAACGGCTCGGAGATCGAGGCCATCACTGGACGCCTTCGGTCGCACCTGCAATCGGCGGCGACGGCAGGTTCGGCGCCGGCGGCAGCGCGCGCTCGAAGCGACGATTGATGCGGTCGAGCGCGAGATAGATGACCGGCGTCGTGTACAGGGTCAGCAATTGGCTGAGCAGCAGGCCGCCGATGATGGAGATGCCGAGCGGAAAGCGCAGCTCCGAGCCGGTGCCGCTCTCGATCGCCAGCGGCAGCGCACCGAACAGCGCGGCCAGGGTCGTCATCATGATCGGGCGGAAGCGCAGGAGACACGCTTGCACGATCGCGTCGTAAGGCGTGCGGTTCTCGTGACGCTCCGCCTCGAGCGCGAAGTCGATCATCATGATCGCGTTCTTCTTGACGATGCCCATCAGGAGGATGATGCCGATCAAGCCGATGACCGAGAGATCCTGGCCGAACAGCATCAGGGCCAGGATGGCGCCGACGCCCGCCGACGGCAAGGTCGACAGGATCGTGATCGGATGGATGTAGCTCTCATAGAGCACGCCGAGCACGATGTAGATCGTGACCACGGCCGCCAGCAGCAGCCAGGGCTGGCCGGCCAGCGACTTGGCGAATTCGGCGGCATCACCCGAGTACACGCCGATGATGCTGCCGGGCATGCCGATGCGGTTCTCGGTCGCATGGAGCGCGTCGACCGCCTCGCTCAGGGCCACGCCGGGCGCGAGATTGAAGCTCAGCGACACCGCCGGAAACTGCGCCTGGTGCGAGATTGCCAGCGGCGCGGTGGTGCGCTTCAGGCTTGCCACCGCCGAGAGCGGCACTTGGCCGCCGGCGCCAGGCAGATAGAGCTTCGACAGGATCGAGGGATCGCGCTGATACATCGGCAGCGCCTCCAGCACGACGCGGTACTGGTTGGCCTGGCCATAGATCGTCGAGATCTGCCGCTGCGCAAAGGCGTCATTGAGCGTGTCGGTGACGCCCTGCAGACTGACGCCGAGCTGGCCGGCGCGCTGACGGTCGATGGTCAGCTCCGCGCGCAGGCCGCCCTCCTGGGCTTCGGAGGAGACGTCGCGGAACAGAGGGTCGCGACGCATTTCTCCGACAAGCTGCCTCGCCCATTTCGACACCTCGGCGGCATCGGCACCGGTCAGCGTGTACTGATACTGCGAACGGCTCGCCTGGGTCGAGATCTGCACGTCCTGGACCGGCTGGAAGTACACGGTCATGCCGGGAACGCCCGAGGTTTTCTGCTTCAGCCGGTCGATCACCTCGGCGACGCCATCCTGCCGGTCGCCGAGCGGCTTCAAGGTCATGACGAGACGGCCGACATTGGTGGTCGGGTTGACCGATCCGGCGCCGATCACCGAGACGACGCCGAGGACGTCGGGATCGGCCCGGATCGCGGCGGCGACATCCGCCTGGCGCTTCTTCATTTCGGCGAACGACACGTCAGGGCCGGCTTCGGTCACCGCCGTGATCGAGCCGGTATCCTGCAGCGGCAGGAAGCCCTTGGGCGCGACGACGTAGAGCGCCAAGGTCGCCGCCAAGGTCGCGAAGGTCACGACGAGCGTCTCGGTCTGGCGGTCGAGCACCCAGAGCAGGCTGCGGTGATAGACCGCTACCGTGCGGTCGATGAAGCGGCTGATGGCGTTCAGTCCCGGCAGCACCCATTCCTCGCTGGCATGCTTCAACAGCCGCGAGCACATCATCGGCGTCAAGGTCAGCGAGACCACCGCCGACGTCACCACTGCGATCGTCAAGGTCAAAGCGAACTCGCGGAACATGCGGCCGACAAGCCCCGACATGAACAGCAGCGGAATGAACACCGCGATCAGCGACACGGTCAGCGAGATCACGGTGAAGCCGATCTCGCGCGCGCCGCGCAGCGAGGCGTTCATCGCGCTCTCGCCATTCTCCATGTGGCGCACGATGTTCTCGATCATCACGATGGCGTCGTCGACGACGAAGCCGGTGCCGATGGTGAGTGCCATCAGCGAGAGATTGTCGAGACTGAAGCCGGCAAAGTACATCACGCCGAAGCTTGTGATCAGCGACAGCGGCAGCGCGACGCCGGCGATGATCGTGGCGCGCAGCGAGCGCAGAAACAGCAGCACGACCAGCGTCACCAGCACCACGCTGAGCACCAGCGTGAACTGCACGTCGTGCACCGAGGCGCGGATGGTCACGGTGCGATCGCTGACGATGGCGAGCTTCACGCCGGCGGGAAGTGTGCGCTGCAGCTTTGGGATCTCGGCACGGATCTGCTTGACGACGTCGATGACGTTGGCACCGGGCTGGCGCTGGATGTCGAGGATGACCGCAGGGACACCCTGGTACCAGCCGCCGGTCCGATCGTTCTCCAAACCATCGATAATCGTTGCGACATCGCCGATCGTGACCGGCGAGCCGTTGCGGTAGGCAATGATGATCGGCTTATAGGCGTCGGCGGCCGCGATCTGGTCGTTGGCCGTGATCAGATAGGCCTGCTGCGCCCCGTCGAGCGATCCCTTGGGACCGGAGACGTTGGCGCCTGCGATGGCGGCGCGCAGGTCCTCCATCGAGATGCCATAGGCGGCGAGCCGCGCCAGGTCGGCCTGCACGCGCACCGCGGGCTTGAGTCCGCCGAGCACCGAGACGCGGCCGACGCCCGAGACCTGGCTCAGCCGCTGGGCCATGATCGTGTCGGCCATGTCGCTCATCGCGCGCAAGGAGATCGTGTCCGAGGTCAGCGCGAGCGTCATGACCGGTGCGTCGGCCGGATTGACCTTGGCGTAGGTCGGCGGATAGGGCAGCGACTTCGGCAAGACGCCGGCGGCGGCATTGATTGCCGCCTGAACGTCCTGCGTGGCGCCATCGATGTCGCGTCCGAGATCGAACTGCAGCGAGATCTGGCTGACGCCGAACGAGCTCGTCGAGTTCATCGCCGAGAGCGACGGGATCTGCCCAAGCTGGCGCTCCAGCGGCGCCGTGATCAGCGAGGCGATCACATCGGGGCTGGCGCCCGGCAGCTGCGTCGTCACCTGGACGGTCGGGAAGTCGACCTGCGGCAGCGCCGAGACCGGCAGCGCGAGATAGCCGAGCAGGCCGCCGATGAGCAGCGCGACGCCGAGCAGCGAGGTCGCGATAGGACGGCGGATGAAGGGTTCGGAGACGCTCATCGCGACTGCTCGTCACTCTTGCGGTCGCGTCATGGCTGCGCCTTCATGCCGCGACCTGCTTCACTCCCTCCCTGGGGCGCTGCACCGGCATCGGTCTGGCCCGCGGCCTGAGGCCTGCGACGCCGCTCGCCGTCCTTCGGCGCGCCGTCAGGCGGCGCTCCGCCCTCCTTCGCCTGGTCCTTGCCTTGATCCTTTGCTTGCGGATTGCGGCCGCGTTTGCGAGGCGCCAGATCGGCCTGCGGCGTCTGCTCGGCGCGCCCGACCACCACTTTGACGCCCTCGGCGAGGTTGGCAAAACCTGTCGTCACCACACGGTCCGAGGGGCTCAAGCCGCTCGCGATCACGGCCTCGCTCTCATTCTGCTGCACGACCGCCACCGGATGCGCGGAGACGATGTCGCCCTCGCCAATCACGTAGCTGAACGTACCTGCCGGCCCACGCTGTACGGCCGACGTCGGCACCGTGATCGCCTGCGACAGGGTCTCGACCTTGAGCCGGACATTGACGAACTGTCCCGGCCAGAGCTGGAATTTGCCGTTGGGGAATTCAGCTTTCAGCTTCAGCGTGCCCGTCGTCTGATCGACTTGGTTGTCGATACCCCGCAACGTGCCGGTGTCGATGACGGTGACGCCGTCATTGCCGAACACGTCGACGGCGAGCGGTCCGTTGGCGGCGGCCGCATTGACGCGCATGATCTGCTGTTGGGGCAGGCTGAACTGAACCGCAATCGGCTGCAGCTGCGTGATGACGACGAGGCCGGTCGCGTCAGAGGCATGAACGACGTTGCCCTGGTCGACCTGGCGCAGACCGGCGCGGCCGGAGAGCGGCGCCACGATCTTGGTGTAGCTCAAGGTCGTCGCCGCGTTGTCGATCGCGGCCTGATCCGCCTTGATCAGCGCCTGCTGCTGCGCCACCACCGCGCGCTGCGTGTCGGCCTGCTGCTTGGTGCCGGCATTGCTGGCGGCGAGCTGCTCGTAGCGGGCGAGGTCGAGCTTCTGGTTGGCGAGCTGCGCCTCGTCCTGCGCCTTCTTGGCGACGGCCTGGTCGTACTGCGCCTGATAGATCGCCGGATCGATCTCGGCGAGCACGTCGCCCTTCTTGACGTCCTGCCCTTCGACGAAATTGACCGCGATCAGCTTGCCGTCGACCTGTGAGCGCACCGTGACGGTATTGAGCGCGCGGACGGAGCCGACACCGTCGAGATAGACCGGCACGTCCTTGACGGCAGGCGAGGCGGCCAGGACCGGAACGGGAAGGTCGGGCCGCGCGAAGCGGTTGTTGGCCTGCTGCTTCTGCTGCATCGCCGACCAGCCGATATAGCCGAGGCCGCCCAGGATCAGCAGCGTGATCGTGATCGACACCAGCCGCCGCGCCACGCTGGACCGCGCGCGCTTCACTGCCCCTGCTCCCTTCTCGTCCGGTTTAAAGAGCATCGGCCGACTTCTCCATGCGCGGCTCCCAGCCGCCGCCGAGCGCCTGATAGAGGCTCACGAACGCCTGCAGGCGCGCCAGTTGCGCCTGCCATAGCGCGTCCTCGGCCTGGAACAGCGTCAATTGCGTATTCAAGACTGTCACGATGTCGGCAGTTCCCGCGCGCAGTTGCTGCTCGGACAATTCGAACGCACGACGCGAGGCGGTAACGACCTGGCGCTGCAGTTGAAGCCTGATCGTGGTCTGCTTGATCGAGAACAGCGCATTGTCGACGTCGGTGAAGGCCTGGATCACGGTCTTGCGGTAGGTCTGCAGCAGCTCATCCTGGCGCGCTTTGGCATTCTCGAAATTGCCGAGAATCCGGCCGCCGTCGAAGATCGGCTGGGTCAGGCTGCCGGCCAGGCTGAAGAACGCCGCATGCGGCTGAAACAGCGAGGTCAGCGCTGCACTTTGATAGCCTCCGTTTCCGGTCAACTGGATGCTCGGAAAGAATTGCGCCCGTGCGCTGCCGACATTGGCGGTGGCTGACGCCAATTGGGCCTCCTGCCGGCGGATGTCGGGACGCTGCGTCAGGATCTCCGACGGCAGACCAGGCGTGACCCGCGGAGTCCTGATCTGGTCGAGCGAGCCGCCGCTGACCCGAATGCCTTCGGGCGATCGCGCGACCAGCACAGCAAGCGCATTGACGTTCTGATCGAGCGTCTGGCGCAGCGGCGGCACCGCCGCCTTCTGATTGGCGAGCACGCTCTCCTGCTGCGCGACGTCGAGATCATTGCCGGTGCCCGCCTTCTGCCGTTCGCGGATGGCATCGAGCACACGCGTGGCGCTAGCGATGTTGCGCTCGGCGGTGCGAATGCGATCCTGTGCGGCCAGGACCTGGAAATAGGCATTTGCAACGGTGGCGAGCGTCGTCAACTGCGTGACGTCGCGGTCGAAGCGGTTGGCCACCGCGGTTTCCTCGGCCGCCTGCAGCGCGTCACGATTCTGGCCGAAGAAGTCGAGCTGGTAGCTCGCAGAAAGCGAGGCCTGGTAATTGACGACCTCACGGCCGCCATTGGTGAGCCCGCTGGAGCTCGACCCGGACGTGCGCGAATAGGTCTCCTGCCCCGTGCTCGACAGGCTCGGCAGCAGCGCCGCGCCGGCCTGCCGCGCCAGCGCATCGGCCTGCCTGAACCTGGCCACAGCAGCGGCAATATCGAGGTTGACGCTCTGCGCCTCCTCCATCAACTGGGTCAGCTCGCGTGATCCGAAGCCGCGCCACCAATCGAGCGGCGGTGGCGCCGCCAATTCGGAACCGGACGCCGCCTTGTAGCGCCGGGGCATGTCGAGGGCCGGGTCGGGAATATCCTGCGTCAGCAGGCAGCCGGCCGAGCTTACCGCCAAGCCGATCGCCGCGATCCAGCGGACGAAATGCCGCAGGCCCGCCGGAGCGCGATTCTCCCGCTTCCCGGCAACGATCCGCGGGTCAGCGGACGCGCGGCAAGGCTCGTCGACGGCGATCGGCACGGTGGACACTGGCGTGATGCTTCCCTGTAGTCTTGGGGAATCATTCTAGCCGCAGCCCACGGCGCCGGACAGCCCTGCAGCCCACGTCCCCCCCAGCAGCGATGGTGCCGATAAAGTCCGCCGAATCGACAGATCTCCCGTAAATCAGCGGAGTTTCGTGCAGGCCCGGCCAGGGGCCACCGGCTGCCGCCTTACCAAGATTTCATCTGCCGAATGCCGTTTTGCGCGGGGTGTGACGCGGCGAGCGCGCCCGTGAAACCCTTTGGCGGGGACTCCGTAACTTGCACGTGAACTTCAGGGGGCATTCATGCGAGTTGCGGTGGTCGGAACGGGTATTGCGGGTAACGCCGCGGCCTGGTCCCTGGCGAAGCGTTATCCGATCACCGTCTACGAGCGCGATCTCCGTCCGGGCGGCCACAGCCACACCGTGACGATCGACTATGACGGCGCTCCGGTCTCCGTCGACATCGGCTTCATCGTCTACAACGAGCTGAACTATCCTGAGCTCACCGCCTTGTTCGATCATCTGGGGGTCGAGACGGTCGACAGCAGCATGAGCTTTGCCGTCACCGCGGATGCCGGTCGCTTCGAATGGAAAGGTGGCGGAAACACCTGGCTCGACACCGCCAAGGGGCTGTTCGCGCAGCCGAGCAACCTGCTGTCGACATCCTATCTCTGGATGCTCAGGGACATCCTGAGCTTCAACGAGCAGAGTACAGCGGACTTCAAGGCCGGTCGTCTCGAGGGCCTGACGCTTGGCGACTATTTCAGCCGCAACCATTTCGCGCCGCGCCTGCTGACCGACTATCTGGCGCCGATGGGGGCCGCGATCTGGTCGGCCCCGGCATCCGAGATGCTTGACTTTCCGGCCGAGAACTTCGTCGCGTTCTTCAGCAATCACAGGTTGCTGCAATATGACCGCCCGGTCTGGCGCACCGTCAAGGGCGGCAGCCGCCGCTACGTGGAGAAGCTCACGTCAAGCTTCCGCAACCAGATCAGACTCGGCAGCGCCGTGACCCGCATCGAACGCACCGCCCACGGCGTCATCGTTCAAGATAGCAGCGGGCGTCGGGACAGCTACGATCATGTGGTGATTGCCGCTCACAGCGACCAGGCTTTGTCGATGCTCGCCGACGCGGACGAGCGGGAGCGCGGCATCCTCAGTGCGATCAAATATTCGCCCAACACGATCTATCTGCACCGTGACAGCAGGCTGATGCCGAAGCGCCGCCGCGCCTGGGCTTCGTGGAATTTCCTGCGCTGGCAGCGTGAGGGCGTTCCCATGAACGATGTCGCCGTCACCTATTGGATGAACAACCTGCAGGACATCGACGACGCCAGGCCGCTGTTCGTCAGCCTCAACCCACCCTTCGCTCCGGCTCCGGAGCTGACCTTTGGCAAATATATCTGTGAGCACCCACAATATACGGCTGCCGCCTTTGCGGCGCAGAAACGTCTGGCAGCGATTCAGGGGCAGCGCCATACTTGGTTCTGCGGGGCC
Organism: Bradyrhizobium sp. HKCCYLRH3061; assembly: GCF_051168015.1. Taxonomy (NCBI): domain Bacteria; kingdom Pseudomonadati; phylum Pseudomonadota; class Alphaproteobacteria; order Hyphomicrobiales; family Nitrobacteraceae; genus Bradyrhizobium; species Bradyrhizobium sp. HKCCYLRH3061. The sequence goes on from NZ_JBNPUE010000008.1 coordinate 140,157, forward strand.
TGGACCGGCTATGGCTTCCATGAGGACGGGCTGCGCTCGGGTCTCGCCGTGGCAGAGGCGCTCGGCGCGAGCGTGCCATGGCGCGGGTTTCCAGCCGAGCTCGCCGAGGCTGCGGAATAGGCGCGATATGGGCATGGATCACTCGGGACCGGATGATCGAATGGAAGCGGCCGCGCTCTATGTCGGAGATGTCATGCATGCCCGCATGCGGCCCACCACGCATCGATTCCAGTATCGCGTGATGAGCCTGCTGATCGATCTCGGCCGGCTCGACCAGGCGGACCGGCAGACACCGCTGTTCGGGGTCAATCGGCGCGCGCTCTACAGCTTCCACGAGGCCGACCACGGTCCGCGCGACGGCTCGTCGCTGCTGGCCTATGCGCAGACCTGTGCGGCGGATCAGGGGATCGATCTCAGCGGCGGACGCGTGCTGCTGCTGTGCTATCCGCGGCTGCTCGGCTACGTGTTCAATCCGCTGTCGGTCTATTTCTGCCATCGCAGCGACGGCACCCTGGCGCTGATGATCTACGAGGTCCGCAACACCTTCGGCGAGATCAAGCCCTATGTGCTGCCCGTCAGGCCCAATGAGCTGTCCGCGGCAGGGCTGCGCCAGACGCAGGACAAGACCTTCTACGTCTCGCCGTTCATCGACATGGCGATGCGCTACCATTTCCGCATCATGCCGCCGGGCGACAAGGTCAAGTTGCGGATTCTGGAAACTGGCGCCGACGGGCCCCTGCTCGCTGCAACCTTCTCCGGCCGTCGTCGCGGGCTGACGTCCGGCTCTCTGCTCGCTGCCTTCGTCTCGCTCCCGCTGGTGACTGTCAAAATCTTCGCCGCGATCCATTGGGAGGCACTGCGGCTGTGGGCCAAAGGCGTCCGGCTCGTGCCGCGCGGCGAAATCATTGCAGGCCCTGGAACCAATACCGGCTTGGCGGGGAACGGCAGCCACGCTTATATATCACGACGCTGACCGGAAACGGCCGGCTCGCTCTGCGTCCGTGATTCCCTGCCCGCACAGGTGCCACACCGGCCAGCCGACGGGGACGTGGGCTGGAGCCGTTTGCGTGAGTGGACCTGCCATGCCGGACGTCATCCCAGTCACCCCTGATACCATCGACAAGGTGCTTGCCGATCTTCCCCGCCTGCCCCGCCTTGCCCTCGGCTTCGGATCGCGGTTGCGAAAAGGCACGCTCGACGTGACCCTGCCGGACGGACGGGTGATCCGGCTCGGCGGCGTTGAGCCCGGGCCGGCCGCCGCAATGATCCTGGCCAATTACGGCTTCGCATCGCGCCTTCTCAATGGCGGCGACATCGGCATCGCCGAAGCCTATCTGAACGGCGACTGGGATACGCCGGACCTGACGCAGTTTCTCTATCTGTTCTGCGTCAACCAGCACCTGCTGCAGTCGATGCTGGAAGACAAGCCGCTGATCCGGTTTGCCCAGCTGGTCCGGCACTGGTTCAACCGCAACACCAAACGTCAGGCGAAGCGCAACATCTACGCCCATTACGACATCGGGAATTCGTTCTACTCGGCCTGGCTCGATCCGAGCATGACCTATTCCTCGGCCTTGTTCGAGGAGCACACCACCGACCTCACCGCTGCGCAGACCAACAAGTACAAGCGGCTGGCCGAGGCGATCGATCTCAAGCCCGGGCAGAAGCTGCTCGAGATCGGCTGCGGCTGGGGCGGTTTTGCCGAATATGCCGCCAAGACGTTCGGCACCAAGGTCGTTGGGCTGACGATCAGCCAGCAGCAACGCGATTTTGCACAGCGCCGCATCCACGAGGCCGGGCTCGCCGAGAAAGTCGAGATCCGCCTGCAGGACTATCGCGACGAGCGCGACCGCTACGACCGTATCGCCTCGATCGAGATGATCGAGGCGGTCGGCGAGCAGTTCTGGCCGAAGTATTTCTCGCAACTGCGAGACCGTCTGCTGCCGGGCGGACTGGCCGGTGTCCAGGCCATTACCATCCAGGACAGCCTGTTCCAGCACTATCGCCGCGAGGTCGACTTCATCCAGCGCTACGTTTTCCCGGGGGGCATGTTGCCAACACCGCAGATCCTGAAGTCGCTCGGCGACCGCTTTGGCATACCCGTCATCCGCGAGCGCATCTTCGGGGAAGATTATGCCAGGACGCTGGCGATCTGGCGAAATAACTTCCGAGAGGCTTGGCCTGACCTCACGCCCGCCGGATTCGACGAGCGCTTCAGGCGGCTCTGGGAATATTATCTGTCCTACTGCGAAGCAGGTTTCCTCTCTGGGAACATCGATGTTCGCCAGGTGGTCTTTGCGAAATCAGGGGGCTGATCCAGCCGGCTTACGCTCCCCTGGATATCAGGCTAGGGTCCTCTTAAGTGTGCTCGAGGAAACTCCTACGGTATCTGCAAAATGACCATTCATAACGACGTCGTCGCGGCGATCGGCAATACGCCGCTGATCAAGCTCAAGCGCGCCTCGGAGGCGACGGGCTGCACCATTCTCGGCAAGGCCGAGTTCATGAACCCGGGCCAGTCGGTCAAGGACCGTGCCGGCAAGTGGATGATCCTGGAGGCCGAGAGACGTGGCGATCTCAAGCCGGGCGGCCTCGTGGTGGAGGCCACTGCCGGCAACACCGGCATCGGTCTGGCCGTGGTCGCCAGCGCGCGCGGTTATCGCACGCTGATCGTGATTCCAGAGACGCAGAGCCAGGAAAAGAAGGACATGCTACGGCTGTGCGGCGCGGAGCTGGTCGAGGTGCCGGCGTTGCCGTTCAGCAATCCCAACAACTATCAGCATGTCGGCCGCAGGCTCGCCGACGAACTGCGCAAGACCGAGCCGAACGGCGTGCTGTTCGCCGACCAGTGGAACAACCTCGACAACGCCAAGGCGCATTATGAGTCCACGGGACCCGAGATCTGGGAGCAGACCAACGGCAAGGTCGACGGCTTCATCTGCGCGGTCGGCACCGGCGGCACGATTGCCGGCACCAGCCGCTATTTGAAGGACAGGAACAAGGATATCGTCACCGCCTGCGCCGATCCGCACGGCTTCGCCATGTACGAATGGTTCAAGAACGGCGTCGTCAAGTCGACGCCCGGCGACTCCATCACCGAAGGCATCGGCATCGGTCGCGTGACGCCCGTGATCGAGACCGCCAAGGTCGACGACGCGTTCCTGGTGTCCGACGAGGATGCCGTCAACACGATCTACGACCTCGTGCAGCATGAAGGCCTGTGCCTGGGCGGCTCGACCGGCGTCAACGTCGCCGGCGCGGTGCAGCTCGCCCGGAAGCTCGGCCCCGGCCACACCATCGTGACCATCCTGTGCGACTCCGGCACGCGCTATCAGTCGAAGCTGTACAATCCAGAGTTCATGCGTTCGAAGAACCTGCCGGTGCCGGCTTGGCTCGAGAAGCGCAGCGGGATCAAGCCGCCGTTCATGTAGGACGCGAAAGACGAGTAGCGAACGAGAAACGACCTCTATTCGCTATTCGCATCTCCCAATTCGCCCCATCAATGCCGCAGGATCTGGCTCAGGAACAGCTTGCTGCGCGCATGCTGCGGATTGGCGAAGAACTCCTGCGGCGTGTTCGATTCGATGATCTGGCCGGCGTCCATGAACACGACGCGGTTGGCGACCTCGCGCGCGAAGCCCATCTCGTGGGTCACGACCAGCATGGTCATGCCCTCCTTCGCGAGATCGACCATGGTGTCGAGCACCTCCTTCACCATCTCCGGATCGAGCGCCGAGGTCGGCTCGTCGAACAGCATGACCTTGGGGTTCATCGTCAGCGCGCGCGCGATGGCGACACGCTGCTGCTGACCGCCCGACATCTGGCCCGGGTATTTCTGCGCCTGATGCGGGATCTTGACCCGCTCCAGGAACTTCATCGCGGTCGCCTCGGCTTCCTTCTGCGGGATGTTGCGCACCCAGATCGGCGCCAGGGTGCAGTTCTCCAGCACGGTCAGGTGCGGAAACAGGTTGAAGCTCTGGAACACCATGCCGACCTCGCGGCGAACCTCGTCTACGCGCTTGAGGTTCGGACCGAGGTCGATGCCGTCGACATTGATCTCGCCCTCCTGGAATTCCTCGAGCGCGTTGATGCAGCGGATCAAGGTCGACTTGCCTGAGCCCGAAGGCCCGCAGATCACGATGCGCTCACCCTTCCCGACCGAGAGATTGATGTCGCGCAAGACGTGGAATTCGCCGTACCACTTGTTGAGGGCGGAAATGCTGACGATCGAATTTGCAGTCATGGATCTCTCGATGATCTCTGGCTCAATGGCGCCGGTGCGCGTTGACGCGGCGCTCGACCAGCAGGGAGTAGCGTGACATGCCGAAGCAGAAGGCGAAGTAGATCAGCCCCGTGAAGGCAAAGCCGGTGAAGGCCGTGGTCGGCGTCGCCCAGACCGGATCGGCAAACGAGGCCTTGAGGCTGCCGAGCAGGTCGAACAGCGCCACGATGGACACCAGCGAGGTGTCCTTGAACAGCGAGATGAAGCTGTTGACGATGCCGGGGATCACGTGGCGCAGCGCCTGCGGCAGCACGATGAAGCTCGTCGTCTTCCACCAGGACAGGCCGAGCGCGCTCGACGCCTCCGCCTGGCCGCGCGGAATGGCCTGCAGGCCGCCGCGGATCACCTCGGCCATGTAGGCGCCGGAGAACAGCGCAACGCCGATCAGCGCCCGTACCAGGCCATCGACCCTGGCATTGCCGGGCAGGAACAGCGGCAGCATGTAGGTGGCGAAGAACAGCACGGTGATCAGCGGCACGCCGCGGACCAGCTCGATGAAGGCGATCGAAAAGATGCGGATCAGTGGAATGGTCGAGCGGCGGCCGAGCGCAAGCGCAATGCCGATCGGCATCGACGCAACGATGCCGATCACCGAGACGACCAGCGTCACCAGCATTCCGCCCCACAGCCTTGTGTCGACGATGGGAAGGCCGCCGCGATCGAGGCCCATGATCGCAATGACGACGGCAATGCCAGCGAAGGTCGCGGCCGTGGCGATGACGCTGCGCAGCGCCCTGCTCCCGCCGCCGACGATGAACACCAGCGCGGTGACAATGATCGCCGAGAGCGCGAGATCATTCCACACGGGCTGGTGAGATTGCTGCAGTTCGTTGCGGATCCAGACCAGTGGCCAGATCACGAGCGATGCGAGCGTTCCGATCAGAACGACCAGCTTGCCGAGCAGCCACAGCAGCATGCCGACCACCGGCACGTTGTCGCCGGCGCGCATCAGCGCGTTGCCGGCCGTATCGATGCTCTCGACGAACACCTGGAGGGCGCCTGTGGTCCAGCTCACGCCGAAGCTCTCCAGCCCACCGCCATAGAGCAGAAAGAACGCGACCACCGGCAGCGCGAAGAAGAACAGGCCTGCGTTCAATCCTTTGGCAGGCAGGCGCGGAATCAGCAGCGGCACCAGCAGCACCACCGCCAGCACATAGGTCAGATTGACGCGCCAGCGGTCGGCCTCCGGGTAGAAGCCGTACATGAACTGGCCGAACTTCGCCGAAATGTAGGGCCAACAGGCGCCGACCGGATGGCCGGCGTTCTGCGCCAGGCATGCTTCGCGGTCCTTGCCGACCCACACCGCGTCGACCAGCAGGAACTTGACCGCCGGGATCACGGTGAACCAGATCAACAGCGCGCTCACCAGCGTGAGCAGGATATTGGTCGGCGAGTTCAACAGCCTCGTGCGGACGAAGCCGACGAAACCCGTCGTCTTGATGGGCGCCGGGCGTTCTCCGGCCATGTCCTGACGGATGAAGGTTGAGGCCGTGATGTCGGTCATGCGACAAGTCTCTTCATGCGCCAAGTCTCTTCCCAAGCCGCCAGCTGTAGAAGCTCATCATCGCGCTCGTGATCAGCGACAGCGCCAGATAGACGCCCATCGTGATTCCGATGATCTCGATGGCCTGACCCGTCTGGCTCATCGTCGTGCCCGCGAACACCGACACGAGATCGGGATAACCGATAGCGACCGCGAGCGAGGAGTTCTTGGTCAGGTTCAAATACTGGTTCGTCAGCGGCGGCAGGATGACGCGAAGCGCCTGCGGCACGACGATCAAGCGCAGCACGGTGCCTCGGCTCAGTCCAAGCGAGAGCCCCGCTTCCATCTGTCCCTTGTGGACCGAGAGAATGCCGGCGCGCACGACCTCGGCGATGAACGACGCCGTGTACATGGTCAGCGCCAGGGTCAGCGCGACGAGCTCTGGAATGATGCGCGAACCGCCGGCGAAGTTGAATCCCTTGAGCGCCGGTACCTCGAACGAAATCGGCACGCCGAACACGAGCGCTGCAATCAGCGGCAGGCCTATCAGCAGCCCCAGCACCCAGGGCCAGATCCGCATCACATGGCCGCGGAGGAACAGCTCGCGCCGCGCGTAATAGTGCAGACCGACCGAGACCACGATCGCCACACCGAGCGCGATCACGAACGGCATGAAGCCGGGCTCCTCGATCGGGCGCGGAACGATGAAGCCGCGGTTGTTGAGAAAGAAGGTCGAGAAAAGAGAGATGCTCTGTCGCGGTCCGGGCAGAGCCGCCAACACCGCAAGATACCAGAACAGGATCTGAAACAGCAGCGGCAGGTTGCGGATCAGCTCGACATAGGCGCCGGAGACTCGCGACAGCAATGCGTTCGGTGACAAGCGGCCAAGCGCAACCAGAAAGCCAAGGATGGTCGCCAGCACGATACCTATGACGGAGACCAGCAGCGTGTTCAGCACGCCGACGATCAGCACGCGGCTGTAGCTGTCGGAGCCGGAGTAGCTGATCAGGGTCTGGTTGACGTCGAAGCCGGCCGTGTTGTTGAGGAAACCGAAGCCCGACGTGATGCGCTGGGCGGCGAGGTTGCTGCGTGCGTTGGCCACGATCTCGTAGCCAACCCACACCAGGACTGCGACGAACAGGATCTGCAGGATGATGCCGTTCCATCCTGCCTTGCCACCCAGCATGCGCTTCAGCCGAAGCCCATATTGCGCAGGCGGTAACCTCGCTTCGATACTCATTCGCCGCAGCCCCGCTATCGTGCAGTGATCAGCGGATCGGCGGCGCGTACTGCAGGCCGCCCTTGTTCCAGAGCTGGTTCAGACCGCGCGCGATCTGCAGCTTGGAGCCCGCGCCGACGTTGCGGTCATACATCTCGCCGTAGTTTCCGACCGCTTTCACGATCCGGGAGAACCAGTCCTTGGTGAGGCCGAGCTGCTCGCCGAGATTGCCATCGGTGCCGAAGGCGCGCTTGAAATCAGGCTTGTCCGACTTGGCCATCTCGTCCACGTTCGCCTGGGTGACGCCCATTTCCTCGGCCGTGATCAGCCCGAACAACGTCCACTTCACGATGTCGAACCACTGGTCGTCGCCGTGGCGCACCATTGGGCCGAGCGGTTCCTTCGAGATCACCTCGGGCAGCACAACATGGTCGGCCGGATTGGAGAGCTTCAGGCGCTCGGCATAGAGGCCGGAGACGTCGGTGGTGAACACGTCGCAGCGGCCGGATTCATAGGCTTTCACGGTCTCGTCGGCGCCGGCGAACGCGATCACCTCGTACTTCATCTTGTTGGCCTTGAAGTAGTCGGCGAGGTTTTGCTCGGTCGTGGTGCCAGTCTGCACGCAGACCGAAGCGCTGTTCAGCTCCAGCGCCGAGTTGACCTTGAGGGCCTTCTTCACCATGAAGCCCTGGCCGTCATAATAGGTAATTCCGGCGAAGTTCGCGCCGAGCGAGGTGTCACGCGACAGGGTCCAGGTGGTGTTGCGCGACAGCACGTCGACTTCGCCCGATTGCAGCGCGGTGAAGCGATCCTTGGCGGAGAGCGGCACGAACTTGACCTTGGTCGGATCGTTGAAGATCGCGGCGGCAATGGCGCGGCAGACGTCGACGTCGAGCCCGGTCCAGTTGCCCTTGTCGTCCGGGTTCGAGAAACCGGGCAGGCCCTGGCTGACGCCGCAGGCGAGCATGCCGCGATCCTTGACGGTCTTGAGCGTTTCGGCCTGGGCGCCGACGCTCGCCAGCATCGGGGCGAGAGCAAGAGTGAGAGCCAGAGTGACGCGTTTCATAAATACAGCCTTTCGCGGTCGTCCTTGGGGAGCGATGAAATCTCAGCGCGAAGATGGGGCCGACCTGAATCCGCCTTTGCAAACGCCATACCAAGAATATGGCGCACGCAATGCACAACGGAGCCGTGCATGCGAGATGAAGCGGGAATCGCGGCAAGCCCCTCAACGTGCAGCGATCGAATTGCGCGGGCATCACAGAACGACTGGCGGTCCGGGTCAAGGGGTTGACGGGCTTGTTCTGCATTCTGTTATTAACGACCGCAGTGCAGCCTGATTTCCAGCTATCCCGGCAGGCTCAAAGAGAAAAGACACGCGAATGGCATTATCGAACGACCCCGCTGCGGCGGTGCGACAAAACGTCGAGACACGGCTGGTCACGGCGGGGCGGGACACGAAAGCGCAGCACGGATTCGTGAATCCTCCGGTCGTTCATGGGTCGACGGTCCTGTATCCAACGGCTGAAGATCTGCATGCACACCGCGGCGAATTCCAATATGGCCGCCACGGCACGCCGACCACCAAGGCATTGCAGCAGGCGCTGATGGCGTTGGAGGGCCCGCAATGCGCCGGCGTCGGCATCGCGCCGTCAGGTCTCGGGGCGATCTCGACGACCCTGCTGTCGGTGCTCAAGGCCGGCGACCACGTGCTGGTCTGCGACAGCATCTATCGCCCGACCCGCAATTTCTGCAACGGCATGCTGGCGCGCTACGGCGTCGAGACGACCTATTTCGACCCATTGATCGGCACAGGAATTGAGCAACTGCTCAAACCAAATACACGCGCGGTAGTGGTCGAGGCGCCCGGCTCGCAGTCGTTCGAAATGCCGGACATCCCCGCCATTGCCGCGGTTGCGCATGCGCATGGCGCACTCGTCATCGACGACAACACCTGGGCGACGCCGCTCTACCACCGCTCCCTCGATCAGGGCGTCGACGTCAGCATGCAGGCGGCCACCAAATATATCGGCGGCCACTCCGACATCATGTTCGGGACGATTTCGGCCAATGCGAAGGCGTGGCCGCTGATCTCCGAGGGCATTCGCCTGCTCGGCGTCTGCGCCGGGCCGGACGACGTCTTCCTGGCGCTGCGCGGCGTGCGGACGCTTGGCGTGCGGCTGGCGCAGCATCATCGATCCGGCCTGGAGATGGCACGCTGGCTCGCCGCCCGTCCGGAGGTGATCGAGGTCCTGCATCCTGCGCTGGAGAGCCATCCGGGGCATGCGATCTGGAAGCGGGACTTCACCGGCGCCTCCGGCCTGTTCAGCATCGTGCTGCAACCAAAGCCGCAAGCCGCGGTTGATGCGATGCTCGACACGCTGACACTGTTCGGAATGGGCTATTCCTGGGGCGGCTTCGAGAGCCTGGCGATTCCGTTCGACTGCGCGACCTATCGCACGGCCACCACCTGGGCGCCCGGCGGCCCCACGCTGCGTCTGCATATCGGCCTGGAGAATGTAGAGGATCTCAAGGAGGATCTCGACCAAGGCTTTGCGGCGTTCAACGCATCTTAGCCACATCTTGGGCAGCCCATGGAACGCCCTGCGATCAGGCACGCAGGGCCGACAAAATAGCGTTGATCCCCAGCCGATTGGGGGTAGCCTGCGCGGCAAGGAAAGCTGGAACGAACGGAAATCATGGTTCTGCTCGATCTGATGGGCGGCGTGGCGTTGCTGCTGTGGGGCCTTCACATGGTCCACAGCGGCATTCTTCGCGCCTTCGGCCCGGATCTCCGGCTGCTGCTATCGCGGGCGCTGCGTAACCGCTTCAGCGCGCTCGCCGCCGGACTCGGTCTGACCGCTCTGCTCCAGAGCAGCACGGCGACCGCGCTGATCACGACCTCCTTCGCGGCGGAAGGCCTGGTCGGCCTGATCCCGGCGCTGGCGATCATGCTCGGCGCCAATATCGGCACCACGCTGATCGTGCAGGTCCTGTCGTTCAACGTGGCGGCGGTCGCCCCCATCCTGTTCGTGCTCGGCCTGGTGGCGTTCCGCAGCGGGCCGCGATCGCGCATCAAGGACCTGGGGCGGGTGTCGATTGGCCTCGGCCTGATGCTGCTGTCGCTGCACATCCTGATCGACACCCTGGCGCCCGCTGAAGAAGCGCCGGCGATGCGCGTGTTCATGCAGGCGATCACGGCCGATGTCACGCTGTGCATCATCTTCGGCGCCGTCGTCACCTGGATCGTGCATTCCAGCGTCGCCAGCGTGCTGCTGGTGATGTCGCTGGCCTATGCGCACTTCATCACGGCCGATGCCGCGTTGGCGCTCGTGCTTGGCGCCAATCTCGGCAGCGCCGTCAATCCGGTGTTCGAGGGCGCGCGCCGTGACAACCCGGCGAGCTATCGCCTGCCCGTCGGCAATCTCCTCAACCGTGTCATCGGAGTCGCGCTGATCGCGCCGTTCCTGCATCCGCTCGCAGCGCAATTGCAGCAATTTCAGCCCGATCTGTCGAAGCTGACGGCCCAGTTCCACATGGCTTTCAATCTCGGCACGGCCGTGGTGTTCATCGGCCTGCTCGGCGTCATGGAGAAGCTGCTCGTCAGCCTGTTCCCCGACCGCCCGGCGGAGGTCGATCCGGCCAAACCGCGCTATCTCGACGAGACCGCGCTGGAGACACCGTCGCTGGCGCTTGCGGACGCCGCGCGCGAGGCGCTGCGAATGGGCGATCTGGTCGAGACCATGTTGCGCAATGTCATGACCGCGATGATGACCAACGACCGTGGCCTCGTGGATCAGGTGTCACGCGCGGACAATGTCGTCGACCGGCTCGACGAAGCCATCAAGCTCTACATCACCAAGCTGACGCGGGGCAGCCTGGACGACCGTGAGGGCAAGCGCGCGATGGAGATCATCTCCTTCGCGATCAACCTCGAACACATCGGCGACATCATCGACAAGAACCTGAGCGAGCTCGCGACCAAGAAGATCAAGCGCAGGTTCCAGTTCTCTGCGGAGGGCGCCGACGAGCTGCAGGCCTTTCACCGCCAGATCATGGAGGCGCTCCGCGTCGCGTTCGGCATCTTCATGTCCGGCGATGCGCAGCAAGCCCACCAACTGCTCGATCAGAAAGCCGAGCTCCGCAACGCAGAGCTCGGCGCGACCGAGCGGCACCTCGAACGTCTGCGCGAGGGCCGCTCGGAGACGCTCGAAACCACCTCACTGCATCTCGACGTGCTGCGTGACCTCAGGCGTATCCACTCCCACATCTGCTCGGTCGCCTATCCCGTCCTGGACGCGGCCGGCGAAGCGGCCAGCCGCCGCAGCGAGGCGGCAGACAGCGGGGCCACCGTCGCCCTGCCCGCATCCTCTGCAAAGCCGCTGCCGCGCTGAGCGTAGGACGGCGCTACGAACCGGTTGTTCCGCATGCCCGCGCCGGGGCCGAAGCGCCTTCGGCGCGGAGAGAGCTGGGCGCGAACTGCGATGGGAGAGGCAATACCTGTCCTGCGCCAGCGAACATCCGCCCTGTGAACCTGAAGACGGCCCCGATCAATTGCTCAGCGTCTGGGATTCCCGCTGGCGGTTCTTGAAGATCAACATCACGTTGCGGACGTAGATGATGTTCGACAGCAGCTGGCCGAAGATGATGACCGGCTCGCGCTTCACGAGACCGTAGATCAGCGTCATCAGCCCTCCCCCGATCGAGAAGAACCAGAAGGCGATCGGCACCACGCTCTTGCCCGCGCGCTCGCTGGCGATCCACTGCACAAGGAAGCGCGCGGCGAAGGCCAGCTGGGCGGCAAGGCCGAACACCAGCCAGAAATCGAATCTGGCGACGAAGATGTCATAGAGATAGTTGCTGAACGCCTGCCCGAATTGAATCAGCATGACTTCACCTCGATCGCAACCGGCGTCGGCTTCTTGCGGCGGATCAGCCACCACACGCCGGCGAGATCCATGATCCCGATCCACAGCCGGTCGAAGAACCCGTAGTTCGACACGCCCGAATGCCGGGGACGATCGATCACGTCGATATAGGCGATGTCGTAGCCCTCGCGCCGCACCAGGGCGGGAAGGAAGCGGTGCAGACCATCGAAATACGGCATCATCAGGAACACGTCGCGACGGACCGCCTTGAGGCCGCAGCCGGTATCGCGGGTGCCGTCATGCAGCACCGCATTGCGGATCTTGTTGGCCAGCCGCGACTGTAGCTTCTTGAAGCCGGTATCCTTGCGGCCGACGCGCTGCCCTGCGACGAGGCCGACGCCTGCACCGCCCTTTTCGAGCGCGGCAATGAGGTCGGGCAAGAACGCGGGATTGTTCTGGCCATCGCCATCCAGCGTGGCCACCATGGCGCCATGGGCCGCGCGGATGCCGCTACGAACCGCAGCCGATTGGCCGGTCGATTTCTCATGCTGCAGCACACGCAGGTTCGGCCGCCGTGCCATTTCCTCGGCGAGCCGCTGCGCGGTGTCATCGGTCGAGCCATCGTTGACGTAGATGATCTCGTAGGACCACAGACCATCGAGCGCCGCCGCGATCTCGGTGATCAGCGGAACGATATTGCCGGCCTCGTTGCGCACGGGAACGACGATGGAGACGGCAACGGGGGTTTCGGTCGACAAGATGAGAACTCGTAATGGCGTGACTGGACCGGTTGCTGCCCCGGGCGCTGCGGCGGAGGCTTCTTATGGGGCTTGGGGCCGCCTATCAACCCCTTTAGCGCGGTAAGATTTGGCCGTCCTTGCCCAGGCGGAAACCCAGCCGCCGGGCTGCGAACCAGTAGCGGACCAGCATGGCGCAGGCCAATCCGACCACGGCGCCGGCGACCACATCGCTTGGATGATGGGCCAGCAGCACCAGCCGGCTCAGCGCGATCACGACGGCATAGATGAACGCGGGAACGCGCCATCGCGGCCAGACGGCGGCAACGGCGAAGGCCAGCGCAAAGGCCGTCACCGCATGCGCGGAGGGCATGCTGAAATAGGCAGGTGTGCCGTTGAACGGGTCGAAGTTGAAGGCATTCGCCTTGCCGCCGACGAAGGGGCGGCCGCGGCCGATGATGTATTTCAGCACCTGAGCCACGAGCACCGAGCCCAGCACCGCGAAGAAGGCGTACTGAACGTGGGTGGCGAAATTCAGCAGGCGGCTGCGCGTGGCCTCGGGCCATAGCGGCGCGATCAGGATCGTCACGATGACGCCGACTGCCAGCAGACCCAGCACGTATTCATCCTGGCCGAACTCGGTGACGATGCGCCATGGCCACATGCTGGGGGTGCCGCGGGCGGGCATCAACCCGATCTCATAGGCATCGAAGGCAACCATCAGGATCACGATCGCGCCCAAACCGATGCCAATCAGCAGGAGAAGTTCGCGCCACAGACGCTGCCGGCTTGCTGCATCGGGCGCCGTCTGAGGCCGGCGCACCAGCCGTCCGAGCGAGAATTTGCCGACCAGCGCGAGCTGCGAGACATAGCCTGAGGAAGACGGAGAGGTGTCGGGCGCCGACATCTATTCGGTGCCCTCCGAGCGATAGATCGCGATCGAGACCGGGCGGCCCTGCGAGATGTTGTAGCCGTCGATCCGCTTGGCGACGTTGTAGCGCAGCCCGATCGCCTCGGCGCGCTGCACGAAGGCGCGCTCGGTGCGCTGCTCGACAAGCGCGAAGCGGCACGTGCCGTGGTTGAGGAAGTCGGCCGCCCCCGAACCGTCGGTGAGCTGGGTCGAGGTTCCCGTCATGAACACGAGGCTCGGCTCGTGGAAACCTGCCGCCGCCGCCTTCGGCCCGACGCAGACCACGTTGCGCAGCGCGCGCGCAATCTCCGCGCTGGGAAACAGCGGCGTCAGCGCCGGCAGCACGGCGCCATACACCACGAACGCCAGGAACATCGCCGCCACGCCGGCATTCAAGAGCGAGCGCTCGGCACGGCCGTCGTCATAGAGCCACCAGGCGAACAGGCCGAAGATCAGCGACGCCGCCACGAATGGCCAGGCCAGGAACACCGGCTGGTGCGTCACGATGATGGCGCCGATCACGGCCACCACCGAGGTGATGGCGGGAATCGCGAACCACCAGGCGGCGCCGCGGCGCAGCCACGAGCGCGATAGCACCCGCCGCTCCAGCGCGCCCACGGTCAGGATGGCGATCGCCGGATACAGCGGCAGCACGTAGTGCGGCAGCTTGGTCAGCACCGCCTCGAAAACGATCCAGGACGGCACCAGCCAGGCCAGGAGGAACTGCGCCCCGGGCTCGCGCCGCGCGCGCCACACCGCGGGGGCTGCCATTGCGGCCAGCGGCGCGCCCGGCCAGAAGGTGATGAACAGCAGCAGCAGATAAAGTCCCGGCGGTGCGCCATGCGACTCCTGGGCGCCGATCTTGCTCAGCATGTCGCCGCCGACGGAATCGGCAAAGAAGGTGTCGCCGGCGCGCAGGAAGATCAGCACGAACCAGGGCAGCACCAGCACCAGCATCCACATCAGCCCCCACAGAGGGCGCAGACGCGACAGCCAGCCGGCGCCGCGATCCATGATCGCCAAAGCCAAGATCGTCAGTCCTGCGAACATCAGGATCAGCGGGCCCTTGATCAGGATGCCGCCGGCGAGCGCCGTCCAGAAGATCGCAGGCGGCCCCCACGAGGGATGCACCGGATCCTCGCCGCGCTGCCACGACAGATAGACGCGGGCCAGCGCGCCCATCGCGGCCACCACGGTGAACAGCAGCATCGCGTCGGTCTTGGCGAGCCGGGCTTCCACCCCGAGCAGGACCGAGCAGCACATCAGCAGGGCGGCGAATACCGCGCCGCGCCGTGTCACGAAGGAGAGCGCGGTCCAATAGGTCAGCAGCACCGCGCCGATCGCGCCGATCAGCGAGGGAATGCGGTAGACCCAGATGCGGAGCTGCGCACGCGGCAGCCCGATCGCCGACGCCGTCTCGACCGCAGCCGATTGCAACCAGTAGATGCCGACTGGCTTCTTGTAGCGCACGTCGTCCTGGAAGCGGATGTCGACATAATCGCCGCTCTCGACCATCTGCTTGGTCGCCTGGGCGAAGCGCGCCTCGTCACGATCGATCGGCGGGATGGTGAAGAAGCCCGGCAGGAACAACAGCAGCCCGCAGACGAGCAGGAACGCCACCGCCCTGGTGTGGCTCACGGTGACGGCATCGATCATCCGCACCAGCCGATTGCCTGGATTGACCAGGTTCTTCGGCTCGCGCGGCTCTCCAAAACGGGGGCGGGCATAGGTCTCGACCATGGGGTTCCGAATACGCTGAAACCGCCATGCCGACAACCGCTTAGCGAACCCTCACTGGATTCTGACCACAACTGTGTCCGCAGCGCCCGTGGCATCGATCACGGTGAGGCGGGCAAAGCCCGGCCCGGGCGGATCGATCAGGCGCTGGCGCCGGCCGTCGATCTCGCCGACGGCCAGTCCATTGACCAGCATGGTCAGCGGCAGCACGCCCCCGGACACTTTCACCGGCATCACCGACGCCTCGCGTCCCGCGGATCGGTCGACATCGATCCGGGAGCCGTTCAGCGGGAACTGAATGTGCGGCGCCTGCTCCGCGCCGGTCCGCACCAATTCCCCGACCGGCCGGAACCGGCGAAGGGGCATTGGCAACTTTGAATTGCTGGCGACAAGCGCCCCTTTGGGCGCCTTTGGCAGTGTCGCCGGCAGCTTGCCGCTGCGGGCAAAAGCGTCGAACAGGATCGGCGCCGCGGCGACGCGGCCGATCAGGCCGGGCACCGGCGCACCATCGGGCCGGCCGACCCAAACGCCGATCGTGATGCGGCCGTCGAAGCCGACCGACCAGGCGTCACGATAGCCGTAGCTGGTGCCGGTCTTGAAGGCGATCCGGTTCCGGGCTGCGTTTTCCGGCGGCGGCGTCCCCAGCAGCACGTTGCCGACCTGCCAGGCGGCCGCCGAGTCCATCAGCCGCATCGGCTCGCGGGCGTTATCCTGCGCACCGTCAGCCGTCATGATCTCGCGCAGCGGCCTGGTGGTGCCGAGCCGCGGAAAGCCGGTATAGAGCTGGGCGAGGTCCTGCAGGGTCACACCGACGCCGCCAAGGCCCATGGCGAGGCCCGGGGCCTCGTCCTTCGGCAGCACCAGATTGCCGCCCGCCTGCTTCAGCCGCGACGACAGCCGGCTGGCGCCGACGCGGTCCAGCAGCACGATCGCCGGTACGTTCAGCGACAGTTGCAGCGCCTTGCGCACCGGCACCGTGCCCTGGAACGTCATGTCGAAATTCTCCGGCGCATAGGAGCCGAAGCGCACCGGGCGGTCCTCGATCAGGCTCTCCGGGTGCACGAAGCCGTCCTCGAAGGCGAGCCCGTAGATGAACGGCTTCAAGGTCGAGCCGGGCGAGCGCACCGCGCGAGTCATGTCGACCTGCCCTGCCCGCTTCTCGTCGAAATAGTCGGCCGATCCGACATGGGCGAGCACGTCGCCGCTGTCATTGTCGACCACGATGATGCCGACCGAGACGTTTGGTCCCAATGCGATGGCGCGATCGCGCGCCAGCGGCTCCAGCACCTTCTGCAGCGAGGCATCCAGCGTAAGGCGGATCATCGGCTGACCCTTGACGGCCGCCGAGGCCTGGTCGGCGGCATGCGGCGCCAGGATCGGCATCGGCTTGCGGAAGGTAGGCACGGCTTGCGCCTTCGCCTGCGCCGCGTCCTCGGCGGAGATCACGTTCTCCGACACCATGCGGTCGAGCACGCGGTCCCGGCCGCGTCGAGCGGCCTCGGGATGGCGGTCGAGCCGGCGCGTCTCCGGTGACTGCGGCAGCGCCACCAAGAGGGCCGCTTCTGCCAGCGACAGCCGCTTCGGCTCCTTGCCGAAATATGCGATCGAGGCGGCGCGGATGCCTTCGAGATTGCCGCCATAGGGCGCGAGCGTCAGATAAAGATCAAGGATCTCGTCCTTGCTCTTCTGATGCTCGAGCTCGAGCGCGCGCACGATCTGCCTGAGCTTGGCGTGCAGCGAACGCTGCCGTCGCGGCTCCAGCAGCCGCGCCAGCTGCATCGTGATGGTCGAGCCGCCGGAGACGATATGGCCATGCGAGCCGAGCTGGATCGCGGCCCGCGCCAGCGCGCGTGGATCGACGCCGTGGTGGTCGTAGAAGCGCTGGTCCTCATAGGCGAACAGCAGCTTTAGATAGGTCGGATCGACGTCCTTCTTCGCGCTGACCGGCAGCCGCCAGCGCCCGTCCGCCATCGCATAGGCGCGCAAGAGCTTGCCGTGGCGGTCGACGACGGTGGTGGACAGCGCCTCGGCCTCGCGCAGCGGCAGCGGGCCGAGGGAGATGGCGTAGGCGGTGAGTGCGAGAACGATTGCAACGATCGACAGGAGCGTACACACCAACAGCCGTTTGACGCCCCGCCCCCTCCTCCCGTCACGGCCGGGCTTGTCCCGGCCATCCACGTCGTGCGGAGCGCGCGGAGGCAGCGTGGATGCCCGGGTCAAGCCCGGGCATGACGGAGTATATGGCTCCGTCCTGCGTCCATCACCGCTCGTTCCAGCCTCGCTCATTTCGCCGCGCGGACCTCCACGGAGCCCGTCCCGGTCCGACCATAGCGCGACGGATTGTACATGTCCTCGACATAGGCCTGCGGCAGCACGTATTTGCCGGGCGACACCGCGCGCACGACGTAAGCGACCGTGAACACGGACTTGGAATCTGCGGCGCGGTCGAGCGCGGCGGTGAAGCGGTCGTCGCGGAACTCGGTATTGACCGGTTCCTGGCCGTCCTCGATCCAGTCGAGCGTTCCGCTGTCTCCCGACGACACCAGATGCGGATTGTCGATCTCCAGCCCCGCCGGCAGATAGTCCGACACCATGATGTGCCCATATTCCGGCTTGGCCTCGGTGACCTTCAGCACGACAGCGAAACGGTCGTTCTGCTTCGCGGTTCTGATATCCGCCGGCTTGCCGTCGAGCGTGTAGTAGCCGCGCTCGATCTTGAAGCCGTTGGACGCCGCGGGCTCCGGCGTCAGCGGCGAGCCGGACACCGAGACCACCGCCTGCACCGGCGCATCGCCGGTATTGGTGATCTTCAGCGGCTGGCCTGAGAGCTCAGCCGCCTTGTAGCTACGGTACAGCGCCTGCTTCACCGCCTGGCCGTTCACGTCGAGCGTCAAGGTCTCCTTGGCGAGCGCCCGCGCCGCCAGCACCATCCACGCATTTTCCTGCGTCGAGGTGTAGGGCGTCAGCCCGCGCGCGGCCTCGACGCGGGCCACCGCCTGCGTCAGCGTCGCGCGCGGCGCATTGCCCTCGCCCGCCAGCGACACCAGCGCCGCGGCATCGCGCAGGTCGGAGCCGTAGTCGGTGCGGCCGAACACCAGCACCGGCTTCGGCGCGAGGCTGTCGGCTGCGGCACCATAGACCCGCTCGGCGCGGGCGCGATCGCCGACCAGCGCGAGCGCGGCGGCGAGTTGCGCCTTGGCAATTGGAGTTGCCAGATTGCCGAGCTTGGTGTCGGCGAGATAGCGCAGGTCGCCGATCGGCGCCGCGCCGTTGCGCGCCAGCACGTAGAGGCCATAGGCAAGATCGCGGCCTCCTGTCTTCTCCGGCTCCTCGGCATTGACCACCGAGTTCCTGACGCGATCCAGCGCGCTCTTGAACAGCACGTCGGGCACCGCAAAGCCCTTTTCGCGGGCGCGGGTCAGGAAGTCCGTCACGTAGGCGTCGAGCCAGGGATCATCGCCGCCGGCCGACCAGAGGCCGAACGAGCCGTTCGAGCCCTGCCGCGCCAGCAAGCGATCGATCGAGTCGCGGATGCGCTGATCGACCTCGGTGTCCATCGCCAGATGCGCGCCGGCCGCGAGCTCATTGACATAGAGCAGCGGCATCGCTCGGCTGGTGATCTGCTCCGAGCAGCCGTGCGGGTAGCGGTCGAGCGCCTTGAGGATCGTCGCCGCGTCGAGCGCGGTCGACAGTCCCGCCGACAGCGACACCGTGCCGGTGCCCGCCACGAGGTCGGAGAACATGTCCGACGTCAGCGTCAGGCTCTCGCCCTTGGCCAGCGTCCGGATCGAGCGCCGCGCCAGCACCTGTGTCGCCGGCTTGACATCGAGCTGATAATGCCGCGCGAGGCTCAGCCCGTTCGGCCCCTTGATGTCGACGTCGAGCTGCGCCGTGCCGGTGCCCGAGGCGTCCAGCGGCAGGGTCGATGAGCCCCGCTGCTTGGCCGCAAGCTTCAACGTCACATTGGCATTTCCGGAGACCTTCACCGGACCGCTCGCCTTCACGGCCACGACATAGTCTCCGGGCGCGCCCTCGACATTGTCGACGTCGAATGACAGCGTGCCGCGGTCGCCCGACAGCAGGAAGCGCGGCAAGGTCGCGGTCAACACCACGGGATCGCGCACGGTGACATCGATGTTGGCACGGCCGACCTTGGTCGCGCTCCACGCCACCGCCATCACGCGCGCCGTGCCCGCGAACTCCGGAATGTCGAAGCTGACCTCAGCCGTGCCGTCCGGTCCGACGGTGACGATGCCCGAATACAGCGCCAGCGGTTTCTGCGTCGGCGGCGAGCCCTGCAGCTCGGCGCCGCCGGAGTCACCGCCGGAGCGGATCTGGCCGCGTGTGCCCTGCATGCCGTCGATCAGCTGGCCATAGAGATCGCGGATCTCGGCCGAGAGCTGGCGCTGGCCGAGATAATACTCGTCCAGCGCCGGCGGCTTATAGTTGGTGAGGTTGAGAATGCCGACATCGACCGCCGCGATGACGATCTTGGCGTCCTCGCCGGGATTGAGGCCGCCGATCTTGACCGGGATCTTCAACGCCGAGCCCGGCCGCACCAGTGCCGGAGGTGTCAGCGCGACATTCAACGTGCGCGCCGACTTGTCGATGCCGAACCAGGCAACGCCGAGCGCGCGGCCCGGCATACGCTGCGCGGCCGCATCGAGCGGACGGCGCAAGGTCGTCACGACATAGGCGCCCGTGCCCCAGTCCCTGCCGACCGCGAGCTTGACCTGGTTGGTGCCTTCCTTGACCTCGGTGGTCTGCGTCGTCAGCAGCCGGTCGCCAAGCACGTTGACCGTGAGCTTGCCAGCGGTGCGCGCATTCACCGTCACCACCATGGTGTCGCCCGACTGGTACTGCGGCTTGTCGAGCGAGGTCTCCAGGAGGTCAGGCGTATCGGCGCTGCCCTCGGTGTACCAGCCGACGTCGAACTGCAGCGACGTCACCGGACCGTCGGCCTCGGCCGACTTGATGTCGAGCCGATAGCGTCCAGCCTCCGGCTGGAAGCTCAGCCGCGCCGGCTTGTTGGCGGCGATTGCGACGTCGCCGTCACCGACGCGTTTGGTCGACTTCACCGGCTCATACTCCCAATAGGAGTTCTGCCGGTACCATTGATAGCGCGACTCGATCTTCAGGAGCTCATAGCGCAGGCCATTGCGCGCTAGCGTCTTCCCCTCGGGCGAGACGAACACGATTTCGAACTCGGCCTTGTCGCCCTCGCCGACATTCTTGCCGGAAAACGACGGCTTGATGCCGATCTGCGCCGCCTTGGGCGCCACGGGGAGCACCAGCTTGCGCTCGACGGCGCGGCCGCCGGTCTCGGCCATGCGCACGAAGATCTGCGCCTCCTGCGGCCGGCTCGACGACGGCGGCTTCGGCAGGCTGACCGGGAAGGTCGCCGCGCCCTTGTCGTCGGTCTCGGGCAGCCCCTCGATCGGCGTGCGCTCGTTGGAGGCGCTCTCCTCGTCGGCGACGCCGAACTGATAGCCGGGGAAGCCCGGCCGCTCCGAGGCCGTGGTCACCAGCAGGTCGCCTTCGAGCTGCAGGCCGGAGGCCGGCGCACCATAGAGGAAATGGCCGTCGACCTTCACCTCCACCGGAGTCTCAGCCTTGATCTGCTTGTCCTTGGAGGACAAGTCGAATTCCAGCCGCTCGGGGACGTAGTCCTCGACCATGAACGTGGTCTCGCCGACCGCCGTCCCCTTCGGATCGGTGAAGGCGCGGACGCGATAGGTCCCGGTCGGCACTGCCGAGTTCAGCACCACGCTGAACGAACGGCCGCCGGCGCCCTGATCCGGCAGCACGGCGCGGCGGAACTCGACGCCATCGGGACGCTCGACGACGAGCGTCAGCGGCGTGCCGGTCATGGCGTTGCCCTTGCCGTCGCGCAACAGCGCGGTGAGGTAGACCGTCTCGTTGGAGCGGTAGACGCCGCGCTCGGAATAGACGAAAGCGTCTGGCCCCGTGGGCGCCTCGCGCCCGGCGACGCCGCGATCGGACAGGTCGAAGGCGGACGTCTTCAGGCTGAGGAAGGCATAGTCGGTCTTCTCGCCCGATACGGTCAGCATCGCCGGCGACAGCCCCCCCTCGCCACGCGCCAGGCCCGTCTCGAACAGCACGTGGCCGGCGTCGTCGGTCTTGCGCGTCGCCAGGATCTCGTTGTTGCGTGCCACCAGCCGCACCTCGGCGCGCGCGACCGGATCGGTCGAGGCCAGCGAATTGACGAACACGTGAATGCCGTCATTGCCGGAGAACGCGGCGACGCCGAGATCGGAGACGATGAACCATTGCGTCGCGAGCTGGCCGCCGCTGTCCTCGTCACTGTTGCCGCTGGTCGGGCCCTTCGGCGCGGCCGTCATCACATAGACGCCCGGCTGCATGTCACTCAGCGCCTGGTCGACCGGGAAGGCAGTGGTGACGTCCTGGTTCAGGGTCATTGCGGTCGACAGCTCGCCGCTCCACACCTTCATGCCGCGCTCGTTGCCGAGATCGGTGAGCTGGTAGCTCGACAGCGGACGCTGGAAGTCGCTGTCGATGACGGTGTTGATCAGGTTGCGGTCGCCGATCCGGAACACGTTGATATTGACCGCGGGCGTGTTGACGCTGACCAGCGGAATGCCCTTCTGCCCGGTGCGCGGCAGCACATAGGCCTTGCCGGTGAAGCGCACGAACGGCTTGCGGTCGCGGACATAGATATTGAACTCGGCCGATTTCGGCAGGCTCTCCTTGACGCTAGAGGGCAGGCCGGCGCGCAGATTGATGTTGTAGCGCTCGCCATGCTTGAGTCCCTCGACGCAGAGCTGCTTGTCCTCCGAGGTCAGCGCCGGCTTGTCATTGCCGGCCTGTGCCACGAAGGGCGAAAAGTCGGTGCGCTTGGCCAGATCCTCGGAGAACTGGAAGCAGGCGCGCGGGCTCGCCGAGTCCGAATCCACGGTATAGTCGAGCAGCCTGAAGCCGTGCTCGTCGCGCATCCGCTCATACTGGCCGCGGACGTCGGCGACCTCACGGAGCTCGAGCGACATCCTGAGCGTATCCAGCGCCGGACGCCACAGCTTGCGCTCGGCCATGGTCTTTCCGAGCACCGCGAGCGCGTCGGCCTCCTCCCCGGCATTGCCGGCGCGCTGATAGGCGATGTAGGCCGCCGTCGAGGCGCGCTCGAGCAGGAAAGTCTGCTCCGACGAGTTGGCCGGCTTGATCTGGTTCAACACAGTGCGCGCCAGCCGCAGCCAGTTGCCGGAATCATCCGGCGCCGCGGTGGCGATCTGCCCGAGGATCTGCAGCCCGGTGCGCAGGTCGTTCCGGCGAAGCGCCGCGTCGGCGTCCGTGCGCAAGGTCGCCAGCGGCTTGTTCACCGCCCCCGCCTCGCTCTTGATCTGCGCCTCCAGCTTGATTGCGGCATCCGCCAGGTCGTCGCGCTTGAACGCCTTGTCGGCGGCGTGGGCAGAAGCAAGACCGAGCGCCATGATGGCGCAGAGGACGGCGGCGCGGACCAGACCGATCATGGGGCAGCTCCTTGGACGGCGATTTCGGCGGCTGTTCGGGACACGCGGAGGGATGTCCGTGTTTGGCCGATTCGTGGCGAGAATGGACGCGAAATGGTGACGGACTGATGGCAAAGGTTGCAGTGGACCGCTGAGCGGCCCGTCGCAGGCGCGATCATCGGCATGCACATGCGACAGGAAAATCTGTTCATCGACGGGCAATTCACGGGACATGGCATACAGACAAGCCGCGGCGGCCGCTGATCCGACGCCGCTGACGCGCAAATGGGGCGATAGACCCACCTCCGCCTCCGCTTGGTCTCCCCGGGCCTCCGTCGGGTTCGGCCGCTCTTGGCGAAACGGAAGATTTTTCATATGACCCGTGCTATGGAAAGCGCGCTGGCCGGACGTCGCCCTCCGGCACCCATCCCATGACGCTCATCCTCCGGACGTTCATCTTGGGATGGTCACCCGGCGATGCTCGTCTCGCGACGACGGTCCCATAGCTCAACTGGATAGAGTAGCGGATTTCTACTCCGCGGGTTGCAGGTTCGAGTCCTGCTGGGATCGCCAATCGCCACGCCAGCGCCATCGTGGCGCCCCGCCGCTCGTTCATTTCGAAGCATCGCCGTGAGCGACAGGGCGTGCGCCACTAGGCTTGCCTTCGTTTGCCGGGCGCGTGGCCATGGCGTTGGGAGGCTCGGTTGGCGAAGCATGAGGCGTCCCGGTTTCTGGTCAGAATCCTGCGGTCCCGATTCCGCGACCACAAGACGGAGCTGTCCGAGTTGCGGCGTCACATCCGGCGCGGCGACATCGTTTGCGACATCGGCGCCAACAAGGGCAGTTTTCTCTACTGGCTGGCACGGTGGTCGGCGCCGGGGCGGGTCGTCGCCTTCGAGCCCCAGCCGGATCTTGCCGAGCGATTGGCGCGGCTCTGTTCCCGGTTCTCGCTCGACAATGTCGTGGTCGAACCGCGCGCCGTCTATTCGTGCTCCAGCAGGAAAACCCTGTTCGTTCCCGAGGGGCATCAGCCCGGGGCCTCGCTGCTCCGGCCCGCCGAGACCTCGAGGGCGATCCAGGTGCAGACGACGTCGCTGGACGACTATCTCCCTGACACCGGAAACGTCTCTGCGATCAAGATCGACGTCGAGGGCGCCGAACTCGACGTGCTGCGCGGCGCCGAGCGCACCTTGCGCCGATGCCGGCCGTTGATCGTGGTCGAGTGCGACCGCCGCCTGGCGACGCTCGACAGGGTGAAGGAGACATTCTTGTTCCTGCGGGGTCTCGGCTATCAGGGCCAATTCCTGAGCCGCGGGAGATTGCTTCCGTTGTCTGCCTTCGACCCGGAAATCCATCAGCGCGCCGATGGCGAATGGTTCTGGAAGCGGAAGGACTATTGCAACAACTTCATCTTCAGGAGCGTGCGCGCGCCCATGTCCTATGACCGCGAAGCTTTCCTGGCTCCGATCGAAACCACTTCGCTGGGCGCACGAAGTCGTCTTGAAACAGACCCCCGGCATGTTGCCGAGCATCACGTCGACTGATGGGGGTTACCGATGTCCACGTTGCTGAGCTTCATTTTCGAGTCCTATTGCCTGAGCTGCCGGGCGATGTTTCCGGAGCTCGATACCGATCAATCGACCGTCGCTGAGTAGTACGCGCCAAACGGCAGGACTCGCGATCCGCGATTCCGCCGCGCGAGCCCAGCGGTTCTGCTTTAGATGTTCGCCTGCAGCCTGCGACGCAGGATGACCCGCGCGCATTAAGCTTTCCTCTTCAGCTTAACGCCGGCTTCCATTTGACGCCGGCGCCCTTCATCCGCCACGTCTGGGGCGATGGAGTTGCATCATGTTTGAATTGGCCATTTTGACCGCAATCTGTTTCATTGCCGTTGTCGCCCTCACGATCATCTACCAGCGGCGCCAGGACGTTTTGTACGGCCCCTACATCTCGGACGTCTCGTGGCCGACGGCGCTGCCCGACGACCGCATGGAGGCGTCCTCGTCCTGACCTGGACAGGCTCTCAGAAGCCCACTCCGCAGGCGCCACGATCACGTCAGGGAAAATTGGTGGCCGCTGGACCGTCCGGCTTCACAAGCCGATGCGCCCACCGGCCTCGTTGAGCAACGCATCGAGCCGATCCGGGCTCATGCTTTGTCCGCCCGGCGTTTCAATGCTGACGCAGGCGGCGCCGAGACGCAGATAGGCGTTGGCCGTAAGCAGCGCGTCCTGCGCGCTGCGGCACCTGATGGTGGCGATCGCGCTGGCGCTTTGGGCCCGTACGGTGAAGGACGCTGCGGCCATGTAGGGCTGGCTCGTCTGTAAGCGGCGGCTGAAATGAAGCCGAAGCTTATTCAGAGGAGCCCGACGGCATCATTGAGGTGGATCAAAGCCGCCAGCCGAAGACTTCGTTAAAGGCGCCCAGCTCAGCTCCGGTTCAGCGACAGGCTGATACGGGTAACGATGCCGTCCCAATCGCGTTCCCAGGCCCGGGGATAGTTGATCAGCACGCAGTGCACATAGCCCCCAACGAAGTTGCAGCGATTGTACCAGACGTAGTCGCCCTTATAGCTCGACACCGCGAAGAAGCGCGAGGTGACGCGCTTGTATTGGATGTTCGGCGGCGGGTTCTTCCTGGCGAGGAACCGCGCAGGTGACTCCTGCGCGTTGTTGGATATCGACTGCACGGTCAGATTGGCGCGGCCGTCGGCAGTCTGGAAGCGTTGGCCGTAGCCCTCGGGTTGGCCCGCCGTGTCCCTGAAGATCGAGACCGGAATGTCGACCGAGGTGCCGGTCTCCAGGATCCTGTAGGTGTTCCAGCGCACCGATTGGGCTGTCGCGGCGGTGCTCCAGCAGGCGGCGCACGCAAGCACTGCCATCGCCTTGATGATCGGATTCATGTGTGTCGTCCCGAACGGCTTGCGAAACCGATGATGTTGGACCACTTTCACGGCCGCGCGAAGGCAACGTCCGACATCAACGGCAGGGGAACGCACGACACTCGCCGAAGTTCATGGCTCCCGCAGGTCCCGTGCTCGGTCGCTTCCCATCATTGAATCCGGGACGGAGCGGGGTTCCGGGTTGCCGTCGGGCCGTCACCCGCCAGGATCTCGTTCGTCCCGGCCCCGGAGGGCTGCTCCAGTCTCTGCAAGAATGCATCCAGTTGCGGAGCGAGTTGCGAGACGACGAACCTCGAGCCTTCCGGGGTGAAATGGATGGTATCCCAAACGATCGGTGTTTCCGCGTCGATCGTCAGCGGACAACGCCTTTTGCTGCAAATCGTGCCGAGAATGGAAACGTATTGAACGAGCGGGTACGCGCGGGCGATCTCTCGCAGACGATCGTCCGCCTCGAACGACGCATCTTTCGGCATCAGCGCATTGCCGATCGGGATGTGCGTCTGCTCATGGTTGAACAACGTCGACGCCAAGGGAGCTGGAAACTCGATCGAGGGACCGAGGAGCAGAACTGGAACTCCCGTTTCCTGAGCGACCGCCAGCAGCGCGTTCAAATAACCGTCGACGCGCCGTGCGGGGGGCTGGCCATAAGTTTCGAGATAGGCGCGCCAATTGCCGGAAAGAATGATGGCGTCAAAGCGGTGCGCCCTGATCTGATCGCGTAGCAGCTGATTGACGTCGTTACAGTTTCGCGAGCTGCGCAGCTTGAGCTCGACAAACGGCGGGCAGCCCCCTGACGTGAGCTGCAGAAGATGGTAGGCATCGGACGATAGGTAGCTGCGCAACGCCCAGGCATAATGCGCGGCAAGGCTGTCGCCGGCAAGCAGAATGTTGCGCTTGTTTGCAGCCGGCTTCAGGCACGCCTCGAAATCGTAGGCCGATGCCGGCTCATCGGGCTGCAAGAAGCAGCTATGCGCCCGATAGAACGGCTCCATCGTCCGGGAATCGTACCGGAGCATTCGCGCCTGTGATTGCGGGAAGCGATCGGCGTAGCCGTCATGCGCGACGCCGTGAATTCCGACCGCAACCAGGACGGCGGCAACGCCCGCGATCACCGGTGAGCCACGCACGCCGACCCACACGGTTCGCGCGCGCGCCGGCCGCTCGACGATGACATAGGAGAAATAGGCCAGCAGCAGCGAGCACAGTAGGAGTCCAGCCGTAGCGGCGGCTGAGGTCGCAACATCCAGCGGCAGCGCGGCCCTGCCGAGGACGAAAACCGGCCAGTGCCAAAGATAGAGCGAATAGGACAGACGACCGAGGAATGCTCCGATCTCGCTGAATGGCAGCCTGGGTCTGCCCTCCTCCTGATTGAACGCGACGATGTAGACCGCAGCACCGACACAGGGGATCAGCGCGTGCAATCCCGGGAAGCGGGTCTCTGCGCGGAAGGTGACCACGGCGAGCAGCATGGAGACCAAGCCCAAGGCCGCGAAGGCCAGGCGCGTCTCGCCTCTGACCGGTGACCATCGATGCAGGAAAAACGCAATGCTTCCGATCAAGAACTCCCAGGCCCGCAGCGGGGCGAGGTAGAAGGCGGTCGAGGGCGATTGCTTGATCCAAAGCTCGTCGAGCACACACAGCGCGACCGTTCCGAGGATGACCAGCCCGAGTGACGGCTTCGACGTTGGGTCGGGAAACAGCCGGCTCCAGAGCCATGTCACGACCGGAAACAGGAAATAGAACTGCTCCTCCACCGACAATGACCAAGTGTGGATCAGAATCTTCCCGATCGTTGGCAGATCGAAATAGCCGGTCTGCGACCAGAAGAAGACGTTTGACGAAAACAGAACCGTGGCAACTCGTAATGAAATCCAATGACCGAAATCACGGCGACGGCGCGCAGCCAATCGATGTCCGAACGGTACTCTAAAACCTTTGCACGCGTCATGCTGGCAGCCCGGGCGGGCCGTTCGCCCTAACAAGTTACCTGCTGACATACCGCCAAATGAATTGCAACGTGCAGAAACACACGAAAATACCGTTGATGGTTGGTGTATCCGAATTGCCGCACCCACCTCAGGGGCCCATCATGCGGGATGCTGGAGGATCGCGGGCGCGGCCCGGCTCCCATTCGCCTGCGGCGTCATCCGCTTCGCATCAGGAGGGCGGCCGGTCGGGACATCCCGGTACTGAGATGGGACCGGTGATCGGAAGCTCGACAGGGCAGCGAGCGCAGCATCCGTCCAGGCCGTCACCGGAGGGCGGGCATGCCACGCGCGCCTCCTCCATCATCATCCATGGACTGCCCATCACGCTCGCGCCTCAACTGGGCTCGACACGAGACGCCCGTGCGATCCCTGCTCGATGATTGTGGGGCTGTTGTTTGATGAGCACACCCACCAGCGAGATTTCAGCGGCCGGCTTCCGTCGTCACCACTCACATGATACCAATCATGCCAAAGAACCCGGCGAGCGAGTGGCGACACCGCCATAGCCGTTAACGTCCTGCCACAAATTGGCCGAGGCCAAGGTGGGCTGCCTCTATACTTCGAGTTGCTTTTGCAACCGCATTGGCGTCGTGGCTCGGACACTGCTCATCGGCCAGCGGGCCGCACGGGCTGAGAACACTCAAACCGCTTCCCCGATGGAATTAAGCTTAAAAACGTGCGGCGCCGCGTCGCCGCAACTTGGCAACTTCTTTCAGCAGCCAAGACGTGCA
Source organism: Bradyrhizobium sp. HKCCYLRH3061 (assembly GCF_051168015.1). Taxonomy (NCBI): domain Bacteria; kingdom Pseudomonadati; phylum Pseudomonadota; class Alphaproteobacteria; order Hyphomicrobiales; family Nitrobacteraceae; genus Bradyrhizobium; species Bradyrhizobium sp. HKCCYLRH3061. Next base: position 168,496 of record NZ_JBNPUE010000008.1, read on the forward strand.
ACAATACTGTACGCAACTAATATCAACCTCAGATTTAATTTACTGATCATTTACTTTCCGCAACTTTGCCCCAAAAACTGCACGATGCTGGGTTCCTCTTTCACAATTAGAACTCTTCTGGGACTCTACAAAAACCACCTCCCCAGAACGGGATCTAACAACCTCAGATATACTTTTCATAACTCAATCTCCGTCTTCGTTTCGCGTACAGAGGTCCCACAATGACAACACTCATCAAGGCTCTCCCGACCCATCTCGAAGAGACCCGTATCGACTCCGAGAAGCTGCGCACGATCCTGATGCTCTGCGGCGCCACGGCATTTGGCTTCATTCTCCACGCCACCTACGGTCTCGATCTCAGCTACGCTTTCTTCTGATTTGATCAGTCCGCCGGTCGCGGGCTGCCTACTCTTCATTGCCGGACGCAATCGGCGCCGGTCCCGGCTCGCGGGGTTATTGAACGGCCCCGCGCGTCGCCTTTTTCGCAGCGATACGCGTGTCATGCGAAGAATATGGAAGAGACCGTCCATCACAGGCTTGATCGTGCTTTTGCACAGCCTGGCCGCGTCGCTCCCACAATTCCGCCGCGACGACGCGACACGCTAAGGGTGTTGAGAATTGCGGTTGCTTGAGGACGAGTAGCGTCATGCGTTCACCAGTATATGATCTCTATCAGATGAAGCAGGATCGCTTGCCGAAAGGAGCCCGTTCGGCATGGCTGAGGACGAGGCCGAATGAGCCGCCACCTGCCGCCGACGACTGGGTCTTCGTCGGCAAGGAACGGCATCCGAGCCGGTGGACGGTCGCAGAGATGAATGAAAAAGGCACCTGCTACCGCGAGATTCCGATCTGGCTGTCGAGCCGCCGCAGCATGATGGCTGGATCGGCGGCCGAAAACAGCGCTCAGCCGCCGGCCGCCTGAGATTTCATCGGGGAGCGCTGACATGGCCGCGACGTGCGAGGTTCGTCAACGGCCTGGACAGCGCAATGAACGCGTTCGGCGGTCCTAAGCGAGTTGGACGCCGTAATAGTCGTCGACCTTGCGTCCTGCTCCGGCATCGCCCCAGTCCCACTCACGCTCGTCGGAATATTTCGGCGCACCTCGCAGCTGATTCTCGGTCACGCCGGTAACATAGCCGCCGAGTCGCGTGTCGTACTTCAGGGATTGCCAGGGCAACGGGTAGTGGTCATTGCCAAGCCCGAGGAAACCGCCGAAGCCCAGGACGGCATACGAGACCCGCCCGCTCAGCTTGTCGATCATCACGCGTTCGATGGTGCCGATCTTGGTGTCGTCGGCGCCATAGACGGCCGTGCCTTCGACCTTGTCGCTTCCAATCAGGTTGCCATATTCGCGTTCATCGAGCATCGATGTCATGTGATCCTCCCATGCCAATGGATCGGCAACGTTCGACCGTCACCGGCTGTTCTCAAGTCCCGCCGGACGCTCAGTCCGAATCCAAGCCTCCGCTGTGTTGCTTGCGATCCTGCGAAGGATGCCGCGTCGCCTCGCGCGAGGGCGCATCCGGCGATGTAGTCTGATGCACCCGCTGCGCACGCTCCTTGTCGGCGGGCTGGTCCTCGCCGCGTTCAGTCCTGACAATGCCTTGGCTTGGCTGCGTCATCGGATAGCTCCTTCTGTCGGTGATCCAAGCGCGCCGAGCTGGGTAGCGCCGACGCGGCCGCGGTTCGCGCCGTAACGACGCCGGCTACGCCTGTTCGTTCCCTCCTTGAGCCAACACGTCGCAGAATCGACCGCGTCACCCGGCACAGCGCAGTTCGGAGGCCCTCGCCGGCGCAAGGCGCTGATCACCGGGGAGCGACTGCTGCATGGGACGCACTGACGCCCTCGCCGAAACGCGCCGAGCGACGACCCAACCGAAGAGCCGGATGCGCAGGAGGTCATCGCCTTGATCCGGGCGGGAGGGCGGAAGGCCGTCGCCATCACTGGCGACCTGCGCGACGAGGAGTTCTGCCGGCGGCCGGTGCAACAGGCCATCGAAGCGCTCGGCGGACTCGACATCGTCGCGGCAGCAGACGCGTCAGTCGATCCGGGACGTCTCTTCCGAAGATTTCGATGCAACCATGAAGGCCAACATTCATGCCCCGTTCTGGATCATCAAGGCCGCCTGCCCTCACGTCAAGCCGGGATCAGCCAACGAACTACGTAAAGTCGTTGGCCAAGCAGCCGGGCCGAAGGGTACTCGTAACGCCGTCGCTCCCGGCCAACCTGGACCCCGCTTCAGGTCTCCGGCGGAGCTGAAATGGAGACGCTGGACGCGCGGCGGCCAGACCCCGCTGGGCCGTACCGGCGAGCCGGCGGAGCTCGGATCGATCCATGTACGATTGGCGGCTGCAAAAGCGACCTACGCCGATGGACAGGTCCATGGATCCTCTGGCGGATCGGCAGCTTTGATGCTGCCGCTGGTTCAGATGCGGGTGATGGGCTGCGGCAGCGAATACGCTTCCGTATGCACCTGGCGGATCGTCGTGAACGCGGCGACGGCCGATGCCAGGCCGAAGGCCGTCAGCAGTGCAATGAGAACGGTGCGGGCTGTCATGGGACGCTCCTCCATTCGGATTTGTTACTTGGGCAGCGCGGTCCAGGGCTCTCCGAGCGGCGCAATCTCGCCATCGAGCCAATCCTGCTGGAGGGCGAGGGCGTTCCAGCCCTGGGCCATCCGTTGATAGCGCCGGAACGCCGGCTCTCCGTCGGCGCGCTCCGCGAGCTGAAGACAGTTGTCTGCGTTCTCTCTGAAAAGATCTGATTGTTTCATCCCAATGAGTTGGTAGACGCGGCGGAGCGGTGCAACTCTGTTACATGATATTAATATTCGCCCTGCGCTCGATGGAACATGGCGCGCATTGCAGCGCCATCCGACCTCCTCCTGTCCCCCGCACCATTCCCCATCGTGCCTTCGGAGGCCATCGCGGCGACTGAGCTACCGATCTCGACCCGCGGTTCTCCGACGGCGTCTCTTCGTTGTTCCATGGAAATGGCCGTCCTCGTTGGCAGTTAAATCCTTTGGAACCCTTTTGCTGGAGGGGAGTTGAGGTGCTTGTGCCAGCAGAAGCCGGTTCCATAAGCCTGAGAAATCGGCGTCCCGGCTTGATTTGGATAGTTGCGGCGGCTTGTATGCCGCCGGCTATACGAATCTCGGATTCTTGCTGGCAGGCGGTCTGCCACGGGGGAACTTGATGAGCGATGTCGATTCTGCTGCCGGTCCGATGCCCCTGCGCCAAGGGTTTGGTCGCCAAGGCAACGGAGCCGAGGCGGCTGATGCCAGCCAGGATCTGCTCCGTGTCCTCCAGGCGATGCGTTCCGGAGATTTCTCCGTGCGCATGAGCGGCGACTATCTCGGCATCGACGGCAAGATCGCCGACACGTTCAACGAGATCATTGCAGCCAACGAGCGGATGGCGCAGCAGCTCGAACGCGTCGGCCAGGTCGTGGGACGGGAGGGAAAGACGCGCCAGCGCGTGCGATTCGGCATTGCCAGCGGCTCCTGGGCGGACATGGAGAGCTCGATCAACACGTTGATCGACGATCTTCTATGGCCCACCCGCGAGGTGACGCGCGCGGTCGCCGCCGTGGCCCAAGGCGACCTCCTGCAGACCGTGAAGCTGGACGTCGATGGGCGGCCTCTGGGCGGCGAGTTCCTGCAGTCGGCGACCATCGTCAACACGATGATCAAGCAGCTCAGCGTCTTCACCTCCGAGGTGACGCGCGTGGCGCGCGAGGTCGGCACCGAGGGCAAGCTCGGCGGCCAAGCCCAGGTTCCCGAGGTCACGGGCGTCTGGAAGGACCTGACCGAGAGCGTCAACTCGATGGCCAACAACCTCACCGGCCAGGTCCGCAACATCGCGGAGGTGACGATCGCGGTGGCCAATGGCGACCTGTCGAAGAAGATCACCGTCGACGTGCGCGGCGAGATCCTGCAGCTGAAGGAAGCCATCAACACGATGGTCGATCAGTTGCGCTCGTTCGCCTCTGAGGTGACGCGCGTGGCGCGCGAGGTCGGCACCGACGGCAAGCTCGGCGGCCAGGCGATCGTTCCCGGCGTTGCCGGCACCTGGAAGGACCTCACCGACTCCGTCAACGCGATGTGCGGCAACCTCACCGCTCAGGTCCGCAACATTGCCAACGTCACCACTGCGGTCGCTCGCGGCGACCTGTCACGCAAGATCACGGTCGACGTGCGCGGCGAGATCCTGGAGCTGAAGGACACCATCAACACGATGGTCGACCAGCTCAACGCCTTCGCCTCCGAGGTGACGCGCGTGGCGCGCGAGGTCGGCACCGAGGGCAAGCTCGGCGGCCAGGCGCAGGTGCCGGGCGTTGCCGGCACCTGGAAGGATCTCACCGACAACGTGAACTTCATGGCGTCGAACCTGACGGCCCAGGTCCGCAACATCGCCGACGTCGCGACCGCCATCGCCAGCGGCGATCTATCAAAGAAGATCACGGTCAACGTCTCCGGCGAGATCCTTCAGCTGAAGGAAACGCTGAACACGATGGTCGACCAGCTCAACGCGTTCGCCGGCGAGGTCACGCGCGTCGCCCGCGAGGTCGGCACCGACGGTCGGCTCGGCGGCCAGGCCAACGTGCTCGGCGTTGCCGGCACCTGGAAGGATCTCACCGAGAGCGTCAACTCGATGGCGTCGAACCTGACGGCGCAGGTCCGCAACATCGCGGAGGTGACGACCGCCGTCGCCAATGGCGACCTGTCCAAGAAGATCACCGTCGATGTGCGCGGCGAGATCCTGGAGCTGAAGGACACCATCAACACGATGGTCGACCAGCTCAACGCCTTCGCCGGCGAGGTGACGCGCGTGGCGCGCGAGGTCGGCACCGAGGGCAAGCTCGGCGGCCAGGCCATGGTGCGCGGAGTCGCCGGCACCTGGAAAGACCTCACCGACAGCGTCAACTCGATGGCCTCGAACCTGACCGGCCAGGTCCGCAACATCGCGGAGGTCGCCACCGCCGTCGCCAAGGGCGACCTGTCGAAGAAGATCACGGTCAACGTCTCCGGCGAGATCCTTCAACTGAAGGAGACGCTGAACACGATGGTCGACCAGCTCAACGCCTTTGCTGGCGAAGTCACCCGCGTGGCGCGCGAGGTCGGCACCGACGGCAAGCTCGGCGGCCAGGCCGAGGTGCCCGGCGTCGCCGGCACCTGGAAGGACCTCACCGACAGCGTCAACTCGATGGCCGGCAATCTGACCGCCCAAGTGCGCAACATCGCCGAGGTCGCAACCGCCATCGCCGGCGGCGACCTGTCGCGCAAGATCACGGTGGACGTCCGCGGCGAGATCCTGAGCCTCAAGGAGACGCTGAACACGATGGTGGATCAGCTCAACCGCTTCGCGGGCGAGGTGACGCGCGTGGCGCGCGAGGTCGGCACCGAGGGCCGGCTCGGCGGCCAGGCCAACGTCCCCGGCGTCGCCGGCACCTGGAAGGATCTCACCGACAGCGTCAACTCGATGGCCGGCAATCTGACGGCCCAGGTCCGCAACATCGCCGAGGTGACCACGGCCGTGGCGCGCGGTGACCTCTCCCGCAAGATCACCGTGGACGTGAAGGGCGAAATCCTCGAGCTGAAAAACACCATCAACACGATGGTGGACCAGCTCAACGCCTTCGCGTCCGAAGTGACGCGCGTCGCCCGTGAGGTCGGCACCGAAGGCAAGCTCGGCGGCCAGGCCGAGGTGCCCGAAGTCGCTGGTACCTGGAAGGACCTCACCGACAGCGTCAACTTCATGGCCTCGAACCTGACCGCGCAGGTCCGCAACATCGCCGAGGTCGCGACCGCCATCGCCGGCGGCGACCTATCGAAGAAGATCACGGTCGACGTGCGCGGCGAAATCCTGCTGCTCAAGGACACCCTGAACACGATGGTGGAGCAGTTGCGCTCGTTCGCGGCCGAAGTGACGCGCGTCGCGCGCGAGGTCGGCACCGAGGGCCGGCTGGGCGGCCAGGCCGTTGTGCCCGGGGTCGGCGGCACCTGGAAGGATTTGACCGACAACGTCAACCTGCTCGCGGCCAACCTGACCACGCAGGTCCGCAACATCGCAGAGGTCACCACCGCGGTGGCGCGCGGCGACCTGTCGCGCAAGATCACCGTCGACGTGAAGGGCGAAATCCTCGAGCTGAAGAACACCATCAACACCATGGTCGATCAGCTCAACGCCTTCGCCGGCGAGGTGACGCGCGTGGCGCGCGAGGTCGGCACCGAAGGCAAGCTCGGCGGGCAGGCGCAGGTGCCGGGCGTTGCCGGCACCTGGAAGGATCTCACCGATACCGTGAACTTCATGGCCGCGAACCTGACCGAGCAGGTCCGCGGCATCGTCAAGGTCGTGACCGCCGTCGCCAACGGCGATCTCAAGCAGAATCTCACGGTCAAATCGAAGGGCGAGGTCGCAGCGCTCGCCGACACCATCAACAACATGACGGAGACGCTGGCGACCTTCGCCGACCAGGTGACGAGCGTGGCCCGCGAGGTCGGCGTCGAGGGCAGGCTCGGCGGTCAGGCCAACGTGCCCGGCGCGGCCGGCACGTGGAAGGACCTGACCGGCAACGTCAACCTGCTCGCGGCCAATCTGACGTCCCAGGTGCGCGCTATCGCCGAGGTCGCGACGGCCGTGACCAAGGGCGATCTCACCCGCTCCATCCAGGTCGATGCCCGCGGCGAGGTGGCCGAGCTCAAAGACAACATCAATACGATGATCACCAATCTGAGGCTCACCACCGACCTCAACACCGAGCAGGATTGGCTCAAGACGAACCTCGCCAAGTTCACCAACATGCTGCAGGGCCAGCGCGACCTGACCACCGTCGGCCGCCTGCTGCTGACCGAGCTGACGCCGCTGGTGAACGCCCATCGCGGTGTGATCTATCAGGTCGAGACTGAGTCCGCGCCACAGCTGCGCCTGCTCGCCTCATACGCCGATGACGGCATCTATCCTCACCGGACGCATGTCCAGTTCGGCGAGGGCCTCATCGGGCAATGCGCGATCGACAAACGCCAGCGGCTGGTCTCGGAGATCCCAGCCGACGTCATCCCCGTGGGCTCCGCCCTGCTCCGCGCCGTCCCGAAGAACCTCGTGGTGCTGCCGGTGTTGTTCGAGAACCAGGTCAAGGCGGTGATCGAGCTGGCGTCGCTCAGCCCATTCACGACGTCGCAGATGACGTTCCTCGAGCAGCTCACCGACTCCATCGGCATCGTGCTCAATTCGATCGAAGCCACGATGCAGACCGAGGGACTGTTGAAGCAGTCGCAGCAGCTCGCCGCGGAGCTTCAGACCCAGCAGCGCGAGCTGCAGCAGACCAACGAACAGCTCGAGCAGAAGGCGCAACAGCTCGCCGAGCGCAACGTCGAGGTCGAGCGCAAGAACCAGGAGATCGAGCAGGCCCGCCGCGCGCTCGAGGAAAAGGCGACCGAACTCGCGCTGACATCCAAGTACAAGTCCGAGTTCCTCGCCAACATGTCGCACGAGCTGCGCACGCCGCTCAACAGCATCCTGATCCTCGGCCAGCAGCTGACCGAGAATCCGGACGGCAATCTCACTCTCAAGCAGGTCGAGTTCGCCCGCACCATCCATGGCGCCGGCACCGATCTGCTCAATCTGATCAGCGACATCCTCGATCTCTCCAAGATCGAGTCCGGCACCGTGACGGTCGATGCCGAGGAGATCCTCACCACCAACCTCCTGGATACCGTGGGACGTCCGTTCCGCCACGAGGCAGAAAACCGCCTGCTCGCCTTCAACATCGACGTCGACCCGAACCTGGCCCGCAGCATCGTCACGGATTCCAAGCGCTTGCAGCAGGTGCTGAAGAACCTGCTTTCGAACGCCTTCAAGTTCACCGCCGAAGGAGGGGTGCGCTTGAAGGTGTCTGCGGCGCTCGGCGGATGGAGCGCAGAACATCCGGTGCTCAACACTGCGCCGGCCGTGATCGCGTTCGAGGTCTCGGACACCGGCATCGGCATTCCGCAAGACAAGCAGAAGCTGATCTTCGAGGCGTTCCAGCAGGCGGATGCCGGCACGAGCCGCAAATATGGCGGCACCGGTCTCGGGCTCGCGATCAGCCGCGAGCTCGCCAACCTCCTGGGCGGCGAGATCCATCTCAAGAGCGCCCCCGGCAAAGGCAGCACCTTCACGCTCTATCTGCCGCTCAAATATTCAGGTCCCGCAACGACGCCGCGCGTCAGTCCCGCATCGCCCGTTCCCTACGTTCAACCTCCAGCCCTGCAGCAAGCGGCCGCACCGGAGCGCGGGATCGAGCCGCCGCCGGACGATCGCCTCGATCTCGAACCCGGCGATACGATCCTGCTCGTGGTCGAGGACGATCCACACTACGCGCGCGTCCTGATCGACCTCGCGCGCGACAAGGGCTTCAAGGTCCTGATCGCCGGCCGCGGCGCCGAAGCGCTGGATCTCGCCAAGCAGTATCAACCAGCCGCGATCTCTCTGGACGTCTTCCTGCCGGATATGCTCGGCTGGACCGTTCTGAGCCAGCTCAAGCATAATCCGCTGACGCGGCACATCCCGGTGCAGATCATCACGCTCGACGAAGATCGCCAGCACGCTTTGGCGCGTGGCGCCTTCTCCTTTGTCAGCAAGCCCACGACAACGGAGGGCGTCAGCGCCGCCCTGTCGCAGATCAAGGAATACGCCAAGCCGCGACGCAAGCGGCTGCTGATCGTCGAGGACAACGCGGCCGAGCAGCTCAGCATCCGCCAGCTCCTGGATCACGACGACATCGAGATCATCGCGGCGGATACGGGGGCTGCTGCGCTCGAGACGCTGCGCAGCGCGCCGTGCGATTGCGTGGTTCTCGATCTCCGGCTGCCCGACATGAGCGGGTTCGACGTCCTCGATCAATTGCGCTCCGACGAGTTCTTGTCGAGCGTTCCGGTGGTCGTCTTCACCGGGCGGGAATTGTCGGCCGAGGAGGATGCGGAACTGCATACGATGGCGCGGAGCATCGTCGTCAAGGGCGTCGAATCGCCGGAGCGGCTGCTCGACGAGACGGCGTTGTTCCTGCACCGCGTGATTACGGAGTTGCCGCTCGAGAAGCAGCGCATGCTGGAGAAGCTGAACAGTTCCGACGAGGATCTGATCGGCAAGACGGTGCTGCTGGTCGACGACGACGCCCGCAACATCTTTGCTCTCTCCAGCGTGCTGGAACGCCGCGGCATGAAAGTGCTGACGGCGACCACCGGCAGCGAAGCGATCGACCTGGTGCAGAGCAATTCTGCAATCGCGATCGTGCTCATGGACATCATGATGCCGCAGATGGATGGTTATCAGACGATCGGCGTCATCAGGCAAAACCCCGCCTTCGTCCGGCTCCCCATCATCGCGTTGACCGCGAAAGCCATGAAGGGAGACCGCGAAAAGTGTCTCGAAGCCGGCGCCTCCGATTATCTGGCAAAACCCGTCAACACCGAGCAGCTGCTCCTTGCGATTCGCATGTGGCTGCACCGCTGAACGGCTCATCATGATGGAACATGCGAAGGTCAACATCCTCCTGGTCGACGATCAGCCGGCGAAGCTGCTGGCCTACGAGGTCATCCTGAAGGAACTCGGCGAAAACCTCGTAGTCGCCACCTCTGGTCGCGAGGCGCTCGAAATTCTGTTGAAGAACGAGATCGCCGTGATCCTCGTCGACGTCTGCATGCCTGAGCTCGACGGCTTCGAGCTGGCGCAGATGATCCGTGAGCATCCGAGGTTCCAGAAGATTGCGATCATCTTCATCTCCGCCATCCAGGTAAGCGACTTCGATCGCCTGCGTGGTTATGAGATGGGCGCCGTCGATTACGTGCCGGTTCCCGTCGTGCCGGAGGTGCTGCGCGCCAAAATCAAGGTCTTTGCCGAGCTCTATCGCAAGACACGCGAGCTCGAACATCTGAACCTTGAGCTGGAGGACCGGGTACGGGCTCGCACGGCCGAGCTTGAGCGATCAACAGCAAAGCTCGTCGAGAGCGAGCAGCGTCGGAGCATGGCGATCGCGGCCGGCCGGATGGGCTCATGGGACTGGGACGGTGTCAATGGCGACTGGATGTGGGACGAGGGCCAGTACCGCATCTTCGGCGTCACGCCGCAGAACTTCGAGCTGAACACCGTGAACATCATGGCGCTGCTGCACCGGGAGGATGCCGAGCGCGCCCGCCAGGTGGTCGCGGAATTCAGCCGTGGCACGGCTTCGTATGAGGCTGAGTTCCGGATCAACCGGCCCGATGGCGAAGAGCGGTGGTGCGTTGGAACGGCCGCGGCGACCACCGACAGGACTGGCCGCGTGATCCGCGTCAGCGGGGTCACGATCGACATCACCGAGCGCAAGCGCGCCGAGGAACGCCAGAACCTGCTGACCCGCGAGGTGGATCATCGTGCCAAGAATGCGCTGACCTTGGCCCAGTCGATCGTGCGGCTCACCAAGGCGGACAGCGTGAAGACCTATGTCAACGCGGTAGAGGGGCGCATCAGCGCACTGGCCCGCGTTCACACCATCCTCTCGCTATCAAGCTGGGAAGGTGCGAAGATAAGCAGGTTGGTGGCCGAAGAACTTGCACCCTATGCACCGGGCGGCCAGGTCGCCTTTGACGGTGCCGAGCTGCAACTCGAGCCTGCGACCGCACAGACGCTGGCGTTGGCGCTGCACGAGCTGGTGACAAACTCGGCCAAATACGGCGCGCTGTCGGTCCGCTCCGGACATCTCTCGGTCAAATGGACCATCGAGGATGAGCGCCTGGATCTGATCTGGATTGAAACCGGCGGTCCCTTGGTGCGCGCACCGACCTCGCGCGGCTTCGGCACGCGCAGCCTGATGGCCAGTGTGGAAAGCCAGCTCGGTGGGCGCGCCTCCTTCGACTGGCGTCCAGAGGGATTGGTGTGCCGGCTGGTCGTCCCGCTCCGCCCCGGCGCGACCCCGCCGGAGATCACGAGCCCTTGCGCAACGGCGGCTCCGGACGACGCACGACAACGGGCTGCGGGCTGACCGCCCCGGGTAGCTCAGGCCATGTCGCGCGAGATCCGGACCGGGATCGACTTGGCGGCGGGCACCTTGCTGCCCTCCGCATAGTGCCATAGCGGAATCAATCCGTTGCATTCGGGGTAGTAGGCCGCAACGCTGTAACGCGGAATGTCGAACGCCACTGCCTGGAGCCCGCCCAGCGAGCGCTCCACGCCGTCATCGGCCTCGGTCGAGAGCCGAACCGGTTCGCCCTGCTTGATGCCCAGATCAGCCATGTCGCTCGCGTTCATGAAGACGATCTGACGGCCACCGGTGACGCCGCGAAAACGGTCGTCCTCGTTGTAGATGGTGGTGTTGAACTGGCCGTCGGCGCGCAAGGTCATCAGCTGAAACACGCCGTTGCCTTCCTCTGGCGGATTGAGCGCCGCCCTGGGCACGGTGAAGTTCGCCTTGCCGGTCGGTGTCTTCCATTTGCGTTCGCGGGCGCCAAGCGGCCGCGGAAAGCCGCCGGGCTCAAACAGGCGCTTATTGAAATCTTTGAACTGCTCGGGATAGGTCCGCTCGATCGCGTCTCTGACGCGCGCGTAGTCGCCAACCCAGGCATCCCAGTCGACGCGCGGATTTGGCTTCAGGGTGGCCTTGGCGAGACCGGCGACAATGGCTGGTTCGGACAACAAGGTCTCGGCGACGGGTTGGCGCTGCCCGCGCGAGCCGTGAATGCAGGTGGTGGAGTCCTCCATCGAGACCGCCTGATCTCCGCTGGCCTGCCGGTCGATTTCGATGCGGCCGAGGCACGGCAGCAGATAGGTCACCTCGCCTGCGACGATGTGGCTGCGATTGAGCTTGGTTGCGATCTGCACAGACAGCCGCAGCTTCGACCACGCCGGCTCCATCAGCGAACGTTCCGGGACGGCGCGCAGGAAGTTGCCGCCGAGACTGATGAAGCCCTTCACGTCGCCCTTGATGATGCCCTGGCAGGCATCCACCGTGCTGAGACCGTCCCATCGCGGCGGCTCGAAGGAATAGAGATCGGCCAGTTTGTCGAGTGGCACCAGCTTGGTCTTCTCGGAGATTCCCACGGTGCGCTGACCCTGCACGTTGGAATGGCCGCGGACAGGCGAGATGCCGGCCCCGGGCTTGCCGATATTGCCGCGCAACAGCAGGAGATTCACGATCATCTTGGCCGTCTCGACGCCATGCCGATGCTGCGTAATTCCCATGCCGTAATTGGCGATCACGGCGTGCGAGTTCGCGTAGACCTTGGCAGCCTCCAGGATGGCGGCGCGCTCGAGGCCGGAAGACCGCTCGATATCGCTCCACGACGCCTGCCGGCAGAAGGTCGCAAAGGCCTCGAAGCCGGACGTGTGCTGCTCGATGAAGACGACATCCAGCACACGCGGGCTCTTCGTGGCGACCGCCGCGTCATCCGCCTCGATGACCGCCTTGCACAATCCGAGCAGCGTCGCCCCATCTCCGCCGACGCGCAATTGATGATATTGCGTGCTGATCCGCGTCCCGCCGGTCAGCACCATCTGAATCGGGTTCTGCGGATCGGTGAAGCGCTCCAGCCCCCGCTCACGCAGCGGGTTGAAGGTGATGATGGGTACGCCGCGTTGCGCCGCCCGCTGCAACGGATGCAGCATGCGCGGCGAGTTCGTCGTCGTGTTCTGGCCGAAGAAAAATATGCAATCCGCTTTGTCGAAATCCTCCAGCAGCACCGTGCCGACGGGCACGCCGATCACCTCAGGCAGCGCTACCGACGTCGACTCGTGGCACATGTTGGAGCTGTCGGGAAAATTGTTGGTGCCGTACATCCGGCCGAACAGCTGATACATGTAGCTCGTCTCGAGCGAGGCCCGGCCCGACGTGTACATCACGACCGACCGTGGATCGAGCTTGTTCAACTCCGCCCCGATGTCGCGGAAGGCCTCGTCCCAGCTCACGGCAACATAGCGATCCGCCGCAGCGTCGTAGCGCATGGGATGAGCGAGACGCCCCTGCTCTTCGAGCTGATGATCCGACCAGCCTCGCAACTCTGTCAGACTGTGCCGAGCAAAGAACTCCGGTCCGACGGTCTTGCCGGTGATTTCCCACGCGGTCGCCTTGGCGCCATTCTCGCAAAATTCGAACGGGTGCGGCTTTGCCGGCTTGGCCCAAGAGCAGCTGACGCACATGAAGCCGCCCGGCTTGTTCTGTTTCAGCAGGATCTCGCTGCCGAGCAGCGTCACCTCCTCCTGCGTGAGGATGCTCGCGACCGCGTGCACCGACCCCCAACCGCCAGCCGGAGATTTGTAGTCCTGGATTTTTGCCTTCTCGCTCACGACGCATCTCCGCGGCCTGGCCAAAAGCGGCAAACCCGGGATGAGCAGCGAAGTTCCGATTCCTCACTGAACCTTGCGAGGCTATCATCGAAGTCACGCGGGCGAAGGGCCGAACATAGGAATTAGGAACGACCCAGCCCGCCGCGAGTCATGTCCGTGCCTCTGGCGGCGTTCCCCCATCTCGCTGGAGGCACTCCGTGTGGACTGCGGCCCAGCGTTCGACCCCTCGGGCGCTGGGCCTGTCCCTCCTGAGGTAGCCGGGATTTCTCCCGGCTTCCGATCTCAGCTTCAAGCCGCGCTGCGCTTGAGATGGCGGCCTTCCCTGACCTCCTCGATGATCTTGGCGCTGAAGGCTTCCAGATCGCCGGGATTGCGCGAGGTGATCACGCCTTGATCGACGACGACCTCCGCGTCCTGCCACTGCGCGCCGGCATTGGCAACGTCCGTCTTGATCGATTTGTACGACGTCATTTTGCGCCCCTTGGCGATGCCGGTCTCGATCAGGAGCCACGGCGCATGACAGACCGCCGCGACGATCTTCTTGGCTTCGAAGATCTCCTTGATGAACCGCAGCGCCTTCGGCTCGAGCCGCAACAGATCCGGATTGATCTGGCCGCCCGGCAGCACGACGGCGTCGTAGTTCGCAGCAGAAGCCTGGTCCAACGTCTTGTCGACCTTGACGGGCCGTCCCCAGTCCTTCTCATTCCATCCCTTGATCTCGCCCGGCGCGAGCGAGACGATCTCGACGGTCGCGCCCGCCTGCTTGAGGCGATCGCGGGGCACTTCGAGCTCGGATTGCTCGAACCCGTTGGTTGCGAGGATCGCGATCTTCTTTCCCTTGATATCCATTGAACTCTCCTGGCCATTCGCACCGCGGGCAACCTCCCGCTGGCAGGCATGTTCCACCTGGAAAGCGCGAGGACCGTCACAACTGGTCAATCGCTTGACGCTCTCCCGGGGGGTGGAACCAGCCCGCACGTGCCGCAGTTTGTTGGACGTCCCTGCCTTGAAATGGATGGGCGGCGTCGGGCGGCACGGCATCGCTGCGTCGGCGGATCGCAATCTGGAGGCGCTCGTGCCCTACGCATTGTTTGAGAATGACGAACAGATGACCCGCCCGTTTCGCACCGAGCGCGAGGTCTGGGAGGCCGCGGAACAGGCCGATCTCATCACGTTCGGCACGCATGGCGAGAAAATTCTGGACAACAATTTCGAGATCAAATCATGCGAGGCCACTCCGGAAGAGCTGACGGCCGTACCGCCGGACATCGTATTGCCCGAAGCTCACACGCCCCATGTTGGCGAGGGGCACGGGACCGCCGACCTACCTTTGCCCTCGCTGCCCAAGTCAAGGACGCGGACCTCCTCATGACCGGGCGCGGACCCGCATGGCCCGTCTCGGCGAGCTGAATACCGACGAGCAGCGGATCGCTCGACCTTGTCGCCGGAATGTCATGCGTGCCGGGCCCCTCTCTGCCTGGGAGGCAGCCTGCTCGCCTCTTCCAGCTTGAGCTGCTCGCGTTGTTGCCGCAGTCCCTCGAGCGTTCCCAGCATCCGCTGCAACAGCGCTTCGGCCGCCGCCGCCGGCACGCCGGCCCGCCGCAGTTGCACGATTTCGCGACGCTGCCGCCCGACCTGAAGGCGCAGACGGTCGATTTCGGCTCGAACCAGATCGAGATCGCGCATGGAGCCCCCCTCAGACGATGATCATTACACCATAGAACAAAATGGGAACATTCTGCAAGCTGGCGCATTGAGCCCGCCAAGAACGGCAGAGCCCCATGGCTGAACGGCTGCAGAAAGAACCCGAGGACTGGGGTTCCGGAGCCGATCCGATGACCGATGCCCACGCGTCCTGCTTGAAGACGCTCAGCGAGCAGGCCGGTCGCCCTGCCCCCACGCAAGCGGAGATGACGAAGGCTGAAGCGTCCGAACTGATCGATGAGATGAGACGCGCCGCGAGGTTGGATTGAGCTGGCCAAGTTCAAGTCATCGAGACGATGAATCGGCAGATCGGTATTCCGATGTTGCCGATGCCGGGCCTAGGCTGTCGCGAATCAGAAATCGGTCGTTTAGTCTTCGCGGCATTTCGCGGGAGTCCACCATGGTTGCGGACAGTGACAGCAAGGTTGCCTGGCATCGCGCCCAGCTCAAAAAGAATCGTGCTGCCTTGAAGCAGATTGAGACGGCGCGGTTCACGGTGGGCGAGAGCGCCGATGCGAAGGCGCTCGAACACACCAAGCGGCAGGTCGCGGAACTCCAGCTCAAGATACGCGAGTCCGAGCACCTCATTGCCCAGCACGACAAACAAGTACGACGCCCGCTGGCGACCGACCTGAGAAGCCTCTCGAACGTCGCCTGGCGCAACTGGACCGGCAACGGCCCGCGCTGAGGACTCGCGCTGTCCTGCCCTTCAGTCGACGATTTTCTGATGCTCGGCTCCAGTCTCTTGCAGAACCGTGGACACATTCGACGGCTCTGATCTGTCAACCGCCGGCGCCCAGCGCTTCAGCCGCTCATCGCTTCGGCTGAGGGCATCGAGGTCGATGCGTCCTTGCGCCAGAGCCTCCTTGGCGCAGGCCAGCACGCGATGAAACTGGGTGCCGTCATAGGCCACCAGCAACAGATCGGCACCGCCGTTCAGAGCCTCCACGACAGCTTTGCAGAGATCGCGGCCGTAGATCGCCCCCATCACGAGATCATCCGTCACAATCACACCCTGATAGTTCCAGCGGCCGCGAATGAGTCCCTCGAGCACGGCTTTGGAATGTGAGGCAGGCCGCTCCGGATCGACCGCATCGACCGTCACGTGACCGACCATCATCGCCGCGTGCGAGCCCTGCAGCACCTGTCGAAATGGCCGCCAATCCGACCGTTCCAGGACATCTGCCGGTGTGCCGAGCTGTGCCGAGAAATGATGCGTATCGGCTGCGACGCGACCCAGACCAGGGAAATGCTTGATGGCCGCGCGGACACCGCTAGCTTCCAGGCCACGGACGTAGCCGAGCGCAATGTCGCCAACCACCGCAGGATCGTTGGAGATCGCGCGGCGGCCGATCAAGGTGTGAAAGTCCAGTCGGTTGCGTGTCCAGCTCGGGCGAAGGTCGACGACAGGCGCCAGGTTGAAGGTGATGCCGGCAGCCGCGAGCGCCTCACCTTGGGCGCGCCCCATCGCGAACGCATCCTGCGCGCGCCGCGAGGCCGGCAGATCGGCCAGCGTGGCGAGGCCGGGCATGTTCGGCAGTGTCGGAGACAGGTGCGCGACGGAGCCTCCCTCCTGATCCGCCGCGACCAGCAGGGACGGCAGCCCGGCACTCCGGCGCGCGTCCTGCAACCGCGCGATCTCGGCACGGAGTTGCGGCTCGGTCCGGCCACGGACGTTGTGGTGAGTGACATAGACTCCCGCGATCAACCCCTGCCGCGCCAACGCGGCTGCGTCGCCCACGGCCGTGTAGCCGACGATGAAATGCCGGCCGAGCAGACGCGCCACGTCCGGGGGCGTTCGGAACGTCTCGTACTTGCGCCAGGCAAACATGAACTGCGTCGACGTCAGCATGATCAGCGGAACGCACCATGCCAGCACGAGCGCGCGTCCGGCGGCCCCCTGCCGCCACCGGCCGCCGAGCATCAGCAGCAGCGGGACAGCAAGCCCGATGAGGAGCAGGGCCACATGGCCGCTGCCCCGTAGCCGAACCAGATAGGGCTCGTTGCTGTTCAGCGTGACGAAAATGAAGAGCAGAGCAAGGATCCAGAGAACCGCGGTCCTGATACGTCCAAGCATGTGTGCAGCCGATCATCCCAGGGGAAAGACGGCCATTGCGTAACAATCACGTTTCGCCCGCGCCAGCAGCAGAATCGCGTCTGCACCAAATCTGCAAACAAATCCTGAAATGCTGCAGATCCCCTCGTGAGCCGCTGCATAGGCAGGCGTCATGCTGGGCTCATCGGCTTGTGCCTTCCGGCCCGAGCGATGACCCAAACCAAGGATTCCTCCATGACCACCCTTGCCGAGCCGACGGCTGCACCCGTCGCGCCCGATTCCATGTGGCTCAAATTCGCCATCGCTGCAGGCCTCGTCGGCCTCGCCGATCCGCTGCTGTACGACGGCCGGCCGATTGGCCTGGCATTCCCGCTGTTTTTCGCCGCGCTCGCCTCCGCCAGCGTTCTTGCCAACCTCGCCAAGACCAATCGAGGCCGTCTGGTCGGAGCCGCAGTTCTCTTCGGTGCCGGCCTGGCTCCCGCCATCGAGGAACTGAACCTGCTTTCTTTTCCTGTCCTGCTGCTCACGACGCTGTCGGCCGTCGCGCTGGCGACCAACCGATCCGCGCGCGGCTTCCGGCTTCCGCTGACCGCCGCACGGCAATTGCTGCTCATCGGACCGTTTCGGCTGATACCGGATGCGATCGTGACGCTACGCACGAACATGGTCATGCGAACTCTCCTTGTCTGGAGCATCCCGCTGGCACTCGGTTGCGTGTTCCTGGCTCTGTTCGCGGTAGCCAATCCGGTCATTGAGCGCTGGTTCGCCGTCCTCAGTCCCGAGCACGTCGCCTCCCAACTCACGATGGGGCGCGCGATCTTCTGGCTCGTCACGTTGTCCATGGTCTGGCCATTCATCAATCTTCGCTGGCGCGAGCGGACCAAGACTTGGAGCCCGCCGATCGAAGGCGAGCCCGATCAGCCGTCACTCCTGGCGACCGTGCTCGGCCCTGAAACGGTGCTTCGGGCGCTGATCCTGTTCAACATCCTGTTTGCTCTCCAGACGGCGCTCGACGGCGCCTATCTGTGGGGACATGCCGCGCTTCCGGACGGCATGACCTATGCGGCCTATGCGCACCGGGGCGCCTATCCCTTGATCGTCACGGCGCTGCTCGCGGCGGCCTTCGTCATCGTCGCCGTCCGCTCCGAGACCACGGCAAACGAGTCGCGATTGGTCCGGCCGCTGGTCTATCTCTGGGTGGCACAGAACGTGATGCTGGTCGTATCCTCGATCCAACGGCTTCACATGTATATCGAGACTTATGCTCTGACCTATTGGCGGATCGCGGCCTTGATATGGATGATCCTGGTTGCGATCGGCCTGATCCTCATCGTGCTCAGGATCGCTCTCGCCAAGTCCAACGCGTGGCTCGTCCGCATGAACATCCTGGTGCTCTCGGCGACCATTTACGGCTGTGCACTGATCAATTTCGACCGGCCGATCGCAGACTTCAATGTCTCCCATAGTCGTGAGGCGGGGCAGAGCGGCCCTCTCATCGACGGCTCCTATCTCGTCTGGCTCGGGCCAGAGGCGCTGCCGGCCATCGAGCGGGCGATGCTGTTGCGACCGACGGACCGGGGACTGGCGAGCGACCGCGATCGGCTCCTCGCGCAACAGCAAAGCAGCATGGCGTCCTGGCGATCCTGGAGTTTTCGCGGCTGGCGCCTGCAGCGCTATCTCGATACACATCCCGTGTCGCAGAAACCAAGCTGATGCCTCGCCGCGGAGGAAAGCACGTGTCTCCCCGAATCCTCATCGTCGACGACGACCCGCATATCCGCGAGGTCCTGCGCGTGGCCTTGAGCAAGGCCGGCATGGCGGTGAAGGAAGCCGCCGACGGCCGCGCCGCGCTGGCCAGGTTCGCCGAAGACCGTCCGGACCTGATCGTGCTCGACGTCGGCATGCCGGAGTACGACGGCCTCGAGGTCTGCCGGCGGATTCGCCGGACCTCGCAGGTGCCGATCCTGTTCCTGTCGGCGCGCGACGAGGAGATCGACCGTATTCTCGGGCTCGAGATCGGCGGCGACGACTACGTGACCAAGCCGTTCAGTCCGCGCGAGCTCGTCGCCCGCGTCAACGTCATTCTCCGCAGGGTCTCATCCGGTGGGGCGGATCGTGCGCCCGAACCGGAGGAGCTGGCGCATGGCAGGCTTCGTCTCGACCCGCAGCAGCATCTGGCGCGCTTCGGCGACGCGCCGCTGACACTTACCGCCCTGGAATTCAGCATCCTGCGCACGCTGATGACGCGCCCTGCCGTCGTGTTCAGCCGCGAGCAGATCATGAGCGCCGCCTATCAGCTCAACATCCAGGTTTCCGACCGCACCATCGACAGCCACATCCGCAACATCAGGGCCAAGCTGGCAGCCGCGCATTGCGAGGACGCCATCGAGACGGTGCATGGCGTCGGCTTCCGGCTCGGCCGCTGCGGCGCCCCATGATCGCGCCCAAGCCCAAGGCAAAATGGCGGCCGTCGCTGGGACAGATCGTCTTCGGCGTTCTGGCGCTGGTCGGCACCTTGCCGCTGGTCGGGCTGTTCTTCTTTCGCATCTATGACAACCAGCTGATCCGCCAGACCCAGGCGGAGCTGATCGCGCAGAGCCGCGTGCTGGCGGCGGTCTTTGCCGAGGAGGTTTCCGCGCGCCTTGCCGCCGGCGTGCCGCTCGGCGCCGAGATCCCGCCCGAGTCACGTCCGGATGCCTCCGACGAGGTGACGCCGATTCGCCCCCTGCTCGATCTCCTGGCCAACGATCTGTTCGTCCGCCGGCCCGACGCACGCGATGCGGTCCATCCTGCGGATCCGGCCTACGTCGCGATCGGCGCGCGCCTGCTGCCGATCGTCAGGGAGACGCAGAAGGTCACCTTGGCCGGGTATCGCGTGCTCGATCCCCAGGGCGTCGTGATCGCCGGCCGCGACGAGATGGGCAAATCCCTCGCCCATATCGACGAGGTGGCCGCCGCCCTGAAGGGACGCTACAGCGCCGCGCTCCGCATCCGCATTCCCGACAAGGCCCCACCACCGATCTATTCGATCAGCCGCGGCGTCGGCGTCCATGTGTTCTCGGCCATGCCCGTGATCGTCGACGATCACGTCGCCGGGGTCATCTATACCTCGCGCACGCCGCGCAACATCTTCGAGCATCTCTATCAGGAGCGCGGCAAGTTCATCGCGGCCGGCTCCACCATTGTCCTCACGACGCTGCTGGTCGGCCTCATCGTGGCGCGCACGATCACGCGCCCGATGCGCGAGCTGGTCGATCGCGCCGGCCGGATCGGACGCAACGATCCCGCAGGCTTCCGTCCGCTCGCCCATTACGGCACCCGCGACTTCGCGGAGCTCGCCGAGCACTTCTTCGCCATGGCCGAGCAACTGGCGCAACGCTCCAACTACATCAGGAGCTTTTCCGCGCATCTGACCCACGAACTCAAATCACCGCTCACCTCGATCAAGGGCGCAGCCGAGCTGCTGCTCGACTCTCTGGCCAGCCCTTCTGAGACCTTGACGCACGCCGAGCAGGAGACGTTCCTCTCCAACATCCTTGGCGACGCCGACCGCCTCGCGGCACTGGCCCAGCGCTTGCGCGAGCTGGCACGGGCGGAGACGGTGTCGGCGGTCGAGGCCGGTAGCATCGCCGAGGCCGTCGGCACGCTGCGATCGCGTTTCCCGTCGGTTGTCATCGAGACATCAGGGCCGGTCGAACGTAGCACGACATTGCCGAACGAAACCGTGCTCATCGTGCTCACGCATCTCGTCGACAACGCCGTCCGGCATGGCGCCCTGCGCATCCGCCTCGAGGCCGGGGAGAGCAAGGAGATGCTGATCGTCATCGCCAGCAATGACGGCGATCCGATCTCGCCTGACAACCGCGACCGCATCTTCGACGCCTTCTTCACGACCCGGCGCGACAGCGGCGGTACCGGCATGGGGCTGGCGATCGTGCGCGCCATCGTGGCAAACCATGGCGGCGAGATCTCGCTGCAGCCGGGCGAGACCGGTGTCGCATTCGTGCTGCGGCTACCGATCGAATGCAAACGCGGGACGCCGACTTAAGATAGCGTGCTCTCTGCGGTGCCACTTCAAAGTTGCTTCCGGTCGCTCAATCGCCGCCGGCAATCCCCACCACATTCAGGGCCTTGTCGACGAAGGTCTTCTCCCATTCGTTCGTATACGAGCAATGTATGCCACGGTGCCGCCGGCTGCATGGGCCGCACGAGAATGCCGCAGAACTGCATGGCAATTCGCAAATGACTTGGACCCGCGATCCGCGTAATCTTCGCCCCGATTGCACCATCGGCCAGCGTCCCGCTTGGCCTTCGGGAGACCTTGATGAATTCGAGCCGTTTCGAGATCAGCCGCCGGACCGCCCTCCTGACCTCCGCTGCCATCGCAGCGAACGTGGTCAATCCATTCCGCGCCTTCGCCCAGGAGACGCCGCGCAAGGGTGGCGTGTTCAACGTTCACTACGGCGCCGAGCAGCGCCAGCTCAATCCGAGCCTCCAGGCTTCGACCGGTGTCTACATCATCGGCGGCAAGATCCAGGAGAACCTCGTCGACCTCGACGCCAATGGCCAGCCGGTCGGCGTGCTGGCCGAGAGCTGGGAGGCGACGCCGGACGGCAAGACCGTCACTTTCAAGCTGCGCAAGGGCATCACCTGGCATGACGGCAAGCCGTTCACGTCGGAGGACGTTGCCTTCACCGCGATGAACATGTGGAAGAAGATCCTCAACTACGGATCGACCCTGCAGTTGTTCCTGACTGCGGTCGACACGCCAGATTCGCAAACCGCGATCTTCCGCTACGAGCGGCCGATGCCGCTCAACCTGCTGCTGCGCGCCCTGCCCGATCTCGGCTACGTCTCGGCCAAGCACATCTACGAGAGCGGCGACATCAGGCAGAACCCCGCCAACCTCGCCCCCATCGGCACTGGTCCGTTCAAATTCGTGAAGTACGAGCGCGGCCAGTATATCATCGCCGAGCGCAATGCCGACTACTGGCGGCCGAACGCACCCTATCTCGACCGCATCGTGTGGAAGGTGATTACCGACCGTGCCGCGGCGGCGGCGCAGATGGAGGCTGGCGAGCTGCACTACAGCCCGTTCTCGGGCCTGACGATCTCCGACATGGCGCGGCTCGGCAAGGACAAGCGTTTCATCGTGTCCACCAAGGGCAATGAGGGCAACGCGCGCACCAACACGCTCGAGTTCAACGTCCGCCGCAAGGAGCTGGCGGACGTGAAGGTCCGCCGTGCCATCGCGCATGCGATCAACGTTCCCTTCTTCATCGAGAACTTCCTCGGCGATTTCGCCAAGCTGGGCACCGGTCCGATCCCGTCGACCTCGACCGACTTCTACCCCGGCGCCAATACGCCGCAATATCCCTACGACAAGGCCAAGGCGGCGGCGCTCCTGGACGAAGCCGGCTACAAGCCCGGCGCCGGCGGAACCCGCTTCTCGCTGCGGCTGCTGCCTGCGCCGTGGGGTGAGGACATCTCGCTGTGGTCGACCTTCCTTCAGCAGTCGCTGGGCGAGGTCGGCATCGCGATCGAGATCGTGCGCAACGATGGCGGCGGCTTTCTCAAGCAGGTCTATGACGAGCACGCCTTCGATCTCGCGACCGGCTGGCACCAGTACCGCAACGACCCCGCGGTTTCGACCACGGTCTGGTATCGCTCCGGCCAGCCCAAGGGCGCGCCGTGGACCAACCAGTGGGGTTGGGACGATCCCAAGATCGACAAGATCATTGATGACGCGGCGACCGAGGTCGATCCGGCCAAGCGCAAGGCGCTCTATGCCGATTTCGTGCGCGAGGCCAATACCGAGCTGCCGGTGTGGATGCCGATCGAGCAGATCTTCGTCACCGTGATCACGGCCAAGGCGCGCAACCACTCGAACACGCCGCGCTGGGGATCGTCGAGCTGGCACGATCTGTGGCTTTCCGCCTGAGCCGGAATCCGTCAGGATGAGGCCATGCGCATCTTGAGCCTTGCGGGGCGGCGGCTCGCCGCCTCGATCCCCACCCTGTTCCTGATCCTGATCGGCGTCTTCCTGCTGCTGCAACTCGCGCCCGGCGATACGGTCGACGCGATGATGGCGCAGATGGGCGGCGGCGATGCCGCCACCGCTCGCGAGTTGCGTCGCTTCTATGGACTGGACCTGTCGGTCCCGATGCAACTCGCCAATTATCTGTGGCGGCTGGTGCGTCTCGATCTCGGGTTCTCCGCGATCTACGGCAAGCCCGTCGCTGCCGTGATCCTGGAGCGGCTGCCACCGACGCTGCTGCTGATGACATCGGCGCTGTCCTTTGCCTTCTTCTTCGGTCTTGTTTTCGGGGTGATCGCCGCGCGCGGCGTCAACCGCTGGCCGGATACGCTGATCTCCACGGTGGGCCTGATCTTCTATGCCACCCCGTCGTTCTGGTTCGGACTGATGGCCATCGTCGTGTTCTCGATCTACCTGCAGTGGCTGCCCGCCGGCGGCTTCGAGGATATCGGCGCGGTCACGACCGGCGTCTGGCGCGTGCTCGATATCGCACGACACTTGGTGTTGCCGTCCTTTACACTCGGCCTGATCTTCCTCGCCATCTATCTCCGCATCATGCGCGCCTCCATGCTCGAGGTCCTGAACCTCGATTTCGTCCGCACCGCGCGCGCCAAGGGCCTCGACGAGACCCGCATCGTCACCCGCCACGTGCTGCGCAACGCGCTGCTGCCGATGGTGACGCTGATCGGACTCCAGGCCGGCACGATGCTCGGCGGCTCCGTGGTGGTCGAGACGGTGTTCTCGCTGCCCGGCCTCGGACGTCTCGCTTATGAGTCGGTCGTCCAGCGCGACCTCAACACCCTGCTCGGCATCGTCTTCGTCTCGGCGCTGCTCGTGATCGCCGTCAACTTCGTGACCGATCTGCTTTACGCGCGGCTCGATCCGCGCATCACGGCGGAGAGCTAGCGCATGGACGCGGTCAAACGCTATTTCCGCAGTCCCGCTGCCGTCCTGGGCCTCGTGCTCCTGCTGATCGTCATCGGCATGGCGCTCAGCGCCGGCTATTTCTATCCACGCGATCCGCTCGCGCTCGCCGGCCGGCCCCTGATCTGGCCGCTCGCCAATCCGCGCTTCCTGCTCGGCACCGACAATTCCGGCCGCGACATCGCCGCCCAGATCTTCTACGGCGCCCGCATCTCGCTCCTGATCGGCGGCGTCGCCACGCTCATTGCCGTGGCGATCGGCGTGTTGGTCGGTGCGCTCGCGGGCTACTACGGCGGCTGGGTCGACAACATCCTGATGCGCATCACCGAAGCCTTCCAGACGCTGCCGAACTTCGTCCTGCTGCTGGTCCTGGTCGCGGTGTTCGGCTCGACTTTGACGACGGTGACGATTGCCGTCGGCATCGTCTCCTGGCCGGCACCGGCCCGGCTGACACGGGCGGAGTTCCTGTCGCTGCGGAGCCGCGAATTCGTCCAGGCCGGCCGCACCCTCGGCATGCGCGACACCCAGCTGATCCTGCGCGAGATCCTGCCGAACGCGCTGCCGCCGGTGATCGTCTATGCCGGTGTCGTGATGGCGGTCGCGATCCTCTTGGAGAGCGCGCTCGCCTTCCTACGGCTGTCCGACGCCAATGTCGCCTCCTGGGGCAACCTGATCGGGCTCGGGCGCGACGTGCTGCGCGTGCAGTGGTACGTCTCCGCGATCCCGGGCGTCGCCATTCTCGTCACTGTGCTCGCGGTGTCGCTGGTCGGCCAGGGGCTCAATGACGCACTGAATCCCCGGCTGAAACAGCGATGAGTCCCGCACAGCCCATTCTGACCGTCGACCGCCTCAGCGTGCGTTTGCCGAAGGGCGCCGACCGCACGCATGCGATCTCCGAGGTCTCGCTTTCGGTCGCCGAGAACGAAATCGTCTGCATCGTCGGAGAATCCGGCTCCGGCAAGTCGATGATGGCCAATGCCATCATG
The DNA here is from genome assembly GCF_051168015.1 of Bradyrhizobium sp. HKCCYLRH3061. Lineage (NCBI taxonomy): Bacteria > Pseudomonadati > Pseudomonadota > Alphaproteobacteria > Hyphomicrobiales > Nitrobacteraceae > Bradyrhizobium > Bradyrhizobium sp. HKCCYLRH3061. The sequence continues at coordinate 193,499 of NZ_JBNPUE010000008.1, forward strand.
CGGCTGCTGCCGGACGGTGTGGGCACCGACGGCGGACGCATCCTGTTTGCCGGGCGCGATCTCTGCACCGCCACGGCGGCAGAGATGCGCAGCATGCGTGGCGCCGAGGTCGCGATGGTGTTCCAGGAGCCGATGACCGCGCTCAATCCGTTGCGCACGATCGGCGACCAGATCGGCGAGGTGCTGGACATCCATACCGATCTGTCGAAAGCCGAGATCAAATCGCGCGTGCTGTCGCTCCTGTCCGACGTCAACATTCCCGATCCGCCGCGCGCGGCGAAGGCCTATCCGCACGAGCTGTCCGGCGGCCAGCGCCAGCGCGCCATGATCGCCATGGCCTTGGCGCTTGATCCGAAGCTGCTGATCGCCGACGAGCCGACGACGGCGCTCGACGTCACGACGCAGGCCCAGATCCTCAAGCTCATCCGAGAGCTGCAGCAGCGGCGCAGGACGGCGGTGCTGTTCATCACGCATGACTTCGGGGTCGTCGCCGAGATCGCCGACCGCGTCGTCGTGATGCAACATGGCAGCGTCGTCGAACAGGGCGCGGCGGCGGATGTCCTGCAACGGCCGCAGCATGACTACACCAGGCAACTGATCGCCGCGGTGCCGCCGGTAGCAGCGCCCCCGGCACGCAAGCTGTCGGACCGGATGATCCTCACCATCTCCGGTGTCTCGAAGACCTATCGCACCGGCGGCTTCCTCGGCCGCGGCGAGCGCACTACCCATGCAATCAGGGACGTTTCGCTTTCACTGCCGAAGGGGGCAACGCTCGGCATCGTCGGCGAGTCCGGCTCCGGCAAATCCACCCTCGCCCGCTGCATCATTCGCCTGATCGATCCCGACACAGGAACGATCCTGCTCGACGGCGAGGACTGGGCACGCCTCTCGCGCAGCGAGGTCAGAAACAGAACCCAGCAGATGCAGATGGTGTTTCAGGACCCGTTCGCCTCGTTGAATCCGCGGCGCAAGGCGGTCGAGCTGGTGGCGCAGGGACCGATCGTGCACGGCACCGCGCGAGCGCAGGCGCTGACCGAGGCGCGCGAGCTGTTCAGCCTGGTGGGGCTCGACCCGTCCGCCGCCGACCGCTTTCCGCATGAGTTCTCCGGAGGTCAGCGCCAGCGCATCGGGCTTGCGCGTGCGCTGGCGCTGAAGCCCAAGGTGCTGGTCGCGGACGAGCCGGTGTCCGCGCTCGACGTCTCCGTTCAGGCGCAGGTGTTGAAGCTGCTGACCAGCCTGCGCGAACGGCTCGACCTGTCGATCATCTTCATCACGCACGACCTGCGGGTCGCAGCCCAGATCTGCGATCTGGTCGCGGTCATGAAGGACGGCGTCGTCGTCGAGCATGGGCCCACGCACGACGTGTTCGGCAACCCGCAGCATCCGTATACGCAGGCTCTGCTCGAGGCCATTCCGGGCGGCGACTTCGCCCGGACCGAACGTCCCACGTCTTAGCCGATCTCACGCGCGTCGCGGTATCGGTACAAGAGCAGCATCAGCGGCGCGAACGGACGCAGCAGGGCGTGCGCCGGAATGGTGACCGGCTCCGTGAACGGCAGCGCCAGCTCGTTCACCGACACGCCGCGCACCGCTTTCGCAAGCTCCGCACCGAGGGGGATCGTGAGCGCGACCGCCCGGCCGTTGCAGCCGGTCCAGCCATAGGCATCAGGACCGAGGCGATGAATCCGCGGCATGTAGTCCGTGGTCATGCCGACATAGCCGTTCCAGACGTAGTCGAACCTGACCTCGCCGATCTGCGGCCACAGGCGCTGCAGGCGTTCGGCGACCCGCGCCTTCAGCCGCTCGGCCTTGTTGCCGGGGCCGATCACGGCGCCGCCGGTGACCAGTCGGTTGCGGGCGTCGTAACGCGCAAAATAGAGTTCGCCATGGGTATCGGACATCGCCTGCCGCGCCGGGATGATGGTCTTGCGGACATTGTCCGACAGCGGCTGCGTCGCCATCTGCCACGACAGCACGGGCATCACCTCGTGCGCGATATCCGGTGCGAGCGCCTTGGAGAACTCGCCGCTATAGGCATTGCTCGCCAGCACCAGCGCGCGCGCCGACACCTCGCCTTGCGCGGTGCGGACGATCCAACGATTCCCGCGCCGCTCGAAATCGATCGCCGGCGAGCGCGCATAGATGCGGCCCCCCAGGCTCAGCACGGTTCGCGCCAGCCCGCGCGCGAGCGCCAGCGGATTGATGTGACCGCCGGTCCTGTTCCAGAAGCCCCCATACCATGCATCCGAGCCGAGCATGTCGCGCGTCTGGTCGCGTGACAGCAGCTCGACTTCCGCGCCGAACTTCGACCACTGCTTGAACCTGCGCTCGGCGATCTTGATGCGGCCGGGCGTATGCACCGGCTGGACCCAGCCGGCCTGCTCATGCTCGGCGTCGATGCCGTAGCGCCTGACGGTCTCGAACAGCGCTGAGGCACTGTCGCGCAGCATCGCAACGAAGCGCTCGCCGGCGGCGCCGTGACGGGCGATGAGATCCTCGGGATCCGGGCGCGACAGTGTCGGGATCACCTGGCCGTTGTTCCGACCCGAGGCGCCCCAGCCCGGCTCCATGGCTTCGACGATCGCGACATCGACACCGGCCTCGCGCAGATGCAGCGCCGTCGACAATCCGGTGAAGCCGCCGCCGATGATCACGACATCGGCCTGCACACTGCCCTGAAGCTCGGACAGGTCAGGTCCAGACGGGGTCTGCGCAGCCCACAGGGACGGCGGCCATTGAACGTTTTCCATCGTCATGCTCATCGTGAACAGCTCATCCCTGCTGATCAACCGCCCTCCAGGAAGACGGTCTTGCCTTGCGCCGAGCGCCCATCCGCGCCGGTTGCGGCGCATAGGTCGATTGGGCATAGTTCGGCCGCCAATATGCCAACTTCGCTGCAAGGAGACAAACGCGTGGCCCTCAAGAATGTCATCGGTATCGATCACGCGGTCGTCGTGGTGAAGGATCTCGACGCCGCGGCGGAGACCTGGAGGCGGCTGGGCTTCACGCTGTCTCCGCGCGGCACGCACAGCGCCAAGATGGGGTCCGGCAATTACACCATCATGCTCGATCCTGATTACATCGAGCTGCTCGGCATCCTCGCCGAGACGGACCACAACGTTCCGACCCGCAATTTCCTCGCCCAGCGCGGCGAAGGCATCGAGCGCATCGCCTTCACCGCGATCGACTCGGCGGCCGGCGCCGAGGAAATCCGCGCCAAGGGTTTTGAGCCGATTGGCCCGATCGATTTCGAACGGCCGGTGCCCCTGCCCGACGGCTCCATCTCGGCAGCGAAATTCCGGGTGTTTCAATGGCCGGTCGCGGAGGCTCCGGGCGGCCTGCGCATCTTCGCATGCCAGCACAAGACGCGCGAAACAGTCTGGATTCCTGAATTGATGCGCCATGCCAACGCCGCCAAGCAGCTGAAGCAGGCCCTGATCGTGACGCCGGATCCGACCAAGGACGCAGCCCATCTGTCGCGCCTGATCGATCGCGACGGGCGAGCCGAGGCCGACGGCGCCGTGACCGTGACCTCGGGCGGCGATCGCGCCGATTTCGTGTTCTTGACCCGGGAGCAGCTCGCAGCGCGTTATCCCGGCGTGTCGCTCGCCGGCCTGCCGGAGCGCGGCGGCGCCGGCCTGGTGCTGGCTTCACATGATCTCGCAACGACGGAAAAGGCGCTTGGCGCGGCGGCGGTGCGCAGCGGCGCGAGCCTCGTTGTTCCGCCGGCGTCAGCGACGGGCACCCTGCTCAGCTTCGTGGCCGGCTAGACTTTCGCGAGGCGGCCACGGGCCGTGGCTGCCTCGATGTCATTCGGCCGGCTGGAACATCGCCGGCCGGCCGCGCTGGCTGTCGAGCCATCCGGCGAGACGATCCATGAGTCCGCCGCGGGTCTCCGAAGGTTGCGCCGACGACACGAACGGATCGCAATGACACTTCGCGCCGGCCGCGCGTGACATCTTCGCGACCGCCTCGGTCATGGCCGGCGCGCCGCAGGTGTAGACGACGTCGTTGGGCGTGAGCTCCGGCATGTGTTCGGTCGGCCGGCCGCTGCGAATCGCGGGCGAGACGTTCTGCGGCTCCGACACGATCGGAATGATCTTCACGTTCGGGAAGCGCGCCAGGCGGCACAACGCCTGATGCATGTAGAACGACTGCAAGGTGCGCGACACGACGATGAAGACGATCTCGCGCTTCGGATTCTCGGTGATGGCGGCGACAGCGATCGCCCACATTGGCGCGAAGCCGGTGCCGCTCGCAACCAGGATAATCCGGCCGCGATGCTTCTGCCGGAAGAACGCGGTGCCCAGCGGCGCCGTCAGCTTGACGCGATGGCCGACCTGGATGTCGCGGCCGAGCGCCGACGACACCAGGCCATCCTTCAGGATGCGGATGTGCAGATACAGCAAATGGCTGTCGGGCGCGCCAACCATCGGGTAGGTCGGGCTGTAGCAGCGCGTCGGAAAACCGCGGTACTGCACCTTGGCGTATTGCCCGGGGAAGAATCGCAGCGGCTTCGGCATCTCGAGGGTGACGCCGACGACGTCGGGCGCGAGCCGCACGAGATCGCCCACCTCGCAATTCATCGTCACCGTATCCGGCACGGGCTCGGTGATGATCTTGAGGTCGGACACGACACGCGCCTGGCACGCATGCGCCATGTCGCCTTCCATCCCGCCGAACAGCTTGCCGTCGACGACCGTTACCTTGCAGGAGCCGCAGATTCCGCTGCGGCAGTCATGGGGCAGATCCACGCCACTGTTGATGGCGCCGTCGAGCAGGATATCGCCCACATTCGCGTAGAACGTTTCCCTGTTGTACTGGATTTTGCAAATCTTACCCATCACTGCACCTCAAGTCGCATCGGCCGGATCTGCCTCGTATGTCGGATCTGGGTGTGGTCGAACGCAGCGACTCGCATGAAGACACCGTTCTTGATCGGGACGTCGTACTTGCTTTTCGTGTCCATTTTGCGGGCAATTTCGAGCGTCCAGTGGCCCGCGGCCCAACGCGCTGCGCAACGGATGTCCGCGCGATCGCCGGTGAACTCGCCGCTGACGAGCACACCGGGCACGACGGTCCCGATCGGCGTCTGGGCATCCGCCTCGGCCGAATACGGCACCGATTCGGCCTCGGTCATGAACCAGCGTGCGCCTTCGCTCTCGCCGATGTTCGGATCGAGATTGATCTCGCCCATCGCCGCGGTCATCGCGGCGACGTCCTTCGGAAGGCGCTTCGGTCTCACGCCCCGATTCCCCAGTCTTGCGGCCTCCCTGTCGATCACGAAATTGTCGGAATAGTTCGCGGTCCCCGGATCCGGTGCGAACCCGCCCTTGTAGGGCGTGAGTCCCTTGACCTGATCCGGCGTGGGTTCTGCAGGCGGACCGAAATGATCATCATCCATCCATCCGGTCGGGCCGCCGCTCGTCGCCTTCCACAGCCAGGCGTCGGCATAGAGATTCGGCGCAGGCGTGTAGTGGATGCCGCGACCCGACAGCGTCGGCGGCTTGTCCGGCATCGGCTGCGAGCTCATGTGAAAGGTTCGGTCCGCGGCCAGGGTGATCGGCAGCGTCGTGAACAACAGCGAGAACTTGTCCTCGTTGAAGTCGTTCTCGTCGCCCTTGTCGAATCCGTTCTGCAGCAGATGCCAGCCGTCGGCCTTCTTGATCAGCGGCAACTGCTTCAGCGACCGCGTCGGGTCCTCCCAGATGACGAGGAAATACACCCACGTGCCGTCATGCGCGGCCTTGATCCAGACGCGCGATTCGCCGGTACCGTCGAAATTGTCGCCCTGGTTGGTCGTCACCATGTGCGGCTGGATGTTGCGCCAGACACGATCCGACGAATCGCCGTCAAGCGTCGGCGCATCCGATGTCGCGATTCGGTACACCGTGACGGTGTCCTCGGCGTAGTAGTCGGCGGCGAACATCGCCGAACCGATCACGATGGCCGCGGCGATCGCGACCATGAACGGGTTGGACTGGAAGCTCGGATTGCGGCGACGGGAGTTGCCCTTGGCAGGTGCCGGCGGCGGACGCATGCGGCCTGGCGGCACCCGCGGTTCGGAGCGCGCCCGCAGCGGCTCCTCCATGCGCCGCGGCGCCGGCATCGGCTCACGCGCTGCAGGCCGCGCGGCCGGCGCAGGCCGCTTCGGAGGCGCCTCCGCCTCCTCCAGCTTTTCCGACTGCTCGACCAGCATCGTGAGCAGTTCGACGGGATCGAGCTTCGGCGGCGGCGGCGGCAAGGGCGCCGGCCGGAACACGCGATAGAGCTGCATCTTTCCGCCGATGCTGAAATGAACCAGGACGTGCAGCACCACGAAGGCCGGGATCACCCAGGTCGCGTACCAGTGGATCATCATGGTGACGTAGCCGGAGGCCACGCCGAAGAAGAGCATGCCTCCGGTGACGATCAGGATCGCCATGGAGATGAAAAGCACCCAGTGCAGCATCACACTGATCGAGCCCAGCCGCGCCGGCCGGCGGCCGAGCAGGCCCTTGAAGCGCATCTTGTCGATGGTGACGCGGCGACCGAGCCCCGACTTCGAGATATAAATCATGTAGGCGACGGCGACGCTCGCAAGCACGACCCCAGCCGGCATGTGCCAGGTCCAGGTCCGGTGCCGGGGCAGCAGCCAGTCGAGATTGTTGGCGATCCACGCGTGTCCAGGCGCTTCGGTCGCCATGCGAAGCCCCGTCAAGAACGCGATCACAGTGGCCCCAACCAGGGTCCAGTGCAGGATGATCGTTCCATAGTCGGTCCTGCGGATCTTCATGCGTGCGCCTCCAGAGCTGCGCGCACGCGATCGGCGCGATTTACCGCCGACCTGGCGACCGTATTTCGTCTCAGCGGACCGATCCGGCGCAGGATGATGAAGTATTCACTCCTGCGGGCCGCCCCTCGACCCGAATCCATTCCCGCATCACGCGTCTCGATGGTGATGTCGTTCAGCAACTTTGTCGTCCCCCGGATACGCTTTACTAAGTGAGCAACTTCGTCCGACTTCGGCGTTACGGCGCCGTTCTTCACCCGTTCGTTGCCCCGCTACGCTTGAGCGTGACCGGTTGGATCACGCCTATGGTTGATCAACTGCCGTGGCCCGAGCCGGTGACGAGTTGCTCGGATTGCACGCGGACTGATCTGCTTCGTCCTCCCTGGAGCTGATGTTGATCTCGTGCGCCCGATGCTTGACGGGTCACTGGTTCCACAGCGGCCGCACGTTCGATGATAGAACACATCGTCGGCCGCCATGCCTGGCCGAGCTGATTGCACGTCCTGGATTGGTGCGCGGGGCCGCATGTCCTCGTGTTGCCGCCGCCATCATCATCGTTCTCCGCACCATCATCGAATACCGCATGATCGAGATGACAACGCCTGTGCGTTGCACCGCAGGAAGATTTATTCGGCTTCGTGGCGTCATTCGGCCCGGACCGCGACCAATGAGTACGGAACCAAGGTGATAGACGGACGAATGTGTGACACGCGTCGCGTGCCGATGGCTGTTATCACGCTGCAACCATCGACGATCGCGGACAGATTTCGCACAGACCCGATCGCTCCGAACGACGCCACAACTTTTCAGAGCCGACCCGGCGCATTGCGTCTCGCGCCGGTCGTGTGCCCGCGACGCTGCGACGGAATTGCCCACATGTCCAATTGTTGCCGGAAAATCGTCGGTATCGACTGTCAATAGCGCGGAGTGAAGCACTGTGTTTTGGGAGACGCGCCTGGATGAGTCTGGCTCAAGAGCGCCCGAGAACGAAAGCCGCGGCTGCCCTCAACGACCTTCTCTCGGGAAGCGACGATCCGGTGACGCGCGGGTTGCGCCAGGCTGTGAAGCGCATGGCCGGCATCGGCGTGTTCAGCGGCGTCATCAACATCCTGATGCTCTCGGGCTCGGTTTATATGATGCAGGTCAATGATCGCGTCGTTCCGAGCAAAAATCTCGCCACGCTCGTCGGCCTGTCGGTGATGATTCTGGCCGTCTATCTGATTCAGGGCTATTTCGACGCGTTGCGCACCCGCATGCTGTGCCGGGTGGCGACCGTGTTCGACGCGAGCCTGCAGGACGCGATTCATCACGCTCTGGCCACCCTGCCCCTGCGCGGCACCAAGCCGATGCTGATGCAGCAGCCGCTGCGCGATCTCGACCAGCTCCGCGCCTTCATGTCGAGCATGGGACCGACCGCCTTTCTCGACATGCCGTGGATACCGATCTTCCTGATCGGGATGTTCCTGTTTCATCCGCTGATCGGCATCACGGCCGTCATCGGCACGATCGGAATCATCTCGATGACGCTGGTGACCGACCGGTTGTCGCGTCAGGCGAGCAAATCCGCCAGCGATACGAGCGCCGCACGGCAGGTCCTCGCCGATGCCACCCAGCGCAATGCCGAGGTGATTCGCGCGCTCGGAATGCTCGATCGCTTCTCGGCACGCTGGAACGCCGTCAACGAGCGCTATCTGAAGGACAATATTCGCGCCAGCGATGTCTACGCCAATCTCGGGGCCGCCGCGAAAGTGCTGCGCTTCATCCTGCAGTCGGGCATGCTCGGTATCGGCGCGGCGCTGGTCGTCTCCGAACAGGCGTCCGGCGGCGTGATGATGGCCTCGTCGATCCTGATGGGCCGCGCGCTCGCCCCGATCGAGATCGCACTTGGCAGCTGGAAACAGCTGGTCGCCGCGCGCCAGGGCATCGCGCGTTTGCGTGATATCTGCAAGGCCACGGCCAGGCCGGAAGCGCCGCCGGTCGCGTTGCCCCGCCCATTCCGCGAGCTGACCGTACAGGAGCTGACGGTCACCGCGCCGGGCACCGATCGGCCGATCGTTCAAAACGTGTCGTTCTCGATCAAGGCAGGCACGGGTCTGGCGCTGCTCGGCGCGAGTGCCTCCGGGAAGACCTCGCTCTCGAAGGCGCTGGTCGGCATCTGGCCTGCACAGCATGGATCCGTCCGCCTCGACGGCGCAGCGCTCGACCAATGGAGCAACGAGGATCTCGGCCGCCATATCGGCTACCTGCCGCAGGACGTTGCCCTGTTCGATGGCAGCATCGCCGACAACATCTGCCGCTTCGACGAGAATGCGAGCTCGGATGCGATCCTGAAGGCGGCGCAGATCGCCGGCGTGCACGACATCATCCTGCGGCTGCCGGAGGGCTATTCGACGCGAATCGGCCAAGGCGGCATGTCGCTGTCGGCCGGTCAGCGGCAGCGCGTCGGTCTGGCCCGCGCGGTGTATGGCGATCCGTTTCTCATCGTCCTCGACGAGCCGAATGCCAATCTGGACACCGACGGGGAGAACGCGCTCAGCCGCGCCATTCAGATCATGCGGCAGCAGAACCAGAGCATCGTGATCGTGATTTCGCACCGTCCCAGCGCGCTGAATGCGCTCAACATGGCGCTGGTGCTGTACGAGGGCAAGGCGATCGCATTCGGTCCCTGCCAGGAGATCTTTGCCCGAGTCGCCGGGGCCAACAAGGCCGCGGGACCTGCCGTCGCGCATGCCCCCGCTCCGCCCAGGGTTGCTGCTCCCGCAGCGGCGCCAAATCCGAACGCCCGCTCGCTTCGTCGCGCCGCCCCAGCAGAAAGCGCTTGATCAATGAAACACATCAACGACTTCAGGCCGTTCGACGACGACGACTATGTACGACCGAAGACTCGCGCGGTCGGTCCGCAGGGCGACGCATTGATCCTCGAGCTGCAGCGGCTGCAGGGCGCATTCGACGACGGCTCCGACGAGGACCCGCGACAACGCCGCGGTGCACGTGACGGCGGCAAGAAGCGCCGGCGTCCGCCGCCGTCGCAGGGCAGGCCGAAGCCGCGCTCGAAGAAAAAGGGCAGCACCATGGGCCGCGCCCTCGGTGCGTCGCTGTCGCTGTTCGGTCTCGGTGCCCAGGCGCCCCGGGCACGCCGCGGTGAAGGCATCCGCGAGATGGACTGGCAGCAGCCCGCACCGATGCGTGGCTACGAGCCGGAGCTATCGCCGCCGCCGCGCCATCCGCCTGCACGCGTGGCGGGCGGCAATTCGGCGCCCGTGCTCGACCTGCAGGATGCGCGGCGCGACGGCAATTTCGGCGTCGGTGCGCCGCGACCGATGGGACAGCAGAACCTCCCTGCCCGCCTGGCGCATGCGCCCGTCGTTCCGCAAACCCGGGTCGGCCGCCTGGTCGGCACCGCCGGCACGGCCTTGACCACCGGCATGACCTTCATTGCGACGCAAGGAACGGCGGCTGATCTCGACGACGGCTCGGACGAATCGCTGGTGCCGCGCGTCAGCCGCATGTTCGAGAACGAGCTGCGTCTCGGCTTGCGGGTGCTGCTTGTCGCCGCCGTTCTCGGCGGCGGCTGGCTGACCCTCGTGCCGCTCGCCGGCGCGATCGTGGTCCCCGGCAATCTCGTGGTGCAATCCAACGTGAAGGCCATTCAGCATCCGACAGGCGGCATTGTCGCGGAAATCAAGGTCGACAACGGCACGCGCGTTGCGGCGGGCGATCTGCTCGTGCGGCTCGACGCCACGCAGAGCCAAGCCCAGCTCCAGGCGATCACCAAGCAATTGAACGAGCAGCGCGCGAAGATTGCACGGCTCTCGGCCGAGCGTGACGGTCTCGATCAGCCGGACTATCCGTCCACTCTGACCTCACGTCAGGACGATCCGAATGTCCGCACCGTGATCGCGTCGGAGAACGCGCTGTTCAAGGCCCGTGCCACGACCCGCAAGAGCCAGAAGGAGCTGCTGCAGGGCCGCATCGTCCAGCTGAACAACGAGATCAGCGGTATGGAGTCCCAGCTCGAATCCAAGAACAAGCAGATCGAGTTGATCAAGGGCGAGCTGGCCGGCGTGCAGGAGCTCTATGACAAGCGGCTCGTTCCGCTGACGCGACTGACTACGCTGCAGCGGGAAGCCGCTCGAATCGACGGTGAACGCGGCCAATTGGTGTCCAGCGTGGCGGAGACGAGGTCCAAGATCAGCGAAGCCGAGCTCCAGACCGTCAAGATCGATCAGGATTTCCGCAGCGAGGTGGTCAAGGATCTCAGCGAGTCCCAGGCCAAGGAAGGCGATCTGGTCGAGAAGGGCGTCGCCGCGCGCGACCAGCTCGATCGCATCGAGATGCGCGCGCCGAACTCCGGCACCATCCACCAGCTCGCGATCCACACCATCGGCGGCGTCATCAAGCCGGGTGAGACCGTCATGGAGCTGGTCCCCGATTCGGACGAACTGCAGGTCGAAGGGCACGTCCAGCCCAAGGACATCGATCACGTCCACACCGGGCAGGATGCGATGGTCCACTTCAACGCCTTCAACCAGCGCACCACGCCGAAATTGAGCGGCCAAGTCTCGTTCGTGTCGCCTGATATCACCAATGACCCACGAACCGGCTCTACGTTCTACACGGTCAGGATCACGCTATCCGACGAGGAGCGCAAGCGGCTCGGCAACGTCAACCTGATGCCCGGCATGCAGGCCGAAGTCTACGTTCAAACCGGCAGCCGGACGATGCTCAGCTATCTGATGAAGCCGGTTCTCGATCAGTGGCGCCGCGCCTTCGTGGAGTAACAAGACCGAACCGCCGCGGTCGGCGCCATCGCTCACGAATGAACGCAGACCGCGTCGGCACCTCAACATGAACGTTGCAAATTTTCTCCGCTCCTCGGACCCGGCGATGGTGCCGACGAGTGCGTTACCGTCCGCCCAGCCCGGCGCCCGCACCGAGGCGTCTGATCAGGCACGCAAGCCGCGACTGCCACCGCCAGCGACCGTGCCGACCCAGGAGGGTCCCCAGGGGCTGCGCTTCGATTTCAACGACGGCTGTCGTGTCATGCTGCCCGACACCGGACACGCCTGGCGCGTCCGGTTGAGCGATCTCGAGACGGCCAACGTCCTGTTCGACATCGACCTGCGTTCTGGGCACGTCAACAGCAGCAAGCGCTACTTCGTCCCGTTCAGGCTGGAAGTGTGGTCAGGGCCCGAGCTGCTGCTGTGCCACGACTATGACGCCACCGACCGCGACGTCCTGATCCAATTCCCGGTCGGCACGATCGGCGACATCATCGGCTGGATGAGCTATGTGGTGAAGTTCAGGGACCTGCATCGATGCCGCCTGAGCTGTGCGATGGGCGAGCCGCTGATCCCGCTGTTCCGCGCCGTCTACCCAGACATCACGTTCCTCAGCCACGACACGGTCCAGGCGGAGCGATACTACGCGACCTACTCGGTCGCGCTGTTCTTCGACGATGCCGAGTTCGTGCATCATCCCTGTGATTTCCGGCAGGTCGGTCTGCATCGGACAGCAGCTCATATTCTCGGCGTCGATCCGGCCGAGCAGCCGCCACGCGTCGCGTTGAGCGAAGAGAGCCGTCCCATCGAGGACCCCTATGTCTGCATCGCCGTGCAGGCGACGACCGCATGCAAGCACTGGAACAATCCGGAGGGCTGGCAGAGCCTCGTGGCCTTCCTGCGCGCGACCGGCTATCGCGTGATCTGCGTCGATCAGACCGCGGAGCGCAGCCACGGCGCTTTCCGAACGCAGATTCCTGCCGAAGCCGAGGATCAGACCGGCGACCGGCCGCTGCCCGAGCGCGCCCGCTGGCTCAAGCACGCCGCGTTCTTCATCGGCCTTTCCTCGGGGCTGTCATGGCTGGCTTGGGCGGTCGGCACTCCGGTCGTGCTGATCAGCGGCTTCACCCACCCGACCAACGAGTTTGCGACCCCCTATCGGGTCATCAACCATCACGCCTGCAACAGTTGCTGGAATGATGCCCGTCATCGCTTCGACCATGAGGACTTTCTGTGGTGCCCGCGATGGCAGGGCACGTCCCGGCAGTTCGAATGCACGCGCCTGATCACGGCCGCGCAGGTCGAGGGCATGTTGCGCCGAATTCCCGGCTTCGGACGGGGATTGCGTCCGCAACCGCGCGCCTCTCAGCAGCAGGCGCCGCCTGCGCCCTTTGATCGGGATCGAGCCTCGAGAGCAGAGTCTGCGCCGGAATCCGTGGAGAGCGACGAGCCGGTCGCGCTCGCCGCGCTGCTGGAACGCCCGCGCGGCGATGTCGCCCGCGGGGGCCTTGCGGTCGGCGTCACGGTCGCCGCCGGCAGGCTGCTGGATCAGGCTGCCGCCGGGATCGCGGAAGGCGATCGCGCAGCCACCGCCAGCGATCTCATGGACGCGTTGCAGAACTACAAGCAGAGCATCGCCATCGTCAGGTACCTGACCGCAGCCAATCCGGACGACGCCGGGTTTCAACGCAACCTCTCGGTCGCCTTGAACCGCATCGGCGCCGTGTTGTTCGTTCAGCGAAACCTCGAGGCTGCGCATGCCGCCTATTCCGCCAGCCTCGCCATCATCCGGAAGCTGACCGCGGCCCACCGCGGCAATCTCAGCTTTCAGCGCGACCTCGCCTGGTGCCACGCTCTGCTGGCGGATGTGCTCACCGCCCAGGGCCGCCATGCCGAAGCCTTCGAGCAGCGTCGCGCCAACACCGCGCTGATCACCCATCTCGCCAACACGATCGCCAACGACCCGTCGCTGCAGCAGGCGCTTGCAAATTCCTATCAGAGTCTGGGCGATGCCTTCCTTCCGCTCGGCAACATCGACGGCGCCCTCGCCGTCTACCGGATCAGCCTGGGCCTGACCAAGCAAGGGCTCGACGCGAACGGGCAGAATGACCCGGCCTGGAATCAGCTCTACACCACACTGCTGCAGAAGATCAGGACTGCGCTCCTGGTGCAGCGCCAGGCCGCGCCGCCGTCCTGAACGGCGCACGGCGAGGTCGGCCGACACGCCCGGGCGCCTTTGCCTCCAACTCCCCCGACAGACAATCCATCGTGGCGTTTTTCCAGCGATGGCGCTGCGACAATGCCGCGCGCCCGCGTCGCCGGGCAGCCTTGACAGCATCAGACCAACCCTGCGTCTGATCGCTGGAGACCGGCCACTCACCGGCGAGATGCAGGCAGCATCTTGACGACAAGATGCAATTCGCGCCCGGTCGCCGCACCGCGCAGTTGCTGCTTGCCGCCAGAAATCAATCACTTGGCACGCGATCGCGGCGCATCTGTCACAGATCCGCGATGTCCCGAGAACAACATATTTGCGGACTCCCCCACGCCTTTTTTGGCCCGATTGCTCCGAGCATATAGCGAGGTGCGACAAAGTAGCGCGCGTCAGAAGAACGCGCGACACAGCGGCGCACGGGCGTGAGGCGCGGCGCATCACGTCCGACGCAGGGCCGATGCGCTTCCGCATCGTCCGGCCAGTTTCGGTACGGGGCCCTGCCGGGCGTCGGATGAACTTGGGGAGAGATGATCTATGGCGAATAACACCTTCAACCCGACGGCGCTGGCCAACGGAACGTCGAACCTGCTGGTGCGCGCCTCAGCGCTCAACATGTCGACCGACCTCGTCCAAGCCGGCGTGGTGTTCAACGATGCGGTGCGCGCCTCGCTCGGCCTGTTCTCGCAGGCCGGCAGCGGCAACTCGAACCCGTTCCTCGGCAGCTACACGACCGATCTCCACGCCGTGCAGAACGACATCGCGGCGATGCTCGCAAATCCCGGCCAGGTGACCCTGGGCGGCCAGGCCTTCACGCTGAACGCGACCGACACCGCCGTTCTCACCAACGTGCAAGCGCAGATCTCGACGCTGCTCACGGCCGCACCGCAGACCACGAATGCTGCGACGATCACAGCCGCGGATCAGACGCTGCACGCGGTCCAGCAGGAGATCCTGCAGGAGATCAACGGCGACGCGCATCTGTCCGGCGCGCTCAACAAGGTCAACTTCCTCGCCAATACCGGCGGCCAGGACGTCGCCTTCCAGAACACGCCGGCCGGCGCCGATGATGCGGCGACCTTGGCTGCAGCGACCGCAGGCAACACGCTGAAGGATGTCGGCCTCGTTTTCAACAAGGTCGTCGACCTCGCCTCCGGCGGCATCCACACCGGCAACCTCCAAGAGGTCACGACCGACCTCACCGCGATCTCGCAAGGCCTCACCAACATCCTCAACAACAAGACCCAGCTCGCGCAGATCGAGAAGGGCGAGACGGCGAACGCGGCCGCGCTCACGACCATCCATCTGCAGACGGTGCTCGGACAGATCAACCTCGAGCTCAACCAGTATGCCAAGGCGGAAACGACCGGCAATCAGGCCGCGTTGCGCGGCACGGCCGACAACCTGCTCGACAGCATCGACATCATCCAGAACGACGCCAACCTGAACATGGCGGCCGGCGGCAACGGCATGCCCGGCCATGCCGGAGGCTTCGCGGAGGATCCCGGCGGATTGACCGGCACGGTCACCAAGTTCCAGGACAATCAGGCGCAGACCAATTTCTGGGCCGCGTTCCTGGCCGAAGCGAACACCATCAACGCAACCCTGCAGAAGATCTCGACGGGCGGCGCGCAAGCCAGCGCGGCATTGATCACGCAGATCCAGAACTACCAGCAGTTCGGCGCCAATTTCGACGCCGCCCAGGGCAATGTCTTCCGTGGCCGCTTCGACAACGAGCTGCTCAGCGGCACGCTGGAAGCCGACTCGGCGGCCGCCGTGAAAGGCTTGCAGGGCATTCTGAACGGCGACACCGGCGCGGCGCTCGCCGCGGACAAGGCGGCGATCAACGCCGCCGGACAGGGCTTCGCCGCTGACGCCATGGACGTCTCCGGCAACAACATCGCGATTGGCGGCGCGACCTATGTCGGCACGGCCACCACGGTCTCGACGGCGACCTCGGTGCACGGCCTCGCCCACGGCACGATCCCGGTGACGGCGACCCCGAACATCGCCAACGGCACCGGCGGCACCACTTCGACGCCGCCGAGCAGCGGCGGTGGTGCCACGCCGGTCAACTTCAGTCCGACCGCGCTCGCCAACGGCACGTCGAACCTGCTGACTCGCGCCACTGCTATTCAGCATTCGACCGATCTGGTGCAGGCCGGCGTCGTCTTCAACGATGCGGTCCGCGCCTCGCTCGGCCTGTTCAGCTTGGCCAACAGCGGCAACTCGCCGACGTTCCTGAGCAGCTATCAGGCCGACATCACGGCGGTGCAGACCGATATCGCCGCCATGCTGGCCAATCCAGGTCAGGTCACGCTCGGCGGACACACCTTCGCACTGAACGCCACTGACACGGCAGTCCTCACCAACGTCGAGGGTCAGCTGGGGACGCTGCTGCAGGCGGCGGGGCAGTTCGCGAACGCCACCACCCAGGCTGCCGCCAGCCAGACCATTCATGCGCTCCAGCAGGAGATCCTGGGCGAGATCCACAACGATGCGCATCTGGCGAACGCGCTGAACAATGTGCCCTTCCTCGCCCACACAGGCGGCCAGGACATCGCCTTCCAGACCTCGCCCGCCGGCGCGGACGATCCGGCGAGCCTTGCTGCGGCGACCGCTGGCGCCAGCCTCAAGGACGTGGGCCTCGTCTTCAACAAGGTGGTCGAGCTCGCCTCCGGCGGCATCGACGCGGCGCACCTGCAGGAGGTCAACACCGATCTGACTGCGGTCTCGCAGGGCCTGACGGCCATCCTCAACAACAAGACCCAGCTCGCGCAGATCGAGGCCGGCGAGACCGCCAACGCGGCGGCGCTGACCACGATCCACCTACAGACCGCGCTCGGTCAGATCAACCTGCAGCTCAACAAATACGACGCGGCGGCGACCACGGGAAATCAGGCGGCGCTGCGCGGCACGGCCGATAATCTGCTCGACATCATCGACATCGTCCAGGGTGACGCCAACCTCAACATGGCCGCGGGCGGCAACGGCAATGCCGGCCATTCCGGCGGCTTCGCCGAAGATCCGGGTGGACTGACCGGCACGGTCACCAAATTCCAGGACAATCAGGCTCAGACGAATTTCTGGGCTGCATTCCTGGCCGAGGCCAACACCATCAACGCCACCTTGCAGAAGATCTCGACCGGCGGTGCGCAGGCGAGCGCGGCCCTGATCACGCAGATCCAGAACTACCAGCAGTTCGGCGCCAATTTCGACGCCGCGCAGGGGGCCGTATTCCAGGGTCGGTTCGACAACGAGCTGCTCAGCGGCACGCTCGAAGCTGACACTGCCCATGCCGTCAAGGGCCTGCAAGGCATCCTCAACGGCGACACCGGCGCAGCACTTGCGGCAGACAAGGCGATGATCGCCGCGGCAGGCCAAGGCTTCGCGGCGGACGCCATGGACGTCTCAGGCAACAACATTCCCGTCAATGGCGGCACCTATGTCGGGACGGCCACGACGGTCTCGACGGCAACCTCCATCAAGGGTACCGCGCACGGCACCATTCCGGTCACCGCGACACCGAACCTGGCCAACGGCACTGGCGGCACAGCTGCGGCAGGAACCACCGCCGGCGGTGGCGCGGCAGCCGGTGGCACCGCGGCGAACGGAGGCACGTCGACCGGCGGAGCGGCGGCTGGCGGCACATCGACGGGTACGACGGCCAACAACGGCAGCAACGCCGCGCATCACAGCGATCATCATCATCACGATCACAGCCAGGGCGCGCATACGAACCAGGCCGCGGCTGCCGGTCCCGACATGTCGCATCTCCACGCGATGCATCACATGTGGGGTTGATGAGGCAACCGCAGCAGCTGCTGCGGATCGGATACCCGGGAGCAAGCAGATGAGGTCAACTCACGCAGTGCTCCCGGGGGAAATGAGAAGGACGATGAGCCGGGCGAGACGACACGCGTTGAAGAAAGGAAGCCTCTGAAGATCAGCAAAGATGCATGTTCCGTTCCGCACTGTGAACCCTCGTTACGCTGGAACTTTTCTAAGGAGAGATCGGCGACCAGCCGCAAGATCGGGGCAACTTCTTGTCTGGACCGTGCATCGAAGCTTCGCTGAGCGGTGATGTTGCAAGGATGCAACGACGGAATTCAAGGAGTTAGTACGCTTCCGAGCGCGGCCGTGACCCGGCTGCGACAATCGTCGTTTGCCCGAACAACATCATATTTGAGGACTCCGCGGCGCTTCTTTTGGCCCCATTGGAGCAAATAATTCCCAGGTGCTCTGAGGCTGCGACATTTCGCCCGCTCCGCGAGGAGGTGAACGAGATGTCTCAGCCCGATCAACGCCCGCGTGCTGCCGAACCGCCAAGCAGCAGACGCCGGGTTGAAACTTGGGGAGATGATCAATGGCAGCCAATACCTTCAACCCGACGGCGCTGGCGAATGGCACGTCCAATCTGCTGGTTCGCGCCTCGGCGCTCAACCTGTCGACCGACCTCGTGCAGGCCGGCGTCGTTTTCAACGACGCCGTTCGCATCTCGACCGGCCTGTGGTCGACGCCGCAGAACAGCGGCAACTCGAACCCGTTCCTCGGCAGCTACACCACCGACCTGCATGCCGTGCAGAACGACATCAACGCGATGCTGGCCAATCCCGGAGACGTCACGATCGGCGGCAAGGCCTTTACGCTCAACGCGACCGACACCGCGGTGCTCACCCAGGTCTCGAACGAGATCACGACGCTGATCAACGCGGCGCCGAACACGACTAATCCGGCGACCCTCGCCGAAGCCGACCAGACCATCCACAACGTGCAGATGCAGATCCTGGCGCAGATCCAGGGTGACGCGCATCTCTCGGCCGCGCTCAACAACGTTCCCTTCCTGGCCAACACGGGTGCCATGGATGTGGCATTCCAGAGCCTTCCCGCCGGCAACGACAGCGCCACCAATCTCGCTGCAGCGGCCGCGGGCGACCTGACCGCCATCGGAACGGTGTTCAATGCCGTCGCTGACCTTTCGCTGGGCGGCATGAGCGCCAACAATATCAACCAGGTCCAAGCCGACTTCACGGCCGTGGCGCAGGGTCTCCAAGCGATCCTGAACGATCCAGCGAAGCTCGCTGCGATTGAAGCAGGTCAAACCGCTGTCGATGCCCAAACGACGACGCTGCATCTGATGACGCTGCTCAGCCAAGCAAACCTTCAGATCAACAACTACAACGTCGCCGAGACGATGGCCAATCCGACGGCGCTGCGCGGCTCCGCCGACAACATCGTCGACATGATCGACGTGTTTCAGAACGACGCGGCCCTCAACGCGGCGGCGGGCGGCACCGGCATGCCGGGACACGGCGGCGGCTTCTCGGAGATGCCCGGCGGCCTGACCGGCACGGTCACGAAGTTCCAGGACAATCAGGCGCAGACCAATTTCTGGGCCAATTTCCTCGCCGAGGGCAACACGCTGGGTGCGAAGCTGGTTGCGGTGGCCAATGGAACGGGGACGGCGTCGCAGGCCCTGATCGACCAGATCACCAACTACCAGAACTTCGGTGCGGCATTCGATGCGGCGCAGGGCGCGGTGTTCAAGGGACGCTTCGACGACGAGCTCGCCGCCGGTGCTCTGCAGTCCGACACCATCATGGCCACGAAGGCGCTGATGGGCATCATGAACGGCGACACGGGTGCCGCCCTGGCGACCGATCAGGCGATGTTGAAGGCTGCCGCCGCGAACTACATCGGCAATGCCGGAGACATCGCGGGCAACAATATCGCGATCGGCGGATCGGCCTACGTCACGTCCGCGACGAGCTTCGTGACGGCGACGGCGGTCAATGGCATTGCCCAGGGCACCGGTATGCCGGCGGGCGCCACGCCGAACATCGCCAACGGCACGGGCGGAACGCCTGCGAGCACGACCACGCCCGGCGGCGGCATGGGCGGAGGTGGCACGACAGGTGGCGGCACCACCGGAGGCGGCACTGCCGGCGGAGGCACCACGGGTGGCGGCACGACCGGTGGCGGCACGACGGGCGGTGGAACGGCCGGCGGAGGAACCACCGGCGGCAACAACAACACCGGCAACAACAACACCACAACGACGCATCACTGCGGCGGCCACCACAGCCATCATAGCAGCCATCACACGGCGGCGGCCGCGGCGGCGGCGCCGGCTGCAACCGCTGCAGCAGCATCGAGCGGTCCGGACATGTCCCACCACCACGCGATGCACCACATGTGGGGCTGACGCCCTCGGCAACCTGACCAACAGTGGCCGGCGCAGACCCCTCGGGTCTACGCCGGCTCGTTGCGTTGTGGCCGCACCAGCCATCAACGCTGCACGTGGCCGGACAAGCTCCTTGCGCTGCTCGAACGGTTCTAGCCGACAGCTTGCGATCAGCCCCGTCTAAGCCTCCGTTTCGCTTCAATCCGCCCCGACAACGGCTTCTGTCGACCATTCAGCAAGTTGCCATCATGAACGAGCACGCCGTCGCCTTCCGCCCCCGCCTCGTCCCCGCAGCGTCCGACGGCGGACAGCCGTCGGCGGCCGCGCTCAGCGATCAAGCCTTGCGCATCGCCGAGCAGGCCTACCGGAAAGTTCTTTCGCTTCAGCCCCGTCATTTCCGCACTTTGTGCAGCCTCGCCATGGTCCGCCTGCAGCTCGGCGACACGCAGGAGGCACGCGCCCTGCTCGACCAGGCCGCAGAGGAAGCCGGCGACGCCGCGGATCTGCACCTGTCGCTCGGCAAGACTTTCGCAGGTCTCGGCGACCTCGCCAGAGCGAGCACGCATCTGCAGCGTGCCGTCGCGCTCGACGAACGCTCGGCCGAGGCCCGGCTGCTGCTCGGCAGCGTGCTCACCAGCCTTGGCGATCCCGCCGGGGCGGTTCGGCATCTGGAGCTGGTGCTGGCCGCGGACGCGGGCAGCGCCGATGCGCACCAGGCGCTCGGCTTTGCCCTGCAGCGCCTCGGCCAGTACGAGCGCGCGCTCGCGCATCACGAAGCCGCGCTCGACGCGCGGCCCGATTTCGCCGCAGCCGCCGCCAGCCTCGGCGACGCCTGCCGCATGCTCGGGCGGCATTCGGAAGCCATTGCCCACTACACGCGCGCGCTCGCGATCCAGCCCAATGCGCCGGTCGTGCTGCTCAACATCGGCGGCTGCCAGCAGGCCGCCGGCGAGCTCGATGCCGCGATCCGCACCTATCAGCAGGCCCTTGCCCTGAGCCCGCATCTCGCCGAGGCGCACTACAATCTCGGCAATCTGCACCTGGAGATGAAGAGCGTCCCTGCCGCCATCTTCCATTATGAGCGCGCCATCGCCGAACGGCCGGACTTCCCGGAGGCCCATAACAATCTCGCCAATGCCCTGCAATCGCGCGGCAAGCACGACCTGGCGCTCGCGCATTACGACGAGGCGGTGCGCCGGCGCCCCGACTATGCCGTCGCCCACCGCAACCGCGGCGATGCGCTGCGCGACGTCAAGCGCTACGAGGACGCCGTCGCAAGCTATCGAACGGCCCTCGCCCACGATCCCCGCGACGCGACGACGATGAACCATCTCGCCGGCGTGCTGATGATCCTGGGACGGCTCGACGAGGCGGCGCTCGCGTATGAATCCGCCCTGGCTGTCAACCCGCGCAGTATCGGCACGCACCTCAACTACGGCGTGGTCAAGCCGTTCGCGGTCGACGACGCGCGCTGGGCGCCCTTGCAGGATCTGGCCGCGAACTCGGAGACGCTCACCGAGGATGCGCGCATCGCCCTGCACTTCACCCTCGGGCGGGCTTATGCCGACATCAAGGACGGCGAACGGTCGCTGGTCCACCTCAACGCCGGCAATGCTCTCGAGCGCCGCCGCATCAACTATGACGAGAACCAGACGCTGCGCCAGATCGAGCGCATCCGCGCGGTGTTCTCCAAGGACATGCTGCAGGCGCGCGCCGGCCATGGCGATCCATCGCCGGCGCCGGTGTTCGTCATCGGCATGCCCCGGTCCGGCACCAGCCTGGTCGAGCAGCTCCTCGCCAGCCATTCCGCCGTGCACGGCGCCGGCGAGGTCAACTATTTCGCGGCCGCCGCGGGACTGTTCACGGACCGTGCCCGCGGCGACTATCCGGAGATGCTCGCCAAGCTGTCCGACGCCGACATTGAGGCCCTCGCGCGCGCCTATCTCGAGCGGTTCACCGACCTGCCGGCGGACACCAGGCGCATCGTCGACAAGATGCCATCGAACTTCCTGTTCGCCGGGCTGATCCATCTCGCGCTACCGAATGCGCGCATCATTCACGTCCGGCGCAATCCGATCGACACCTGCCTGTCTTGCTACACGCAGCTGTTCGCCGAGCCGCAGCCCTTCGCCTACGACCTCGCCGAGCTCGGCCGCTACTACCGCGCCTACGATGCCCTGATGGGTCATTGGCGCAAGGTGCTGCCGGACGGCGTCATGCTGGAGGTGGCGTATGAGGACGTGGTGCGCGACTTCGATGCGCATGCGCGCAAGATCGTGGCGCATTGCGGGCTCGACTGGGATGACGCCTGCCTGTCGTTCCACGAGAACGAGCGTCCGGTGAACACGGCCAGCCTGGTCCAGGTCCGCAAGCCGCTGTTCTCCGGATCGGTCGGCCGCTGGCGGATGTATGGCGACCGGCTGAAGCCGCTGCTCGATGCGCTCGGCAGCGAAGCCGTGCGGCCGACCATTGCCGAGGCGATCGCGGGCGCCAAGCCGCCCCAGCCCGTGAACGTGGCCCCGCCCGTGGTGACGCCGACGACAGCATCGCTTTCCTTCGCTTCGCAGCAGGCCGGATCGTTGCAGACGTTGGTCGAAGGCGCCGCTGCCGTGGCAAAGAGGCTGCAAGGCCGCGGCGACTCCAAGGATGCCGAGACGATCTACAACCTGATCCTGGCGGGGCAGCCGAACCAGTTCGACGCGCTGGTCGGACTCGGCATGATCTGCACCACCGCCAACCGGCTCGACGAGGCCAAGGACTTCTTCGTGCGCGCGGTCGCGGTGAACGACAAATCCGCCGAGGCCCATGGCAGCATCGGAGCCGTCGAGGCCTCCGCCGGCCACTATGAGACGGCCGTACAGCATTACGAGACGGCACTTGCGCTGGCGCCGAGCCACCCCGGCATCCTCTACGCCTTCGCCATGGTTCGCCAGAACCAGGGGCTGATCGACGAGGGGATGGCCCTGCTCCGGCGGGCGATCGACAACAAGCCGCAACACCTCGATGCGCATTTCGCACTCGGCAACCTGCTCTACACGACAGGAAAAGACATCGAGGCAGCGAAACACTACCTCAAGGTCCTCGACTTCAGCCCGGAGCATGCCGAGACCCACAACAACATCGCCAACGTGCTGCTGCGCCAGGGCCATCGCGAGCGCGCCATCGAGCACTACAAGCGGGCGATCGCGAGCCGGCCCGACTATGCCGACGCCTATGGCAATCTCGGCAACGCCTTCCTCGAGCTCAACCGGCTCGAGGAATCGATCGAGCAGAACCTGCTGGCCATCAAGATCAAGCCGGAACGCTTCGGCTCCTACAACAATCTCGGCGTCGCCTACCAGGCGCTCGGCCGCTTCGACGAGGCGACGGCGGCGTTCCAGAAGGCCCTGGAGCTGGCGCCGGACGACGCGCCGATCCACCTCAATCTCGCGAACATGTCGAAGTTCAAGCCGGACGACAGCCGGCTTCCTGGTCTGCGGCAGCTGATCGAACGCGTCGACCAGCTCGATCAGGAGAAGCAGATCGCAGCCCATTTCGCGATGGGCAAGGCGTTGTCCGACCTGAAGGACTACGACCTGGCCTTCTCGCATCTGCACAAGGCCAACACCCTCAAGCGCAAGACCTTCGACTACGACTCCGAGCAGCGGCTCGGCATGATGAAAAACGTCGCGACGCGCTTCACGCCCGAGTTCTTTCGCATGGTTGCGGGGCACGGCGACGATTCCTGGGCCCCGATCTTCATCGTTGGCATGCCGCGCTCCGGAACCACCCTGATGGAGCAGGTGCTGGCCAGCCATTCCAAGGTCTTCGGCGCGGGCGAGCTCGAGACCTTCAAGGATCTCGTCGGCGAATGCGCCAACCGCCAGAAGGTCGTTCCGGCGTATCCCGATCTGATCACGCTGCTGCCACCCGAGGAAATGACGAAGATCGGTCAGGAGTACACCGCCCGCGTTCGGACGCTGGCGCCCGAAGCCGAGCGCATCGTCGACAAGATGCCGCTGAACTTCCTGTTCGTCGGGATGATCCATGCGGCGTTCCCGCGCGCCAGGATCATCAACGCGCGACGCGACCCGCTCGACAATTGCATTTCCTGCTACTCGCTGCTCTTCACAGGCTCACAGCCATTCGCCTACGACCTGACCGAACTCGGCCACTACTACCGGGGTTATGAGGGCGTGATGGAACACTGGCACAAGGTGCTACCGCCCGGCATCCTGATGGACGTTCAATACGAGGATCTGGTCGACGACCTCGACGGCGTGTCGCGCCGCGTGCTCGCCCATTGCGGGCTCGACTGGGAGGATGCCTGCCTCGACTTCCATCGCACCGAGCGCATGGTGCGCACGGCGAGCCTGATGCAGGTGCGCGAGCCGATCTACCGCCGCTCGATCGGAAGCTGGCGCCGCTACGAGAAACATCTTGGGCCGCTGTGCGCGGCGCTCGGCATCGACCTTCCGCCGCCGGAAACCACATGACCGCCGGCAAATAACCGGGTGCTGTTGCCCAGGGATCGGTGACAGGCGCGGCACCCGGCTATCCGGCCGCGCGGCGGAGCGGCTCGAGCATTGTGCTCCTGGGGCTTTAAGAAATTATATTCGTCATACGCAGAAGCGTCAGTTTTACTACGCAGACGCGCCAACTGATAACACAACCAGAAGTTCGATGACCTCTTCAGCCATGGGTCCAGGAAATTGCGTTCGAAGACCGACCAGATCGCGCCCGTTGAGCCGACAGGAGCGGCATCTTCGGTTGTCCTCATCAGTACAGTTGATAGCTCGGCGCCTTTAGTTGAGCTGTGTCGAGCAATATGCCGTGATGCAGCACCGGTCTATACACAACCTATAGGCGAATTTCCGGCACCTGTCCTGACGTCCCGGTTCGTCTGAGGCCGCCGCCGGTACCGACGAGGGCGTGTCATCCGCCACGGTCGTCTCGGCCTGCATCTTGATGGCGGCTAGGTTGATGGCGACCATGGCGATCGGCGCGCCAATAGGCGTGAGGGGCCCCGCCAACTCCGGCTCGGAGCGGCCTTCCCCTTTCCCGTTTGGGTCCCACAGCGCCTCCGGCGGCCGGACGAAGCCAGACTGTGACGACGGCCCAGCAGGCGCTTGACCTGGAGGCCAAGGCTTGGTTTGACCCGTTTCGCCCGGTCAGAGCCTCCGACCGGATCCAGCCCCCAACCGTGGAAGATCCCTGGCCATGCGCATCACTCTCGTCGGCTCCCGCCATTTCGGTGTCGCCACACTGAACATGCTGCGCGAGAGAGGAATCGAGATCGCGCGGGTCGTCGTTCATGATGGCGAGGACCGGCTTGCAGCCGCGGCGCGGGCGGCCGGGATCGAGGTCGTGGTCCAGGCCAATCCGAAGGTCGTGCCCGCCGGCGAGATCGCCCCCGGCACGGACCTGATCGTCACGGCGCATAGCCACGCCCGCGTCACTCACGAGGCGGTCGCAGCCGCCCGGCTCGGCGGCATCGGCTACCATCCGTCGCTGCTGCCGCGTCACCGGGGCATCGCTGCGGTGGAGTGGACCATCAAGGAAGGCGATCCGATCGCCGGCGGCACCATCTATCACCTCGCCGACCGCATGGATGCGGGCGCCATCGCCGCCCAGGAATGGTGCTTCGTCAAGAAGGGAGAGACCGCGCGCGAGCTGTGGGAGCGCGCTCTCGCACCGCTCGGGCTCAAGCTGCTCGGCGATGTCGTCGAATCGGCCAAGGCGACCGGCGCGATTCCGGCCAAGCCGCAGGACGAGCAGTTCGCGACCAAGGCGCCCAGCCTCACCCCGCACTGAGCATCTGATCGCATCGCCCTGATAAGTTGTGGACATCCTCCCCGCTGGCGCCCTCGCGGTGCCCTGCGAACGGCAGCATGGGCGGTCAGCGAAAAGATGTGGGCGTTCGCCCGCTTATGCCGTGGGCGAAGGCGCAGTTTGCGCACAATGCCGCCCGAATGCCTCCAAGCCGGGCTCCGCATTAATCGTTAATGGACTGAAATTGCTCGATAAAAATCCGTTGTGGCGCTGCGGCAAATTTTCGTCACAATTCTTCCAAATAAGGTCGTGATCAACGACATTTGAGGGACAACGATTCATGCGTCTCGACCGCATTGGAATGGCTTTCGCCGCGTCGATCCTGGTGGGCAGCTCGGCCGCCCCCGCATTCGCCCAGTCGCCCTATGACGGGCAGTGGCAGGTGACGATCGTCACCAACAGTGGCAGCTGCGAGCCCACGGCCAGCTCGACCTTGATCGTCGCAGACGGTAAGATTTCTGCGGCTGGCGCCAATGTGTCGGGTTCGATTGGACGCGAAGGCCTCGTCAAGGTCTCCATCAATGGCGCATATGCGAATGGGCAGCTCAACGGCAATTCTGGCTCGGGCAAGTGGAACGGCGCCTCGGCAGGCATCCCCTGCAGCGGCCGCTGGCAGGCTTCGCGCCTGTAACGGCGCGCACACGCTCCTGAAGATGGTGCGGCGGGTCGCGGCCACCGCCGTTGTTTTGACGGCGGGCGTGACCGCCTCGCCGGGGCATGCCGACCCTGGTCCCTTCACGGGCATGGCCGGAACATGGGGCGGCAGCGGCACGGTTGCCCTCGAGGACGGCTCAACCGAGCGCATCCGGTGCCGGGCCAATTACGGCGTCTCAGGACCGCGGATGACGCTCGTCCTGACCTGCGCCAGCGATGCCTACAAGTTCGGGCTGCAGGCCGAGGTGATCGCTGAGGGCTCGGCCATCTCGGGAACCTGGAGTGAGACCAGCCGCGGCATCAATGGCGTGCTGCAGGGCCGTGGCGGCGGCGGCAACTTCCAGCTGCTCGCGACCACCGCCGGCTTCAACGCCAACATCGCGCTCGCCACCCGCGGCAAGAGGCAGTCCGTGTCGATCCGGGCCGACAGCCAGTTCCGCGCAGCCAACATTTCACTGTCGCGGTGATCCCGATCAACTGCCGCGCCTGGCGCCGGGGACCGCACCTGCGGACGGCGGCGGAGCAAGCTGCGCGGCGGTGCGCTTGATGGTCTTGGCGACCAGCAGCGCCTGCTCCCGCGTCATGGCGAAGTCCTGCACACCTTTATGGGTGGTCAGCGACAGCACCATGAGATGAGGCTCCCGCTCCGGCCAGCCAGTGGCAAAGGCGGTCACGAAGTCGGCTGAAGCGGCGCGTTCGGTCATGTCTTGTCTCTGGCTGCCTTAGACTGTGTTGTGCTGTTCGCGGGCTGTATCGCGGCGGTCGCTTTAGGACGAAACACAGCCACACTCCACGTTTTTCTCGATGACGCGCGTCCGTCGCGAGCAAAGCCTGCAGCGGCGTTGGTGCGCTGCACCGTTGATTTCGTTTGCATTGCTCTGCGCGCGAGGTGATACAGCCCGCCTTCGCCGCCGTCCTCGCTCTCCCCGCCACCGCATGAATCGTCCCGCTTCGAAACTGATTGCCGCACTGTGGATGACGGGCTGGCTCAGCCTGATGCTGGTGATGGCGGTGGCCGGACGCGAAGCGATGCGCGAGCTCAACGTGTTCGAGCTGATGGAGCTGCGCTGCCTGATCGGCCTGGTGATGCTCTCGCCGGTCATCGCCCTCAGCGGAGGCTTTGCCACCTTGCGCACCTCGCGGCTCAAGCAGCACGCGGCGCGCAACCTCGTCCATTACGGCGCGCAGCTCGGCTGGTTCTTCGCGCTCACCTTGATCCCGATCGGCCAGGTGGTGGCGATCGAGTTCACGATGCCGATCTGGACGGCACTGCTGGCGGCGGCCTTCCTCGGCGAACGCATCACCCTGTTCAAGCTGGCGGCGATCGGGCTCGGCCTCGTCGGCGTCGTCGTGATCGTCCGCCCGGATACCGGGGCGATCAATCCGGGACAGCTCATCGCGCTGGCCGCCGCGGTCGGCTTCGGTATCTCGATCGCACTGGTCAAGCTGCTGACGCGCACCGAGCCCACCGTGTCGATCATCTTCTGGATGCTGGTGGTGCAATCCGTCGCCGGCCTCATCCCTTCGCTCGTATTCTGGACGCCGCCATCGGCCACCGCCTGGGGCTGGATCCTGCTCGTCGCCCTCTGCGGCACCTTCTCGCATTTCTGCATGGCGCGGGCGCTGCTCTACGCCGACGCCACCATCGTGGTGCCCATGGATTTCCTCCGCGTTCCGCTGACCGCCACCGTCGGCTGGTTGGTCTATGCGGAGCGTCTCGACGGATTGACCGTGGTCGGCGCGGCGTTGATTCTCGCCGGAAACCTGCTGAACCTGCGTCCGCCGCAGCCTCGGCCGGTGCCGATGGGCAGTTCGGCAGGGACCTGAGGCGCCGAGCATCCCCTCAAGCGGCGTGACCCGGATCACGGAACCGCCGCGCTACACGCGATCGTCGTGGATCTGGCGCAACACCCGCGAACTGGTTTATGGCGGAAGCGTGATTTTTTGACCGGGAACAAGACTTTTGGCGCCGATCCGCGACAAATGTTGCAGTGAACGCTTCGCTTGATCGTTGGGGGATCTCCTGATGCGCTATCTCACCGTCGCCCTGTCCCTGCTCTGCGTGGTGCTGACCGCTGAAGCCGCCAAGGCCGACCGCCGGGTCGCCTTTGTCGTTGGAAACGGCGCCTATAAGAGCGTGGCCCAACTGCCGAACCCGCCGGTCGATGCCAAGGCCATGGCGGCCACCCTGCGCAACGTCGGCTTCGACGTCGTCGAGGGCACCAATCTCACCCGCGACAAGATGACCGAGAAGCTGCTCGATTTCGGTCGCAAGGCGCAGGGCGCCGATATCGCGGTGTTCTATTACGCCGGACACGGCATTGCGATCGCCGGCACCAACTACCTGCTGCCGGTCGACGCCGACCTGAAATCGGAGATGGACGTCAAGCTGGGCTCGGCCATCAACATCGACGTGACGCTCGACCAGACGATGGGCGACGCCAAGGTCAAGCTCGTCTTCCTCGATGCCTGCCGCGACAATCCGTTCGCCGCCAAGATCAAGTCGAACTCGCCGACCCGCAGCGTGTCGGTGCAGACCGGCCTGGCCGAGATGAAGTCCGGCGAGGGTACGCTGATCGCGTTCGCCACCGGCCCGGGCCAGACCGCCCTCGACGGCGAGGCCGGCGCCAACAGCCCGTTCACCCGCGCGCTGATCTCGCACATCGCCCAGCCCGGCATCGAGATCCAACAGGCCATGACCGCCGTGCGCGCCCAGGTCAATGAGGAGACCAGCAAGGGCCAATTGCCCTGGGGGCATACCAACCTGATCGGCGCCGTCTACCTCAACCCGGCGGCGGCCCCTGCTGCAACGGCCGCCACGGCCGGGACGACGCCGGCCGTCGCGACGGCCACCGTGACCGCAGGCGAAGCCGAGCTCGAATTCTGGCGCTCGGTGAAGGACTCCAACAAGCCGGAAGAGCTGAACGCCTATCTCTCGACCTACCCGAACGGACAGTTCAAGTCGCTGGCGATGGCGCGCATCGCCGCGATCGAGAGCGGCGCCATCAACACCGCCACTCGCAACGTCGCCAAGGGCGTCGATCCCGCCACCTACACCGAGGAAGGCACTCAGGTCAGCGAGGATCAGATCGGCCTCGACAAGACCAAGCGCCGCGACGTGCAGCGGCGGCTGACCGGTCTTGGCTTCGACACCAGGATGACCGGCGTGTTCGACGACCAGACCCGCGGCGTCATGAAGCGCTGGCAGGCGGCCCGAGGCTATCCGTCGACTGGATTCCTGACCAAGCTGCAGCACAAGGCGCTGCTGGCAGAGCCGCAGCCCGCGCCGGCGACCGCCGCAGTCGGCGACGAGGCCAGGCCGCGCCGCGCCAAGCCGGCCGGCAACGTGGCTGCCGGCGGCCCGCCGCCTCAGGGTGCGCCGGTCTATCGCAATCCGCCGCCGCAGGACAATTCGGGCAACGCCGCCGGCGCCGCCTTCATCGGTGGCATGATGGGCGGTGTGCTCGGCAGCGCGCTGCGCCGGTAAGCGACTTCGTCTTTCCCCCGTAAAAAAGCCCGGAGCACGAGCTCCGGGCTTGTTCGTTAGAATGCAGCCGCCCCTCAGAGCCCTGCCGCCTTGCGCAGCGCCGCGTTGATGCGGTCCTGCCAGCCCGGCCCTTGAGACTGAAAGTGCTCGAGAACGTCCTGGTCGATCCGCAACGTCACCTGCTCGCGCACACCAGGAACCGCCGCCTTCTTCGGCGGCGCCTCCACCGGCTTGGTGGTCACCTTCTTGAACGCGGCCTCGGCCTCGGTACGGGCGTCAGCGAGCGTGCGCGGACGCCGCGGCTGGTCGGCCATGATCAGATCCCCTCGAACAGCGCGGTGGACAGATAGCGCTCCGAGAACGACGGCACGATCGCCAGGATCGTCTTGCCCGCGCTCTCCGGCCGCTTGCCGATCTCGATCGCGGCTGCAATCGCCGCGCCCGAGGAGATCCCGCCGGGAATGCCCTCGGTGCGGGCCAGCGCGCGCGAGGTCTCGATGGCGGTGGTGCTGTTGATCTTGACGATCTCGTCGATCACCGAGCGGTCGAGAATGTCCGGCACGAAGCCGGCGCCGATGCCCTGGATCTTGTGCGGCGAGTGCTGCCCACCCGACAGCACCGGGCTCTCCTCCGGCTCGACCGCAACGACCTTGAGGCCGGGCTTGCGCGACTTCAGCACCTGGCCCACGCCGGTGATGGTGCCGCCGGTGCCGACGCCGGCGACGAACACATCGATGTTGCCCGCCGTGTCGTTCCAGATCTCCTCAGCCGTGGTGCGGCGATGGATCTCCGGGTTGGCGAGGTTCTTGAACTGCTGCGGCATCACCGAGTTCGGCGTCGTCCGCAACAGCTCCTCGGCGGTGGCGATGGCGCCCTTCATGCCCTGCGACGCCGGCGTCAGCACGATCTCAGCGCCGAGAAAGGCGAGCATCTTCCGCCGCTCCACCGACATCGACTCCGGCATCACCAGTTTCAGCTTGTAGCCGCGCGCCGCAGCGACGAAGGCCAGCGCGATGCCGGTATTGCCCGAGGTCGGCTCGATCAGCACGGTGTCGGGCTTGATCACGCCGGCTTGCTCCATCGCCAGGATCATGCCGACGCCGATCCGATCCTTCACGCTCGCGGCGGGATTGAAGTATTCCAGCTTGGCGAGGATGGTCGCCTTGACTCCATGTTGCTCCGGCAGCTTTCGCAACCGCACAATCGGCGTATTGCCGAACGCGTCGACAATTGAATCAAATACGCGCCCGCGTCCGGGACGCTGTGCTGACGACTCCATGAAATCACTCCTCTGCGCGCCCCGCGCGACGTCGACAACGCTTCTGACCATCTTCAGCGAGCCTGTTGCGCTGCGCAAGCACGTTTGCGCGATCTTAGGACGATCGCGGCGCACAACAAGTCGTGGCTAAATTGCGAAAAACCAACGCATTTGTGTTGCGACAAGGTCAATAAACTCGGTGTATGCTTGATTTCAGCCGGATGAAGATTCACGGTGCAGGTCGACTGCAACCCGGGCGGACATCAGCAAGATGTCATCTTCGGAGTGATACAATCGGGGCGTTCGTGCCAAACGAAAGCGCCGTTGTAGAATAGATATAAGAACAGACCACCCAGACAAAACTCTTTGTGTGACGGATTTGATATCCGCGAAAGTTGGACTCGTCGGAAATAGACCCGTTCGAACGCGACTTGTTCGAAATCGACCTTTTCGAAATTGACGTCGTTCAAGCAGAGATCGCCAACAAAGAGATCGTCCAGGAGGTCAATATGTCAGCACTCGCTGATCTCGTGTCGACCGCAACCGCCCGCCCGAATCCCCGCGGCTGCGATCTGCCGACATGCCCGGTCTGCGCCGACTCCATGATTGCCGCGGAGGCGTCCGCATATTTGGCTGACAATGCGATCAGCTATCTCTGGACCTGCGACACCTGCGGCTATGGCTTCGTCACCAAGCACTCCGTGAAAAGCCGCTTCGTCTGCAACTGAACGGCCCCAGGGCGAGAGAGTTCCGCGACGTGATGTCACGGCCGTTCGATGGCCGAGGATAACGCAACCGTCGGCCATCGAGCCGGTCGGCAGTGCATGATCAGCACAATTTCATGAGGGCCGGCGCACAGGCCGGGCTCACAACAAGCTGACGGCCTTCACCTGAAGCGGCCGTCAGCCGGCGCGCGAGGCGATGTCGCCGCGCGCCCAATCGGCCTTGGTGCGCTCGTAGAATTCCGTGAACCGCCCCTGTGCAATCGCCTCGCGCATCCCGGCCATCAATTGCTGGAAATAGGCAATGTTGATTTCCGACAGCAGCGTCGCGCCGAGCGCCTCGCCCGCCTTGATCAGATGATGCAGATAGGCGCGGGCATAGCTGCGCGCCGCCGGCCACGGGCTTTCCTCATCCAGCGGCCTGTCATCGTCGGCATGACGCGCGTTGCGCAGGTTCACCGGCCCGAAGCGCGTGTAGGCGACGCCGTGGCGGCCGTTGCGGGTCGGCAGCACGCAGTCGAACATGTCGATGCCGCGCCGGACCGACTCCAGGAGATCGTCAGGCGTGCCGACGCCCATCAGGTAGCGCGGACGGTCGGCCGGCAGCGCCGGCGCGGTCGCCTCGATCATCTCGAGCATGACCGCCTGCGGCTCGCCGACGGCCAGGCCGCCGATCGCATAGCCGTGGAATCCGATCTCGACCAGCGCCTGCGCGCTGGCGACGCGCAATGCGGGCACATCGCCGCCCTGCACGATGCCGAACAGCATGTAGCCTGCCGGCGCCTTCTCGAAGGCGCGGCGGCAGCGTTCGGCCCAGCGCAGCGACAGCCGCATCGCGCGCTCGATATCGTCGCGCTCGGCCGGCAGCCGCACGCATTCGTCGAGCTGCATCGCGATGTCGGAGTTGAGCAGGCGCTGCACCTCGATGGCGCGCTCCGGTGACAGCTCGATCTTCGCGCCGTCGATGTGCGAGCGGAACGTCACCGCCTGCTCGGTCACCTTGCGCAAGCCCGACAGCGACATCACCTGGAAGCCGCCGGAATCGGTCAGCATCGGACCGCCCCAGCCGGTGAAGCGCTGCAGGCCGCCAAGGGCGGCGATGCGCTCTGCCGTTGGCCGCAGCATCAGGTGATAGGTGTTGCCCAGCACGATGTCGGCGCCGGCCTCGCGGACGTCGCGCCAGTGGATGCCCTTCATGGCGCCGGCGGTGCCGACCGGCATGAAGGCCGGGGTGCGCACCACGCCGTGCGGAGTCGTCAGCCGGCCGGTACGGGCCGCGCCGTCTGTGCCGAGCAGTTCGAAATGGTTGGGAAGGTCGCTGACCGAGGAGCTCATGGCCGGCTTATTGCGTCAGGACCGCCCCCGATTCAACCGCGATGGCGCTGTTTTGGTGCCTTTCGGCCGTTGACGGCGGTTCCGGCCGCCCCTATGGTCCGGCGCCATGTCGACCTCGACCAAACGCACGACGAAAACCACCAAGCCCTTGCGGGCCTCGGGAGGCGTGCGCGCGTAGTCGAACTCGATTGCGACCATCTTCGAACCGAAGCCCCGCCTGATGAAGGTCCGGGGCTTTTTTTATGCCCAGATTCCAACCGGAGACTTGAAGACGTGCCTCACGATCCCACCATTGCCATCGTCGGCGTCACCGGCGCCGTCGGCGCCGAGTTCATCGCCACCCTGGACCGCCGTAATGCCCGCGTCGGCAAGCTCAAGGCGCTGGCAAGCGCCCGCTCGGCCGGGCAGACCCTCACCTTCCGTGGCCAGACGATCGTGATCGAGGAGCTCAACGAGCGCTCGTTCGAAGGCGTCGACATCGCGCTGTTCTCGGCCGGCAGCGGCATCTCCAAGAAGTTTGCGCCGATTGCGGTCCGCTCCGGTGCCGTGGTGGTCGACAACTCCTCGGCCTTCCGGATGGACCCGAACGTTCCGCTGGTCATCCCGGAGATCAACGCCCGCCGCATCCGCGACCACAAGGGTATCATTGCCAACCCGAACTGCGCGGCCATCACGGCGCTGGTGCCGCTGTGGCCGATCCACCAGAAGAACCGCATCAAGCGCATGATCATCTCGACCTACCAGGCCGCCAGCGGCGCCGGTGCGGCGGCGATGGACGAGCTGGTGCAGTCGACCCGCGCGAGCCTCAACGGCCAGGTCTATGCGCCCAAGGTGATGCCGCACCCGTTCGCCTTCAACCTGTTCAGCCACAACACCGCCATCGATCCCGACACCGGCTACAACGACGAAGAGACCAAGGTCATCAACGAGACCCGCAAGATCTTCGAGGATGAAGGGATCGCCGTCGGCGTCACCTGCGTCCGCGTGCCGGTGCTGCGCGCGCATTGCGAGGCGATCACCTTCGAATGCGAGAAGCCGATCACAGAGGACGACGTCCGCCGCATCCTGGCGACCGCGCCTGGCGTGCGCGTGGTCGACGACCGCGCGAAGAACTACTTCCCGATGCCGGTCGACGCCTCCGGCCAGGACGACGTGCTGGTGGGCCGCATCAGGACGGATCTGTCCGATCCGTCAGGTCACTCGATCGCGATGTTCGTCGCCGCCGATCAGCTGCTCAAGGGCGCTGCGCTGAATGCGGTGCAGATCGCCGAGCTCTTGCCGGAGCAGGCCATGGCGTGAGGCGGCCACGCACCCTCCTCACCAACACTGTCATCACCCGCGAAAGCGGGTGATAGACGGTGGGCACGCATCGCCTTCGGCGCCGCCTTGCCCACCCTACGTTTCTGCGCTCTACGGCTCGACGACCCGCTCGTCCGGCTGGCGGAACAGCAGACACGCATCGCCGTAGGAATAGAACCGGTAGCCGCTTTGAATCGCATGCGCGTAAGCCGCCTGCATCGTCTCGAGCCCGGCGAAGGCCGAGACCAGCATGAACAGGGTCGAGCGCGGCAGATGGAAGTTGGTCATCAGGATGTCGACCGCGCGAAAGCGATAGCCGGGCGTGATGAAGATCGACGTCTCCGCCTCGAACGGTGCGATCGTGCCGTCGGGCTGCGCCGCGCTCTCGAGCAGCCGCAGCGACGTCGTTCCGACCGCGACGATGCGGCCGCCTTGGGCGCGGGCCTGGTTCAGCGCAGCGGCGGTCTCAGGCGTCAGACTGCCCCACTCCGCATGCATGCGGTGGCCTTCGGTGTCATCGACCTTCACGGGCAGGAAGGTGCCGGCGCCGACATGCAGGGTGACGCGCTGCAGCCCGACGCCGCGCTCGCGCAGCCGCCGTTCCAGCGTCGGCGTGAAATGCAGTCCGGCGGTGGGGGCCGCCACCGCGCCCTCCTTGGCCGCGAACATGGTCTGATAATCGGTCGCGTCCTGCTCGTCTGCGGGCCGCCTGCCGGCGATGTAGGGCGGCAGCGGCGGCCGGCCGAGATCGGCGATCGCCTGGTCGAGCGCGGGCCCATGAAACACAAAGGACAGCGTCAGCTCGCCCTCCTCGCCCTTGGCTTCGACGGTGGCGTCGAGATGGCCGAGCAGGCAGACCTTGCCCTCGTTGCCGAAACGGATCGTATCGCCTGGCGCGAGCTTCTTGGCGGGCCGCACCAGCGCCTGCCAGCGCGAGCCGTCGAGCCGCTTGATCAGGGTCGCCTCGATCTTCGCCTCGGTCTCGCGGCTGATGCGGCGTCCTGAGAGCTGAGCGGCGATGACCTTGGTGTCGTTGACGACGAGCTGATCGCCCGGCTCCAGCCAGTCCGGCAGGTCGGCGACCGTGCGGTCGCGCAGCACGCCATCGCCCTGCACCACCAGCATGCGCGCGGATTCGCGCGGGCTCGCCGGCCGCAGCGCGATGTTTTCGGGGGGCAGCTGAAAGTCGAAGAGGTCTGTGCGCATCGTCGTTCTGGAACGACCGTCGAAAACCTCATCCTGAGGAGCGCGTCAGCGCGTCTCGAAGGATGAGGCCCGACTGTGGCCTCATGGTTCGAGACGCGTGCTGCGCACGCTCCTCACCATGAGGGTCAAAAGCCGAGGGCGGTACTGCACACCGACCATGAACACGCCGAGAGGCGTGTTCATGGAGAGGGTCGTTGGTTACGCCGCGTCGGCGGCCATGTAGGCCTTCACGATCTTGTCCGGGTTCTGCACCGGCTCGCCGCGCTTGATCTTGTCGACATTCTCCATGCCCTCGGTGACCTTGCCCCAGACCGTGTACTGCTTGTCCAGGAAGCGGGCGTCGTCGAAGCAGATGAAGAACTGGCTGTCGCCTGAATCTGGATTGGCCGCACGCGCCATCGAGGCGGTGCCGCGAACATGCGGCTCGGCGTTGAACTCGGCCTTCAGCTTCTTGCCGGAGCCGCCGGTGCCGGTGCCCTGCGGGCAGCCGGTCTGCGCCATGAAGCCGTCGATGACGCGGTGGAAGACGATGCCGTCGTAGAAGCCCTCGCGGACGAGCTCCTTGATGCGCGCGACATGGCCGGGCGCGAGATCGGGACGCATCTCGATGGTGACGGGGCCCTGGGTGGTCTCGAGGATCAAGGTATTTTCGGTCACAGCCATGCTGGTCTCTCGGTTTTGGTAGAATTGACGGGGGTCAGGACAAAGCAAATCCTGGGTCTGAAATGTCGCGGCGCCTTCCCATGTGCGGCCGTCACCCCTCCTGACGGCAATCCGAGCACGACGAGGCCCGCGATGCTGGTCCAGAATAGACCCAATGCGTTTAAAGCTGAAGCCACCGGCCCTGTCGATGTGGCGGGCCGGCAGAATCGGCATGCCGCCGCGACGTGGCAAAAGGTTCCTTAAGGCCCAAGGGAACCGGGCGCGAGACCCGGGTGTGCCCCTGCTCTGCCTGCCTACTTGATGTCCGAGGCGACCTGAACCTTCACCATCTTGTCCGGATCGGTGACGGCACCGCCCGAGGAGCCCGGAGGCGCCTTCTTGAGCTTGTCGACGACGTCCATACCCTGCACGACCTCGCCGATCACGGTGTATTGGCCGTTGAGGAAGGAGGCATCGCCGAAGCAGATGAAGAACTGCGAGTTGGCGGAATCGACGCTATCGCCCCGGCGCGCCATGCCGACGGTGCCGCGCTTGAACGGCGTTGACGAAAACTCCTGCTTCAGGTTCGGGTACTTCGAGCCGCCGGTGCCATTGAAGTTCTGGCCGTCACCGGTCTGCGCCATGAAGCCGTCCATGACGCGGTGGAACGGCACGTTGTTGTAGAAGCCTTCGCGCGCCAGCGTCTTCAGCCGCTCGGCATGCTGTGGCGCCAGATCGGTGCGCAGCTTGATGATGATGCGGCCCTTGGTGGTGTCGATGACCAGGGCATTCTGCTTGTCGAGGCCGGCAGGCAGCGACTGGGCCAGCGCCGGCAATGCGAAGACGAGAGCGAAGACGAAAGCGAGCGCGCGGATCATGGCAACTCCGATGACATGAGACGATGTGGAGAGGAAGGCACCGCCGGAACCGGCCGGTGCCTGAAGGATCACTTGAACTTGGCCTTGAGACTTTCGGCCACCGACGGCGGCACGAAATGCGAGATCTCACCGCCCATGGCGGCGATCTGGCGAACCAGCGTGGCTGCGATCGGACGGACACCCACCGAGGCTGGAACGAACACCGTCTGGACCTGCGGTGCCATGGTCTGGTTCATGCCGGCCAACTGCATCTCGTAGTCGAAATCGGTGCCGTCGCGCAGGCCCCGGATCATCATGATCGCACCGGCCTTCTGCGCGGCCGTGACCGTCAGATTGTCGTAGGTCGAAGCCTCGAAGCTGCAGCCCGCCGCGGCTGCCACGGGGCCGAAGATCTCATGCGCCATCGCCAGCCGCTCCTCGGTCGAGAACAGCGGCTTCTTGCCGTGATGCACGCCGACCGCGACGATCAGGCGGTCGCAGAGGTGGACGGCCTGCCGGACCACATCGAGATGGCCGTTGGTGACGGGATCAAACGAGCCCGGATAGAGCGCAATGCGTTGCATGCGCTCGTCCTATACCGCCCGGAACAGGCCGGCAAGCCGCCGTCAGGCGCGCTGGCGTGGCTGTGATGGGCAAAGAGCGGCCGAGAGACTGCATTGCGATGGAACGAGGTGCGACGCCGATGGGCCGGAACCGTGGTCGGCTACCGCGATTGTTTCGTCGGAACATCCGACATGAAACACGCTCGCGCCGAGACGAAACCAATTCGCCCGTCCCGCGAAGACGTCTCGAAACCCGATCTGGTTATCAAATCGTTAACGAACACAGGCCGAACGGCCCAGACAGGGGACCGTCATGATCAAAGCGCTATCTGCAGTCGCAGCAGCCGGCTTGGTGGCTGCCGGCATCACCCTCCTGCCCGGCTTCGCTCCCCAGGTCGAAGCCAGCGTGCCGCGTCCGCTGGCCAAGGCGGACCGCCTGGACATCCGCCCAATCGGCCGCGACTGCTCGCAGCAGGCCTGGCCCAACTTCGAGGCGGGCTGCCTGCGCAGCGCCGGAACCCGGGGAACCATCCGCGAGGCCAGGATGGTCTCGGTCGAGCGGACGCAGTGAGGCGAACAGCGAAAGACCTGCGTCATCCGCTATTCGCTACGCCCTATTCGCCATTCGCCTGGTCAGCGTTCCCGTTGCCGTTCTCGGCCTCCTCGCCGATATGCTCCACCGAAACGACGTGCTCATCATCGGCGGTGTCGAAGACGATGACGCCCTGCGTCGAGCGTCCCGCGATGCGGATGCCGTCGACGGGGCAACGGATCAACTGCCCCTTGTCCGTCACCAGCATGATCTGATCGCCATCCTCGACCGGGAATGAGGCGACGAGCTTGCCGTTGCGGTTGTTGACCGACATCGCGACGATGCCTTTGCCGCCGCGGCCGGTGGTGCGGTACTCGTAGGACGAGGTGCGCTTGCCGTAGCCGTTGACCGAGACGGTCAGCACCACCTGCTCCTGCGCCGACATCTCGACATAGCGTTCCTGCGACAGCTGGATCGCGCCAGCGGCCGCCTCCTCGCCCTCGGCCTCGACCGGCTCCTCGGTGGCAGCATCGCCCGACATCGCCCGGCGCATCTTCAAGTACGCCGTACGCTCGTCCGAGGTCGTCTCGACATGGCGCAGGATCGACAGCGAGATCACCTTGTCGCCGCCGGCGAGCGCGATGCCGCGCACGCCCATCGAGGTCCGACCGGTGAAGACGCGCACATCGGTGACGGGGAAGCGGATGCACTGCCCGCCCGACGCCGTGAGCAGGACGTCGTCGCGCTCGGTGCAGATCTGCACGTTGACGATCTCTTCGCCCTCGTCGAGCTTCATCGCGATGATGCCGGAGCGGCGCACGTCGACGAAATCCGACAGCTTGTTGCGGCGAACGTTGCCGCCGGTGGTCGCGAACATCACGTCGAGATTGGCCCAGGAGGATTCATCCTCCGGCAGCGGCATGATGGTGGTGATGCGCTCGCCCTGCTCCAGCGGCAGGATGTTGATCAGCGCCTTGCCACGCCCGTTGGGCGCCGCGATCGGCAGCCGCCAGACCTTCTCCTTGTAGACCTGGCCGCGCGACGAGAAGAACAGCACCGGCGTGTGCGTGGAGGCCACGAACAGCCGGCTGACGAAATCCTCCTCGCGGGTCTGCATGCCCGAGCGGCCCTTGCCGCCGCGGCGCTGCGCCCGATACGCCGACAGCGGCACGCGCTTGGTGTAGCCGGCATGCGACACGGTCACGACCATGTCCTCGCGCTGGATCAGGTCCTCGTCCTCGACCTCGCCTTCCTGCTCGGCGATCACGGTGCGGCGCGGCGTGCCGAACTCCGCCTTAACAGCGGCGAGCTCGTCCTTGATGATCCCCTGTACCCGCGCCCGCGAGCGCAGGATGTCGAGATAGTCGTTGATCTCGACCTTGAGCTTGTCGAGCTCGTCGGAAATCTCCTCACGGCCGAGCGCGGTCAGGCGCTGCAGGCGCAGGTCGAGAATCGCCTTGGCCTGCTCGAACGACAGCCGGATGGTGCCGTCCTCGGAAAGACGGTGGCGCGGATCGTCGATCAGCGTGATGATGGCCTCGACGTCGCGCGCCGGCCAGTCGCGCGACATCAACGCCTCGCGCGCGGTCGCAGGATCGGGCGACGTCCTGATGACCCGGATGACCTCGTCGATGTTGGCGACGGCCACGGCAAGGCCGACCAGGATATGAGCGCGGTCGCGCGCCTTGTTGAGCAGGAACTTGGTCCTGCGCGTGACGACACGCTCGCGGAACGCGACGAAGATCGTCAGCAGGTCCTTCAACGTCATCGTCTGCGGGCGGCCGCCGTCGAGCGCCAGCATGTTGGCGGCGAAGCTCGTCTGCAGCGGCGTGAACTTGTAGAGCTGGTTGAGCACGACGTCCGGCACGGCGTCGCGCTTCAGCTCGACGACGACGCGGTAGCCGTCGCGGTCGCTTTCGTCGCGCAGGTCGGCGACGCCTTCGATCTTCTTCTCGCGCACCAGTTCGGCGATGCGCTCGACCATCGTCGCCTTGTTCACCTGGTAGGGAATCTCGGAGATGATGATTGCCTCGCGATCCTTGCGGATCGTGTCGATCGTCACCTTGCCGCGCATCATGATCGAGCCGCGGCCCAGGTGATAGGCCGAGCGGACGCCGGCGCGGCCGAGGATGATGCCGCCGGTGGGGAAATCCGGCCCTGGAATGATGTTGATGAGGTCGTCGATCGTGAGCGCGGGATTGTCGATCAGCGCGATGCAGGCATCGATCACCTCGCCGAGATTGTGCGGCGGGATGTTGGTGGCCATGCCGACCGCGATGCCGCCGGCGCCATTGACCAGCAGGTTCGGATATTTGGCCGGAAGAACCGACGGTTCCTTGTCGGAATTGTCGTAGTTGGCCTGGAAGTCGACGGTGTCCTTGTCGATGTCGTCGAGCAGCGGAATCGCCGACTTGGCGAGCTTCGCTTCGGTGTATCGATAGGCCGCGGGGGGATCGCCGTCGACGGAGCCGAAATTGCCCTGGCCGTCGATCAGCGGCACGCGCATCGAGAAGTCCTGCGCCATGCGCACCATGGCGTCGTAGATCGACTGATCGCCATGCGGATGGTATTTACCGATGACGTCGCCGACCACGCGCGCGGACTTGACGTACTTCTTGTCGGGCGTGTGCCCCTGCTCGTACATCGAATACAGGATGCGCCGGTGCACGGGCTTGAGGCCGTCGCGCGCATCGGGCAGCGCTCGCGACACGATCACGCTCATCGCGTAATCGAGGTAGGAGCGTTTCATCTCGTCGAGGATGGAAACGGGACGAATGTCGGAAGGTCCGCCCGGCTCGCCGGGCTTCTCATCTTCTTTATCGGACAAAGGGGATACCGGTCGGTTTTGACACGCGAAAATCGCTTGGAATCATATAGCGCATGGCGCTGCCGCTAGCCACCCCCAAGGGGGTTCGGAGCGCGCTTTTTCTGCT
The DNA here is from genome assembly GCF_051168015.1 of Bradyrhizobium sp. HKCCYLRH3061. Lineage (NCBI taxonomy): Bacteria > Pseudomonadati > Pseudomonadota > Alphaproteobacteria > Hyphomicrobiales > Nitrobacteraceae > Bradyrhizobium > Bradyrhizobium sp. HKCCYLRH3061. Next base: position 234,747 of record NZ_JBNPUE010000008.1, read on the forward strand.
CGCCTTTCCAGGGACTTAACCGGTTGCCGCGGCCGCCCATGGCAGGCTCCGGGAACCCTGTTTGGCTATGGGCCGAAGACCACCTTGTGCATGATCCGTCCAGGCATGAGCGTGAACAGTCCGGCAATCACGAGGGCGCCGGAGAACAGCGTGATCATGGCCCGGCGGTGGGGCCCCACCCGATGGCGGTGCGCAGCCCACACCGCAACCGACAGCACGGCCAGCGTATAGAGCGACAGCAGGTGAATCGGGCTGAAGGGACCGACCAGCCGGATGGTGTGAATCCAGAACGAGCTGGCCGCAACGGCGGCCATGAGAGTGACCCAGATCCAGCCGAGCGTTCGATGCGGCAAGGTCCCTTTCGGGGCTGCGAACTGGACCAGCCCCAGTGCGAACGCCGTCATCGCGGCGACAGCGTGCAGCAGGACGGCGGGCTCGGCGGCGAGCAGCGGTGCGAAGCTCATGCAACACCCCGGTGGTCAGGTTACGCACAGCTCAAGCGAACGAAACGTCAGACGCGCGCGATCGCCTGCAATGCGAGACCCGAGGTGATCGCCCCGGCTCCCGTCCCGACACGGACGGAAGCCACCTTGTATCGACCGAGGACGCAGGCGGCTCAGAACGGAATGTCGTCGTCCATGTCGCTGTTGCGTCCGCCACCGCCGGCCGAAGCGACTGCGCGGCGCGGCGGCGCCATCGACGGACCGCTGCTGCCGAAATCGCCGCCACCCATGTCATCGGAGAAGCTGCCGCCCCCGCCACCACGGCCATCGAGCATCGTCAGGGTCGAGTTGAAGCCCTGCAGGACGACCTCGGTCGAGTACTTCTCGACGCCGCTCTGGTCGGTCCATTTGCGGGTCTGCAGCGCGCCCTCGATGTAAACCTTGGCGCCCTTCTTCAGATACTGCTCGGCGACCTTGCAGAGACCTTCATTGAAGATCACCACACGGTGCCATTCGGTCTTTTCCTTGCGCTCGCCGGTCGCCTTGTCGCGCCACGTTTCCGACGTCGCAATGCTCAGATTGGCGATCGGCCGCCCATCCTGCGTACGCCGGATCTCGGGGTCCTTGCCGAGATTGCCGACCAGAATCACCTTGTTCACACTACCCGCCATCACCACTCTCCCGCGGTTCTCGATCATCGGACCGGCCGTCCACACCGGCCTCACGGCGTCCGGTGGCTAACCCTTCCTCTCGCGGCGGACCCTATACGGTTGCCGCGCGGTCCACCCGCCTCGTCCATTGTTTATCCACATATAGCAGGCGGACGGCCATTGTTCCAGTTTTGTTCGCGCGCCTGTGTCTACAACCGTGCGTCGAGTTCCAAGGAACCCGATGGAACCCAATGGAACCGCGAAAAAGTTCCGTCAATCACGAAAAAGCGATTAACTTTCATCAGCTTACATCGTCCCACTTCCTCCCCGCCTGTGGCTTTTGGGAGACGGTATCCAGGGTTGAATCGCGTATATTTGAGGACGGATTGGGGCCGCAAGCGTGGTCGCACCAACTTCACAGACGTGCGTCTCCGGGGACCATTTTGGAGACGCCCAAAGCGGGAGACTTGGGATGAAAAGAATTTTTCTTGGAGCTGTCAGCTTGATGGTTTTGGGGGCGCTGACGCCGGCGGGAGCCGCCGATCTCGCCGCCCGCCCGTACACGAAGGCCCCGGTGATGGCGCCCGCTCCGCTTCCGACCTGGGCCGGCTTCTATCTCGGTCTGCAGGGCGGTGGCGGCTGGGGCCGCAGCGATGAGACCTTCTTCGGTGCGCCGAATACGGCGATCTTTGCCGGCACGCAGCGTTACGACATCACCGGCGGCTTCGCCGGCGGCGTGATCGGCTACAATTGGCAGGTCGACAACATCGTGTTCGGCCTCGAGGGCGACTATCACTGGGCGGACATCGACGGCCGCTCGGCCGTGATCAACGCCGGCGTCGGTGACACCTACTTCACCAAGCTGCGCGGCTTCGGCGACATCAAGGGCCGGCTCGGCTGGGCCACGGGTCCGGCACTGCTCTTCGTCAGCGGCGGTGCCACGGTCGGCGATCTGCAGCACCGCTACGATGGCGTTCCCGGCAACGTGTTCGTGCAGAACGACTGGCGCTGGGGTTGGACGATCGGCGCCGGTGCCGAGTACATGTTCGCTCCGAACTGGTCGGCCAAGGTCGAGTACAACTATCTCGATTTCGGCAAGAGCTCGATCCAGTACTCCCCGGTCGCGACCAACCGCTCGGAGTGGAGCGACACCGTCCATACCGTCAAGGCCGGCATCTCCTACCACTTCGGTGGTCCGGGCATGTCGCGCTACTGATCGCACGCCAAAAGCGAATATGTCGAAAGGCCGGCCTCGCGCCGGCCTTTTTTTGCGTGCCAGAACCGGTACTTGCCGAGCCGTTGTGTCCTTTGGGTGACGGCTTTTTACGGCGGAAGGGGCTATCAAGGTCCGGCGGGTGGGCGTTGGTGAGAGCGTGCGTGCGGGCGTCGGACTTGGTTTGGGGAATGCGATGAGAAGGCTGTTGCTGGGGGCGACAACTTCGCTGGCGCTGGGGATTGCGCCGGCCATCGCTGCCGATCTGCCCGCGCGCACCTTCACCAAAGCGCCTGCGATGATCACAACGATCTATGATTGGAGTGGTTTCTATGTCGGCCTGAACGCCGGCGGCGCATCCTCCCGCACCTGCTGGACCAACAAGGTCAGCTTCGCAGGTGTCGCTGCGACCAACGCCGAGGGTTGCCACGATGCGACCGGCGCGCTGGCGGGCGGCCAGATCGGCTATCGCTGGCAGGCTGGCGGCTGGGTATTCGGCGTCGAAGGTCAGGGCAACTGGGCCAACCTCAAGGGCAGCAACACCAGCCAGTTCGCCCCGGCCGTGACCAACCAGACCAAGATCAACGGCATCGGCGTGTTCACGGGCCAGGTCGGCTATTCCTGGAACAACGTGCTCTGGTACGTAAAGGGCGGCGCCGCGGTCGCAAGCGAGAAGTACAACGGTCTCGCCACGGCAACGGGCGCGGCTCTCGACCAGTCCAGCGCCACGCGCTGGGGGGCTGCGGTCGGCACCGGTGTCGAGGTCGGCTTCGCCAAGAACTGGTCGGTCGCAGCCGAATACGAGCACCTGTTCATGGGCAACCGCACCCTGGGCTTCTCCGGTGTTCCCGGCGGAGCCGCGGGCCGGACCGATGCGGTCGGCCAGGACGTCGACATGGCGACGGTCCGCGTCAACTATCGCTGGGGCGGTCCCGTCGTCTCCAAGCACTGACCCTCGAGGACAGGCACTCGAAGACTGGCGCGCTCGAAGACTGGCACTCGAGGCCTGACGCGCCAGGCGCTCACCATGCGTGCCCTCGGGACAGCTCCACGATCGGCGCGACGGCCGCGATCTTTACCCGCGCTTAAGCACGTTCGACACATCCCGCCGCACGCCTGCTGCCGATCACGAGTTTAGAAAGCAGTCTCTCCTACAACCAGCCACAGGCCACCTTCGCGTGGGCCCGGATCGGAGGGATCCGGTGCGAGGACAGTTATGGGACTGGGGAGAGACGAATGCAGAAGACGACCTTGATCTTGACCGCTGGAGCCGCGGCGCTGGGACTGGCGCCGGCCTCCGCGGCCGACTTCGCGACGCGCCCTTACAGCAAGGCGCCGCCGCCGGCCTATGTCACGCCGCTGCCGAGCTGGGCCGGGTTCTACCTCGGCGTCAATGGCGGCGCCGACTGGAGCCACAACTGCTGGACGCTCAATCGCGTCGGCGGCGTGCCGGTCGTGCCGACCCAGTCCGAAGGCTGCCACAATGCCTCGAGCGGACTCATCGGCGGCCAGGTCGGCTATCGCTGGCAGGCGGCGAGCTGGGTGTTCGGCGTCGAGGCCCAGGGCGACTGGACCGACCTGAAGTCGTCGAACGCGAGCACGGCTGCGCTGGCTGCAGGCATCACCAACACCACCAAGACCGATGCGATCGGCCTGTTCACCGGCCAGGTCGGCTATGCCTGGGGCAACGTGCTCTGGTACGTGAAGGGCGGCGCGGCCGTCACCCACAACAAATACACCGGCACGGCGAATGCGGCTGCGCCCTTCCCGGTCGGCACGCTGCTGGATTCCGCCAGCGAGACCCGCTGGGGCGGCACCGTCGGCACCGGCGTCGAGTTCGGCTTCGCGCCGAACTGGTCGGTCGCCGTCGAGTACGACCACCTGTTCATGGGCTCGCGCGACATCAGCTTCCCGGCCACCGCCACCGTGCTGTCGCGCGTCGACACCATCAAGCAGGACATCGACATGGCGACCGTCCGAGTGAACTATCGATTCGGAGCGCCGATGGGCACCCGCTACTGAAAAAAGCCGCCACTCGCACGCATTCGGAAAGGCCGGCCTCCACGCCGGCCTTTTTCGTGTCAACAGCCCGGCAGCGTCGCGGCGTTTTTGTGCTAAATATATGATTTATAACGCTTTTTCGTTTCTGTGGCGGGCGCGTTACAGCGTCTCCGGGATGCCCTGTGTATGACTTGCCCATCGCTTGTCATTCCAACCTCCCGGGGGAGAATTTGATGAAGAAGTTGCTTGTGATCACGACGGCCCTCGCCGGCGTCGCGGCCGCCACGTCCGCGTCGGCGGCCGACATGGCGGCACGGCCCTACACTAAGGCGCCGCCCATGGTCGCGCAGATCCTGAGCTGGTCGGGCCTCTACGCCGGCATCCAGGGCGGCGGCGGCTGGGGCACCAGCAAGGAAACCTTCCTTGGCCGCTTCAATGCGCCGGGCTTCCTGGGCACCCAGAACTACAACACCAATGGCGGCTTCGTCGGCGGCGTGCTCGGCTACAATTGGCAGGTCGACAACGTCGTGTTCGGCCTCGAAGGCGACTATCACTGGGCCGACATCAACGGCCGCTCCGCAGTGGTCAATGCCGGCGTGGGCGACACCTTCTTCACCAAGCTGACCAGCTTCGGCGACATCAAGGGCCGCCTCGGCTACGCCGCAGGTCCCGCTCTGTTCTTCGTGAGCGGCGGTGCCGCCGTGGGCCAACTGCAGCACCGCTACGACGGCGTGCCGGGCAACGTCTTCAGCCAGACCACCACCCGCTGGGGCTACACGGTCGGGGCCGGCGCGGAATACATGTTCGCCCCGAACTGGTCGGCCAAGCTCGAGTACAACTATCTCGACTTCGGCAAGAGCGCGATCCAGTACAGCGCTTTCGCGACCAACCGCTCCGAGTGGAAGGACACCGTCCACACCGTCAAGGTCGGCCTCAGCTACCATTTCGGCGGCCCGGTCATTGCCAAATACTGATACCTGCAACCGACAGGTTCCGAGAAAGGCCGGCGAAAGCCGGCCTTTTTTGTTGCCCCGATACCACCGTGCCGGCTCGCCACACACGGAACCAAGCAATTGAGTAACATAGGCTTTCTGGAACTGGGCCGTAAAAACGCGGTTTGGCCGCGAGTGTGTCTTCAGGGTGACGGTAATCCGTACGGAACCGGGCTATAGGAACCTCGTCAACTTGAACGGGTGAGTCTGTTTCGTGCGTAAGCTTATCGGTGCGATGCGGACTTCGAGGAATAAACTGGAGACTGGAATGAAGAAGATCTTGCTCGCGACCGTGGCCCTGGCCGCCCTGGCCGCTCCCGCTGCCGCCGCTGATCTCGCCGCACGCCCGACCTACACCAAGGCCCCGGTTCTCGCGCCGGTGCAGACCTGGACCGGTTTCTACATCGGTGCGATGGGTGGCTACGCCAATGAGGATGCTGACTTTGCGGCCATGAAGGGCGGCTTCGCCGGTGGCACCGTCGGCTACAACTGGCAGCAGGGTGCTGTCGTGTTCGGCCTCGAGGCCGATGCTGCCTGGGCTGACATCAATGCCTCCGTCGGCGCGCTTGGCGTGACCGCCGAATCGAAGATCCGTGACTGGGGCACCGTCCGTGGCCGCATCGGTTACGCCTTCGGCCCGACCCTGCTGTACGCCACCGGCGGTTACGCCTGGGCGGACAACCGCATCTCGCTGACGGCTCCGGGCGTCGCCGTTTCGGACAGCAAGATCCACTCGGGCTGGACCGTCGGCGCAGGCGTCGAGTACATGTTCGCCCCGAACTGGTCGCTGAAGGGCGAGTACCTCTACAAGAGCTTCGGTGGCGAGAGCTACACCTTCACCGGCCTCGGCACGCTCGCGACCGGCACGCTCAACGTGCATTCCGGTCAGGTCGGCATCAACTACCACTTCTAAGAACGTCGCCTCCGGGCCAACGCACACAGCCTCCGCTCTGCCAGAGCGGAGGCTTTTTCTTTGCGGGATCGCGCACAGGGCCGGACGGAACCGGCAGCCTCCTGCCATTCGCTGCCATTCCCTGAGCGCATTGTTGATGATTCGCTGACGGTACTGGAAATCCGGCCACGTTCTTCCTACGTTCCGACGATACCTTTTCCCTCTGGCGTCCGATGGCCGGCTCCCGGCAGAACGCGCCTGCAACAATGGCGCGGTCTCGCGCCGTGGGACGATCGTCATGGATGAAGTGCTCAAGGCCAAGCAGCGCGCGCAAGCCAACCAGTCGAGCCTGCGGGCCATCACCATCCGCGGCGCCCGCGAGCACAATCTGAAAAACATCGACGTCGAGATCCCGCGCGACAGGCTGGTGGTGTTCACCGGGCTGTCCGGCTCCGGCAAATCCTCGCTCGCCTTCGACACCATCTATGCCGAGGGCCAGCGCCGCTACGTCGAATCGCTGTCGGCCTATGCACGCCAGTTCCTGGAGATGATGCAGAAGCCGGATGTCGACCAGATCGACGGCCTGTCGCCGGCGATCTCGATCGAGCAGAAGACGACCTCGAAGAATCCGCGCTCGACGGTGGGCACCGTCACCGAGATCTACGACTACATGCGCCTGCTGTGGGCGCGCGTCGGCGTGCCCTACTCGCCGGCGACCGGCCTGCCGATCGAAAGCCAGACCGTGTCGCAGATGGTCGACCGCGTGCTGGCGCTGCCCGAAGGCACCCGCCTCTATCTGCTGGCGCCGGTCGTGCGCGGCCGCAAGGGCGAGTACAAGAAGGAGCTCGCGGAATATCTCAAGAAGGGCTTTCAGCGCGTCAAGATCGACGGCACCTTCCATGAGCTGGCCGAGGCGCCCACGCTCGACAAGAAGTTCCCGCACGACATCGATGTCGTCGTCGACCGTATCGTCGTGCGCCCCGATATCGGCCAGCGCCTGGCGGAGAGCTTCGAGACCGCGCTGAAGCTCGCCGAGGGCTTGGCCGTGATCGAGTTCGCGGATGCAGCCCCTTCCTCGTCATCACCGGGCCGCGCCGAAGGCGCGAGACCCGGTGATCCATCCTCTTCGAAGGAGATGGATGGCCGGGTCAAGCCCGGCCATGACGAGAAGAAGAAGGTGGCCAAGATCCACGACAAGAGCGGGCCCGAGCGCATCCTGTTCTCCGAGAAGTTCGCCTGCCCGGTGTCCGGCTTCACCATCCCCGAGATCGAGCCGCGGCTGTTCTCGTTCAACAACCCCTATGGCGCGTGCCCCGAATGCGGCGGCCTCGGCGTCGAGCAGCACGTCGATGCCGACCTCGTGATCCCCGACAAGGACGTCACGCTGCGCAAGGGCGCGATCGCGCCGTGGGCCAAGTCGTCATCGCCCTACTACCTGCAGACGCTGACCGCGCTGGGGAAGTTCTACAAGTTCACGCTCGACACCAAGTGGAAGGATCTGCCGAAGAAGACGCAGAACGCGCTGCTGCACGGCTCCGGCGACGACGAGATCAAGTTCACCTATGAGGACGGCGTTCGCGCCTACGACACCAAGAAGCCGTTCGAGGGCGTGATCACCAACATCGAGCGCCGCTTCCGCGAGACCGAGAGCGAATGGGCGCGCGAGGAGCTCGGCAAGTACTTCAACGACGTGCCCTGCGCCGGCTGCAAAGGCTTCCGGCTCAAGCCCGAGGCGCTGTGCGTCAAGGTCGGCGGCAAGCACATCGGCGAAATCAGCGATCTCTCCGTCAAGGGTGCCGGCGAATGGTTTGCCGAGGTGCCGAAGGCCCTGAACGCGCAGCAGACCGAGATCGCCACCCGCATTCTCAAGGAGATCCGCGACCGCCTGACCTTCCTGCTCGATGTCGGCTTGAACTACCTGACCCTGGCGCGCTCCTCCGGCACCTTGTCCGGCGGCGAGAGCCAGCGCATCCGCCTGGCCTCGCAGATCGGCTCGGGGCTGACGGGTGTGCTCTACGTGCTGGACGAGCCGTCGATCGGCCTGCACCAGCGCGACAATGCCCGCCTGCTCGACACGCTGAAGCGGCTGCGCGACCTCGGCAACACCGTGATCGTGGTCGAGCATGACGAGGATGCCATTCGCCTCGCCGACTACGTGCTCGACATCGGCCCCGGCGCCGGCACCCATGGCGGCAACATCGTCGCCGAGGGCACGCCGGCCGAGATCATGCGCAATCCGGCGTCGCTGACCGGCAAATATCTCACCGGCGAGCTCGAGGTCGAGGTACCCGAGCGGCGGCCACCGAACCATCGCCGCACCATCAAGGTCGTCAACGCCCGCGGCAACAATCTGAAGAACGTCTCCGCCGAGATTCCGCTCGGCCTGTTCACGGCGATCACCGGCGTGTCCGGCGGCGGCAAGTCGACGCTGCTGATCGACACGCTGTACAAGGCGATCGCGCGCAAGCTCAACGGCGCCAACGAGGCGGCGGCGCCGCACGACCGCATCGAGGGCCTGGAGCACATCGACAAGATCATCGACATCGACCAGTCGCCGATCGGCCGCACGCCGCGCTCGAATCCCGCGACCTATACCGGCGCGTTCACGCCGATCCGCGAATGGTTCGCCGGCCTGCCCGAATCCAAGGCGCGCGGCTACGAGCCCGGCCGGTTCTCGTTCAACGTCAAGGGCGGCCGCTGCGAAGCCTGCCAGGGCGACGGCGTCATCAAGATCGAGATGCACTTCCTGCCCGACGTCTACGTCACCTGCGACGTCTGCAAGGGCAAGCGCTACAACCGCGAGACGCTCGACGTGCTGTTCAAGGGCAAGTCGATCGCCGACGTGCTCGACATGACCGTCGAGGAGGCCGCCGAATTCTTCAAGGCGGTGCCGCGCGTGCGCGACACCTTCGAGACCCTGCGCCGCGTCGGCCTCGACTACATCCATGTCGGCCAGCAGGCCACCACGCTGTCCGGCGGCGAGGCGCAGCGCGTGAAGCTCGCCAAGGAATTGTCAAAGCGCGCCACCGGCCGCACGCTCTACATCCTGGACGAGCCGACCACCGGCCTGCACTTCCACGACGTCAAGAAGCTTTTGGAGGTGCTGCACGAGCTGGTCGCGCAGGGCAACACGGTCGTCGTCATCGAGCACAATCTCGAGGTCATCAAGACCGCCGACTGGGTCATCGACCTCGGCCCCGAAGGCGGCGACGGCGGCGGCGAGATCGTCGCCTGGGGCCCGCCCGAGGACATCGTCAAGGCCCCGCGCAGCTACACCGGGCAGTTCCTGAAGCCGGTGCTGGAGAAGTCGGCCAAGCCGAAGAAGCGCAGCCGCGGCGCCGCGAGCGAGGCGGCGGAGTAGTTCCGTCGCGCCGTCATTGCGAGCGAAGCGAAGCAATCCAGAGCCGGGCGCGAGACTCTGGATCGCTTCGTCGCTCCGCTCCTCGCGATGACGGTCGGGACGACGGGCTCCTGCGCCATGCGAGAGGTCGCTGCTTGCACGGACCCTAGATCGTACATCAGTTCGATTGAACGAACGACTCCGACGCGTAGCAATCGAAGCACAGGAAGACGTAGATCATCCCGCAATCCGCGATACATATCTCGTCATTGATCGAATCGAGTTGACCGTAGAACGTCATCTTGACCCGGCAGGTCTTGCAGGTCGGCCATTCATCACCCTGGATGAAATCGGGGCTTCCACCGAGCCGGTGCCTGCGTCCGATCGGCTTTGGCGCCCATTTGAAAGGTGGCATTTCGCGCGCGACGTCATCCAACGGTTCAGGGACGAGCTGAAACGGCGGAATGACTTTCATGCGCGGGTCCGCTGGACTTCGAGGTTACAAGGCTTTCCCAGCCTATCGTCTCCCCCCTGTAACGCAACGACAAAGCCCGCCGCTCAGCCAAGCGCGACGGGCTTCATCGTTGCTCTACCAACTCAACTCACCAGCGATAATACCCGCTGCGCGTGCCGTTGTTGTTGCCGCTTGGGCCGACGTCGCCCTGGGTCGAGCTCGGGGTCGGGTGGTTGGTGCCGTTGTAGCCGGCACCCCAGCCCGGGCCGTCATACTCGCCCGGTGCAACCGCGACGTAGCCTTCCTCATAGACCGGTCCGGGCGCCCAGGCGTAGGAATCGCGGTAGGCATAGGTGCTGGTGACCTGGCCGCCATAGCCGTAGCCGCCGGGGCCGTACTCGCCGGCTGATGCGGCGGCGGTGCCGGCGACCAGCGTGACCGCGGTCAAGGCCGCCAAACCAAACATGCGCGTCATGAACTTGCTCCTTCGTTCCTAATTATCGCGGAGCAAACAACGTAAGGACCCTGCCGGTTCCGCGGCAGGTCACGACAATGCTGCGACACAACGCTTCGCTCACATTGCCGCGATTGAATGATTCCAACGCGGCTGCATCTTGGCGGCTCCCTGCGAAAAACGAGCCCGCCACTCGTGTCCGGGCGGCGGGCTCGTCAACTTGACGCTGACTTATCTGAAAGCTCTGAAAGCGACTACCACTGACGATAGACGCCGGTCAGCGTGCCGTTGTTGTTGCCGGACGGACCGACATCGCCCTGGGTCGAGCCCGGTGTCGGATGGTTGGTGCCGTTGTAGCCGCCGCCCCAGGCCACTGGGCCAGCCACCGGACCCGGCGCGTAGGCCGCCCCCGGCGCTGCGCCATACACCGGCTCGGAATCCGTGGTCTGCGCCGGCGGCACCCAGGCCATGGAGTCACCGAAACGGGCATAGCCCTGCGCGGACGCAGCGGCGGTGCCGATCACCAGCGTGGCTCCGGCCAGCGCGGCCATCTTGATCGTGCGTTGCATGTCTCTCTCCTTGCTTCTGTGCGGGGTCAACCACCGCACCGCGCAAGGCGTTCCTGCAGCGCACACTCACAAAAATCGTGATCAAAGGTTGATTGGCCGCCGCACCGAGCCCCTTGCAGGACTGAGCGAACCCAGCCCCGCAAAAGCTCCCCTGCGACGCTCAGGCCGCGACCGCGACCGCCCGCGGCCGCGCCACGCCGGTCTTGGTGACTCCCGGCAGCGGCGGCGCCTTCGTGCCGGTCGCATGCGGGAAATACTGCAGCTGCATGGAATGCATGTAGCCGGCTTCCGCGGTCCAGGAGTCGTTCGCCTCGACGATCGGCGTGATCGTGAACAGGTCCGGATTGCTCGGCGCAATCGCCGTATAGGTCGGGATCGATGCGCTGAGCCACTCGAGCGGTTTGTAGATCGAGTAGTAGTTGGTGTCCTTCAGGACAGGCGCCGGCGGCGGATAGGTGCCGAGAATCCCGTTCAGGTTGGCCCACCCCATCGGCACGATGTCGTTGCTGTTGACCGCCGCGTAATAGGTGTAGCTCTTTGCGAAGGTCGCCGCGAATCCCGCGTTCCACATCGTCGGAGCAGCGAAGGTGTGCGGCCACAGCGTGAACTTCAGCGACGAGTTCAGCTTCGGCAGCTGATCCTGCAGCCATGCCGTCGCCGCCACGGCGAGCGCGCCGCCGAGGCTGTGCCCGGTCACCATCAGTTGCAGGTTCTGCTTGGCCGCGAGGCCGCGCAGATAGTCTAGCAGCGACAGGTCCGTCGTGGGATCGGTGAGCGCGATGACCAGCGCCAGCGCGTCGTTGATTCCGGCGCTGATCTGCAGCGGCGCGCCGGCCTGCTGCGGATACAGCCACGGCACCTGGAAAACCGCGTCGGCATCGGCGAGCACGTTCTCGAAGGCGCCGGCGACCGAGCCGTCGACATCGGTGCCGCGGAACGCCAGCGCATAGCTGCCGTCGCTGCCTTGCGCGACATAGGCGAGCACGCCGTTGTTGACCGCCGGGCCCCAGACGAGCGACCACGGGCCGTTCGCCGCGCCCGACGGGACGGACTTCAGCATCGTCACGAAATCGCTCGGCTGAACCGCATCGAGCGCGTCGTCGATATAGGCGAAGTAGGACAGATAGGCTGCAGCAACCTTGTTGAGGGCCATGTGAAATCTCTCTGGCTTGAATGATGAAAACAATTTCGATCAAATCGGGCAGGCAGACCCTGATCCGCCGGCGCACCGGGATCATAGACCGCGTCATCTCCAGGTGCACATCACAACATGTTCAACCCCTGATCATCTAACGTCGCCATGGCGCTGCGAGACGCAACGGTCGCGTCTCATTGCGCCCCGCCCCTCCCATTGCTATGGCGCAGGGCTGTCGCAGCACGACACGCCTCGACGATCATCAGCCCCTCGCCACGCTCACCCCGCGCGATGCCATATTCTCTCGTCATCTTCGATCTCGACGGCACCCTCGCCGACAGCTTCCCGTGGTTTCGGGTCCACGTGAATGCGGTCGCCGCGCGCTTCGGCTTTCGCCAGGTGAAGGACGAGGACATCGACGGGCTGCGCCATGCCTCGACCCGCGAGATCCTCGATTTCCTCCAGGTGCCGCGCTGGAAGCTGCCCTTCATCGCGCGCCACGTGCGCCGCCTGAAGACGGCGCATGCCGCAAGCATTCCGCTGTTTGCAGGCGTCGACATCATGCTCGACACGCTTGCCGCGCACGGCACCATGCTCGCATTGGTCTCGTCGGACAGCGAGGCCAACGCGCGGCAGAAGCTCGGTTCGCGCGCCGGGCTGTTCGCCGATTTCGACTGCTCGGCCTCGGTGTTCGGCAAGGCACGGAAGTTCCGCCGGGTGCTGAAGCGGCTGCGCGTCGACCCGGCCCGGGCCATCGCGATCGGCGACGAGACCCGCGACATCGAGGCGGCGCGCGCCGCCGGCATCGCCTTCGGCGCGGTGACATGGGGCTATGCCGCGGAGCAGGCGCTGCGCGACCACCAGCCGGAGATGCTGTTCACGCGGGTGGAGGAGATCGTGGGGCGGCTGGTCGTTCCTGCCGAACGAGATCCGTAACCTGCATCGGCGCCGGGACAGCGACAAATCTCAATACCTGCCCGCGTCTTTGCGAGCGCCTGGTCGTAGCCCAACGCCTCACCGCCGCAGGAACGCGCCAAAGGCGCGCGGACCGTCGCCGACCTTGATCTCTCCCGTGACCTTCAGCGCGGCCACGTCGATGACGCTCAGGATGTTGCTCTCCCAATTGGCGACGATGACGCGCTGGCCGTCGGCGGTCGCCTCGATGCCCTCCGGATAGTCGCCGACACTGATGCGCTTGAGCGGCTGCAGGCTCGCCAGGTCGAACACGCTGACCGTGCCGTCATACTGGTCGGTGGCGAAGCCCCTGCCCTGCGCCAGCGCCACCGCATAGGGCCGCAAGCCGGTCTTGACCCGGCCGATCTCGCGGCGCCCGGCGAGGTCGATCACCGAGACGTCGTTGGAGGCGACATTTGCCGTGTAGGCGCGCTTGCCCTCGACGTCGATGGTGACACCGAACGGCCGCGTCCCGACCTTGATGGTCGCAAGGCGCTGGCGCGTCGCCGTGTCGATCACCGAGACCATGTCGTCGTCGCGGTCGGCGGACAGCAGCAGCTTGCCGTCGGGGGTCACTGCAAGCCCCGACGGCGAGGCGCCGACCGTGATGCTGCCGATCACCGTCCGGGTCTTCGCATCGATCACGCGGATCGCGGCGTTGTACCAGTCTGCGACGTACACCGTCGAACCGTCCGGCGTCACCGCTATGCCGAGCGGCCCGCCACCGACCTCGATGCGGCCGACGACTTTTCGCTCGGCAGCATCGACGACGCTGACGGTCTTGTCGTCCGGACTCGCGATATAGGCGAAGCGGCCGTCTGCGGCGACGGCAACGCCGGCCGGCTTGCCGCCGATCGGAATCGTCGCCACCGGCTTCGAGGTCGCGAGGTCGACGATCGTCAGATCGTCGCTGAGCTGATTGGTGACGAAGGCTTCCTCGGCGTGAGCTGCGGTGCCAAGGGCGAGCAAAGCACCAAGCAGAAGGGCTCGAATATGATTAGAGAGACGACAAACGCTGCGGCCGCGGTCTCCGTCTTTACCTCGCCCCGCTTGCGGGGACGCGACGAGCTTCGCTCGCACTGAGAGGTCGAATTGCATCGGAGATGCAATCCGGGTGAGGGGGTACAGGTCCCTCTGTTCACACCACCCGTGCGGCTGCCCCTCACCCCAGCCCTCTCCCCGTGAAGGACGGGGAGAGGGAGCGCACCGCTGACCGGGCGACATCTTCCGCCTTGCGCTCAGCTGCCGCTCTCCACCTTCTTCTTCAGGCCCTCGAGCCCGCCCTTGTAGAGCCCGCTCACCGCGTTGACCGCGGCCTCGTCGTTCAGCTCTGGCGGCGGGTCGTTGTTGGGGAAGCCACGGTAGAACGCGCCGGTCCATTCGACGACGCTGCCCTTGCCGTCGGCACTCGGCGTCACCGCGATGGTCGACGAGTAGTTCGTCACCGGCAGCACCTTCACGTCGACGGCGGTGATGCGGTACGAATAGCTCATCTTCTCGGCGTCGTATTTGTAGAGCTCCTCGTCGACGGTGGCGCCGCCCTTCAGGGTCAGCTTGCGCGTGGCGCCGATCTCGTTGCCCTTGTCGCCCGCGGTCTTGTCGACGACGCCGAGCCAGCTCATGTCCTGGAAGTTGCCGATCACGGCCCACACCTTGGCGGGCGCGGCGTTGATCTCGACGTGCTCCTGCACCTTGCGCCGGGTGGGCCCATGCGCTTCCGCCATCGTCAGGGTCGTGATTGTCAGGGCCGTCGTTGCGATCGCGAGCGCCGTCCTTGCCGTCAGCGCCTTGCCGAACACCATCCTCATCTCGTTTCCTCGGTCACTTTCATTGGTCCGCGCATCCGGCGCGGACAAGCCTATCTTTGCACCGCACCGGATTGTTGCAACAAAAAAGACCTGGTCGTGGCCGCCTCAATTCGCGCCGCAGCAGCGCTTGAATTTCCTGCCGGAACCGCAGGGACAGGGGTCGTTGCGGCCGGTCTTGCCGAACGACGCGAAGGGATTGGGTTGCCCAGCGAAGTTGGTCGACCTGGGCAGCGGAGCCCCGCTCTGCCGGTATTGATGCAGGGTCAGCACCGCCTCGCGGATATCAGCCGGCGCCTCGCGGTCGAACTTGGCGTTCTCGGCACGATCGTCGTCGAGCGCCAGCTCGATCGCCGCCATCAGACGCAGCGCCGCCTCGCCCACCTCCCCGTCGACCTGCCGATAGGCCTTGAACCTTTCATGGCGAAGGTCCACGGCCGCCGCAAAACCGTCGATCCACAGCTCCCAGACGACGTCGCCGTTGAAGGCGTCGATGGGAAAACGCGGCTGGTACTGCTCCGGATGCCGCGCGAGCGTCAGCGCCATCTCCCGGTGATAGTCCATGACCAGCCCGAGCACCTCATTGGCATGGTCGATGCTGGTGAAGACGGAGCGATGCCCCTTGCCGAGCCCGAAGGCTGCCGCGAACCATTCGCCGGGAGGAATCGGCTCAGGGAGCACGAGCAGGCCGGCGATGAAGCCGTCGAGCTCCTCCAGCACCATGGCGCGATCATCCAGGGCCAGCAGCGCCCGTTCGAGCTTGTCGTGGCGACCGATCTGCTCCGGCAATGCAGCCCCCTCTTCCTTCGCTCCCGTCACGTTCCGAGTCGCCCGACGGGCACGCCGCGCACACGGCCGAGCCACGACGTGGCCGTTTTGACACCAAAACAGCCATGCGCGCAAAAACTAAATTTCCGCGGGGGATCAGCGGCATCAGCCTTGTCCAGTCCTGCCGTGAAAAACATTCTTCTTTCGTTTTTACGAAATTTCTGTTTTCCTGCATGCGTCCCGTCCTCACGAGAGGGGCGCTTCGCGGTCGTCACGGGCGTGGAGGGCGGGATGCGATGGACGTCACGGGCCCGGTGCTGATGCGCAAGACGACGGGTCGCGGGACGGACGGCGAAATCGTGTGGTCCTGACCTCCCGACGCTGAGGTCAAATGGGTGTCGATGCCTTCAGGGCGTCGCGCCGATGACGGTGGCCAGAAAGCCCGGTGCACCGAGGAGAGCGCGTATAAGTCGTAAACCGTCGCGCAGGGAAGGCCGGTTGTTCGGCCAATCCTGTGGTTCCTGCCGCCTGCATTTTTTTCGCAGGCGGGCCATGGGTGCGGCCTGCACCCGGCCTTCCCTGCGCCCTCTCACTGAGGAGGGCGACGAATGACGCAAAGCCCGGACGCAACATGCGCCGCGGGACGACGACAACGTGCGCGAAGACGATGGCCTGTACCTATGAAACGCAGCCGCTCAGTATTGCTCCGCTGTCATCGCCCGGCCCCGACCGGGCGATAACAGCTGTTGTTGTCATTGCGAGCGAAGCTCTTCACTCCGCAAACACGCCCTGTACGAACCCGTCCGGATCATTGCAGAACTCGCGCATGGCCTTGAAATGATCAGTGTCCTGCACGCGGACGGGCTCCAACCCGTATTTGGTCAACCGCAGCAGAGTCGCGCCCGGATAGGCCATCAGCACCGGCGAATGCGTCGCCATCAGCACCTGGCAATGACTGGAGTCATCCATCCGCCGCATCAGCTTCAAAAACTCGATCTGCCGCGCCGGCGACAGCGCCGATTCCGGCTCGTCGAAGATGTAGATGCCCTGGCGCTGGCAGCGCTCGTCGAAGAAGCGCAGGAAGCCCTCGCCGTGGGAGTGGGACAGGAAGTCCGGCGGCGGCCCGCCGAGCGGATCGTCCAGTGCGGCCTGGTCGAGATAGCGCGCCACCGAAAAGAAGCTCTCGGCGCGGAAGAACCAGCCCTGCGTGATCTTCGGCAGCCAGCTCGCCCGCAGCGCGGCAGCGAGTGCGCCGCCCATGCGCTCCACCGCGCGGCCATGATCAACCGGCATGTAACCCTTGCCGCCACCGGCCTCGTCATAGCCGGCGAGCGCTGCGATACCTTCGAGCAGGGTCGACTTCCCGGTGCCGTTCTCGCCGACGATGATCGTAATCGCACTCGTGAAGCTGAGCTCGAACTCATCCTGCAGGAACGGCAGGCAGAACGGATAGGCGGCGCGATCGGAGATCTTGGCCGGATCGAGCCACAGCCGCTTCAGATAAGGGGCTGGCAGCCGGATCTCGCGTTGCTTCCTCGCCATGACGCCTTCACAACCTCGGTGACATCACCGGCAATCTCGCACATCGCGGCCGCATCGGCCACCGCCGCACCGACGCTATGCCACGACCTCCAGCACCAGCTCCATGGTCATCAGCACCGGATTGTCGCCGCGGACGAGGCGACCTTGCGCGAGTGCGCCGGTGTAGTCGACCAGCGCGACGTCAACAGTGGCTTCAAGGCTGTCGTCACCGGGCGCGATCGTGCCGGCGGTGATCGTCAGCTCCGTCGCGAACGGCTCGACGACGCCGCCGTCCTCGAAGCGCGCCCCGATGGTCGAGCCGACGCCGCCGCGAATGCGCGCTTTGCTGATCCGCTGCGCCCGGCAGAACGCCTCGAGGCAGCCGGCGAAATCCTGGTTCGGCCGCAGCCGCAGCGCGAAGGCGCGGCGATCCGTCGTGGCGCCGCTTGGTGCGGCCGCCACCGGGCCGAACAGCTTGAAGCCGGTCTCGGGATCAGGCGCGGCCGTGAAGATCGCGCCATCGAGCCCGAAAGCCTCGACCTCGAACGGCTCGGCGACGATGGTCTCCTCCGGCAGGATGTGCCCTCCCCCGGCGCGGCCGCCCTGTTCCGTCCACAGCGCGTGGCAATGGAAGAATGGCGCGCCGTCGCGCACGCCCAGCGTCATCGTCGCGGTCGACAGGCGCGTCACACCGGCGGGCCGATAGGTCTCGCTGTAGAACGCGGCATGATCCGCCGTCTTCGACAGCGCCGGCATCACATAGGCGAACGGTCCGAGCGCCCCGCCTTTGATGTCGAGCACGCCACCGGCAAAGCCATTGGCCGCGAAGCCGCGGCGCGCGGCTTCCAGCAGCGGCAGGCCTTTTTCGAGCGTGAACGTGAAAGCACGGCCGCGCGCCGCGACCCACTGGATGCGGTCGGCCACGGGCGCGCCGGGCTGGATGATGGATCGCATCACGTGTCAGCCCTGCTTGCTGAGATCGAGCAGGCCGCGCGCCTCGAGCTCGTCACGCACCAGACGCTTCGGAATCTTGCCATAGCCCGATTTGGGCAGCGCGTCCCAGAAGAAGAAGCGCTTCGGCATCTTGTAGCGCGGCAGCTTGGTCGCGAGATAGCCGGCGATGGCGCTCTCGCTCGGCGCCGCCGCGCCCTCGCGCGCGACGCAGACGGCGACGCCGACCTCGCCCCACACCGGATCGGGCACGCCAAGCACGGCGACCTCGCCGATATCCGGATGCGTCAGGATCTTTTCCTCGACCTCGCGCGGATAGATGTTGGAGCCGCCGGAGATGTACATGTCCGACGCGCGGCCGGTGATGTAGACGAAGCCGTGTTCGTCCATGTGGCCCAGATCGCCGGTGCGGAACCAGCCGTCGCGAAACGCCTTCGCGTTGGCCTCCGGATTGTCGTAGTAGCCCGCGAACACGGCCGGTCCGATGACGCAGATCTCGCCAGTCTCGCCGGGCTTGAGCTCACGCCCCTGATCGTCCTGAATCGAGACCTGCATGCCCGTGCGCTCATAGCCGCAGGTGCCGATCCGCGCCTCCGGTCCATCCTCTTCCTCATGCGCCGCGGCCGGCAACACCGTGATGTTGCCGGTGACCTCGCCGAGGCCGAAATACTGCACGATCACCTTGCCGAGCCGCGCGAGCGCGCGCTTCTGGTCCTCGCGATACATCGGCGCGCCGGCATAGATGACATGCCGCAGCGAAGAATGATCGAACCGGTCGACCGCGGGATGCTCGACCATCATCTTGAGGATGGTCGGGACCGTGAACAGGTTGCTGACGCGATGCCTCTCGATCAGGCGGAAGGCTTCGGTGATGTCGAACTTCTCGCTCGGCAGCAGCACCGTCCTGGCGCCGCGCGCGCTCTGCATCAGCTGGTGCACGCCGGCGCCGTGCGACAGCGGCGCCACGACGAGAGACGCGTCGTGTTCTGTCGTGCCCGGCGTCAGATCCGCGAGATGATTGGTGATGACGAACGCCATCTGGCCATGGGTCAGCACCGCCGCCTTGGAGCGGCCCGTGGTGCCCGAGGTGAAGAAGAACCAGCAGGGATCGTCGTGCTCGACGGCCGCATTTGCGACCTCTGCGCCCGCATGCGCCTGCATGGCGTCGGCCACGGAGCGCGCGCCGAAGCTGCCGCCCTCGCCGATGCGCCACGTGAACTCCGTGGTCGTCACCGCCGCAGCATGCTCCGGAAAATCGCCATGGCAGAGAAATGCCTTGGCGCCCGAGGCGGTCGCGAGATAGGCGACCTCGTCCGGCATCAGTCGGAAATTGGTGGGCACCCAGACCGCGCCGAGCCGGAACGCGGCGAACATCGAGACGAACATCTCCTCGCAGTTCTTGGAGTGCACCAGAATGCGATCGCCCTTGGCGATCCCCCGCTCGGCCAGCGCCGCCGCGAGCGCCGAGACCATCGCGTCGATTTCGCGCCAGGTCCACGACCTCTCGCCCCAGACGAAGCCGACGCGATCGCCAAGCCGGCGGCCATTTTGCGTAACGATATGCGCGAGGTTCATCACCCGGCGGGACATGCGCAGGGGTGCCGGTGTCATCGACAACCTCTCGCGCCGCTGCAGCTGACGAACAGACCCATGGAAGCGTCCCCTCGATCGATCCTTCAGGCGATCTCAGCCGCCCGATACCCTTTGGGCCTGTTTATCCCGGTCCTGCTCGCCCTCGCAAGGCCGGCCTCCCCATCGCACCCATGCGGTGGCGTGTTTCGAACGGATGCAGATGCCGCGCGACAAACCGTGGCCGGCCGCGCATTTCTTCATATCACCGCGCGCCGAATCTGATTTGAGGACAACCATGATCGATCGTCGCTTCCTGCTTCTCGGCCTCGCTGGCGTGCTCGCCGCTTCTCCGCTGCACGCGCAGGCGTCTTCTTCCAACGAGCCCGTCGGCATCATGACCGCGATCTACACCCGCGTCGCCAAGGGCAAGGGCGAGGATGGCGGCACCTTCGTCATCGAGGACAAGGCGGCGCGCGCGAAATATCTGTCGAAGTCGCTGGCCGCCCAATGGGCGAAAATGGACGCCCGCACGCCCAAGGGCGAGGTCGGGGCGATCGATTTCGATCCCGTCACGAATTCGCAGGATCCCGATGTCGCCTCGTTCAAGGTAACGCCGGAAATGCAGGACGGCGACAAGGCAACCGTTGCTGTCAGCATTCGCGGCCACCGCACCGAGCGCAAGGAACAGGCCGACGACATCATCCGTTACGACCTCGTGCGCGAGGCCGGCCAATGGAAGATCGACGACATCCGGGGTGCGGTCGATGGCAAGCCATGGTCGATCCGTACACTGCTGGCGGAGTTCCTCAAGATCACCGAGAAGCCCAAGCGAAAGTAGGGACGCATGACTGATGTCCGTGACAACAAGGCCGGGAGCCGCTTCGAGCTCGATATCGATGGCCACGTCGCGTTTGCCGATTACCGGGCCACGCCGCAGGGGGTGATCATCACCCACACCGAGACCCCGCTACCGCTGCGCGGCCGCGGCATCGGTTCGCAGCTCGTGAAAGGCGCCCTCGCGCTGATCCGCGCCGACGGCCGCAAGGTCATCGCGGGCTGCAGCTTCGTCGCCGACTACCTCCGTGACCATCCGGAGAATCGGGATCTCATGGCCTGATGGGCCGTGGAATTACCGGACGAGACGATTGGACGGTGCGCTTTAACGCAATGGCTACCTGGATGGATCAGCAATCCCCCGCCGAACAAGCAACCAGACCCATGGGGAGAGGCACATGTTCATCACAGCCATTTTCGACGTTCTCAAGCGCTACGTTCACTACCGCACCCAGCTCGCCTATCTCGACCAGCTCGACGAGCGCACGCTGCGCGACATCGGCTTCGAGCGCGACCAGCTCCACGCGGAGGCCTGGGAACGCGCCGGCTTCGTACACGTCTGAGGCGCTGGCGCAGCCTCACGCTCGACGCGATCCGAGACGACAAAGGCCCGCACGATGGCGGGCCTTTCGCTTTCTTGTTCTTGCCGTGAGCGGCGCACGCTCAGTGCTTGATCTCCGGCGGCAGCTTGCCGCCATTGGCGGCGAGCTTGCTCATCACCTGCTTGTGCAGCCACACGTTCATGCTGGCGGAATCGTTAGTGTCGCCGCTGTAGCCGAGCTCCTTGGCGAGCTCCTTGCGCGCAGCGAGACTGGAATCGATGTCGAGCGCCTTCATCAGGTCGACGATCGAGGTCCGCCACTCCAGCTTCTCGTGCTTGGCAGCCGCCGCCTTGTCGACGATCGCAGCCACATCGACATTTTGCGGCGCAGCAGCCGGGGCTGCCGTCGGGGACGCGGCCGCGCCGCCTGCCGGCGCGGTACCACCAGCGGCGGGCGTGCTGCCGCCGGCCGGTGCCGCCTCGGCATGATGGCCGAAAATCGCGCCCATGATCTTTCCGAAAACGCTCATCAATGGCTCCCAATGGATGGTGATCGTAAGAAGAACTCGGCCGGCGGCCTTCCGTTGCGGAGACGCCCGTCGGAGCCGCCTCGCCACCGCCGTGGCCTGCCAAACGCGAACACGGCGACCAATGTGAAGCTTACCCAAGGCGGAATGACGGCGGAACGACTTTATTGGACCATGCTCCAGCTTCTGCGTGAGCGTTCCAGTCTAATGCACTGCGACATTCACAGCCCTCACCGAGGCGTGAGTAGGCGCAGCCTGTTTTGGCACTATCCTGATGACTTCCGTTCGCGAATGGCCGTCCCGAGGTTCGTCGCGTCTGGCCATCCGCGAACTTGTTCCAACGAGAAGCGCAGCCCGCCTGCGTGGTTGGGAAGCGCCCTACGCAAGTTGAGGGAGCACACGACGATGGCCACCTACCACAGCAATGCTGCCTCCCACGTTCGGGCGGCAGACGAGGTCGCGGCTGAGCTGACGATTCGCACGATCGACATGTCGAGCCTGATGCGCGCGCTCCGGCTCGGCTGGGATGACTTCAAGGCGGTGCCGAGTCACGCCGTGATGCTATGTGCGATCTATCCCGTTCTCGGCCTCGTGCTGGCGCGCGCAGTGTTCGGCTATGCGGTGGTGCCGCTGTTGTTTCCGCTGGCGGCGGGCTTCGCCCTGCTCGGCCCGTTCGCCGCGCTCGGTCTCTATGAGCTCAGCAGCCGCCGTGACCGCGGCGAGGACACCAGTGCCTGGGACGCCCTGGAGGTGCTGCGGTCGCCGTCGTTCGGCTCGATGCTCGGACTGGGCACGCTGCTGCTCGCGCTGTTCGTCACCTGGGTCGCGACGGCGCAGGCGATCTACGTCGCAGTGTTCGGCTATGGCGGCGCGACCGGTGTGAGCGATTTCCTGCAGCGGGTCTTCACCACACCGCAAGGCTGGTGGCTGATCGCGGTCGGCTGTGGCGCAGGCTTCCTGTTCGCGCTGCTGGCGCTGTGCCTCAGCATCGTGTCCTTCCCATTGATGCTCGACCGTCACGCCGGCGCGCTCGAAGCGGTGGTCACCTCGCTGCGCGTGGCGGCCAAGAATCCAGTTCCGGTTGCGGCCTGGGGCCTCATCGTCGCAGTGCTCCTGGTGGCCGGCACGATCCCGTTCTTCCTCGGCCTCGCCGTCGTGATCCCGGTGCTCGGCCACGCCACCTGGCATCTCTACCGTGAGGCCATCGCGATCCATCCCGACGCCGCCCGGATCGTGCCGCCGGCCCCCCGCAGCTCCAAGCCCGCGGCGGATTTCCCGGCGAACCTGTTCCCATGGCGCTCGCGTGACCAGATGTGAGGACGCCGCGATGAATCTTCACTGCCGCCGGCCTCCAGGCCGGCGGTCGCGTCGAGTGGCCGCAGAGTGTGGCGGCGCTCACGAAATCCGACGCCAATGTGATCGAAAGGCCTTGCTGCTGCCGCGGTTACGCCCGACATGGAGCACGCCCAGCAACGCCTTTTGAATCCATTGCCGTCCAGGTGTTTCGATGATTGCTCGCGTTCTCGCCGTTTCCGCTCTTGCCTGTCTCGCTGCCCTCACCCCCCTGTCAGCGCCAGCGCATGCCGCGGTACCCTGCGGCAACGGCAATTTCGACGGCTGGCTCGCCGAGTTCAAGACCGAAGCGGCGGCCAAAGGCATCTCGCAGAACACGATCAATGCGGCGCTGACGGGCGTGACGCCCGACCAGAGCGTGCTGAACCGCGACCGCGGTCAGAAGGTGTTCAGCCAGACCTTCGAGGAGTTCTCCGGGCGCATGGTGCCGCCGCGCCTGACCCGCGGCTCCAACATGCTGAAGCAATACGGCTCGGTGCTGTCGCGGATCGAGCAAAGCTACGGCGTGCCCGGCGAGGTGCTGGTCGCGATCTGGGGTCTCGAGACCGATTTCGGCGTCAACGTCGGCAAGTTCCCGACCATCCGTGCGCTCGCGACCTTGGCCCATGACTGCCGCCGCGCCGAGCAGTTTCGCGGCGAGTTGCTGGATGCGCTGCGCATCGTCGACCGCGGCGACCTTCAACCGGCCGAGATGCACGGCGCCTGGGCCGGCGAGATCGGGCAGACCCAATTCATGCCGTCGTCCTGGATCAAATATGCCGTGGATTTCGACGGCAATGGCCGGCGCGACCTGATCCGCAGCGCGCCCGACGTTCTCGCCTCCACCGCGAACTATCTGAAGGGCTATGGCTGGCAGAAGGGCAAGGACTGGGAGCCCGGCGGCCCGAATTTTGCGGTCATCCAGCAGTGGAACAAGAGCGAGGTCTATGCGCGGACGATCGCGACGTTCGCGACCCAGCTGGCGCGGGCGCCGTAGGAGGGAGAGTGAGGCCGATCGCGGCATCGCGACCGGCCGTTCGTTCGATGATGCTGTGATACGCCCGCTACTTGCTCATCCCGGCCTGCATCGCCCTGGTCAGGTGCATGCTGCAGGCACCCATCTTGCCGCTCAAAAGCGCGTCCTGCGCAGCCGCGATCTCTTTTTGCGCCGTGTATCGGGCGTCGCCGTCGGCCATGGCCTCGATCGCCGTCTCGGTCTTTTCCAGGTTGGCCCCGCTGCAGCCGGCGCCATGCATCCGCGCGGCCTGAGCCGGACCGAACGCCACGATTGCCGCAGTGATGAGCGCGGCCCCAAACAGTTTGTTCATTGTTCTTCCTCGCTGGTGCGGCGGCATCGGCATCATTGCCGGATACCGCGACACTTTGTCGCACCTTCCGCAAGATGGCACGAAATGAAATCGCCGCGAGCGATCCGTGATGGCGAGCCTTCAATTCGAGAGGTAAAGCCGAAATAATGAATTTATATTCATTCTATCAACCCATGCATTTCGCGAGGTACGGGCCGGGCGGGCACCTCCAAAACTTGTCCAGCATCGGAGTTGGCATTACGCGATCTGGCAATCCGAACGAGCGATTGAAAAACCGCATGAATACGTGGTTTTTTGCAATTCGCTTAGCGGCTGGGCGCCCTGCCCGATTCTTACCCAAGCGTTACTCAAGCTATGCGCCGAGGGGTTAGCTGCATCGCAACATTCACGCTTCCGCATCGCAACATTCCCTTCTATGTTCATTTCAACGATGAAGTTCCAACGAAGAACTGAATCGCGAACTATAGGAGATTTCTCATGTTGCTCTCGCTCATCCGCATGGTTCAGGCGTTCCGTGAGTATCAGCGCAACGTTGCCGAGCTGTCGCAGCTCAGCGATCGCGAACTTGCCGACATCGGTCTCGATCGCTCGGACATCCCGCGCGTTGCCGCCGGTCACTACAACGGCTGATCAGCCCTCTTCCGATCTCTACCGGACATCGCCCGCCTCGCTGCGGGCGTTGCCGTTTTCGGGTGGTTCGCACACGGCGACACACGCGCCCGCTTTCTCGCGCCGAGCCTCACTGGCGCATTTGCAGCGCTCGGGAAAAGCGCTACCTGTCCCGCGCATGACAGGCTCCAAATCACCTTCGAAGACCGTCCACATTGTCGGTGCCGGCCTCGCCGGCTCGGAAGCCGCCTGGCAGCTCGCCGAGGCTGGAGTCGACGTCGTGCTGCACGAGATGCGGCCGGACCGCATGACCGAGGCGCACCGGACCGCGACGCCGGCCGAGCTCGTGTGCTCCAACTCGTTCCGCTCCGACGACGCGGCCAATAACGCGGTCGGCCTCCTGCATGCCGAGATGCGTCGGCTCGGCTCGCTGATCATGCGGGCCGCCGACGCCAACCAGGTCCCGGCCGGCGGTGCCTTGGCCGTCGACCGTGACGGCTTCTCGGCCGCCGTCGCAAGCGCGCTGGAAGGCCATCCGCGCATCGAGCTGCGCCGCGGCGAGATCACCGGCCTGCCGCCGGCGGACTGGGAGAACGTGATCATCGCCACCGGTCCGCTCACCTCGCAGCCGCTGGCCGAGGCCGTCCGTGACCTGACCGACGAGACGGCGCTCGCCTTCTTCGACGCCATCGCGCCGATCGTGCACAAGGACACGATCGACATGTCCAAGGCCTGGTTCCAGTCGCGCTACGACAAGGTCGGTCCGGGCGGCACTGGCGCCGACTACATCAACTGTCCGATGACGAAGGAGCAGTACGACGCCTTCGTCGCGGCGCTGCTCGCCGGCGAGAAGACCGACTTCAAGGAGTGGGAGACCAACACGCCCTATTTCGACGGCTGCCTGCCGGTCGAAGTGATGGCCGAGCGCGGTCACGAGACGTTGCGCCATGGTCCGATGAAGCCGGTCGGCCTGACCAATCCGCACAATCCGACCGTCAAACCCTACGCGATCGTGCAACTGCGCCAGGACAACAAGCTCGGCACGCTCTACAACATGGTCGGGTTCCAGACGAAACTGAAATACGGCCCGCAGCAGCAGATCTTCCGCACGATCCCCGGTCTCGAGAACGCCGAATTCGCGCGGCTCGGCGGGCTGCATCGCAACACCTTCCTCAACTCGCCGAAGCTGCTCGATGCGCAGCTCCGTCTGCGCGCGCAACCTCGGCTTCGCTTTGCCGGCCAGATGACGGGATGCGAGGGCTATGTGGAGTCGGCGAGCATCGGCCTGATCGCAGGCCTCTACGCCGCCGCCGAGGTGCGCGGCGCCGATCTGCTGCCGCCACCGCCAACCACCGCGCTCGGCGCCCTGCTCGGCCATATCACCGGCGGCCACATCGAGACGATCGACAGCGCGACGCGCTCGTTCCAGCCCATGAACATCAATTTCGGCCTGTTCCCGCCGCTGGCGGCGGCCCCCACCCGCAAGCCGGACGGCACGCGGCTGAAGGGCAACGAGAAGACGGTGGCGAAGAAGCAGGCGATGAGCGCCCGCGCGCTGGCTGATCTCGACCGCTGGATCGCCGAGCACCTGCGCGTCGCGGCCGCTGCGTGAGAGCCCCATGAGTTTGCCGAACACTGATTCCGCCGTGCTGGCGGCACGTTGGAGCGAAGGCGTGCTGCTCAAGCGCGACGTGTTCTCGACCGTCGAGCGCGGCCGCTTCAAGAGCGAGGCCGGCGAAGTCGATGCGGTGCTGCGCCGGCTCGACGAGGTGCCGTGGTGGTCGTTCGTGCTGGCGCGGCATTTGTTCGCGCGCGAGCGCAAGGCGCTGACGCGCGCCAGGGGGCTCAACGTCGGCCCCGATCTGCTGTGGGCGGGCGATCGCGCGCTGGTCCGCGGCTTCATCAATGGCGTGGCGCTGCATCTGGCCAAGCCGCACGGCAACGTCGCCTATTTCCGCTCGGCCAAGCGGATGATGCGCCGGCTGCATCGCGCCGGAATCACGCACAACGATCTCGCCAAGGAGCAGAACTGGCTGGTCGGTCACGACGGCCATTGCTACGTGACGGACTTTCAGCTGGCCGCCTGCTTCGACAGCCGCAGCCGCCTGTTCCGGATCGCGGCCTATGAGGATTTGCGTCACCTGCTCAAGCACAAGCGGAGTTACGCGCCCGAGGCGCTGACGCCGAAGGAGCGCAAGATCCTGGCACGCAAATCGCTGTTCGCGCGCATCTGGCTGATGACCGGCAAGAAGGTGTATCGCGCGATCACGCGCGGCATCTTCAATTTCACCGACCGCGAGGGGGGTGGACGGCGCCTCGTCAACGATGCGCCGGTGCTGATGGATATGATCCGGAAGAACCCGGCCGTGCGCGATGCCGCGATCGTCGCCTTCGCCGACCGCCGAACCGGCGTCGGGCTGTATGCGTTCGTCGAGGGGGAGCAGCCTACGCTTGAAACCCAGTTGCAGAACGAGCTTGCTTCAGCCAAGGGCCCGAAGCCGCCGGAGCACATCCAGGTCGTGCATGCCCTGCCGCGCGACGCCAGCGGCAGGCCACGCACCGAGCTGTTGCAGCTGGTCGCGATGAACCAGATCGACCTGATCGAGCCGATGCTCACGAGCGACAGTGATCGCGCCTTCCTCAAGGACATCCTGGACTCGCGCAAGAACCTGCGCGACCGGTTCAATTTCGAGGCCGACCTGAAGCTGCCTTCGGCCTGAGCGGACGAGACTTCGCGGCCCGGCCATTGTATCCTGTGGTTGCAATGTCGTTTGGGAGGATTTGGCAATGAACGTCGAGACCCGCGCGGCGACAATCTCTCGGTCGTCGAGCATCGAGATCATCCCGACTGGCCGGCAACTCGGGGCGGAGATTCGACATGTCGATCTCAGGCATCTCGACGATGCGGCCTTCGGCGCCCTGCTCCGCGCCTTTCACACGCACTCCGTTTTGCTGGTGCGCGGCCAGGATCTGACGGACCAGGACCTGATCGCCTTCAGCCGCCGCTTCGGTGATCTCGACTGGGCGCCGGTGCAGGAGAACGGGCGCCGCTTCGTCGACGGTCTGCCCGAAATCTATATCGTCTCGAACGTGAAGGTGAATGGCGAGGCGATCGGCAGTCTCGGCGCGGGAGAAGCGGTGTGGCATACGGACATGTCGTATCTCGACACGCCGCCGATCGCGAGCGCGCTCTACGCGCTGGAAATTCCGCCCGCCGGCGGCAACACCTCGTTCTGCAGCATGTATGCCGTGTACGACGCGCTTCCGCTCGAACTGAAGCGCCGTGTCGCGGATCTGAAGATCAAGCATGACGGCACCTACAACAGCGGCGGCTTCGTACGTCAGGGCGTGACGCCGACCGATGATCCGCGCACCTCGCCGGGCGCGATCCATCCGCTGGTCTGCACGCATCCCGATTCCGGTCGGCAGATGCTTTATCTCGGCCGCCGGCGCAACGCCTATCTGGTCGGGCTCGAACTGGCGGAATCGGAGGCACTGCTCGACGAATTGTGGGCGTATGTAGCCCGTCCGGAATTCGCCTGGGAGCATGTCTGGAAGGTCGGCGATCTCGTCATCTGGGACAATCGCTGCACCATGCATCGGCGCGATCCGTTCGATGATCATGCGCGGCGAATCATGCATCGGACCCAGATCAAGGGAACGAACCGCCCGCACTGATTCGCTTGCGCGCGACATCCGCACGATCAAGCGCCAGATTGCCTGCGAATGAGTTGCAGGTTGCTGGATATTTCCTCGTGCGTCGCCTTGAAGCGTCCAATTTCCGACTCAGAGCGGCAGAGTGTGCCGACAATCGGCAGATCGTGCCGCGATCCTTCCGCGAATTGCCTCCGAGCCGAAACACCCGCGACAAATTACGATGGTTGATTTGCAGGCGCTGGTGAAACTTGGGAGATGACGCAAGTGAGTCTCAGAAGCAACGTTGCTCGAAGCGCCGAAAGCAGCCTCATCCAGGTCATCCCGACGGGAAAGACGCTCGGTGCCGAGGTCTGCAATGTCGATCTCGGATCCTTCGACGATTGGGCGTTCGCCTCGTTCATGCGCGCGCTGCTCAAGCACCAGGTCCTGCTCGTGCGCGGCCAGCGTCTTGGTGAACGTGACATCGCGGCTTTCAGCCGCCGCTTCGGTCACGCGGATCTATTTTACACCTCTCCCGGCGGCTTGCTGGGCGACAGACTGTCATTCTGCAGCCTCTACGCCGCTTATGACGCGCTCTCGCCGGCGTTGCGCAGCCGCGTCGCTCATCTGAAGGTTCGTCATCTCTCGACCGACACCGCCGATGACGGCCGTCGCACCGTCATCGCAGGCCCGGTGCACCCGCTGGTCGGCAATCATATCGATACCGGCCGCTCGATGCTCGCACTGGGGCAGCGCCGCCATTCCTACGTCGTCGGCCTCGAGCAGGACGAATCGGACGCGCTGCTCGACGATCTCTGGCAGCTTGCCGAACGGCCCGAGTTCAGTTGGACCCACACCTGCCGGCCCGGTGATCTCGTCGTCTGGGACACCCGCTGCACGATCCACCGGCACGAGCCGCCGGACATGCCGAGACTCCTGCACAGCCCGCCACTCTGGAACACGATGCCCTCGGCTTGAGCCCGCGACGGCGTCAGCGCGCGCGAAAACTCGCCGTCCCCGCGGCCCGCCACAGCGTCCACAGCGTCGCAAGGCGCGAGCGGGGGCGCGGTTGAAACGGATCGTCGCGGGGCCCGGCCCGCGCGAGGTCGCGCCGGACCAGCGCGAGCGGCAGCAGAACCGGCCGCACGGCCGGCGGCGCCTGACGCGCCAGTTCGAGGGTGTGATCGAGATGCTGCCGGGCCTGCCCGCGCAGGTCCATGATCACCTCCTGGATCGCCGGTGATGCCTTGCCGGAGAACATCTCCTCCTGGCCGACGCCATGCCGCGCGAGAAGATCGAGCGGAACGTAGAGCTGCCGGTGGGCGGCATCGCGCGGCAGCGACGCGATCACCTGGAGCAACCCTTGCGCGATGCCGGCATGGTGCGCGAGATGATCGGCGTCCGCAAACGGCGGCGCAATGATCTGCGCGGCCAGCGCGAACAGCGCGCCGCGCGTGTCGCCGAGATAGCCGTCCAGCGCCGCCATCGTCGGCATCGGATCGTTATAGAGATCGAACTGATGCTCATCGACCAGGCGCGTCAGCCGCTCGACCGGAAGCGCGAAGCGCTGCACGGTGAGCAGCAATTCGGCCGCAACGGGATTTCCCTCCGCGCCGCCATGTTCGTGACCCGTCAGCGTGTCGTGCCACCACTGCAGCCGGACTTCGCCCGGCAGCGGCTGCGACACCAGATCTCGAATGCGGCTGACTTCGACGTTGAATGCGTACAGCGACAACAGCGCACGCCGGGGCTCGGGTGGCATGAACAGCGTCGAGGCGTAGCGGTCGAAATCGTGCTCGCGGACAAGGCCTGCACAGAACGCGGCGTCGCTGTTGGCGCTCGTCTCGCTCATGGGACGGCGATGAGCGCTGCCGCAACCCGGCGCCGCTCGCCGATCATGACGTTGTAGGTGCGAATCGCGGGGCCGGTCTGCATCGCATCGAGCACGACGTTCACGCCGCGCAGGGCCGCGCGCAGCGGTGCGGGCGGGATCCAGACTTCGTTTCCGGTGCCGATGATGAGCGTGTCGATTCTATTCGCCGCGTCGAAAACGCGCTGCAGCGAATATCGGTCGATCTGGCCGGGCCGAGTGACATCCCAGGCCCAGATCGAGTCGGGCAGGCACAACAGCGAGCCGCGGTGCGACATGCCGGCAAAGGCAAAGCCGCCTTTGCCATAGCCGTCGATCGGCGCCGATCGCGGGAAGTGCGGAGTGTCGTTCGGAGTGGTCATGCCCGAGACCAGCTTGCTGCCTCCGGATCTGATCCGAAGGCAAGCTTCCTTCGAATCACGGCATCTTCTTCTTCGCCGCCGGCTTCTCCTCCTGCGCTTCGGCTCGGACCGAATGCACGCCAAGATAGATGAGGATCGGCGACGCGATGAAGATCGAGGTGTAGGTGCCGACCAGCACGACTCCGAACATCATCACCGCGGTGAAGCTGTGGATCGCCGGGCCGCCGAACAAGAGCAGCGCCAGCAGCGCCAGGGTCACCGTGACGTGCGTGATGATCGAGCGCGACAAGGTCGAGTTGATCGATTCGTTGAGCAGCTGCGGCATCGGCATCTTCTTGTAGCGCCGCAGCATCTCGCGGATACGGTCGTAGATGACGACGGTGTCGTTCAGCGAGTAGCCGAGAATGGTCAGCAGCGCCGCGATGCTGGTGAGGTCGAAGTCGACCTGGCTGATCGACATGAAGCCGATGGTCAGCACGATGTCGTGGACGTTGGCGATCATGGCGCCGAGCGCGAACTGCCACTCGAACCTGAACCAGAGATAGATCAGGATCGAGACGATCGCGAGCATCAGGCCAAGCAAGCCGACGGCGAGGAACTCGCCAGAGACGCGCGGACCCACGACCTCGACGCGGCGATATTCGACGGAATCACCGATCGCCGCCTTCACCTTGTTGGCGGCCTCCTGCTGCGCGGCATCACCGCCAGGCTGCTCGGCGATACGGATCAGAACCGATGCATCAGTATCAGCACCGAACTGCTGCAGCTGCACTTCGCCGAGGCCGAGCGTCGACAGCTTCGCGCGCATCCCGGCGATGTCGGCGGTGCCCGACTTGGCCCGCACCTCGAGCAAGGTGCCACCGCGGAAGTCGATGCCGAGGTTCAGGCCGTGGGTGAAGAACAGCACGATCGCCAGGATCGACAGTGCCGCCGAGATCGGGAAGCTGATGCGGCGGAACTGCGTGAAATCGAAATGCGTGTCGTCGGGCACGATGCGCAGCGACGGCAGCAGGCCGAGCGCGCTGACCACCGTCAGCACCACGATCAGGATGCCAAGCCCGATGAGAACCCAGTGTGTCACAGTAGCTCCTAGATTGGCACGCTTTGCGGCCGCTTCCACCGCACCCACCCCGCCACGATCAGGCGGGTGAGCGTGAAGGCGGTGAAGACCGTGGTGAGGATGCCGATGCCCAGCGTCACGGCGAAGCCGCGCACCGGGCCGGTGCCGATGTAGAACAGCACGGCGGCGGCGATGAAGGTGGTGATGTTGGAGTCGAGAATGGTCGCCAGCGCGCGCTTGAAGCCGGCGTCGATCGCCGAGATCGCGTTGCGGCCGCCACGCAGCTCCTCGCGGATGCGCTCATAGATCAGCACGTTTGAGTCCACGGCGATGCCGACCGTCAGCACGATGCCGGCGATGCCCGGCAAGGTCAACGTGGCGTTGAGCAGCGACAGCACACCGAAGATCATGGCGACGTTCACGACCACCGCGATGTTGGCGAACACGCCGAACAGCCGGTAGGTCACCAGCATGAACACGATGACGAGGATCGAGCCGACATAGGAGGCGAGCTCACCCTTGGCGATCGAATCGGCGCCGAGACCCGGACCGACGGTGCGCTCCTCGATGACCGTGAGCGGCGCCGGCAGCGCACCGGCGCGCAGCAGGATCGCGAGCTCGTTGGCCGACTGCACGGTGAAATTGCCCGAGATCTGGCCCGAGCCGCCGGTGATCGGCTCGCGGATGACCGGCGCCGAAATCACCTTGTTGTCGAGGACGATGGCGAACGGCTGCCCGACATTCTCGGTCGTGGCCTGCGCAAACTTGCGCGAGCCGGCCGAGTTGAAGCGGAAGGTGACGATCGGCTCGTTGGTGCGCTGGTCAAAGCCGGTCTGCGCATCGGACAGATCACCGCCGGAGACCAGCACCTGCTTCTTGACGACATAGGGCTGGTTGGGCGGCGACGCGCTCTGCAGCACCTCGGAATCCGGCGGCACCCGCCCCTGCATCGCCTGATCCGCCGGCACCGAGGTGTCGACCATGCGGAATTCCATCTTGGCCGTGCGCCCGAGCAGGTTCTTGAGCTGCGTCGGATCCTGCAAGCCCGGCACCTGCACCAGGATGCGGTCGTTGCCCTGGCGCTGGATCACCGGCTCGACGGTGCCGAGCTCGTTGACGCGGCGCTCGACGATCTGCATCGACTGCTCGATGGTCTGGCGGATGCGTTCCGTGATGGCCGCCGGCGGGATCGTCAGCCGGACCAGTCCGCCGCCGGCATCGCTGACCTCGAGGCTGCGCTGGCCGCTGGAACCGAGCAGCCCACCGAGCGGCTGCGAGAGATCACGCAGCTTGGAGATCGCAGTTCCCGTGTCGCTTTCCTTGGTGATCCGGACCTCGACCCCATCACCCCGGCTCACCAATCCGGTGTAGCCGATCTTGGCATCGCGCAGCGTGCGGCGAACGTCGTCGCGCACGGCATCGAGCCGCTCCTTCTTGATGTAGTTGGAGTCGACCTCGAGCAGCAGATAGGAGCCACCCTGCAGGTCGAGGCCGAGCACCAGCCGGCGCTGCGCCCAGGTCGGCCAGGTCTTGACCGTCGCCTCGGAGAAGAAGTTGGGCACCGCGCACAGGCACACGACGAGCGCCGTGAGAATGATGCCCAGCGCCTTCCACCGCGTGAAATACAACATGGAGGTTGTCCGTAAGGGCCGTAGCCGGCCCGAAAAATCAGAACATCACTAAAGAGCGAAGGCCGGAGTTGATTCTGGCCGGGCCGCAATCAGCTCGCGGCCTTTTCGTCCTTCTTGTCGTCCTTTGCGTCTGCCTTCGCGGGCTCGCCCTTGGTGCGGACGCCCGTGATCATCTGGCGCATCTGGCGCACGCGGATGCCGTCGGCGATCTCGAACTCGACCTGGTCGTCGTCGACGACCTTGGTCACCTTGCCGACCAGGCCGCCCTGGGTCACGATGGTGTCGCCGCGGCGGACGTTCTTGACCAGGTCGGCATGCTCTTTGACCTTCTTCTGCTGCGGCCGAAGGATCAGGAAATACATGATCACGAAGATCAGCGCGAACGGCAGCAGCGACATCAGCATGCTGTTGGTGTCGCCAGCGCCGGCGGCCTGGGCATAGGCAGGGGTGATCAGCATGTGGTCGATCCTCGTGGGCAGCGCCCGGTGAGACGGGAATAGCCGGCGAACCACGCATGTCTCGGCGCGGGCCGGCCTCTTGCGAATTTCGCGCGGAATATAGCGGCAGCAGTCCCAATAGCAAGGCGCCCCGCCCCTTCATTTCGCCCCGCTTGCGGCAGCCGGCGAGGCCCGATATGGCTGCCCCATCAGGAACTTGCAGCATGTCGAAAAAACCAGCCAAAGCCCCGTCCCGTAGCCCCGCCAAAAACGCCCTCGGACCGCTCGCCAAAGGCACCCGGCCTGCAGCGCAAAAGCCACCAGAGATCGCGGCAAAACGTCCTGCCCGCCCCGCCTCCGACGATACGGCTGACCGGATTGCCCGTGCGCTGGAAGCCATTGCCACGCATCTGGCGGCAACCCATGCGGGTGCCACGCCCGCGCTTGACCTCAACGCGGCCGACGCCTTCGTCTGGCATCCGAACGGCCGGCTCTCGACGGTGCCGCGCGTCAGCCGTGTCGAGATCGACCTGCTCAAGGGCATCGACCGGATGCGCGACATCCTGATCGAGAACACCGAGCGCTTTGCCAACGGCCTGCCGGCCAACAACGCCTTGTTGTGGGGCGCGCGCGGCATGGGCAAATCATCGCTGGTGAAGGCCGCCCATGCCAGCATCAACGTCACGCGCAAGCCGGCCGACCGGCTCAAGCTGATCGAGATCCATCGCGAGGATATCGAAAGCCTGCCGGCGCTGATGGACATCCTGCGTGCCGCGCCGTTCCACTTCATCGTGTTCTGCGACGACCTGTCGTTCGACGGCAATGATGCGTCCTACAAATCGCTGAAGGCCGTGCTCGAAGGCGGCATCGAGGGACGGCCCGAGAACGTCATTCTCTACGCCACCTCGAACCGACGCCATCTGTTGGCCCGCGATATGATCGAGAACGAGCGCTCCACCGCGATCAATCCGGGCGAAGCGGTCGAGGAGAAGGTCTCGCTGTCCGACCGTTTCGGCCTGTGGCTCGGCTTCCACCGCTGCAGCCAGGATGAGTATCTGGCGATGGTCAAAGGCTATTGCGGCCATTTCGACATCGCAGTCGCCGCGGATCAGTTGGAGCGCGAGGCGCTGGAATGGGCCACGACGCGCGGCTCGCGCTCCGGCCGCGTCGCCTGGCAGTTCACGCAGGATCTGGCGGGCCGCCTCGGCGTGCGGCTGAGCGCGAAGTAATCCGACCTTCCGCGCCCCATCGCAGGCGATGACAGTCGCCTGCGTGGCACGCAACCAGTCTCAGCCTCCGTCATTGCGAGCGCAGTGTTCAGCCCGGGGACATGGCTGACAGGTGTTCGGAGACATGGTTGACACCTCAAAATTG